>NZ_SEWF01000020.1 GCF_004168285.1 Emticicia agri | reverse complement strand
TACGCCATTTCTCTTCAAGAACAAGCAAGTTCTCTTCACCAATAATACTATTGGGAGCTTGATAGACTGACTTTAAATCAACAATAAATTCTTTAATGTATTTTTCTGGAATAAAGCGTAAAGAACCTCTAATTTGGTGAACAACACACAATTGTATTTGGGTCTTAGGAAACACATTTTCAATAGCTTCCGGAAAACCTTTTAGACCATCCACACAGGAAATAAAAATATCCTCTACACCTCTATTTTTGAAATCCTGAAGTACGCTTAACCAGAATTTTGCCCCTTCACTTTCTGTCAGATAAATACCTAATACTTCTTTCTGACCTCTTAAATTCAATCCAATAACGCTATAAAGCACACGAGTATTAACCTTACCATCGGTTCTTACTTTATAGTACATCGCATCCAACCAGGCAACTACATAGATGCGTGATAATGGACGTACCTGCCATTCTCTTAACATGGGTAATACCTTGTCAGTAATACTGGTAAGTTCACTGGCAGACAAGGAATAGCCATATATTTCCTGAAGATGTTTGCCTATTTCTGAATAACTCATACCACGGCTATACATCGAAATAATTTGACCCTCTAATTGCTCTGTTAAAACAACTTGCCGCTTGGATACTATACTTGGTTCAAAACTTACAGAACGGTCTCTTGGGGTTTGCAGTTCAAATTCCCCAACATTACTTTTTACCCTTTTACTTGAAGTACCGTTTCGCCTGTTTGACTTGCCTAATGATCGCTCTTCTAATAAATGAGCTTCCATCTCACCCTGTAAGGATTGCTCTAAAAAATGCTTGAGCATGGGAGCAAAAATGCTATTCTCACCTGTTAAGGGCTTGCCTGAATATAAACCCTTGATGGCTTCTTCTTGAAAAGCCTTAAAATCGAAGTCTTGATTGGTTGCCATAAAAAAACTTTGTCTATTGTAAAATTAGAAAAATTCTAAGTTTAGTTTTGACACAGTTTAAAAAATAGTCTCATAAAGAATTTCTATTACAAATATTCACTAATTCACAATTCGCCATTCGCAATTAAAACAATCGCTAATTTTTCATTTCTTAGTAAATTAATAAAATTGTCTTTCTTTTATCCAATTCTTTAGGCTCATCATATTTTTTTCCTATCTTTAACATCAGAAACAATCACTTCAACCAACAATTAAGTATTTTTACTTACGCCCTATAACTACCAAAGATTATTAAATGAGCCTTAATACTGACAATATCCGCCTGGTTTTTGGATTAAAATTAAAACAACTGCGAATTGACAAAAGTATGTCACTGACCGACCTTGCACAGAAATCAGGTTTGTCGATGTCATATATTAATGAAATTGAGAAAGGAAAGAAGTATCCGAAATCTGATAAGATTGTGGCACTGGCAGAGGCAATGGGTGTAGATTATGATAGTCTGGTGTCGCTGAAGCTCAATAAAAAGCTCGAACCGATTTCAGAACTACTTCATTCAAATTTCCTGACCGAACTTCCCTTTGAAATTTTTGGCATCTCCCCTGCCGACCTCCTCGAATTACTTTCCGGTGCGCCTACCAAACTCAGTGCTTTTATCAGTACCATTATTGAAATAGGTCGCAATTATAACATGACGGTTGAGCAGTTTTACTTTGCCGTGTTGCGGTCGTATCAGGAAATGCACGACAATTATTTTCCGGAAATAGAAGATACTGTTGACCGCTTTTTAGCAGAACATAAGATTGGTGCCGACCAACAGATTGATGAATTTTTCTTAACGAACTTACTGACCGATAAATATGGATTTAAGATTAAGTATTTCGACGAAGAAGATTATCCGCATATTGCCAATATCCGTTCGGTTTTTCTGCCTAAAACCAATACCTTATTAATTAACAAACGTATCACTTCTGACCAACGGGCGTTTACGTTAGGACGTGAACTGGGCTTTTTATATATGAAAATGAAAGACCGCCCCTTTACATCCTCTTGGGTAGAAGTAAAATCGTTTGAAGAAATACTCAACAACTTCAATGCTTCTTACTTTGCAGGAGCTATTCTGATTCGGAGAGAAAAACTGATTGAAAAATTAGAACACTTATTTAATCAGCCAACCTGGAGTAACAGAACGCTGATTGATTTGGCAGAATATTTTCAGGCGACTCCTGAAACTCTTTACCATCGTATCAGCAATGTACTACCCAAATATTTTGGCATTGATGGTATTTTCTTCCTGCGCTTTGAAGCCCCAAACGGAAAGAAAGATTATCACCTGACCAAAGAAATGCATCTGGCCAGACGACATACCCCTCACGAAACTCAACATGAACACTATTGCCGCCGCTGGATTTCGCTGAATATCTTAGACGATGTGTCAGATTTACAGCTGAAAGGAGAAGTAAAAGAACCATTGGTAGGTGTACAGATATCTAACTACGTCGATTCCAAAAGTCAGTATTTCGTGATGTCTATGGCACGCCCCTTGAACATTATTTCAAACCTCAACATCAGCGTAACGATTGGTTTTGAAATGAGTGCTGATTTAAGAAGCAAACTTAAGTTTCTGGATGACCCTAAAATTATCACCCGTGATGTAAACCAGACTTGCGAACGCTGTAGCCTCTTCGACTGTAGAGAACGTGTAGCCGCCCCGGTTATCCTACAGAAAAAACGCCAGATAAAACAAATGAAAGAAGCGTTGAGGGCGATGGAAGGGTAATGGGTCAGAATTTGTAGTACCTTAATATTCACTAATATATTATCAACTTTATAGGAGCTGAAGTTCCTTATTGATTTCCATAATAAAGCCTAAATCATATGATATAATAAATTAATAAGCCATGAAATCAAGAGTTTTTTTAATTCTTTTTTCCTCATTTCTTGTAAATATTTCGATTGGACAAGAAATCAGCAAGTCTGATATTATAAAGTTCAAAATCAAATCGATTGAGAAAATTGATAGTGAAGGGAATATTGAGTTTATTAATTTCTATAACAACAAAGGAGACTTGATTAAAAGTAGTTCATTAAATGATAATAAGTCGCTTCAAACTGATAGAGAGCTTTTTTACAATGATTCTTCACAGCTTATCGAAGAACGAAAATATACAAGCATTGGCGACACAAATACGATTTCAAAATATTATTATAACAGTAAGAATCAGCTTATTAAAAAAGAATATATTTCGCTTGGTGAAGTCTCTGCCACTTTGATATTTGACTACGACGACAAAGGAAATACGATTAGTGCAAAACAGACATCAGAGCTAATGGGAAACAATCTAACTAAGTATAGGTATGACAATGAAAACTTTCTTATCGAGGAAGACAAATCCAATAATACAATCGGTAAAGAAGAAAGAATTAATTATAAGTACAATGATAACAAACAAATAATTGAGAAAAAAACAAAAGTTTACTATTTCAACACTACAATTACATCGACATATACTTATAATGATGCTGGTAAGTTGTCAAAAATTTTTGAAAAATCGTCGAATGGAGTTTCATCTACAAAAATATACCAATACAACGACAAAGGCATATTAATAAATGAGCTATGGGAAAGTTCAATAAGTAAAACGCCGCACAAGACAACATATCAAATAAATTTCGATTGACTTTGTATTTTTACTTATCCTCTCACCTAACCCCCACCTTAGCAGCCGATACCTTTTTTACAAACAAAACCCCATCAAAAGTCTGTGACAAAACCATTTTATTATTATTCTTCAAATCAATAAAAGTCTCATTAACAATTATATCTTTATTAAGCCAGTCGTTTTCTATTGAAAACGTAGCAGGAATATGAAGAAAATTTACCGCGCCGTCAAGAGAAGAAACTACTTGTTTAACATCTAATCCTGCAGTATCCGGAGGAGACATTTTTACTTCCTTACCGGAATTATCACTATAAGAGCCCCCACCTGCAAAAAATCCGATGGTGTACATCTTTGCACGATGCATATACCCCAGCACTTCCCCCATTACCTTTTCATTTTCATTATATTTACCTATATGAAAATTGTGCCCGATAATTATTACCGGCTGGTCTTTATATAGATTCTCAATTAACCAATGCGCATTAGCGGCCATCCCGATATCCCTCGCAGCCCACCTTGCGCTCCAGTCTTTATCTTTAAGAAATTGAAGCATATACCGCAAATAACTGATTCTGTTATTAAGAGTAAGATTAGTGAACAATAAATCCTTGGGTGCATTCTCCTTACTTTCAATAGGCAGGTCTTCCTGAATTTTACTGTAGTCATGCATGAGTTCAGTTGTTTTTGCACTTAAAGAATCGTAAATCGCCGCTCTGTTTGTCAATTCTTTCATTGCCTGACCATACCTTGATTCAAGCCCATAACTAATCAGTGAGTCCAATTTATATTTTCTTGTTACCTCTTTCAATATAAGATTAAACGACTCCCCTGACCTTTGGACATCAAACCCCGCAATTGAAATATTCTCAGCTTTAACATATTCCATTAACTCTTCAAATTCCTTGGTACGCCACGGCCCGAATAAACTGTTAATCATTTGCGAAGGACTCATATTGACTCTATTCATATCAGCATTAACTAATTCACCTATTCCAGATTCAAATAATATCACTTTAGCTCCTGTGTCTTTGTGGAGATATTTTATTAAGGAATTGCGCAACTCAAAAATCTCCTTTGAACCATGATTAGGCTCCCCTATCAGAATGATTCTCTTATTCTTGATATAAGGCGATAGATAACTCCAGTCTGGTAGCTTTTGTAAACTATCTCTAACAATAGTTTTGATATTCGTTTTCAAAAAGGAAATTTGCACATCTGTCAAAGATTGGCTGTATGTTATATCAATAGAGAATAACCATATAAGCAGACTGACTGTATAATAACTTACACAAGATTTGTAGTTCATAATTTGTATAATAAGCTTCAATATATGTTTTATTATATAAATATTTCTAAACAATCGAATATAAAACTTATTTGATTAAACTCATATAATTCCGAGAAGCATTTTTAGAACATAAAACCAGGTTATCCTAGCCTAAAGTATTTTGTACGGAAAATTCTTCTATTTCTCCGCCCCACCAAAGTTACAAAACCATCTACCATTGATATTAATGCATACAAACTGTGTGGGTGGCAGTTAGCCTGAATAATTGTCCGATAATAAAATGCTCCATTTATGAAATATGTATTAACCGATAATTACGCCCCTATAAAAGTACTATTAGCTGAAGATGATGAAGACGACCAGTTCTTTTTCTCTGATGCCCTTGCCGAACTTCCGTTCCCGACAGAACTGACCATCGTGAGCAATGGACATGATGCCGTTGAAAAACTGACACACGCAGACAGCAAGCCGGATATTATTTTTCTGGATTTGAATATGCCTAAAATGAATGGAAAAGAATGCTTAAAGCAGATTCGGACTAACAAACGCTATAAAACTACGCCTTGTATTATTCTCAGCACTTCTTCGGCACATGCTGAAATTGAAGAAACCTACTATGCTGGTGCCAATTTGTATATACTTAAACCCAATGAAGGCCATAATCTGTTGAAGATGGTTAACAAGGTCTTGAAACTGGACTGGAAAGAAAACTTCACCCCGGAAAAAGAATTATATTTTCTGTCGGAAAGAATGTTGCAAAGAGCCTGATAGGCTCCTGAAATCTAAGTTGCATTAGGATGCTTACAAATAGCCCAGTAGGTCATTATTATTCGCATATGGTTCTTAATTTGTTCAAAATCATATTCTTTCTTAAAGAAACCCTGCACCGTAAATTCCATATAAGCTTCGTTGACCAATTTCTGACTTGCGGAGGTAGAATAAAACACAAAAGGAATACTCTTTCTTCGCATTTCAAGATTGCTATCTATTTGCCTTTTAAATTCCATACCACTTTGTAAGGGCAGATTAATATCACATATAATAATAAACGGACTATCTGTGGTAGTATCAAGATATTGACGGGCATCTATACAATTCTTAAACCATATAATTTTATTAGGTAGATTTAATTCAGTCAAGACTTCTTCAAGAATATCCTTGTCATCAGAATCGTCCTCTATTAGTATAATAGGGCGTGCTTTCATTGTTGTGGTAGTTTTTTTAATATAACCATCTGACAAGAAAATGGTTTATAACTATTGTTAATTGTGCGGTCTTTAGGGTGATTCCAATATTTTAGGAATACCCCTATCACACCTTACAGTTTGGCTAAATATTTAATCCACAATAGATTTATCTGCCCCAATACCAAGCATTCTTAGCACGCAAAACCTACTTTCCCCACTGTTGCACAACAATTCCCAACTGCTTATCCATTAAAGCAAATTCTCTGGCACCCCATGGACGAAGCGTAATTTTACTCAGATTGGGGTGCAATAAATGCGGATGCGATGCAGAAACTTTGGCATATACTTCTTCAATATTATCTGTTACGAGTCTTAATTCGGGATTATGCTCTTTTGCTAATGCTTCATCCTGAAAGATATTTATATGTAAATTTCCTTTCGATACTACGCAAAATGGCCTGTATGACTTGATTTCGTCATATTCAATCCTGAATTCAAGACAATCAACAAACGTTTTAAGTGCCTCTTGTATATCAATGTAGAAAATATTGGGTACCAGCCTGATAAAATTCATAACTATTCAGCGTAAGGTTATAGTTTAATTAACTGTACAAACGTAAAAATAAAATCCATATCATTCTTTGTTCCCGTTCGAAATTGATTTTAATCAAGTGTCAGATAATAAGTAATCATTAAAATATTGCGTTTAATCAATTTCAGTCTTAACAATCGTGGTATTCTTCTGATATACTTTAAAAAAAACGCTAACTTGCATACTAAATTCAGCTTTCTTAAAGTTTATAACGAAAACCTATATTCTTTGCCTCATGCTACAACCAATTTTGCTTCAAGTTACAGATTCAACTTCAACTGCAGCAAATGCCCAATCGATTAATTAT
This sequence comes from Emticicia agri, assembly GCF_004168285.1. GTDB lineage: Bacteria > Bacteroidota > Bacteroidia > Cytophagales > Spirosomataceae > Emticicia > Emticicia agri. The sequence continues at coordinate 114,033 of NZ_SEWF01000020.1, read as the reverse complement.
CTAAGCCTGTTATTGAAAGGTGGCGTTGTTGTTTATCCCTTATTATTTTTACTGTTTTTGTCCATATTTTTCATTGTAGAGCGTTACCTGTTTATCAAGGGTGCTTCTAACATTGATTTTGGCTTTCTGAGAACATTAAAAGACAATATCTTACGTGGCGACTTACGTACGGCCATTACCCTTTGTAAAAGTACCAACCTGCCGATTTCACGTATATTGGAAAAAGGTATCACACGTATTGGCCGACCAGTAAAAGACATTGAAAGTGCGATGGAAATCCAGGCGAATCTGGAAGTTTCTAAAATGGAAAAAAACATGGGTTACCTTGGGCTGATTGCCGGGGTTGCACCTATTCTGGGTTTCATCGGTACCATTTCGGGTATTATCCGTATCTTCTATGATATTGCCACTACCGGAAACTTCACTATCGAAATTATCGCCAATGGTTTGTACGAAAAAATGATTTCATCATTTACAGGTCTTATTGTAGGCGTTATTGCCTATGCCGGTTATCATGGCATCAATATGTTGATTGATAAGTTCGGGATTCATCTGCAAGCTACTGTGATGGACTTCCTGGATACTCTGAACGAACCAGCCAGATAATTTTTCACTCATCTGATTTTTTATAGGAATGAAATTAAAAAGACAGAGAAGATTCGAAGCCGAAATATCAACAGCCTCATTGAACGACATCATGTTTTTCCTGTTGTTATTCTTCCTGATTATATCTACTTTGGGGAACCCCAACGTAATCAAGTTGCTTTTACCTAAATCATCTAAATCAACACACGATGTAAGCAAGCAACCTATTTCGTTGACAATTACCAAAGACAAGGTTTATTATATTAATAGCACGCCCGTGCCATTTCCTCAATTAGAGGAAAGGCTGATAGCAGCTACTGCAAATATGGAAGAACCAACGGTAGTATTAAGAGCAGAAAGCTCGCTTACTGTACAGGATTTAGTAGATGCGATGTCGTTAGGAGCAAAACTCAAGATACGGATGGTATTAGCCACTGAACTTTCTAAATAAAAGCCGTAACGCTTAAATAGATTTTGTATAGCCGATAAAATTATCGGCTATTTTTTTATCTATACGCCCTAAAATCTTGAATCCTTATTAAATTGCAACTTTTCTCAGTAATTATACTGTTAAAAACAAACTTGCTGTTTTTAATGTCTTAAACTCTGATTTAATGATTACACTGAATCTACTTTATAGTAATTATCTATGTTCAGTGAAATTACAGTTCAAGACACAACAACTTATATAATGAATTTTAAAGAAAATATAGCTAACGAACCAATTTTCGACATAATTGCCCGTTCGGCCACTGAACTGGGGTTGGAGGCGTATGTCATTGGCGGATATGTACGTGACCTGATACTGAAAAGACCTAATAAAGATATTGATGTAGTTTGTCTGGGTAGTGGCATTGGTTTAGCAGAAAGAGTGGCCAGTAAATTAGGTGATAAGGTACATGTGAGTTTTTTTAAAAACTTTGGTACAGCCCAGATTAAAATAGATGATTTGGAGGTAGAGTTTGTAGGAGCCAGAAAAGAGTCTTACCGCCTGGAGTCTCGTAAACCTTTGGTAGAAGATGGGACTTTAGAAGACGACCAGCAAAGACGTGATTTCACGATTAATGCCTTGGGTATTTCGCTAAATATCAACGATTTTGGTCAGCTTATTGACCCTTTTGATGGGGTAGCTGATATTCAGAAGAAAATTATCCGAACACCATTGAGTCCGGAAATTACTTTTTCTGACGACCCACTACGTATGATGCGAGCCATCCGTTTTGCTTCGCAATTAGGTTTTGATATTGAAGGAACAACTTTCGATGCCATTGCGGCTATGAAAGACCGTATTAGTATTGTATCGCAGGAACGGATTACCGAAGAACTGAATAAGATTGTGCTATCCAGAACACCATCTTATGGGTTCAAACTCTTGTTTTATACAGGTCTGCTACAAATCATTTTCCCTGAATTCTGCGAGTTACAGGGAGTTGAAACGCAGGATGGCAAAGGGCATAAAGATAATTTTTATCATACCTTGCAGGTATTAGACAATGTGGCAGTCAAATCAAACGACTTATGGCTACGCTGGGCGGCAATTCTGCACGATATTGCCAAACCTGCCACCAAACGTTTTCACCCAAAGGCAGGATGGACTTTTCATGGGCATGAAGAATTAGGGGCAAAAATGACACCGGGTATTTTCAGGAAGTTGAAATTGCCGTTAGACGCCAAGATGAAGATGGTAAAGAATCTGGTAAGACTGCATTTACGCCCGATTGCTCTCGCTAAAGAAGGTGTAACAGATTCAGCGCTCCGCAGAGTATTATTTGAAGCAGGTAATGATATTGAATATCTGATGATTTTGTGCAGGGCAGATATTACCTCCAAAGATATGAACAAAGTAAAGCGCTATTTAAGCAACTTTGATAAAGTGGAAGAAATGCTGATAGAACTGGAGGCTAAAGACAAACTTCGTAATTTTCAGCCTGTTATTACAGGAGAAATTATTATGGAAGTATTTGCTTTGAAACCATCCCGTGAAGTAGGTGATATAAAGGTAGCTATCAGAGAGGCTATTCTTGATGGCATCATCCCGAATGACTTCGATATAGCTTATGATTTTATGCTTGCAGAGGGAGAAAAGCTAAATTTTAAACCAGTAAAGAGTAAAGAACAAATAAAGGAATTTGCACATTCACTTGAACCTAAATCTTAATTTTTTATGAATAATGACGAAAACGCCAAGTTTAAAAGAACTTTAGGAGGAATATTAACAGGAATAGGCTTAATATTATTACTTTTTGCCTGTGCCGCTTTTATGTCGAGCAATAATAGACTTATGGGATTTGATGTAGAAGGAGCCCGAAAAATTGCTCCGGCTATATTGGGTTTTATTCTGATGGTATCAGGCATAAGTCTGATTAACCGTGCTTAGGTTTATTTTGGCCGATAAAATAAATGCCTTGAAGTTTAGCTCTCAAGGCATTTTGTTTTTAATTATTTCTTTAAAATCTCTACACCTATATTACACTGCAAGCATTTTTTCTGGCTACAGAAATTGTTATATAATTCAATACTTGCCTGCGCATCAAAAGCAGATTTTATGGTTAACCCAAGATTTTTCCACATATCAATAATATGATTACTTTCCGGTGGCAAAGACTCTAAAAATGCAATGGCTCTATCCATATAGGATTGATTATCCATTTTCTGAGAATAGCAAGCCAGTAAAGGTATAACTGTATTGATTAAAAGATTATCTACCGAATCTTTCCCTATTCCTTTGCTTTTCCGTTCTGCCTTTTTGTCAAAATGATAATGCTCCTGCCAGTACTCTGATTGTTGAATCTGAAGTGCCCTGCGTAAATCTTCGATAGATTCAGTTTGGGTAAACAAGGAGAAAAAACTTTTTTGTAGGGTAATTAACTTTGCCAGTTGGGCAATTCTGATAGTCGGGAAATTGGCCGGACGTGTACGAAGCAGTTTCCACTCGTGCACATTCAACATCTGGGCTTTCAATGAAAACTTAACTGCAAAGAAATTATATTCCTGTGCTAATTTCTTTGAATATTCGTCTACTTCTTCCAATAATCCCGATTGTCCGAAAAGAATGGCTTCAATCTGCGTAAGATTATCCCGATGCTTTTGCAGGATTTTCAAAGGTAGATTTTTAGCCAGCCGAAGAAAAGCTTCAGAATTAATTTTAAAGCCAAAGTTTTTAGCCAGTAGCTGATAGGTAGTTTCCTCCCAGTCTCCATTATTTTCCCCTAATAATTCCTCTACAATTTTCGATTTCTGTATCAGTCTTTTCGCCAATACTTTATCTAAAGTAGCAATTCTGGCTAAAGCTGAAACAGTCCTGAATTGTGAAGCACAAGGAATTACAGTTTTATTGGCAAGAAGAGTCTGAAATTTGTTCAATAATACTCCATCTGTAATTGGTCTCAACTCCAGCGTCGGAATTTCGCTGCCATCTTCCCGTAAAATAGGCTTATCATGGTGCCATACTACATGCAGAATTACATTATTATAAGCACCATCAAATTGGTGATTATGGTTATTCCAGTCTGACGATTTAATATGAATCTCGATATTGCCTGCCCATTCTATTTCTCCAATCTGTAGCCTTGCTTGCGAAAAATCAGGACCTGCATCGGTATTAAGAATACCGGTTTTCAGAACCTTGATAGGCTCCTGATTTGTTGTTTGTAGCAATGTTTTATTAAATTGTTGAAATTGCCACAGGTAGTGAATAAAAGCTTCTGTCATAGTGCTATAAGCCTATCAACTTAAAATTATACAATTGCTGAAAGGTACTTTTCCATTTCCTGCTGTACTTTTTTTGCTTCTTCTTCAGCTCTTTCAGCAAAATCTTCTCCACTGGAAGCATAAATAATTGCTCTTGATGAGTTTACTAAAAGCCCGCATTTTTTATTCATTCCATAACGTGATACTTCTTCAAGGCTACCCCCTTGCGCGCCCACTCCTGGCACTAATAGAAAATGGTCTGGAACTATTTCACGAATCTCAGCTAATTTATCGGCTTGTGTAGCACCTACTACATACATCAAAGATTCGCTACTTCCCCACTCCTGCGACTTTGTAAGTACCTGTTGATATAATTTTTTTGGCTCGCCTTCAACTTCAATTTTCAAGTGCTGAAAATCATTGCTTCCTACATTAGAGGTAAGTGCCAGCAATATAACCCATTTATTCTCAAAAGCTAAAAAGGGCTGTACAGAATCTCTACCCATATAAGGGGCTACTGTAACAGCGTCAAAATCGAAGCCTGAAGAATTTTTATCAAAAAATGTACGTGCGTATAGTTCTGAGGTATTCCCTATGTCTCCTCTTTTGGCATCAGCAATTGTAAAACATTCTTTTGGGATATATTTCATTGTCTTTTGCAGGCTTTCCCAACCCTTTACTCCCATTGCTTCATAAAACGCAATATTTGGTTTGTAAGCAACGGCATATGGGGCAGTAGCATCAATAATCTGTCGATTAAATTCAAAAACCGGATCTTTGGCTTGCAAAAGGTGTGGTGGTATTTTTTTTATGTCTGTATCAAGTCCTACACATAGGTAAGATTTTTTCAATAAAATTTGTTCAAAAAGCGCTTGTTTGGTCATAAATTAAAAAATTTTAGCAAATTTCTTCAATTCTATTGATTTAATTGAAAAAGTCCCTGGAAATTATTTCAGAAGTGTTACTTTTGCATTAAATAATTGTAGATCGAAACCTGATAGTCAGTATTATCTTTTTGCAATGGAAAAAGCAGATAAATATTTCCTGCTAATCTAAAAATCGAATATAAAGAATAATGGAGTTTAGACAAACATCTATCGAGGGTTTAATAGAAATTTTTCCTCGTATTTTTGGCGATGAAAGAGGATATTTTTTAGAATCTTATCACAAAAAAGCCTTCGCTGATAATGGCATTCCTTTTGATTTTGTACAAGATAATCAGTCTCTATCTTCTTCGGGTGTATTGCGGGGCTTACACTTTCAGACAGACCCACATGCACAAGGAAAACTGGTAAGAGTTATTATGGGAAAAGCGCTAGATGTAGCGGTAGATTTACGCCCGGGTTCTCCTACTTTCGGCAAACATGAAAAGTTTCTTTTAGATGCTACAACTCAGAACATGGTTTATATTCCTGCCGGATTTGCCCACGGTTTCCTTGCTTTAGAACAGTGCTTGTTTACGTATAAATGTACAAACTTTTACGATAAATCTTCGGAAGGAGGAATTATTTGGAATGACCCTGAACTTGCCATTGACTGGGGTATTGAACAGCCAAATATCTCACAAAAAGATTTAGAATTGCCGAGATTCAGAGATATTTTTTAAGATGAACAACGCATCCATGTTGTCATAAATAATACCAATTTTATCATCTTTTAAATATTTTTTTTTAACCTATTGATATTAAGCATTTGCTACCGCTTAGTATATTTCTACAAATAAAGGGGTGCTTTGGCACGGTGTTGGTTTACATTTGTAATCATGGAGAAATCCATTTTGAATGAATCCTGAATTAAGCCACAAAACAACAAAATTCAATGTTTGAAACATTGTTCAAAAAACCTCTATTAGGAAAAAATAGTGCTTTTACCCAACACCCACTAACTGTCGATGTACACGCTCATATTCTACCCCACTTAGATGATGGAGCTTCTAACATTGACCAAAGTATTACCATTATAAGAGCACTTCAAGCCTTAGGATACAAAAAAATTATTGCTACGCCTCATGTAATGAGTGGTTTTTATAACAACTCATATGAAGATATTCTTCAATCCCTACACCTTTTGAGAAGTATTCTGAAAAGAAATAACATTCATGTTGAAATAGATGCTTCGGCAGAATATTATTTGGAAGATAATTTATTCAGATTAATTGAACTTGGTGAAATATTATCATTCGGGAATCAGAAAAAATATCTATTATTTGAAGCCTCTTTTATTAGCAAACCCTCTTATCTCATTGAATCTGCCCATCGTATCCAACAGGCAGGATATATTCCGGTATTGGCGCATCCCGAACGTTATATTTCTTTAAACAATATTGATACACTTACCAGATTATTATTCAATGGTGTTCTCTTTCAGGTAAATATCGGTTCATTGACAGGCTATTATTCTAAACAGGCACAGGAAATAGCTGAAACTTTGGTAAAGAAAAATATGGTAGCTTTTTTTGGTACCAATTGCCATAACGAAAGTCAGTTGAAAAGTATCAAATCTGCCTTTGAGTTACCTTATTTTCAGCATGCAGCTAAAGAAAATGTGCTGAATAACTCATTGATGGAGACCGAAACCCAGTATTGGTCATCAAAAATGTACGCCAAAATTTGATAGTTTAGTGAGTTCTGGCTATAAAGAAGATTATTATTATAGAAAGAAAACACTTTAACTTAAAGCCCTTTACTGTTAATAGCACCAGTATTTTTATTTGCCTATTAAAATCGCATTGCCGACTTAGCATCACCATATCATTTGTGTATGCTATATATCAAATTTTAGTGATTTCAAAACTACATCACTGCCATCAAAAACGGCATAGCTATCATACCATATCCAATCGCCAAGATTGATATATCTGGCGGTTGGTGAAAGTACAATATCTACTTTGGTATGCCTGTGTCCGAATATATAATAGTCGTGGTGTTCTTTAGATTCCACTTCTTTTGAGTAACCAACCAAAAACTCTTTATCATCGCCCAGATATTTTTCTTCCTCTTTCTTTTTCCTCCAGCTGAATTTAGTCCATAGTCCTCCCAGATACATTCCCAAATTCGGGTGCATTACTCTGTTAAATAAAAATCGGGGAAGTTTACCTTCAAAAATTACCTGAAGCAGCTTATAGGCATAATCTCCTTTGCCAAGCCCGTCTCCATGACCTATATAAAATTTCTTATTATTAAAAACATAGCTTTTGGGCCTACGTATGGTCTCAATGTTTAATTCTGTTTCAAAATAATCAGTCATCCACATATCTCTGTTGCCTAAAAAAACTACAATTTCGATACCTGAATCTGATAATTCCCCTAACTTACCCATAAACCTTACAAAGCCTTTCGGCACTACTCTTTTGTACTCAAACCAAAAATCAAACAAGTCGCCAACCAGAAAAATAATTTCGGCATCTTTTTTAATCGTATCCAGCCATGCTACAATTCGTTTTTCTCTATTCAGGCTGTCGGCATGTGTAGGAGCTCCCAAATGAAAATCAGAAGCAAAATATATCTTTTTCCCGGGTAATAAGTTTCTATTCAAGCGTCTACAATTGAAGTTCAGAAGTTGGATATTTATTATATTTCTGCAAAAATACATATTTTATCAGGCTTAAATAAAATTTGATTTTGTTAAAGGGCTTCTTTCCTTATATTTACATCAAAATAGCGTAGACCAAACTTTAACAAAATATATGCCTTCAATGAAACGAGTATTGATAGCCGAAGATAGTTCCGTAATTCAGAACTTAGCAAAGAAAATCCTGGAGTTTCAGAATTTTGAAATAACAGCCGTAAAAAATGGAGAGCAAGTAATGCAACTACTTGAAAAAGAAGACTTTGACATTCTGCTTCTTGATATAAATATGCCAATTATGGACGGCATGGAGTGCATCAAAGCTATTCGTGAGTTGGGTGATAAGAAAAAAGCGAATGTTCCGGCAGTGGCTATCACCGGAAATGCGAAAAACTATTCTGAAGACGACTTCAAAAATGCAGGATTCAACGATGCTTTAATGAAGCCTTTGAATTTTGATAAACTGGTAACAGTTGTAAAGAGCTTAACAGAATAGTTGTAAAGAATATTTAATTATCCGGTAGGAATCTGCAAAGATTACCTACCGCAATCTTCAGCATGCAAGTAACTTTTCTCGGAACAGGTACCTCAGCGGGTGTTCCCGTGCTTACGTGCAGATGCGAAGTCTGTAATTCTTTAGATTTCAGAGACAAGCGTCTGAGAGTATCTGTTTGGATTGAAGTGAATGGCAAAAGTTTTATTATAGATACCGGCCCCGATTTCAGACAGCAGGCTTTGCGTGAAAGAATTTCGCAACTTGATGCCATTATTTACACCCACGAACACAAAGACCATACTGCCGGCCTTGATGATGTTCGCCCGTTCAATTACCTCAACGGTATCAGACACCTCAATATTTATGGCCATCCAAGAGTATTAAACCAATTAAAGCGAGAGTTTGCCTACGCCTTTGAGGATATAAAATATCCGGGTGTACCCCTACTAAACCTGAAAGAAATCTCTTCTGAAGAATCAGGAAGTATCAATATTGAGGGAATAGAATTTATCACTATTGAGGTACTTCACCATCGCTTACCTGTGTTGGGATTTCGTATCGGTGGCTTCACCTATATAACTGATGTCAATTTCATTTCTGAAAAAGAAATGGAGAAAATTTATGGTACACAAGTACTCGTTTTAGGTGCTTTACAACATGAACCGCATATCTCTCATTTTAATTTAAGTCAGGCCATTGAGGTTGCGCAGAAAATAAATGCCCCTCTTACCTATTTTACCCATATCAGCCATAAAATGGGACTACATACAGAAGTGGACAAAATGCTGCCTGACAATATCCAGCTGGCTTATGATGGTTTAAAAATCAGCTTACCGAACCCTTGATAAGCAATTGTTGTTTTTATCAGTATGGCAGATCAAAACGAGCTTCCCCCCAAATATTATCTCGAATACTTCAATTACCTGCTGGATTTTGTTCAGGAGAAATATCGGCATATTCTTAATGAAAACGAGTGGCGTTTCTTACGCAAATATTATTGCCTCAGTGAAGATGCCCAATGCCTCTTTATCCGCTTCAGCAATCGTAAAGGGTTGTTTTTTAAGGTGAATAAACTGGCTTATGCCGAATTGACTGATATTCCGTCTTTGTTGAATGAATTGCTCGACAGAGAGTTTATTGAACCTGTAAATGCCGGAAAACATGAAACATTCAGCAAGGAATTATTAGGCGTATTCGGGAAAGACGAATTAGCCAACCGTTTTACTAAAATAATTGCTGCTACCGAAGAAAAAGTACCCAATGCCGAAAGAATATCTTATAAAAAACTTAAAAAAGATGAACTGGTAGAAACCCTGCTGAAATCCTTTAGTTTTGAGGAAATTGTGGAGGCAATTCAGGATTTAGAACCAGTAGTTAAGGTTTGTTTCGAGTTTGAAGTAACCTTTATGAAGTTTCTTTTCTTTGGTAACCGTTACCTCGACATGACTGAATTTGTTGTTAGAGATTTAGGACTGGTACAATACGAAAGTCATGACGATGATAAACTGGTAGCCCGGTTTACCACACGAAAAGATGCTGAAGACAAATGGTTAATTACCGACCAGAACGACCTTTTTTCTCAACTGAAAGATACAGGTACTCCTCTTGAAATCTATGACTGGTTCATGAATTTTACTGACTCGGTAAATGATTTAAGCGAAGTAGCCAAACCTGCGTACGAAAGGCTTATCCTGAAAGTGGGGACATTCTTAGAGAAGAACAAACTTTATGATGAAGCACTCAATACTTTCCGCCTGACAGAGCAGGTGCCATCACGAGAAAGACAGGTACGTACCTTACAAAAATTAGGATTCATTGACGAAGCCCTTTCGCTTTGCCAATTGATGATTGAATTTCCGAAAAACGCTGATGAAAGGTTTTATGCCACAGATTTTATGAACCAGATAAGCAGCAAAAAACGGGTGCATAAAAAAAGTACTACTTCTTGGTTGCACCAGTCTGATTCCATTACTATTTCGGAAGAATTTCGTCATCAGGTAGAAATGGGGGTAGCTAATTATTATATCAGAGAAGGAAAAATGGCTGTTTTTTCTGAAAATCATACCTGGAGAGCCATTTTTGGGTTGATATTCTGGGATATTGTATTCGACCCAAGTCTTGTAGCTTTTCATCATCCTTTTCAACGTCGCCCTTCCGATTTATATCTGCCTGATTTTTACGAAAAACGACAGGATTTAATCATCAGTCATCTGGCAAGTTTTGATAATATCCAAACACTTCTGGTATATATGGGTGAGCGATATGAATCGAAATTTGGTATTGCCAATCCGTTTGTACCTTGGTTGGAAGAAATGTGGATTATCGTCAGAAAAGCAGTAGAGGTAATTAATTTTGAATCATTAAAAAAGATTCTGCACGAAATGTCGAAGAACCTTGTCGAAAATCTTCGGGGTTTTCCTGACCTTTTTATGTGGGATGAGGGCAACAATGAATACTGCTTTGTAGAAGTAAAATCTCCTACTGATAACCTCTCTAATCAACAATTATTCTGGTTGCAGTTTTTTAAAGAAGTCGGAGTAAATTCAAAGGTATTAAGAGTATTTTGGGAGAAGCCACTTGAGGAAGTGAGTAGTTTTAGTGAATGAGTGATTGTCTGGAACTGTGATTTACCTGATTGAACTGATTTTTTTGATTATAGAAGGTTGGGGTCATAATAATTAATTTCTTCCAACCCATTTTCAGTGAAGTCAAAAAATTAGCGGACGCCGCACGAGTAAATCACAGTTCAAGACGATTAATAGTTACTCCCACTTCCACCACCACCAAAATCACCGCCGCCGAATTTCATTTTCCCGCCTGTTCCCTGATGCGGTAATGCCTGGCTCACCATAAACGCCTCAAAATCACGGTATTTACTGGCCTGCGATTGCTTATAAGTTAAACCCCACTTAGGTGTGCGCAGAAACCATATCCCCCATACCGAAAACCCTACAAGAGCCGCACCACCTAAGGTTAAAGCCCATTCAAGTGGCATGATAGAGAAATAGTAGCGATAAGTAAATATTGAAAAAGCAAAGGCCAGTATGCCTACCATTACCATTTTTCTATCCTTATTTTTCAACCCAAAAAATAAATAGGCAAATGGGATAGTAAGCGTAAACAGGTAAAATAAAGGAGCAAAGGCTATCTGTGTGGAGTCAATAAGGCCATTCAATAGCGCATTCCCTTCTCTTACTACCATATAATTTCCGCCCAGATAAAAAGCTATCAGGCTTCCTGTCTCAATACATATCTGAGCATCAGTAAAATATGCCGAATTGTCTTTCTTTTTCCACCACCTTGTAAAGAAAAAACTGATAGCCGACACCCCCATAATCACAAAAGGCACAATCAACTTCCCGATTGGCCACTCTATGGTAAGAGTAAACCAGAAACAAATCCATACTACAAAAATAGCAATGGCAACAAAAGGGTCACCGTATCGTAGCAAAAAAGGAATAAACACCAGGAGAGATAAAAAATAATAGGCATATAATGACCATCGAAAATCGGTAATGGCAAAAATCGTAGTCAGAAATGACCCTATGGCCACATACATCAGGGCATTGTCGGTACCCGAACGATACAGTTTCCTGCTTTTAATGAAATACTCTAAAACAAATACCAACCCTACACCATTGCCTAAACAAACAGCCGCCAAACCTATACTCGACTCCATGAGCGAGGAAAAAAGCATGACTGATAAAAAGCCAAAAGTGGAAGAAATGGCTACATTAGTAAAAATAAACAAACCAAATTCAATAAATATATTAGGCTGATAGAACTCTACCGGAAACATTTTTTTTGCCTCTGCAAATTGTTCTGCGCTTAATACTTTTTCTTGGTACCATTCCTTAATCATATCCTGATTATCAATATTATCAACCCAGGTTTCATTATATGCCTTTTTCATTTCTTTAGTCCGATAATTTGTTTGATATTAATCAGGAAAAACACTACACCTACTGCCGACCCCATAAAGTAAAGCATATATAAGGTAAAATCAAGCCCATTGGTATATTCCCAATGAAAAATCCAGTAGGTCAGTGCTATGTATCCATAAATAACCCCCATCAACAGATAAAGATATGATTGCGTGCGGCGGGCATACCATATACTGCCATAGCTTAGTATCGCCATTACCAGTAAATACACGAGTTTCATATCAAACTGAAACAATCCGGCGAGGGTTGCTACAAAGGCAATATTAAATCCGAAAATAAAATAAGTAAAAGAGAAATGTTTCTTCCATTGCTTATACTCGCTGATACCTCCCATCACAATTAATACAATCCCCAATAAGATAGAAATATGGGTAATATCAGCAGTAGAAAAGTTTCTTTGCTGCCATAATCTGATAGGGGCAATGTTTACACCTACCCATGAGGCAAAAGCCGTAACGGCCATTGAGAGCACTCCTCTGTGATCGAAACGATAAGCCAAAAAGAAAAACAGTACTGCGGGCAGAAAAGTAGCCAGCCCGTAGCGGGTACCAAAAACATTATATTGGTATTGCAGATACCCCTCCAGGGTCAGAAACATGACGCAGGCACCCAAGAGTGCAAAATCATCTAATTTTTCCGTTTCAATTACTTCCTCCCAAGTAAATGGCTTGCGGTGTTTAAAGGCATAATACAAACAACCCAGAAAAGCCAGTAAAATTAACCCAATCAGCACATTATGTCCTATAGAATCAATGTTTTCGTAAATAACTACCCCTAAACCTGCGCCTAAAAGCGTAATGCCTACATATAAAAGGGTGCGCAATTCCCAATGAACAGAGAAAGGCTTGTTTTGTTCATAGGTTTTAATCTTAGCCGATTGGTCTTCGGGGATGATTGCGTTTTCTACTAAAGTTTTTAAAAGCTGCTGATACTCCATAAATATTGTCGGTTAGTTACTTTCATTAGTCGTATGTATTTAGTCTCGTATGTTTAAAGTGATTGAGATGATTTCACTGATTTACAATACTTTGTTTAGAGTTATTGTATATATTTTGAAGATATTCTCAGTGAAATCATCTCAATCAGTTAAATCATAGTTCAGACATATTTCAATCGTCAATCACTAAATTCTTATATATCCTCTATTCTAAACAAATGGAATGGCAGAATATAGGGGTCAAGTTCTACATAATTATATTCGCCACGCCAGCTAAAAGTAGCACCGGTTATCAGGTCATGCACCCGATACGTTTCCCAGTCATTTTTATGAATCTTCCACAGAGGCATTTTTACTGTTCCACTTTGCTTATTGTACCCATCCAGATTGACTACACATAAAATCCGGTTTCCGTCAGAAGCAGTTTTCAGATAGGCTAAAAGCTGGTCGTTATGAATTTCACAAAAATCAATGTTATTAGTCGAATGAAAAGCAGTATTCTCTTTTCTGATTCTGTTAACCTGCGTAATAATATAGGTCAGTTTATTTCTATGCTCCCAATTCCACCATTTGATTTCATACTTTTCCGAAAACCCATATTCTTCTTTATTAGGAAATGGCTCATGATACAGATACTCATACGTAGGCCCGAAAATGCCATAATTACTCACCAATGTAGCCGCCATAAAATAACGGCTTAAAAATAAGGGTTCATGCTTGCTCTGCAACATATAAGGATTAATATCGTGCGTATTAGGCCAGAAATTCGGCCTGAAATAATACTTCATTTCTCCTTTGGTGAGTTCTTCCATGTACTGAACAATCTCTCCTTTATAAGTGCGCCATACATAATAGGTATAAGACTGCGTATAACCTAATTTAGCCAGTTGCTGCATTACCTTTGGTTTCGTAAACGCTTCTGACAAGAAAATCATATCAGGGTAATCTATTTTGGTCTCGGCAATTACCCATTCCCAAAAACCAAATGCTTTGGTATGCGGATTATCAACCCTGATAATCCTTACCCCCCACTCAGCCCAGGTATAAATCAGATTTTTAAGTTCCTGCCAGAGATTTTTCCAATCTGCTGTTTCAAAATTAACAGGATAAATATCCTGATATTTTTTAGGTGGATTTTCGGCATACTTAATGGTACCATCGGGCAGTATTTTAAACCAATCCGGATGTTTTTTTACCCACGGATGGTCTGGCGAGCATTGAATGGCTAAGTCCATAGCAATTTCCATGTCATAAGCCTTACAGGCTTCTATCAGATGTTTGAAATCATCGAGTGAGCCCAGTTCTGAGTGAATTGCCTCATGCCCTCCTTCGGCCGAACCAATGCCGTAAGGCACTCCCGGCTCACCTTCTTCGCTTGTTACCGAGTTATTCTTACCTTTTCTATGGGTGATACCAATCGGATGAATAGGTGGCAGATACAGCACATCAAATCCCATTTCGGCAATACGTGGCAGCAGATTTTCTACATCTCTGAATGTACCATGCTTTCCATGTTCTCTTGAAGCCGAACGTGGAAACATGGAATACCATGCCGAAAATCCGGCTTTTTTTCTGTCAACATAGATTTTCAATTCTTTATACCTGAAAGCATCCTGCCGCTCAGGGTATTTTGTTGACCAGTCAAGCATCTGTTGGCTCATAGCAATCTGTATGGCTTCCCCGTAGCTTGCTTCACCTGGGCCATAAGACCCTTTCATGGCTTTTGCCGCCTGCTGAATCGCTTTCTTCTCATCTCCTTTGGCTTTTTGGGCCATGTCATTCAAAAACAATTCACCTTGCATCAGCTCTACTTTCAGATGTTGCCCATCACGCACTTTGGCATCTACTTCGTGCATCCAGGTAGCAATGTGGTCGGCCCACGCTTCTATGGTATAGCTATAAAACCCTTGTTTTTCTACCGAAAAATGTCCAATCCAGCGATTATTATCAAACAACTGCATGAGGGTTTCGCTCCATTCCTTGTCGGCTTCATGTTTATAAAGGAGTCGGGCTGATAGTTTATCGTGGCCATCAATCAATATATCTGCCTCTACAGTAATGCTTTCGCCTACTATGGCTTTAATCGCATATCGGCCACCGTCAATTTCAGGAGTTACACGTTCTACTACTGCACGGCATTGTCCATTAGCTGGAAAAGGAAAATGATTTTTCATAAATTATTGATAAACGAAAGCATCAGAAGCATATCTGTTGCTGATAAAGATGGGTTTGACACCCTCAAAGGTTAAAGAATTTGCTCAAATTTCTTCTTTTTTTAATCAAAAAAAAAGTTTAGCACGAAATTTGAAATTTAAAAATGCAGTACTATCAATTACAATAAAATGAAAAAGAGTATCATATCCACAATTACAATGCTTTGTTTGCTCAACTTTGCCTTTGCTAATGATGAATTAAATCCGAATGGCAATGGTGGTAAAAACAAAGGACGTGCTAAAGATAACGGAAGTTCAAAAGAGATGCTTGCGAATTTTGTTTATGTAAAACAAAAGAGCGATTTAGATGGGTTTGGTTTGCAACTGGCTTCATTCTCTAATTTAGATAATGCCAAGGCATTTGCCAGAAATGTAATTAAGCAAGGCGATGCAGAAAAGAAGCAAGTGTTTATTTATGGAATGAACATAGACGGCAAAACATTTTATAAAGTATATTTTGGTATCACCAAAACCGATGACTCAATTCGTGGTAAGCAAAAATATTTTCTTGAAAACGGGCAGTATGCTTTTGTAAGAGAGTTTAAATAATCTTCTCAAATACGACGTATTTATCCGGTTTATACTTAATACCTCATTATCAACGAGTTAGCAGCAGAAAGAAAAAAATATCTTTCTGCTGCTTTGTTTTAAGGCTTTTTATTTATTATTTAAGGCTACAATTGGCACATTATTTGCCAATAATTATTCAAAACCACTGATGGTAACGTGCTAAAATAATCGCCGGAGGTGTCCTACCCATAAACAACCGTTATAATGAAATTACGTGCCCCTTTAACTTTAAAAGGAATTTTATTCCTATGCTTTGCAGCGAGCCAGGTGCTTGCGCAAACCTCTGCTAATTTTACTGATGCCCTTAGTAAATCCGCTAAAAAGGAATCAGGAAGCAATACCACAAAAATAAGAATTACTAATCTGGACACAGATAAGTCTGTAGTTGTTTCTGTTGCTGACCCCACCAAAGGAAAAGGAAGCAATAAAGTGGCTTATTTGTCTGACAAGGTTGACCTGAAAGCGAACAAAGGCAAAGTAAAGATTGAGAAAGTAGAAGATGATGAAGTAGAAGTACTTTGGGCTACGGCCGAAGTAACTGCTCCGGTGCGGACCAATGTTCCTTTAAAGAAACCAAGCCAGGACAAACAGATTAAACTTGAAACTACAAAAATTGAGAATTTCGACGTAAATCATGTGTACGACCTGAATGGCAAAATGCAGGAACCTAATGGCTTTGGCTTACAATTAGGTGCATTTGGTCAGCTACAAGCGGCTAAAGATTTTGCAGGTCAGTTAGTACAAAAAGGAGAGATAGAAAATGATAAGATTTTTATACAAGTAAGTAAAGCAGCAGATAAGCCTATGGTTTATCGGGTTATCTATGGTGTTTATAGTTCAGAAGTAAATGCCAGAAATACACAAAAGCAAATCGAGACTTTAGGTTATCCGGCTTTTGTGAAAGGATTCAATTAAATTTGTCAGGATTTTTTTTAAAATGGTGTCATTCATGTTGTGAATGATTAGCAGCCGCCGCACGGTAAAGCAAAAAACTCCCCTCAACCGAAGGGAGTTTTTTTATATGTACATGGATTGTTAATTATGGCAATCTATTCATCAGGCTCCTTCAAACTGACGTAAGAAGCGCACATCGTTCTCAAAAAACAGGCGTAAGTCGTTAATACCATAGCGAAGCATCGTAATACGCTCTACTCCCATACCAAAAGCAAAGCCTGTGTATTCTTCAGGGTCAATGCCACTGTTCAGCAATACATTCGGGTCAACCATTCCTGAGCCTGCAATTTCTACCCAACCGCTATGCTTGCAGATATTACAACCTGAGCCGCCACAAATAAAACAAGTAACGTCAATTTCGGCACTTGGCTCAGTAAATGGGAAATAACTTGGCCGAAGACGAATCTTTGTATCTTTTCCGAACATTTCTTTCGCAAAATGATACAAAGTGTCTTTCAGGTTTTTAAAACTCACATTTTTGTCCACATACAAACCCTCTATCTGATGAAACTGACAATGCGCTCTGGCCGAAATAGCCTCGTTGCGATACACCCTGCCTATCATGATTGAGCGGATAGGCGGCTTTTTACGCTCCATTAAGCGGACCTGCACGTTAGAGGTATGCGTGCGAAGCAATACATCGTCTTTTTGTACAGCCTTTTTCTCCACAAAAAAAGTATCCTGCATTTCACGCGCAGGGTGATTTTCAGGAAAATTCAAGGCCGTGAAATTATACCAGTCTGTTTCAACCTCAGGGCCATCTTCATGACTAAAACCCATACGGGCAAATACTTCCAGTACCTTCTGGCGGGTCAATGTCAAAGGGTGTACTGTTCCTGCAAAATTAGGTGCAACCGGAAGCGTCAAATCAAACTTACGACTATTGGCCGAGTCGTCAGAAGCATTTTCTACTTCTTCCGAAAAATCTTTAAACTTCTGCTCTGTAAAATTTTTCAACTTGTTCAACTCCTGTCCTACTGCCCGTTTCTGCTCATTGGCAACTGTTTTAAATTGCTCGAACAAGTCATTGAGAATACCTTTACGACTGATATATTTAAGGCGGAAGTTTTCCAGATCTTCCTTAGTGCCTACTGTAGCCGTGGTTACTTCATCTATTACTTCCTTAATTCTGTCTAACACTTTATCTGCCGTTTAATAAAAAATTTTACAAATATATACATATTGTTAGAATATGGTATATTTTTACATAAGAACTCATCGTTCTACTAACAGAATTACCCGAAACATGCCTGCGTAGATTTACGCAAATCCTTAGGGGTAATTACTGAATTTAACCTATTATTAAACTCATAAACTATTCATTTTCAGCACTTTAAGTAAAATCACATGTTTCATCAAGTTGCATAATTTTTATTTAGCAACTATGTTTGAGCCAGAAAACTCAAGCAAAAACTATATGAATAGCATTGATTTTATACAGCAAAAAGTAAAGACTGCATTCGGTCAGCCGAAACAATTAAAAACCAATCAGCAAATCAAGGTACACTTTTCGAACCGATGGATAAAAATTCCTTTGAAAAGTATTGTACGTTTACAAGGAGAGTGCAACTATACGTATGTTTACACCGAAAACAGGGAGTATATAGCCGCAAGAACTCTTAAAAACTTTGAAAAGCTACTGGCCGAAGAAAGCTTCATCAGGGTTCAAAAATCTCATATTGTAAATATGATGTTTGTTCAGGGTGTAGATATTCAGAAAAATGCCGGAGAAATCAGAATTGAAGGAGGTAGGCATCTGGAAGTTTCAAGAAGAAGGTTGAAAGAAGTAATAAATAAACTTGTTTTTTTTCACAGCTGCTGAGAGACTTTTCACGTTGGGTTACGTCTCAATAGAAGCTAAGGAAAAAAACTAACGGTATTATAATTCATAATACTTTTTAGTGGTTAGGTGATGAATAAAGCAACTACTCTTTGGGTGGTTGCTTTTTATTTTTGGGGGTACCTGAACGCAGCGGCCGACACCCGGTTGAAGGCAAAAGTATAAGCCATTCAAGGGTCTTAAACCGTGTAGAAAAGCACAGGAAAAAATTTCCACATTTCAACAATTAAAACATACTTCTTTCCCTTTTAATCGCCCTCGCATAAGTGGTATATCATTTTTTAGTAATTAAAAGATGTCATTTTGACACATCACCGTTTGATAAAAAAAAGTCAAAATTAAACCAAAAATTTTAGCGAATATTCGCTTTGTGGCGTACCTTTGTTATCACAAATTTTATCAACAATAACTATAAAAAGTACTGTTATGAAAACCGCAACTATGCAATCAAAAGGAATTCTGACTATTCAGGAAGCAGTGGATCTGAAAGATGTTTTACGTTTGATTGGTATGAAAGAACTGACCAATAATGTTTTTAGCTTACCAAACAAAAAGAAAAAAGCAAACGAAGTTTCTGCATGATAATTGCAGGTCATTAAAAAATCAGGTTTTTAAATATAAAGAAAGGGTACAAACCAGCAATGATGTTGATTTGTACCCTTTTGCTAATTTTAGCAGGTTATATGCCCTATTTTCACAAAATGGCAATCTTTTTGACGCATTTTGGTTAAAATCTAAAAACCAAGGAAACAATATGAAAAAAAACCTTACTTCTGCCCCATCGACACTCACGCATGAATCTGCATTGAGTATCAGAAATGTACTAAAACTGATAGGAATGAAAGAGGTAACAAACAATGTGTTTAGCCTACCTGCAAAAAATAAATAGATTTTATTGTCGAATGTCAATTGCAGATTGTCGAATGGTTTGAGACTGCAATACAGATTATCGAATTAGTTTTTTCTATTCGACAATCTGCATCGCAACGGCGAACCGTTCGACGTTCGACAATTCTTTAATAGGCTCTCACCAGTTTTCCTTCCATAAAGTTCACAAAAGCCTGATTCACTACACGATTACCACCACGTGTTGGATAATTTCCAGTAAAGTACCAGTCTCCCAAATGATTCGGACAAGCTTTATGCAGATTCTCTACAGTCTGATACACCATATTCACTTCCGCATTCATCCCTTCCGGTGTTACAATCTCAGCTATTTTGTCTGACACCTCCTCATCTGTAAACTTACTATATAACTGCTTCACAAAATTCTCGTCATACGCATTGTTAGTCTGCAAGGCGCCTACGCTCTGGGCATATACTTCCTGCTTCATATATTCAATGCCATTTTGTTTCAGCAAGTCTAACATGGCTCTGAAAGCCACAAACTCTTTCATTTTCGACATATCGATACCATAACAATCAGGATAACGAATCTGTGGTGCCGACGATACGATGATTATTTTCTTAGGACCCAGACGGTCAAGCATTTTCAGGATACTTTTTTCCAGCGTAGTACCACGTACAATCGAGTCATCAATCACCACCACTGTATCTATCCCTTTTCTGATTACCTCGTAGGTCATTTCATACACGTGCGATACCATTTCATCACGTTCATCGTCGTTAGTAATGAAAGTACGCAGTTTTACGTCTTTCGATACGAGTTTTTCGATTCTTGGGCGGAACGATAGTACCCGCTTGATTTCGTCCTGCGAAAGATTTCCTTCTGTAATGCGTTTCAGACGCCAGTCGGCCAGGTATTCTTCCAGACCTTCTACCATCCCGAAGAAAGCCATTTCGGCTGTGTTCGGAATGTACGAGAAAACTGTATTCTCTAAATCATAATCTATTTTCTCTAATATCTGAGGAATCAGCAAACGGCCTAACTGCTTGCGTTCATCATAGATTTGCGGGTCTGACCCACGTGAGAAATAGATACGCTCAAAGCTACATGAACGCTTCTCTAATGGTTTCATAATCTGAAACTCATTATACTCGCCATGTTTATCAATTATCAGGGCATTGCCCGGTTGAATCTCTTTTATCTCTTCATAATTGGCATTGAAAGCTGCTTTGATAGCTGGTTTTTCAGAGGCCACAATTACTACTTCATCATTTGCCCAATAATAAGCCGGACGAATACCTGCAGGGTCTCTTACCACAAACGACGCCCCAAAACCTGTAATACCTGCCATAGCATACCCCCCGTCAAAATCACGACAGGCACGGTAAAGTACTCTTGGTAAATCCATGTTATCTTCTATAATATCAGATAGTGCCGGATTCTCATAAATGCCTTTGAAACGGTCGAATACACGTTGGTTTTCTTCATCTAAAAAATGGCCGATTTTCTCCATTACGGTTACTGTATCGCCTTTGTCTTTCGGATGCTGACCCAGTTTTACCAGTTTCTTAAAAAGCTCTTCGGCATTGGTCATATTAAAGTTACCTGCCATCAGCATATTTCTACTGCGCCAGTTACTCTGGCGTAGCATCGGGTGGCAGTTTTCTATCTCATTCTTTCCATGTGTTCCATATCGCAAGTGTCCTAACCACACTTCGCCCGAATACGCTACGTTTTCCTGCAACCATTTGGCATCTTTAAACTTATCAGGATTGTTTCTTAATACTTCCCGATACTTTTCATTAATCTTATTAAAAATATCGGTAACCGGACGATTTTCAACTGAGCGATAGCGGCTGATATATCGGCTACCCGGTGGTACATCCAGTTTCACATTCCCTACACCCGCTCCGTCCTGACCACGGTTCGACTGTTTTTCCATCAGAACATACAGCCGCTTAATGCCATAAAGGGGTGTGCCGTATTTATCAATATAGTATTGGAGGGGTTTACGAAGACGAACAAGGGCAATGCCACATTCGTGTTTTATTTCGTCGCTCATTATGAAGGTTTGGAAATTGTGTTATACAAAGTTGATAAGAATATCATTGGAGTACAAAGATTTTCTTACAAATTTTAGAAAATACTTTTACTACCTTTCGGGTTATTAAATTCTTAAAAAATTGATAACGGTTTTAATACATTCTTAACGTAAAATACTGTAATAACTTATAGTTGGCTTAGGTTTTTATAACACAATTTTAAGGCAATAAATTCAGCTTTCAAAAATTGTAATAGTGCAAAAACTATAGGGTATTTCACTAAAATTCTTTAAGAAGAACATTAGAAATATTAAATAATCTGTGTATCTACATTTATCTGGAATAATATTCGGTTTTTCAAAGAAAAATCTAATTTTTGATTATTCAGTAATTATTTTTTATACCTTTATTACAAAAAACTTTTAGCTGAGTATTTCTCTTAAATAGTGCTGTGATATGAGAAAACTACCAATTATTACTACTCTACAATTTACAATACTGTTTATATTGCCATTTGCTTTGTTGCAAAGCAATATAACCTTTGCACAAGAGAAACCATTTATCCTCAAAACCAATCTTCCTAATTATTTTTTATTTGGCGGGGCAAATATTGCTTTTGAAAAATCCATAACAACTACCCAATCTTATTTAATCGATATTGGCTATGGAGATTACCGTTATCGGGATTTTGATGATGAAAGAGATAAATTTTATCAGATAACTTTTCAGTTCAGAAGATACTATACTGATAAAAGTTTGAGTGGCTTTTTTGTAAGTCCATACGTCAGATATCGCATAAAAGACATATATCAGACTTATAAAGAATTTTTGTTTGTGCCAATAAGTGATGGAAAAGACTTTATGGCTCATAGTATAAATTTGGGAGGTTCAATAGGATATCAACATTTTGTATTCAAGAAAATCTCCCTTGAATTAAATCTGGGTGCTGGCGCAGGAGTTAATATATTTTCAACCGGGAGAACCTATCCTTCATTAATTCGGGTAGATGGTTTAGCGGCACTCTCGGCAGGATACAAATTTTAATGTTTTTTCTCACAAACAAAATAGCCACTATCCTGATAAAAATAGTGGCTTTTTTCAAATAAACTGTTTCCTACAAACTCATTAAATCTTTAAACTTAATAGCCTGACGGCGGGAGATTTCTATTTTTTCAGGGTTTGATGTTTTTTCGGCGTGTTTGAGTGTTACCAACAAACCACCTGAGAACCAAGGCTCTATTTTATCAATCCATGCTAAATTAATGATGTGTTTACGATTAGCTCTGAAATAGATTTTAGGGTCAAGGCGTTCTTCCAGACTATTCAACGATTTCAGAATCATAGGTTTCTGGTCATCAAAATGCAAACGCACATAGTTACCCATCGACTCAAACAAACGTACTTTACCTAATTTCACAAACCAGCACTTTTCACCATCTTTTACAAATACCTGATCGCTTTCGCCCAAGAGTTTAACACCCTCTTTGCGTTCTATCTCATGCAATTGCTCATCTTCTACACGCTGAATAGCTTCTGCCAGCCTTTGCGTATCTATTGGCTTCAACAGGTAGTCAAGGGCATTAAATTCAAAGGCTTTCAGGGCATATTCGTCATAGGCAGTTGTAAAAATCACCTCCGGTACTTTTCCCTCAATGGCTTCTAATAGTTCAAAACCATTTTTACCCGGCATCTGAATATCTAAAAACAGTAAATCCGGTTGTAATTCATCAATCTGATTCAGGGCTTCTTCGGCATTTGCTGCCTCTCCTACTATATTTATTTTAGGAAAGTTTTCTAACAAGCGGCGCAATTCATTACGTGCTAAACGTTCATCATCTATAATAAGTGCTTTCATCGTAAATTTTGACCGGGTCGCCGGTGCGATGAGTATTTAATTGGTGAATAAAATTAGTTGGCAGTTACGGCAGGCGTAGCACTTTTAATCTCAGATACACTACGTACCTCAGTACTGCTCAATGGAATCGTGATTTCGGCACAAACTGTCAGGCTATCTTCCTGATAAATTTTAAACGATGCCTCGCTTCCATAAAGCAAATCTAAGCGTTGAGCCGTATTTTTCAAACCAAAACCTCCTGATTCCGATTTCGACTCAGTACCTTGTAATTGACCCGTATTCCGTATTTTAATGTATAATTTATGGTCTGCTACACTCGTATTGATTTCAACAAATCCCCAGTTAATGGCTTTCTGTACCCCGTGCTTAATGGCATTCTCGACTAATGTTTGTAACATCATAGGCGGCACCTGTATATTCTGGGTTTCGGGGGCAATATCCCATTTCATTTGCAGACGTTCTTCATAGCGCACTTTCTCTAAGGCTAAATAATCTTCAATGGTACGTAATTCTTCTTTTAGGGCAACTGTCTTACGTCTATCGGCCAAAAGAGAGCTTCTTAAAATATTAGATAATTGAGTAATGCCTTGTTGGGCTCTTGAGGGGTCTTCGAGCACCAGGGCTCTGATACTGTTCAGGGCATTGAACATAAAGTGCGGATTCATTTGTGCCCTTAAAACTTTAGCTTCGGTTTCTTTGATTGACGATTTTAGCTTTATTTCTTCAATTTCCCGCTGGCGTCTT
Organism: Emticicia agri; assembly: GCF_004168285.1. Lineage (GTDB taxonomy): Bacteria > Bacteroidota > Bacteroidia > Cytophagales > Spirosomataceae > Emticicia > Emticicia agri. The sequence continues at coordinate 89,749 of NZ_SEWF01000020.1, read as the reverse complement.
TCTTCCGAATAGTTATAGAACATATAAATAAGTGCCCATACCAATATCGGTTTTGCCAGATTTATAAAATATTCAATAACCAGTACAGGTTTTTCGTTCAGGAGTTCGCCTACATATTTGGCATCTAATGGCACATTGAGGGCTACCAGAATAAGTGTCATCAAAAACACACTCAATCCCACCCTGAGTGCCAACTGTGGCAAGTGAAGCGTACCCCAGTTAAATTTTTTAACCACCAGCCTGAAAAGATGCGTCAGAATAATAGATAACACAATATTAGCCAGTGCATTAGATACCATATCATTATCGTATCCATACTGCAAGCTGTACTGAAATATTTCATTACCATTATATAAAGACCAACCTAAAATCTGGAAAAACCAGTATAATTTGTTTTTATTCATTAGAAATATGGCTCTGTTTTAAAAGAATCATTCGAACTTTTAAACTGAATAGCTTTTCATATATCCTAAAAATAAAGCAAAAAGTAGCGATGTGTTTTTTTTCTACATCAATGGAAATATGCTGCTATAAACGGAAATATGTCTATTCAGCTAAAACCATCAGGTGTGCTATATCATTACTTACTTCTACTGTAAAAGCTTTGGTATTGTAATCGTAGATAAGTTTATACAAACAAAGATTGCTGTGCTCAAAATCGTCCATAGTAGCAAGCGGAAGATTAAGCAGGTGTGTCAGTAAAATTCTGATGGCACGGCCGTGCATAGCCACTAAAACCAGTTCTTCTTCCGGACGTGACAATATTACCTCAAAAGCAATTTTTTGTCTGGCAACCACATCTTCCGGTGATTCGCCACCCACAGCAGCCGGGATATTGGTCTCACCTTTTTTCCATCGTTGCAACACATCTAAATAAAACTCGTCTTCCTGATAGTTCGGAGCTTTGCCTTCTTTTTCACCCCAGCATATCTCATTCAATCCTTCAAGGCTCTCATAAACAATACCCAAATCAATAAAATGCTGTACACTCTGAACCGTCCGGCGAAGTTTTGAAGTATAGATTTTATGGAAAGCCAAATGCTGATAGGCTTCAAAAAAAGCACGTGCCTGCGAAAGCCCTAATTCGTTAAGGTCAGAATCTACGCCACTTCCCTGTACGATTCCCATGCGGTTATATTCAGTCTCTCCGTGGCGAATCAGATAAATAGTTTTTGTTGACAAAACGGTAATTTTTAGATTAATCAAATAAAATATTGAATTTTCTAAAACAAAACTTAGCTTTAGACTTCAATATGAGTTTATTTAAATATTATTATTCTGACCGCGCGGCGGCCGCCGAAAAGGATAGATTTTTCAGATAGACAAGATATATTTTGTAGATGTAGCCGTCGGACCGCCGAAGCGGCAGCTACATCGAAAAAATATAACGCAGTATAGCAGAAAAAGATACCTTTGTAGGTCGTATAATAATGTTTAAACGAACTCTAATAAAAGGTCTCCAAATTTACGAAAATTTTGACTGGATTATTGCACTTTTTCAGGATTTTTTAAGGAGGCGCTTACGTATATAACTCTTGATACCATGTTTAAAAAACATCTTGATTTTGAAAAATTAAAAGGATTCGGCACAAATTCAATGAGCGACCACCTCGGAATAGAATTTGTAGAAATCGGAGAAGACTACATCACCGCTAAAATGCCGGTTAACGAACGCACTACTCAACCCTTTGGTATTTTGCACGGAGGAGCATCAGTAGCACTGGCAGAAACATTGGGCAGTATAGCCTCATTTCTGACTTTAGATGACCCTACCAAACAACAAGCAGTAGGTCTTGAAATTAATGCCAATCATATTCGTTCTGTTAGTAGCGGCAACTGGGTATATGCCAAAGCCATTCCTTTGCATTTAGGGAGAACCACCCATATATGGGACATAAAAATTACCAACGAAGAGCAAAAACTGGTATGTGTGGTGCGGTTTACAGTAGCTATTATAGGTGGGCGATAAACTTACCTATGGCTTGATTTTTGCGTATATTACTTCAATTTCCCACTTTATATAACATTTATTCTTAATACTCATCACGTATTTATGAAATTACGATTATCAGTTCTATTGAGTTTGATTACTTCTTCACTATTGGCCCAAGTACCTGCAGATACGGTAGTGGTTTCTAAAGATTCGGTAAAAGTAACTCCCTTTGTGATTAACGACGAAAAACCGGAGAAAAAACGTAAGAAAAAACCTCAACGAGACACCACTCAGAATTATGCCGCAGAGTATAATCGTGATAACCTGGGATTTCAATGGGGTATCAGAGGAGGGATAAACCTGAATAGTTTTACTACCAAAGATATAACAGTTACGAGGGTAGGTGCCAATGGCAATCCACAAGTTCCTTTTGTGAATGACAATATTATCTCTAATAGTGCCATGGTACTGGGCTATTTTGGAGGCTTTTTTGTACGTACCACCCGTGGGTCTTTTTATTTGCAACCGGAGGTATTTTATAACCAGAAAAGTGGCAAATTCGACATTCTGCAGGCTGATGGGAGGGTTAAACGTGTAAATGCTTCTTATTCAGTAGTTGATGTGCCTGTGCTTTTAGGAATACGTTTCAGACAGGGACGTATTTTTGCAGGGCCGATGCTTGAGTTTCCTATTAATTTCAACAACGAATTATTGAATGTAGTAAAAACCTATAAAATTAAAGATGAGCAAGGCAATGTAATAGATTTTAAGAAAGACCTCTTTAAAAGGCCTTCGCTGGGCGTAAGTGCCGGAATAGGTTTTGAATTTAATCATTTCTTCATTGAGGGGCGCTTTGAAATTACCAATCCTATCTATTATAACATCAGTTATAACAATGATACTTCCAAAAATTTACAGGTTTCTACCCGCGCGTTGGTACTGGCTATTGGGTTTATTAAGTAAAATTAAAGTAAAAGGTTTGGTATGAGGAAAGGGCTATCCGTGGGAAACATTTATTCCGGCCGCTAACCCTATCAACTTTAATGAAATCGGCTTATGAGATTGATTACAAAATGCCTAATATTCCTAATCAGTATCTGAATAGGTAAGCGTAGTTTCAGTGCAGATATAATAAAAATTCCCTCCACATCATGATTTGTTCTTATAAGAACTTCCATTCTATGGAGGGAAATTATATTTTCAGGAAATAGCAAGCGTTTTTTACACTTCCTCTTCTACTTTCTTTTCGCTCTTACCGCTTTTTTTCTCTTTGCCTTTATCCTGTTCTTTTTCTTTGATATGATTATCGCTGTCACTATCCATAAACTCCTGATAGTTGGTTAGTTTTTCAAAAGGTCTTTTACCAATCAGATCTACTAAGTCAGACTGATAAATGATTTCTTTCTTCAATAATTCCTGTGCGATTTTCTCTAATTCTTCACGTTTCGAAACCAACAATTCTCTTGTACGGGTATAAGCCGATGCAATCAGTTTCTTTACTTCTTCGTCAATGATCTTGGCTGTTTCTTCTGAATAAGGTTTTGTGAATGAATATTCTCCTTGTCCTTTAGAATCGTAGAAAGATACATTACCGATTTTATCGTTCATACCATATACAGTTGTCATACCATACGCACTTTTGGTTACCCTTTCAAGGTCACTTAGCGCACCTGTCGAGATTTTACCAAACACTACATCTTCTGCCGCACGACCACCCAAGGTCATACACATTTCATCAAACAGTTGCTCGGTGCGGTATAGATACTGTTCTTTCGGCAGATACTGTGCGTATCCTAAGGCCGCAATACCACGAGGTACAATACTTACTTTCACTAATGGGTTTGCATGCTCAAGGAACCAACCTGCTACAGCATGGCCTGCTTCGTGGTAAGCAACAATTTCTTTTTCTTCCGGCGAAATCAGTTTATTTTTCTTTTCCAATCCACCAATCTCACGGTCAATGGCATCGTGGAAGTCAGTCATATCAATGGCGGTTTTACCACGTCTGGCTGCTAAAAGAGCTGCTTCATTACAAACGTTGGCAATTTCTGCTCCGGCAAAACCAGGAGTTTGTGCAGCTAATTTTTTAATATCTATCGAATCAGCTAATTTCAACGGTCTCATGTGAACTTTAAAGATAGCTTCACGACCAACTAAATCTGGTGTATCAACACTAATCTGACGGTCGAAACGACCCGGACGCATCAAAGCTGAGTCTAATACATCGGGGCGGTTAGTGGCGGCAAGAATAATGATACCTGCATCAGAACCAAATCCATCCATTTCAACTAACAACGAGTTCAATGTATTTTCACGTTCGTCGTTTGCTCCGGGCATAGCACCACGTCCACGAGAACGACCCACGGCATCAATCTCATCAATAAAGATGATACAAGGTGCTTTTTCTTTGGCTTGTTTAAATAGGTCACGCACACGTGCCGCTCCTACCCCTACAAACATTTCAACGAAGTCAGAACCTGATAATGAGAAGAAAGGTACACTTGCTTCTCCGGCTACTGCTTTAGCCAAGAGGGTTTTACCTGTACCCGGAGGGCCTACCAATAAAGCACCTTTCGGAATTTTACCCCCCAGTTCGGTATATTTTTTAGGCGTTTTCAAGAAATCAACAATCTCCTGCAATTCTTCTTTGGCTTCTTCCAGTCCTGCCACATCAGTAAAAGTGATTTTCACTTTGCTGTCGGCATCAAATAAAGCTGCTCTTGATTTACCAATGTTGAAGATAGCACCACCGGGGCCTCCGCCACCTGCCATACGACTCATTAAGAAATACATCAGACCTAAAACCACGATGAAAGGCAATAATTGCCATACCATAGTCATAATATCCTGACGTTCAATACTTTCGGGATAAAGTGTATTTTTGTAATTGGGGTCAATCTGAGGTGATTTCAGAAATTCGGTATAATCACGCATAAAAGACTCTACCGATACTACATCTAATTTCAGATGTGGGCCTTCGATAATAAAACGGTTATTCCCTAATTCTTTTCTATATTCAGGTTTTTGGAGCGCTTCACGAGTAAGGCTGATTTCAACTGTTTTGTTTCCTTCCACAACGGCTACTTTTTGTACATCTTTCTGCAAAATCATTTGCTCAAGATCTTTATACTTTATTGTAGCAAGGGTTGCCTGCCTCGAATAAAGTAAAAAGCCTACAATACCAATAATAATAGCCGCTACAATCCACCCCTGCAAACCTCCTCCACCACTGTTCTGTGGTTTTCTTCTTGGAGAGTCGTTACTGTTTTCTGCCATGTTTTTATTTTTCAAAGTTTAACGCAATTATTATTAATACAGAAAACCTTTACATAAAATTGCTTAAACTGTAAAGGTTCACGATGTTACAACATCAATCTATCAGTATTTGTTTAAGGGGTTCCGGTTCCATACTTTCAGCTATTTCAGTCAGTTCTGCGTCGCCCCACAATGATTCCAGGTCGTAAAATTTACGACGGTCTTTTCTGAAAACGTGCGCAACCACATCTACATAGTCTAACAAAATCCATTCTCTGTTTTGTTTTCCCTCCTGATGCCAAGGGTGTAATCCTGAAGCTTTGTGTATTTCTTCGTCTATTGAAGTAGCAATTGCATCAATTTGTGTATCAGTATTTCCTGAACAGATAACAAAAAAATCAGTAATTGCATTTTTTACATTTCTCAAATCCATTACCACTATATTGGCCGCTTTTTTTTCTAACATGCCATGCACTACTAAGCGACTTAATTCTTCACCTGAAAGTTCTTTTTTCTTTTTTATCATCTTTTAATTTTGCATGAAATATGCCGCTTTTGAAGTTCTCTGATAGATATAATTTCGGCATAGTTCAGAATATAGTACTGGTTATTAACTAAATATAAGCATTAATTCCTATAATATAATCGTATTTTATAGTCCAAACGCTAAATTAATAAAAAATTGCACAATTTTCAGCCCAAAACATTATTTCTTGGCAAAAATCTCATTTATCTGCCAAGTTGTCATTCTACTAACGACGTTGCCGCCGAAAAAATTCAAAAAGAATCAATTTTTGATGGCACAATTGTCATAACTTCTGACCAAACTGCCGGACGTGGACAAAGAGGTAATAACTGGGAGGCACTCCCGGGTCAAAACATTACCATGTCTGTCATTCTGAAACCTGATTTCCTTACTGCCACCTCGCAATTCAGGCTGAATATTGCCATTTCTTTAGGTGTACACGAATTTCTGAGCAAATACGTTGCAGAAAATTTACGTATCAAATGGCCGAACGATGTGTATATAGGCAACCGTAAAATGGGTGGTATTCTGATTGAGAATACAATTGCAGGCAGCCGATTAAATTATTCAATTGTAGGTATTGGCTTGAATATCAATCAGTTAAACTTCAGTAACGATAAAGCTATTTCATTAAGATTAGCCACCTGTCAAGACGAATTTGATTTGGAAAAACTAATAGAAGAATTATGCGTTTGCCTTGAAAAATATTACTTACAACTGAAAAACGGGCATATCGACAAGCAAAAAGAACAGTACCTGAACATGCTCTATCGTTATCAGGAAACCCATGTATTCAGCAAAAATGGCAGTTCATTTTTAGGTAAGATTGTAGATATAGCTGATAGTGGGCAATTAATGCTTGAAGTTGAGGGGGGAATACAGTATTTTGGATTTAAGGAGGTGGCGTTTGAGATTGTCTGAACTTTAACCTATTTGTCTGAACTGTGGTTTAGCTGATTGAATTGATTTTTATGATAAGAAAAATGATTCGATTCTGATTGGTACGATAAAATTGAATTTCAATAATCAATCAATTAAGAATCAGTGTAATCACACAAATCCGTTAAATCACAGTTCAGACAAAACTCATTCAAAATAAGGCTTTAATCTATTAGTAATCTCATCTGGGCAGATGGTAATGCGGTTAGTGGCCATTTTTACAAATACCAAAGTGGTTTCGCCCAGATTCAGCAGCACATTTTCTTCGTTATAGATTTCGTAATAGAACACAATGCGGGCACGGGGCATTTCTTTGATAATAACCCTGATGGTTACTAAATCGTCATACTTGGCAGGCTGAATATATCTTGATTTACATTCATATACAGGCATCATTACGCCCATTTCTTCTAAAGTCCGGTAGCGTAAACCCAATGAGCGCAATGCCTCTACCCTGCCGATTTCATACAAACGAGGATAATTGCCATAATACATATAGCCCATCTGGTCGATGTCGGCATAACGAATGCGGTACTGCCAGTCAAACTGATACATTAGTGAATTTTAGCTTTATTGAGTGCTTCCTGATAAATACGTGCATTATTCAGGTGATCGCTGTAACTTTCGGCAAAGTTATGATACCCCGAAAAATCTTCTTTAGCACAGAAATAAATGTATTTATGACGTTCGTAGTTCAATACAGCGTCTAATGCTACAGGCTCCGGTAAAGCTATCGGGCCGGGTGGCAAACCTGCATTGCGGTAAGTATTATAAGGAGAATTAATGGCTAAATGTTTTTCCATAATGCGTCTGATACTGAAATCGCCTACAGCAAATTTCACGGTCGGGTCTGCCTGTAAAGGCATACCAATAGCCAGACGATTAATATAAGACCCTGCCACACGAGGCATTTCGTCTTTCTTATTGGTTTCAGACTGCACAATCGATGCCATTACAGCCACTTCTACAGGAGTCATGTTTATTGACTTTGCCTGTTGCAGTTTTTCTGCTGTCCAGTACTTTTTATACTCATCGTGCATTCTGTCTAAAAACTTATCAGGCGTGGTGGTCCAGCGTACAAAATAAGTATTAGGCAAGAACATACACATAATGGTTGTAGTATCGAAACCATACTTGGCACATACTTCTTTATCTTTCAGTTTTTCCAGCAACTCTTCGTTGCTGAACTCAAATCGGCTACCGATTTTCTTGATTAAATCTGATTTCAGACGGATGTTATTAAAAGTCAACCTTACATCGTCCTGCTGGCCTCTTTTTAACTTAGAAAGAATCTCTTTATTACCCGAATTAGGTTTGATTTCATAACGACCCGGTTTTACGTTTTCAGGATATTTTGTCCATTTAGATAAAAACTGAAACGAGATTTCGTCATGAATCATATTGTATTTATGCAATGAGTCCACTACGTTTTTGTAAGTACCTCCGGTAGGAATATACAACACAAATGTTTTTTCACCTTTTACATTCAGGTTGGCACTGCTTGACACCTGCCAGAAATAAAATGAGAGTGTAGCAACAATGGTTGTTACAATTACAAGTGTGTAGGCAATAAGTTTTCTGTTTTTAAGCATAGCACTATTTCAAATTTTGTATAATACTTTCTATCGTAAGTCTGGTTTGTTCGCCCGACTGCATATTTTTCAGCGTAAGCTCTCCTGTTGCCATTTCTTCAGAACCAACTACGCAAACATACGGAATTTTTTTACGGTCGGCATACTCAAATTGTTTTCTTAACTTGGCGTGGTCAGGATAAATCTCGGCATTGATACCTGCATCACGTAGTTTTTTTAGCAATGGCAAAGAGTAAGTTTCAGCTTCTGCATCAAAGTTGGTGAGTAATACCTGAGTGGTTACACCCTGATTGTCAGCAAACAGCCCTAACTCTTCCATTACATCATAAATACGGTCAACTCCTAAAGAGATTCCTACACCCGATAGCCCGGGCAAACCGAATGTTCCGGTCAGGTTGTCATAACGCCCACCCCCAGAAATACTTCCCATTTGCACATTGTTGGCCTTTACCTCAAAAATAGCTCCTGTATAATAACTTAATCCACGAGCTAAGGTAATATCTAACTGAATTTTTGGACTCTGTAAACCAAAAGCATCAATCAGGTTCCATACTTTTTCTATTTCTTCTACTCCTTTTAAGCCTGTTTCAGAATTTTTCAACCATGCTTTCAATCCGCTTAATACTTCGGCAGTATCACCTTGTAAATTAAATATAGGTTGTAATTGCGCAATTACTTCTGCCGAAAATCCTCTTTCACGCAATTCATCTTCTACCTTTTCTTTACCTATTTTATCAAGTTTATCAATTGCTACGGTCAAAGGCACTTCACTGCCTTTCATCCCGATAGTTTCGGCAATACCTGATAGAATCTTGCGGTTATTGATTTTTACTGTAAACTCGGTAATACCCAGATTCTGGAATATTTCGTGTAGCATCAATACAATTTCAGCCTCACAAATCAACGAATCAGTACCTACAACGTCAGCATCACATTGATAAAACTCACGGTAGCGTCCTCTCTGCGGACGGTCGGCACGCCAAACAGGTTGTATCTGATAACGTTTAAACGGTATGGCAAGTTCGTTGCGGTTCATTACCACATAGCGGGCAAAGGGCACAGTTAAATCATAACGTAACCCTTTTTCTGAAATTTTATGCGTCAGTTTTTTAGCACCTTCATCAAAATCTTCAGGAGTTACTTCTTTCAAGAAATCACCTGAGTTCAGTACCTTAAACAGCAACTGGTCTCCTTCATCTCCATATTTGCCCATTAATACATTCAAGGTTTCAAGCGTTGGGGTTTCTAAAGGCTGAAATCCGAATTTCTGAAAGGTATGTTTGATGGTATAAAATATAAAGTTTCGTTTTACCATCACCGATGGCCCAAAATCACGTGTTCCTTTAACTAAACTGGGTTTACTCATTTGTCTTTTATCGCTATGTAAATAATTCTGCCACAAAATTAGCGTAAAAAACTTATTGTTAATTGTTAAATGTGAATTGAATTTCTTAACTTTGCACCCTGATTTTGAATCACAGCCTGTACAGGCAAATGTAGAATATAAACTTTTAATACCTCTCGGCCCTTTTTGTAGGGTTTTTGAGAACAAAATACCTAAAAAAATGGCAGTAACAAGGTTAAAACGTAAAGCAAAAAGAAATCAAGCGATTGCAAAAAACAGAATAGCTGAAATCAAACGTTTATCTTTAAAAACAGATATCCAAGCGGTTGATGTTGAAGCATTGAAAGCAGAATTCGCAAAATAGTCTATACAGATTCTTGCTAAGAAATAAAAAGAGACGCCTTAAAGCGCCTCTTTTTTTATTTCTTTCTTCTCATATCATATTAAGCCCAATATTTCGCTTACTCATACTGCTATCTCTTTTAATATATAATATCGGCATTTTAGGACTGCAATAAATAGTGCCGTTCTGTTGCGTTGCCCGATACACAGTTGTATCTTCATAACAGGCCAGTACGGCCGAGTCACAATGAATATGCTCTATACATTGTAAGAAATTAAGATAGGTTTGCTCTTGCTCTACAATAAAACTAAAAGTAATGGTAGCATCAAAAAAATCCTGATATTCCTCAATCAGTTTTCTTTCTTCTCTCAGTTCGTGTTTGTCTCTGGCAAACAACACAAAATTAAGGAACATACCATAATGAGACACAAATTCATGAAAGGCATTAAAAAAATCAAAACACGACTTTTGCACTTTCTCTACCAATATGCTCACATTGCTCGGAAATGCTAATTCAATGGTGGGTGGTATGGCAATGATCGCTGCAGAAAGATTCATCAGAATGGCTTGTGCATTTTTTCCCATCTCCCACGAACCTCTTGTATTAGTTGAGCCTATGACGATGATACCAAAATTTTCTTTGGCATGCAAAAGCTGCAATTCGTCTATCAGATTGTTATGAGCCATGTGGACTTTAATAGTACTCTTACCCGCTTTATTGCGATAATTACAAGCCTGATCTAAAATTTTGCTAATAAACTCATAGGCCTGTTTTTCTGTAGTTTCTCCATCAAGACAATGAAAAATGGTATATTCACAGGTAATATCTCTGGTAAACAGGAATAAATAAGAGATAATCTTTTCAGAACATTCACCTAAGTCAATGGCAACAAGCGTTTTTCTTGGTTGACTATAAAGTGATTCAGATTGAGGTAAATTCATTAGTAGGAAACTTCACGTAATCTGCCTGACAAAACCTTATCCGCCAGATTTTAGAGCTTTTTTGATGCAAACCTAAGCATAATTACTCAAAATAAAAGTTTTGGGCACAAAAATACCCAAAACTTGTTAAATTTCTTCAATAAATTGTTAAAATAGCACAATAACAACCAAATATTATTCTGCCTTGGGCGGTTCTATCTTTGTAATAGTCAACACTTTTTTATTTTTTCTGTCTCTATCTCGGTCTTTCAGAATATTTTTAATCAGTTTGCGGTTCTCGATTTTCATCTTGAAAATAATGGCTTGCCCAAATAAAGCTAAACCAGAATTGACCATAATAAGACTATACGTACCCAACAAAAACCATCTCATAAAGGGCTCTTTCGAGTGCTTCAGATTCCCTGCTTCGCTTAAAACGCTCAGGCCATACCCTACCAGCATCATACCAATAGTAGCTGATAAGAACCACTTTACACGCAAAGGCATATTTTTAATTAACCTTCTTCCGGGAGGCTTTCGTTTTTTTATTTCCATTAATTTATCGAATCTTTATGTATATTGGTGTAAAACAAAGACAAAAATAATTAATTTTGGGCTTAAATTACAACGATATATACTCATAAGTTAAAGCATGGGCAAAATTATTAGTTTCTTACTTCGTTTTATTCCAAGAAAATACCTGCAATTATTTAGCCATATTCCCCTTAAAGTCTATACTTTAATTTTAAAAGGAAATACCGTTGAGTGTCCGGTTTGTGAGGTTAAATTAGATAAATTTTTACCTTATGGCCGGTTAGCATCAAGAAAAAATGCCCTTTGCCCCAATTGTCTGGCATTGGAGCGCCATCGGCTGATGGCACTTTACCTGCGTGAAAAAACAAATTTCCATACAGCACCTCATCTGAAAGTATTACACGTTGCCCCCGAATATTGTTTTATCGACCGTTTTGAAGCCATGAAAAACCTTGACTACATTACGGCTGATATTGAATCGCCTCTGGCAAAGGTAAAAATGGATATTCATCAGGTTCCGTTTGAAGCCAACACTTTTGATGTGGTATTCTGTAACCACGTGATGGAACACGTAGAAGATTACCACAAGGCCATGTCAGAATTACACAGGGTACTAAAACCCGGCGGCTGGGGCATTATTCAATCGCCGCAGGACTGGACAAAAGCACATACTTTTGAAGACCCTACCATAACCGACCCCCGTGAACGTGAACGTGTTTTCTGGCAGAACGACCATTTGCGTCTGTTTGGCCGTGATTATGGCAGAGAACTTGAAAAAGCAGGATTTAAAGTAAAAGAAGATGATTTTGTAATAAAAATGCCAAAAGAACTGGTAGAAAGATACGCCCTTCCGGCAGGTGAGATTATTTATTTTTGTGAGAAGTAACCCCACACCCCAACCCCTCTCCCCAACAGTGGGGAGAGGGGCTTTCTTGTTCCCTCCCCGCTGTTGGGGAGGGTTAGGGTGGGGTTATTAATAAAGCCCATTTCGACTATTAAAAAACCCATTGTAACTCAACCCCTATGAAATTCAAAGATAAAACAGTAATCATAACAGGCGGAAATTCAGGTATTGGCAAAGCGGCTGCCATTTTATTTGCTCGTGAGGGCGCTAAAATAATGGTTGCTGACCTGTCTGATGCGATAGATGCTGAATTAGCTGAAGCCGTAGCGCAGGCAGGAAGTGAGGTGAGTTTTGTAAAAGTAAACGTAACAAAGCCTGAGGAGATTGAAAAAATGATTGAGCAGACCTTGAGTCTATGGGGCAGATTTGATATACTGGTAAATTCGGCAGGCATACTCGGGCCACGTATCCGCACCGAAAAATATCCGGAAGAAGATTTCGATAAAATCATTGATGTGAATGTGAAAGGCTTGTGGTATTGTATGAAATTGGCATTACGGTATTTTATGGAGCAGCGCAGTGGAACCATTGTCAATATTGCTTCAGTAGCAGGACATCTGGGTATGGTAGGTCATATTGCCTATGCGGCCAGTAAGCATGCCGTAGTAGGTATGACCAAAACTGCGGCTATTGAGTTTGCCAAGCATGGTATCAGAATCAATGCCGTTTGTCCTGGTTTTACGCAGACACCGATGTTAGAAGGCGCAGATACCGATGCGGCTTATTTAGAAGCGTTGCAATATGCTACCCCGATGAAACGCTTTGGTAAGCCCGAAGAAATTGCCAGTGCTATCTTGTATTTAGCTGCCGAAGAAGCCTCTTTCATCACAGGACAGAGTGTAATTGTTGATGGCGGGCTGATTTTACAGTAGTGTATTTTACCAGATATACCCTATCCTATATAATTGAACCTATGCAAAACGTTTTTGACTTAACAGGCAAAGTAGCCCTTATTACCGGAGCAAGTAAAGGAATCGGAGAGGCGATTGCCCGGATATTTGCTGAATACGGTGCTAAAGTAGTAATTAGTAGCAGAAAACAGACTGACCTTGATGAGTTGGCCAATGATATAAAAGCAGCAGGTGGCGAATGTACAGGCATAGCCGCCCATGCAGGCGAAATTGCCCAATTGAAATTATTGGTTGAAAAAACTGTTGAGATTTATGGAGGTATTGATATTTTAGTGAATAATGCAGCTACCAATCCGGTATATGGACCATCTTTAGATTGCTCTGAAAGTGCCTTTGATAAAATTATGCAGGTAAATGTAAAAGCACCTTTTGAGTTGGCCAAGATGGTACACCCGATTATGAAAACCCGTGGTGGTGGCAGTATCATTAATATCAGCAGCATTGCAGGCCATACGCCAGACCCCGGTCTGGGTATTTATAGTGTAAGCAAAGCCTCATTAAATATGCTCACTAAGGTACTGGCAAAAGAGTGGGGCGAAGACGGTATCAGAGTAAATGCCATTTGTCCGGGACTGATTAAAACCAAATTCAGTCAGGCATTGTGGGATAATGAAAAAACACTGGCGCACTTTACCAAACGCCTGCCTATTGCACGCATGGGTACTGTAGAAGAAATTTCGCCAATGGCCTTATACCTGGCTTCGTCGGCTTCTGCTTACACCACCGGAGGATTGTTTTCGATTGATGGCGGAACGATTATCTGATAGTAGAACATCCTTTGAGATTAACCCTTTTTAGTTTTGGAAAAGACCAGTGCTTGTATCATCATACCTATTTATCAGGAGCAATTAAACCCTTATGAAGCCATATCGCTTGCGCAGGGGGTTCAGGTTTTAGGCCATTATCCTATGATTTTAGTCAAGCCTGCTTCGCTGAATGTAGGCCATCTGTTAGAAAAATATCCTCAACTGCAAATCCGGAATTTTGATGACGCTTATTTTAAAAGCACCTTGACTTATAATAAATTATTGCTGTCAACGGAATTTTATGAGTGTTTTCTGGCTTATGAATATATGCTGATTTATCAGTTAGATGCTTTTGTATTTAAAGACGAGTTGGCTTACTGGTGTAGCAAGGGTTATGATTATATAGGTGCCCCCTGGCGGATTGAAATAGATTTTGATAGCCGATGGAAAGAATGGATATGGAATCTGAAAAAGAAAATAGCTATCTGGTTTGATTTAAAAGAAGAACGTTACGGCAAATACGGCCCGAAAGAGATTATCATGAAACGGGGTGTAGGCAATGGTGGATTCTCTTTAAGAAAAACCAGAAAACTGTTAAGTCTGATTCCTGAAAATCAGAAGAAAATAGAAAAATATTTAGAACTGGCCAAAACTCATCCTGCCTATAATGAAGATATGTTCTGGTGTATTGAGTTGAATCGGTATTTTCCGAAATTAAACATCCCCGACTGGCGAACAGCCCTTAAATTTGCCGTTGAACACATGCCCGAAAAGGCCTATATACTCAACAATGGCTTGCCTTTCGGTTGCCATGCCTGGGATATTTACGAAACCGAATTCTGGAAAAAGCACATTCGTGCGTTTGGGTATGAGATTTAAAGAAATTGTATATGAGAAAATATTGCGGAACGCCACGGGAAACCATTCCATTTACAGTGATGGATTTTTTTGTGGATATATATGCGAAACTTTTTTTTAAAAGACGTGCGAGAAACATAAATGTTACTTCTCCTGAACGAATTCTGATAGCTTCTTTGGGCCATTTAGGCGATGCCCTTACGGTTACCTATCTGTTTCCACTGATTAAGAAAAAATACCCCGATGTAAAAATTGACCTCTTAGCACCTACCTGGTGCGAGGCCGTGAACAAATACAACCCATATATAGACCGTACTATCTATATTAATCATTACCAGACCAACCGGAAGAAAATTTCTCGCTGGGAGAAAATCAAAGAACATTACCGCACTTTCAGAGAAGCCCTTCCGCTACTGCAGCAATATTCTTACGACTATTATATTGACATTCGCTACAGCGATGCGGTGGCACATTTTGTATTGCCTTATATCAAAGTGGGCAAGGCATTCGGTTTTGCACGTCGTGGTTTAGGGGGATTGTTAGATAAAGAATTTGATGTACCCACCGAAGAATTTCACCATTTTGATATGTATTTTATGCTCCTGCACGAAATAGGTATTGAGGGTAAACTGACCGATGTAGAGCCGTATTTTAACATTTCTTCAGGTGCTACTTTCGAAAAAATTAAAACCAAAATAACGCTACCCCGAGGTGCTTATCTGATGGTATTTCCTGAATCGGGTGGTGAGCATAAACAATTATCTCCAGCCTTCTGGGCATCGGTTCTGACCGAGATTTTAGAAAAAACCGGCTATTATATCCTGCTCTGCGGGCAAACGGGTCTTTCAAAAAAAATATGGGATTTAATAGATATACCTACCGCCAACAGAGTAATTGATTCTTCGGGTAAAATAAACATTCACGAAATCGCACTTCTGTCACAGAAAGCGAGTTTTGCCCTTACACTCGATTCTTTCCCCGAACATCTGTGTTGCATCTTTTCTAAAACCGTTTCCGTCTATAAAGGTACAGGTTATCCGTTTTTTCCATTGGCTAATTTCCCGGTGTACCTTATACACAACCATAAGCCAAGTGTAGGTTTGCCTTTCGACCGTGACAATGTTGAATTGGTTTATCGGGAAAATTTAGAAACTCCTGAAATCAAAGAATTAATTTTAAACAGAGTAAGCCCTGTAACAGTAGATGAATAAAGTTGTTTTAGATGGCGCTGTATTAGGTCTGGGATTTTTTCATGAACAATCCCGTACAGGTGTTTATCGGGTTGCCGAAAACCTGCTCAGAGGGTTGACGGAAAGCAATGCCGTAGAATTGGCATTGGGAAGTACCGAACACCTGCCTGAAACCATAGCCTATCTGAAAAAATTTTATCCTACTGCCTCTTTTCCGCTTGTAAATCAGGCAAAGGATTTAAGGTTTGCCCACTTCGAAAACAATATTATTTCGACTTTTGCTTACAGGTCAACACCGCAGAAAATTGTCAGGGAGATTTTTACCCGCTTGCGTGCCAGATTCAAACCTGCTTATGATTTCGATAGTTGTACTTTAGGAGCTTATGACATTTATCATTCACCTTTTCTGCCTGTTCCGCAAATATTAAAAGGGCTATCAAGACCTGTCAAGGTAATTACCATTCATGATTTGATTCCGCATTTATTTCCGTCTTATTTCGGCGAATGGAATGTAAACATGATGAAAAAAATAATGGATAGCATCGATGACAACACCTACCCTATCTGTGTGTCAGAAGCTACTAAAAACGATTTGTGTGAGGTAACAGGTATTTCGCCCGACAGGGTATTTGTAGCACCATTAGCCGCATCTGAAGACAAATTCTATCAGGTTCGGGACAATGAAGAAATAGAACGCATATTACAGAAATACAACATCAATATTCATAAAAGCTATCTTTTATCAATAGCCACCCTTGAACCCAGAAAAAACATTGAGCGTACCATCAGAGCCTTTCTGAAACTTATTCAGCAAGAGAAAACAGAAGATTTGAATCTGGTACTCGTAGGTACTAAAGGCTGGGATTTTGCCACTATCTTTGATGAAATAAAGGCCAATCCATTACTGAAAGAAAAAATTATTGTAACAGGTTTTGTGGCTGACGAAGACCTGGCAGCCCTATATTCTGCTGCGCTCGCTTTTGTATATCCTTCTTTATACGAGGGCTTTGGCTTACCTCCTTTAGAGGCCATGCAGTGCGGTACACCTGTCATTACCTCAAATAAAAGCTCGCTTCCTGAAGTGGTAGGAAATGCCGGGATACTAATTGATCCCACCGATGAAAACGCCATTTCCGAAGCCATGCTAAAACTCTACACCGATAAAAATTTGCGTCTTATTCTTGGCAAAAAAGCCATTGCGCAGGCACAAAAATTCTCCTGGAAAAAATTTACTGAACAGCATATTCAGATATATCAGCAAATTTCTTAAATTCGTAACTTGTATAGACAAGTAATTATTCAACCAAATTAATAAGCTATGTTCTTCTCTAAGAAAGCCACTGCTCTCTGTTCAGTTAGCGTTGCCTTAGTGTTGGTTACAGCCTTTGTACCAAACCCTGACGAAGATAAAAATAAACTCTACGTACCCGACGACCTCGAAGCCATTTTGTGGGCAGAAACACCGATGATTCATAATCCGACTAATATGGATGTGGACTACAAAGGGCGTATCTGGATTACCGAGGCCGTTGATTACAGGAATTTCAATACAAAGCCCGGCGAAAGGGTAAACAATGAACAGAAAGGCGACCGTGTAGTAATATTGGAAGATATCGACGGAGACGGTAAAGCAGATAAATCAAAGGTTTTTGTACAGGATAAAGACCTCGTGGCACCATTAGGCATTGCCGTAATCGGCAAAAAGGTTATTGTATCGGCAGCACCTAACCTGATTGTATTTACCGACGAAAACGGTGACGATATACCCGATAAAAAAGAAATTCTGCTCAAAGGTTTCGGAGGCATTGACCACGACCATTCTTTACATTCGGTAACAGCCGGACCCGACGGCAACTGGCATTTCAATACCGGTAATGCAGGCCCGCACCATGTAACCGATAAAGGCGGCTGGACCTTGCGTTCAGGTAGCTCCTATTATGGCGGCACGCCCTATAACAAGTCAAATCAGGGCAATCAGAAATCAGATGATGGTAGAGTGTGGGTTGGCGGATTGGCTTTGAGAATGGATACTGAGGGTAAAAACCTGAAAGTAATGGGGCATAATTTCAGAAACAGCTATGAAGTAGGGCTTGATTCTTATGGTAATATGTGGCAGAATGATAACGACGACCAGGTGATTACCTGCCGGGTAAGCTATCTGATGGAAGGCGGCAATGCAGGATATTTCAGTGCAGATGGCACCCGTTTCTGGCAGGCTGACCGAAGACCCGGACAGGAAATGTTTACGGCTCACTGGCATCAGGACGACCCGGGTGTGCAACCTGCCATTGATAACTCAGGTGCTGGTTCACCCACAGGTATTGCGTTTTATGAGGGAGATGCTTTAGGCGAAAAATACAGAGGTACATTACTGAGTTGCGAAGCCGGAAGAAATGTCATTTTTTCTTACCAGCCTACCTTGCAGGGTGGTGGTTTTAAAATGCAACGCCAAAATATGATTAGTTCTTTTCCAAAAACTGACGACCATTATATATGGCATGATGCAAGCGAAGATGTACGCAAATGGTTTCGTCCCAGCGATGTGGTAGCAGGCACCGATGGAGCCATTTACATAGCAGACTGGTATGACCCTGTGGTGGGCGGACACGCCATGCACGATAAAAAAGCCTATGGCCGTATTTTCAGAGTTACACCCAAAGGCAAAAAACTAAGACCTCCGGTAATAGATGTATCAACTGTGCAAGGGCAGATAGAAACACTCAAAAATCCGGCTATTAATGTGCGGAACTTAGGTTTTGAGGCACTCCGCAAAAGTGGCAACGTATCTGAAGTAAAAAAACTATTGAAAGATAAAAACCCTTATGTACAGGCAAGAGCC
Organism: Emticicia agri; assembly: GCF_004168285.1. Taxonomy (GTDB): domain Bacteria; phylum Bacteroidota; class Bacteroidia; order Cytophagales; family Spirosomataceae; genus Emticicia; species Emticicia agri. Next base: position 70,913 of record NZ_SEWF01000020.1, on the reverse strand, counting down.
GTGTGGCTATTGTCTAAAATGGGCGAAGAAGGCATAAAAGAAGTAGAAAAAGTACTGGATAATGAAGACGCCAATTTAAAAATCACGGCTTTTAGAGCCTTACGACAGGTACGAACTGATATTTTACCAATTGCTGAAAAATTATCAACAGATAAAAATGTGGCTGTCAGACGTGATGTAGCCATTGCTTTGCGTGATTTACCTTTAGCTTCTATTCAAGGCATTATTAATAATCTGATAAAAAATTATGATGGTACCGACCGTTTTGAAATAGAAGCCATCGGGCAGGCATTAGATGAGAAAGAAAGTGCTTATTTTCAGGCTACCAGACCTACCCTACCCAAAGACCCGGTTATCTGGAATGAGGCTACTGCCAGCCTTGTGTGGCGTTTGCACCCTGTAGAAGCAATCAATGACTTGAAGCTCAGGGCAACTGCAAAAACGCTTACTGAAGCACAAAGAAAACAAGCCATTACAGCATTAGCCTTTATTAAAGATAAACGTGCCGTAACGGCCATGTTAGCTTTAACGAAGAATCCGCTGAAAGATGTCTCGGAGCAAGCATTCTGGTGGGTGAATTTCAGAAAGACCAACGAATGGGCAGATTTAATGGATTGGGAAAAGGCGGCCAATACACAGATGTCGGCACAGCAGAAACAGATGATTGCTTTAGAAAAACAGATGCTTAACAAAACTTTGCCGCAAGCCACTAGAGAAAAAGCAGCAGAAAAAATGGCGAACGATGTAACAGGTGGTAAAATGCTATTAAGTCTGGCAGGCGAAAACCGCTTACCTAAAGAAGTGCGGAACGTAGTAGCAGAAAATATTTTCAATAACCCTGATAAGTCTATCCGCATGATGGCGAGTGATTACTTCTTGCGCCCAAGCGGTAAAGAATTATCGGTTAATTTAGCCCTTGAAATGCCATCAGATATGAAGAAAGGCTATAAGGTTTTTAGAAAAAATTGTGCTACCTGCCACAAATTTGACAAAGAAGGTGCTGAAATAGGACCGGAATTAACCCAAATCGGAAAGAAATTTGATAAAGCAGGTTTACTTGATGCCATCGTAAATCCATCTGCCAGTATGGCATTCGGTTATGAACCAATGATTATCACAACTAAAGATAAAAACACCTATTATGGTTTTCTGGTAGGTGATGGAGAAACGCTTACCTTAAAAGATATAGCAGGGCAACTCACCAGCATCAAAAAGACTAATATTGCCAGCCGCAAACAATTGAAAAACAGCCTGATGCCTGAACCTTCTTCTATGGGTCTGAAAGAAAAAGATTTATCTGATTTGGCAGGATATTTATTGAAACTGCCATTGGAGGAGTAAAACAAAGCCCGCATGTATTGCGGACTTTGTTATTTTTACTGCTTATGCCAGAGTAGCATCAACAGTTATTTTGGTATTCAACAATTTAGAAATCGGGCAATTCTTTTCAGCATCAGCTACTAATTCATCAAATTTTTCTTTTGAAATTTCAGGAACTTTGGCAGTCAATGTTAAGTGAGATAAGGTAATTTCACCGTTTTCAAAAGTAATATCGCATTTAGTCTCCAGGTTTTCAGGAGTAAAACCTGCACCTGACAGATTAAAGCTCAATTTCATGGTGAAACAACCAGCGTGTGCTGCGGCTATCAACTCTTCGGGATTAGTACCTACGCCTTCTGCAAAACGAGAATTAAAAGAATATTGTGTCTGATTCAAGACTGTACTCTGAGTAGTCAGGTGTCCGCTACCTTCTTTACCTGTTCCTTGCCAAACGGCTGTTGCGTTTCTTTTCATTTTGTTGAATTTTTAGATGTACAAAATTTGCGTTGCAAAAGTAAGACTTTTACAACACGGGTATAAAAAAATCAATAAACTTATTGCTAATTATTTTGGTTTGGCCAATAAAACAAGTTTAGCACTATTTGTTGTATATGACAAAAAAAACGTATTTTTGTTTAACTATGGCTTTCTATTGCACTTTTCGAAATGCCTCTCAAACTAAAACTGGTTTACATACTCTGTTGTTTAATAGACATAGTAGCATTTACATTTCATCAAAAATGGCTCGTTCCTTTCGGTGCCTTACCGGTGTTGTGCTTAATCGTAATTTATGTACTCAAACGCAAAGGAGAATATAAACTTAAAGATTATACCTATACATTGGCACTTCTATTCTCAGCCATTGCCGATTTTGTTTTTGAGTTCAGAACACTGTTTGCTAAAGTAATAGCCATGATTCTTTATGTATTTACTTTCTCATTTTATATAGCAACTGTGCGCAAAGAGGTTGTTTTCACTGCCTCGTCGAAAGAATTAGCAAAAGTAGCATTGCATTTATTACTCATCATGTCGCCCTTTTTTCTGGTTTTCACCAAAATACCTACCGACTACTTTTTCTCTTCTATTTTGTATATGGTATTTCTATCACTCTTATACATAAATGCCTTATTTCGTAAAACCAATCAAAGTAGCTACAGATGGTTTTTTGCAGGTATTATCGCCTTTATTTTACTAACCATCACCGATATTTACTTTGGGTTTGTAATAACTGCACCACACGGCGACCTTATTAATAAATTACTGTATCAATTTGCGCAATACGCCATTTTTATAGGGATTATCAAAGCAAATAATCATTACTCCACTTCTTTCGCAAAAAACGTGAATTGACTACTTTGGGGAATATTTTACGCAAACCTTCCATTATACTTCTATATTCACATTTCCTATTCACCTTCCTTAACCTTAGGCTAAAAAAATATTGTAGCTTACGCTAACTCAACGAGAGTTAATCAGAAGTTTGGTACGATTTTTTAGCTATCGATTAAAACCATTATTTTTGTTTAATCATTGTCCCAAGTTCTACTTTCTGAAATGCCACTTAAACTAAAACTGATTTACGTACTCTGCTGTTTAATAGATATAGTAGCTTACATATATCATCGTGAATGGCTTGGCTTTGCCAGTGCATTTCCGGTTCTCTGCCTGCTTACGTTTTATTTTCTGCAACGTAAAGGCGATTATAAATTAAAAGATTACACCTATTCTTTTGGGCTCCTATTAGCTGCCGTGGCTGATATAACTTTTGAATTCAGAACCAACAATGCGAAAGCCATATCCATGATTTTCTTTATGCTGAGTTTTTCTTTTTACATTGCAACTGTAAGAAAAGAGACTGTTTTTACAGCATCTTCTAAAGAATTCAGTAAGATATTTTTGAATTTATTGTTGATTATTGCTCCATTTTTTATTGTTTTTTCAGAAATGCCCGCAGGATTCTTCTTCTCTTCTATCATCTACATGGTCTTTCTTTCGCTATTTTATATTACAGCATTGCTTAGAAAAACCAATAAGAGCAGTTATCAGTGGCTGATAGCAGGCGCATTGGCGTTTGCTTTGCTAACCGTTTGTGAGGCTTACTTTACGTTTATCATTAAAGTGCCTTACGATGGGGTTATTACTAAGGTAATTTACGGCTTTGCGCAGTATGTAACTTTTATGGGTATCATCACCACTTTTAAAAACTTTTATCCCGCCAGCGAAAAATGAGGATTATAGATAAACCCTATTACGTTTCCCCATAAATCTTTTACTGCACTTACAATAATGCCGCCGCCTACTTCGGTAGGTTCTTCAAAAGAAGTAGCACCACTGTCTAATACTTTCCGGTAAACCTCTTCTACATTTTCTACACCCCAGTAAGTAATTACCCCATCTGCTTTGCCCTCAGTTTTAGGATCCGGCTGTAAGCCCAGTTCGTAGCCGCCTACATTAAAACCTACATAAAAAGGTTCGTCAAAGTAAGGTTCAATACCAAATACTTCTCTATACCATGCTTTGGCTTTGTCAATATCGCTTACCCTGTAAATAGTTGTTCTAAGACCTAAGAGTGGAGATTTCATTTTTTTGATTGATTATGTGAATGAATATGTTGTGTAAAAATGAACCTGTTTAAACTTTTTGTTTAGTAACGAGAATGAGATATTTTTTAATCAGATGAGATTATTTATTGAGTGCGTAGCAGAGCTACGGACTCAATAAATAAGCGAAATATGATTGAAAAATAGCCATTCGTAGTCAAAAGAAATAAGTTTAAACAGGTTCAATAATATTTCATCTCAGCAAATTTACTTGCCAGATAGTTAATTTTTTGTAAATCTGTCAGCAATATACGAACCTATTGATTCACTTCTTCTACATATTTTAGAATGGCGTCAATATCTTCGTCTTTCAATTGAGGAAAGGTGGACATCGGGGTTCTGTTGAATTTTTGAAATAACTCAACCGCATATTTATCTCCACTGGCAATGAGTTTAGGCGAGTTTCTTATCCATTCTCTCAGCCATGTTATTTTTTGCCGCTCCTGTATCCCTTTCAGACCCGGTCCAACCACTACTTCGTCTGATGTGGTATGGCATTGACCACAATATTCTGTAAACAAGGCTTTCCCTTTAGTGGCTGTTTCAGATAAGGAAAGGGGTTTGTTTTCTATATAATCTATTACTTGAGCATCAGATAATTTTTGAGGTGGTTTATCCTGATTGAAATAATAAAAGGCGGTTGATGCGAAAATTACCCACGAAAAGCCATAGAGTATTGCTAAAGTTTTGAATAGTTCTAAAACTTTGACGATTGTTTTTTGTACATCCATATTGAAGCGTTTTTAGTCAAATGGATAACATCGGTTTCTGGAATTTAGTGCTGGGTATTGATAAAATAAAGACAAATTTAGGCTTCATTTTTGCTTTATAACTCATTACATTAGATATTTGCAAAAATACCCTCTTAATCTGAATGTCTGCCGAACAAGTTATACTTATTAACCTATTGTTATACTTAGTTGGATTTTCGTTTTTATTATTCAAGCGAAATACGTTAAGTGAACAATCTGTCGGTCTTCTTTCAGTAACGCTCAATGTAATAGGTGTGCTTTTCTCAATGGGTATCCGCCTGAGCGATATTATGGGTGATGTGATTCACTACGATTGGTTTTATATAGGCGATACACTCTTCAGTATTGATATTATCTTCAACGAGCTTACCTTTCTGATGTACTTCCTGGTGCAGTTTATTGCCTTGTGGGTACAGGTTTTTTCATTAAAATACATGGCCGGCGACCCGAGCTTCGGGCGGTATTTTGCCTATATCAACCTGTTTATTTTAGCAATGGTGGGCATTGTGGTATCGGGTAACCTGCTTATGGTTTATATGTTCTGGGAGTTGGTGGGTGTTTGCTCTTACCTGCTGATTGGCTTCTGGTATGAAAAACAATCGGCTACCAATGCAGCAAAAAAAGCCTTTCTGGTAAATCGTGTGGGCGATATTGGTTTTCTGATAGGCATTTTTCTGATTTACCGCTATTTCGGCACTTTTGATATTACGGTAATTATCGAAAAAGCCAGACTGATTCCGGTTGCGGCTTTCAATACTCCTGTGTTAACAACCATTGGTTTGCTTATTTTCTGTGGATGTATTGCCAAATCGGCACAATTACCCTTACAAATATGGCTACCTGATGCCATGGAAGGCCCGACTCCGGTTTCGGCCTTAATTCATGCCGCAACAATGGTGGCCGCAGGTATTTTTCTGATGGCAAGAATCTTTCCTATTCTTACGCCTGATGCCCTGATAGTCATGGCTATTGTGGGTACTTGTACTGCTTTTTTTGGTGCCTGTTCGGCGCTTAATCAATACGATATTAAAAAACTACTGGCCTATTCTACCATTTCTCAGTTAGGGTTGATGGTAATCAGCTTGGGCATAGGGGCTGTGAATGCCGCTCTTTTTCATTTGGTAACGCATGCGTTTTTTAAGGCAGGTTTATTCCTGTCGGCAGGGGCAGTTATTCACTATACCCATCATCAGCAGGATATGCGCCACATGGGAAATCTGCGCAAACAGATACCTATTATATTTTACTCCTATACTATCTGTGCAGCAGCGCTGGCAGGTATTCCTTTGTTTTCGGGTTTCCTGTCTAAAGATGCTATTATTGTGGCTGCTTTTGAGTGGGCGGCCAATCAATCTTCACAAATCTATTTTATTGTTCCTGCTGCATGTCTCATTGTCTCAGGTATGAGTGCTTACTATATGATGCGCCAGATTTACCTGGTTTTTCTGGAAAGAGAAGACAATCCGCTTGAGCTTATTTCGTCGGGTGCAGTAAGTTTTTATAAAAACGTTGCCAGGCGTATTGAGGGAATTGTAAAGGTTGAGGACAATGATAATGAAGACGATAAACTGACTGTTGAGGCATTTTACGAAGCTATTTCGGTAATAGGACCTATGGAATTATCGGTTATGGTAATGGCCTTGGCCTCTGTAGGTTTTGTTTTTTCTATAAACCCTTTTTACGCCGAAAGTAGCTGGTTCTTTGAGATTTTCCCACATGAATCTAAAAATTATCATTGGATAGCCTATGTAGCTATTCTGGTTTCGCTCAATGGTGTTTTGTTAGGCTATATTTATACCAAAGAAGAAAGCAACCGGTTAGATAAATACAAAACCCGCCCTGATAGCTTTATCGCTCGTCTGGTGTTCCATAACTTCTATCTGAGCGAGTTGTATCAGGCAGTATTTGTGAATCCGATGGTATGGGTCAGCCCGATTATCTATAAATTTGACACCATAATTATTGATGGATTTGTGAACCTGATGGCTAAAATATTTATGGGTATTTCGGTACTTGTCAAATGGATTGAGGAAAATATTGTAGATGCAATCATTAATTTTCTGGCCAATCTGACCCTTAAATCGGGGCATTATACCCGACAAATCCAGAATGGGAAAGCGCAGACTTACCTCATTACCATTTTTGTTTGTCTGGTTTTAATCATTGTCTTGTTAATTATATAACCTAAAATAAATTCTCTTTCCGGGAATCATGGCATGAATAATATTTTACTTTCAACACTCATTTTTCTTCCGATTATTGCGGCAGCGCTGGTGTTGTTGTTACCTAATGCTTACAAAGACTCGTTCAAATGGATTTCTATACTGGTAAGCATTATCAACCTTTTAAACATTTTTACACTCTACAATACTTTCGACCGTAAACTGACCTCGTTTCAGTTTCTTGAACAATACGAATGGATCCGGATGGGTTTAGGTAGCCTCGGGATTCTGTCTATTGATTATATTCTTGGGGTAGATGGTATCAATATGCCTATGGTACTGCTGTCGGGCATTATATTTCTGGTAGGTGCGGTAGCCTCATTCAATATCGAACATCGGCCAAAAGCCTATCATTCATTATATCTGCTTTTATCAGGCACGGTAATAGGTTGTTTTGTAGCACTCGATTTCTTTCTGTTTTTTATCTTCTTTGAGTTTATGCTATTGCCCATGTATTTCTTGATAGGAATCTGGGGAGGCGAACGCAGAGAATATTCGGCCATCAAGTTCTTCATTTATACATTTGTCGGCTCTATTTTTATTCTGATTGTCATGATTGGGCTGGCCATGTCTGTCAATGATACTTTCTTCTCTCAGGAGCTAAGTACGACTGTGCATACATTCGATTTCAGGTTTTTAGGCGACTTCAAAAATTACATTTCAGGTTCGTTGCTTTCGCCTGATAGCAATCAGCTCATTTTTGGTCTTTCGGCACGTGTATTTGCCTTTATATTGCTGCTTATCGGGTTTGGCATTAAACTACCCACCGTACCCTTGCATACATGGCTACCCGATGCCCACGTAGAAGCTCCTACACCTGTATCAGTTATTCTGGCAGGTATCTTATTAAAAATCGGTGCCTATGGGTTTATCAGAATTGCCTACGGCTTCTTTCCTGACATAGCTTATAATTGTAGTTATATTGTAGCCGGAGCAGGGGTATTATCAATTATTTATGGCGCATTTAATGCCCTGGCACAGGACGATTTAAAGAAAATGATAGCGTATTCGTCTGTTTCTCACATGGGCTTTGTTTTATTGGGTCTTTCGTCTCTAACAGCCGAGGGTGTCAATGGAGCTATTTATCAGATGTTCGGACACGGAATTTTATCTGCCCTCCTATTCCTGATTGCAGGTGTTATTTATGATAGAACTCATAATCGTTTAATCGAAAATTTCAGAGGACTTTCCTCTAAAATGCCGCTTTATACGGTAGCTGTTACCATTGCTTTTTTTGGTGCTTTAGGCTTGCCGTCTTTACCGGGTTTTGTGGGTGAGTTTTTTACCTTGATGGGTGGTTTTGCTTCTCCGGTTTTACCCGATTGGGTACCTATGCTCGCAACGCTGGGATTGGTATTATCAGCAGGCTATTTTCTCTGGACATTACAGAAAATGTTCTTCGGAAAATTCTGGACCAATCATAACCACGAACACCACATGAAAGACCTCGACATCAGAGAAATGGTGATGCTTTACGGGTTATCGGCATTGGCTGTCATATTTGGTATTTTTCCCAATCTGATTTTTGATTTAAGCGGCGAAACAGTTAAGCTATTTTTAGAAAAATTTTAAAATAACAGGCATCTGATGCTTAAATAATAACTAAGCATAGTACAACCAGCTATTATTAGTTAATAAAACAGGTAATGCTCGAAAAACTTTCACATATTTTATTCAGTACAAGGCTGTTGTTGCCGGAATTGGTCTTTGCAGGGGTATTTCTACTTATTGTTACCATTGTCGCTTTTTCAAAAAAATCGCATCAGCGTTATAACCTGTACAATACCCTTACCCTGAGCATACTCATTACCATAGGCTTTGTATTTTATGTATTTCTGAGTTTTTTAGAGCAGTATTTCGATTCGGGCGTAGTCTTGTTTCATAACCTGATTTACCTTGATAAACTAAGCATTTTCTTCAAAATTATTATCACGGTTTCGGCAATCGCCGTAATTCTGCACTTATGGATTATCGGATATAAAGTAGTTGGAGAGTTCTATGCTATTTTTCTGGCATTAATCTTAGGGCTTTTTATTTTAAGCATGACTACCCACATGCTCATGCTCTATGTAGCCATAGAAATGGTTTCTATCTGCTCTTATATTCTGGTAGTTATCAATAAATCTAAATCTAATGCCGAAGCAGGTATCAAGTACCTATTGACAGGTGCCACAAGTTCGGCAGTTATGCTGTATGGTATTTCTTTGCTCTATGGTATGACAGGCACACTGAATTTTGGTAGTCAGGAATTTGCCACTTTTCTGGGGCAGAATCCTTCATGGGTGGCAAATGTGGCAGCTTTTATGACTATTGGAGGTTTATTATTCAAACTCTCGGCTGCGCCTTTTCATAGCTGGACACCCGATGTCTATGAAGCCACTCCTACCCCTATTGTTGCTTTTCTATCAATAGCTCCAAAAGTAGGCGTTATCATTGTGATGATTCGTTTCCTGAGTGGGTTGAGCATTGATTTCAGGTTGATTCTGTCTATTGTTATTATAGGGTCTTTACTGATAGGCAATCTTTCTGCGTTGTGGCAGACGAATACTAAACGTATGTTAGGCTATTCTACCATTGCACATGCGGGTTTTATGCTGGTAGGGCTTTTAGCACTTAATGAATTCGGGGTGCAATCGGCTATTTTTTATGTAGCTACTTATATGTTTATTACTCTGTCGGCCTTTCTTTTAGTTGACCTGCTGGCACTTAAAACCGAAAGCTATGAATTAGCAAGTCTGAAAGGCTTAGGACAAGAAAACATTCTCTTAGGTTTATCGGCAGTAGTAATCATGATTGCGCTTGTGGGCTTTCCTCCTACGGTAGGTTTCACAGGAAAACTCTTGATATTTACTGCCCTATGGCAATCGTATCAGGATTCAGGTAATATGCTTTTATTGGTTGTATTAATCATCAGTCTGCTCAATACAGCCATTTCGGTCTTCTACTACCTGCGAATCCCGTTCTTCATGATTTTTAAAGACCCTATGGGAAGTGCCAAGCGATATGGCTTAGACCTGATGAAAAAGCTATTCTTATTTGTTTTTATCTTTTTGCTGGTCTATCTGTTCATAAAGCCTGACCTTATTATGGATATGATTGAAAAGTTATAAGCTAAATCATTTCAATTTTGTCAGTCGCATAATCAGTGAATCTTTCTCATACATTCCCCACATCACCATTGTGCTGTCTTTTATCTGATATTGAAGATTAAGCGAATCAACCTTATTATTGGGACGCTGAAGTGTAATTTTAGCCAGATGCTTAGACTCATCTATCTGGTATTGACCTTGAAGGTCTTTAGTTTCGTTAAACTGATAAGGATTATATTTAATTAACAACCCATAACGCCACTCAAAATAGATTTTCGACCATACTGAATCCATCGTAGCTATAGAAGGGTTAACTTTCCGGTTGTGCATCGTAATTTCATCTATTTTCCATACGCCGTTGATGGCTGTCTTTGGCTGAAAACCACTTTTGAGAAGATAGATATGCAGAAAAGCCCCGCCTATAATTATAACTCTTATCAGATTCAGAAAAACCGTTTTTTTATTGAAATAAAAGTATTCTTTATAAGATAAAAAGGCATAGACCAGTTTATCTATATCCAGGAACATCAAAAAAATCAGGATAAAAGTATAATGCAATGAATTATAATAAGCCAGAGGCGATATGTGATAGAAATGGTCTATAAAATCTATATTTATCAGAATCGGCAAAAGAATAAACGTGGCTAAAAGCCGTGTTTTGCGAAAAATCAAGAGTATCGAACCTACCACCTGCATAGTACCAAGCACAAATGCAAAGGTTTGTGAATAACCAAAGTAGGTCCAGGTAAGCCAAAAACCGTTTAGTTCGCCCACAGGACTTTCTAAAATAAAATTAGGCACCTGAAACTGTGTTTTTAATAGCTTGGCGGCTCCGTAAGTTGCTATTTTATGAGCCACATAATAGGTAATAATCGGTTGAAACCACTGATGTAAATCTGTTTTCTTAATAAATTTATGCCATACAAAAGCCCCACCCGCACTCAATGCTAAAAGCACTCCGCAAACAATCCAGATAAGATGAGCATTGGTAACTACTTGCATTTGTAATCCGGTAAAAAAATCGAAATACTGCGTAAGACCAATGATAACCAGTAGCATAAAAAAGACCTCGAAGAACTTGAGGAAATAGGACCTGTTAGATTTCATGTGGGGATATAAAGTTGATTGACGTGGGAAAATTAAAGTAAAACCTTTAAAATTTCAAATTTCGACCAAATATTTGATTGAGTGAGGGGTGATACCATAGGCTTATCTGCAAAAAACAAACGGGCTGTAAACAACAGATTATTGTCTAAAAAACCTCCAGAATCCATCTTATTTAAAGTCAATTTTAGTCTTACAGGCACTAATTTTTAATTATATTGCACTGTATTTGCCAAATACGATACTCGATTTTATGACCAGCTAACATCTATCAACTATGAAAAAACAACTCTTATTACTCCTCCTGCTTGTCTCATTCCTTAGCCAGGCACAGCAAACCGTTGATTCCCGCCAGAAAGAAATCGTTTTTACCAATGTTTCGGTGATTCCGATGACCTCAGAAACTGTATTGGATAACCAGACAGTAGTTGTTAAAAATGGGGTGATAACTGCCTTGGGTTCAAAAGTTAAATATGATAAAAATGCCCTGGTAATTGATGCCAAAGGCAAATACCTGATGCCGGGTTTGGCAGAAATGCACGCACATTTGCCGCCAACAGATGATATGAAGCAGATAAATGATGTGTTGTTGCTCTTTGCTTCCAATGGTGTTACCACTATCAGGGGTATGTTAGGCCACCCGCTTCATCTGGAGGTGCGTAGCAAAATTCAATCGGGTGAGATTTTAGGGCCACGCTTATACACCTCAGGGCCATCTTTTAGCGGAGCAAGTATAAAAACACCTGAAGAAGGCATTGAAAAAGTAAAAAGCCAAAAAAAAGTAGGTTATGATTTCATGAAAATGCACCCGGGTATTACCAAAAATAATTTCGAGGCTATTGTAAAAACCGCCAAAGAAGAAAATATGCCTTTTGCCGGACACGTCTCTTTTGGCGTAGGAGTCTGGCGTTCGGCCGAAGCAGGGTATGCCACTATCGACCATCTGGATGGTATTATAGAAGCCATGATGCCTCGTCTGGATACTTTGACAGAAGCCGAAGCAGGTTTGTTTGGCTTATATGTAGGACATAATGCCGATGTATCAAGATTAGATAAAATACTGAAAACTATTAAAGACAATAGTGTATGGATAGTACCAACCCAGACCCTTGCCGAGCATTGGCAGTCGCCTGACCGAACTACCGAGGCTATATTAACATGGCCTGAAATGAAATACATGGATAAATCAACACTTGATGGCTGGGCAAGAGCCAAAAACAGTACGATGAAAAATCCGCAATATAAACCTGAATCGGTACTAAAATTTATTGATGTCAGACGCCGCATTATCCGTGAATGTCAGCGGCAGGGAGTTGGCTTATTATTAGGCTCTGATGCCCCACAGGTATTTAGTGTACCGGGCTTCTCACTGAAACATGAATTGAAATACCTGGTAGATTCAGGCTTAACTCCTTATCAGGCTTTACAAACAGGTACTGTCAATATTGGCAAATTCTTTAAAAACGATAATTTAGGCGTTATCAAAAATGGAGCTATAGCCGATTTGGTATTGCTTGATGCCAATCCTTTGAAAGATGTTACTGCCGTTGGTTCGGTGCAGGGCGTTATGCTTAACGGACGCTGGCTGGCCAAAAGTGAGATTGATACGATGCTAACGAAACTGGTAAAAAACTAATGAAGATATTCTTGCTTTTAACAGGACTCTTATGCTTTCAGCAGTTGGCATTTTCTCAGAACAAAGTATTAGAAATAGTAACTATTGAAATAAAAGAAGGTACGAATAAAGACTTTGAAGATGCTATTACCAAAGCTAAAGCTGTAATAAGTAAGGCAAAAGGTTTTATTTCGTACGAAGCCAAGCACTGTATAGAACAGGAAAACAAATACGTTTTTCTGATTTACTGGGAATCGGTAGAAGCCCACATGAAAGGTTTCCGGGAATCTGATTTGTATAAAGAGTACAGGTCATTTTTAGCACCTTTTTTCAAAACTCCTCCGGTAGTACAACATTTTAATTGAGCCCGATAGAATATAAGGATTGGTTTTAAGCAATCGCACTACTTAAAACCAATCGCTTAAAATTGTTGTTATTTTGGATTAATCATCGTATCTTAATAATAATTTTAAAAGATAAACTGAGATTATGGATAATCGTACATATAGGGTTGTCATTAGTAAAGATAGCGAGGGAGGTTATATTGCAGATATTCCAACCTTAAAGCACTGTGTATCATACGGGGAAACGATTGAAGAGGCCATGCAGAATATAAAAGAAGCCTTAGAAGGTGTGTTAATAGTGAGGGAAGAAGAAGGTTTGTCAATACCTGATGACAGTAATGTACTTGAATACTCTATTAGTGTTCCGTCAACTTTACTTATGCATTCTGCTAATAGTCTGACTACTGCTTAATCTTCATGAATCAATCGGCAAAGAATTTGATTAAGGTATTAGAATCAAAAGGATGGGTTCTTAAAAGAGTAAAGGAAGCCATCACATTATGTATCATGCTGAGAGGAAACAAACTATTCCAATTCCTGTGCATGCAATAAAGATATTCAAACTGGCTTATTTATGTCGATTCTGAAAAAAACTGACCTAACACCTGACGATCTCTGATATTAACCTGAACAAGGCCTCTTCTGAATGATAGTATAAATAAAAGTGGATTGATAAGAACCATTTCACGCCAGTTTTCTTAGTTTTGCTCTACTTATATGACCCTGAACCCGGTATGTCATCACAATCAAATCTCGGAAGGACACAAATACTTGACCGCAAAAATACCGAAGCTGAACAAGGTGGAGGAAAAGACAGAATAGAAAGTCAGCACGCCAAAGGGAAACTTTCTGCTCGCGAAAGAATAGAGTTACTTTTAGATGAAAACACTTTTGAGGAAATAGGCAAATTTGTGATGCACCGAAGCAAAGATTTCGGGCTTGACAAAGAGTATTATTTAGGCGATGGTGTGGTAACCGGTTATGGCACTATTACCGGACGTCTGGTCTATGTTTTTGCACAGGATTTTACGGTATTTGGTGGCTCGCTCTCAGAGACGTATGCCGAAAAAATCTGTAAAATTATGGATATGGCCATGAAAAATGGTGCTCCGGTTATAGGACTGAATGATTCAGGCGGCGCACGTATTCAGGAGGGTGTCAATTCATTGGCCGGATATGCTGAAATATTTTATCGTAATACCCTTGCCTCAGGCGTGATTCCTCAGATTTCTGCCATTATGGGACCTTGTGCCGGAGGAGCCGTTTATTCGCCTGCTTTAACCGACTACATATTTATGGTAGAAAATACCTCTTATATGTTTGTAACAGGCCCCAATGTAGTAAAAACTGTTACGCATGAAGACGTAACTTCAGAAGAATTAGGCGGTGCCATTACCCATGCTACAAAATCTGGTGTTACCCACTTTGTAACACCAAACGAAGCGGAATGTATCAATCAGATAAAAAAACTATTCAGCTATATTCCTTCTAATTGTGAAGACCAGGCACCTTTTGCTCCTTATGAGTCTGATGGTCATGAAAAACGTCCTAAACTGGCTGGCTTATTACCCGAAAACCCGAACCATCCGTACGATGTCAGAGAATTGATAGAAGAATTAGTTGATACAAATAGTTTTTTTGAAGTACATAAAACCTTTGCCGAAAACATTGTGGTAGGTTTTGCACACGTGGGCGGGCGTAGCGTAGGCATTGTAGCCAATCAACCTGCTGTATTAGCAGGTGTTTTAGACATTCATGCCAGCATTAAAGGTGCAAGGTTCGTACGTTTCTGCGACTGCTTTAATATTCCGCTTTTAGTGTTGGAAGATGTTCCCGGCTTTTTACCCGGCCCCGACCAGGAATGGAACGGAATTATTATGCACGGTGCCAAACTGCTGTATGCTTTTTGTGAGGCTACTGTTCCACGTATTACGGTCATTACCCGTAAAGCCTATGGCGGAGCCTATTGTGTCATGAATTCAAAGCATATTGGTGCAGATATGAATTATGCCTGGACAACGGCCGAAATTGCGGTAATGGGTGCCGCCGGAGCAGCCGAAATTATTTTCCGTAAAGAAATAAGCGAAGCTGACGACCCACAGGCTGAATTACGGCATAAGATTGAACAGTACACCGAAAAGTTTGCCAATCCGTATAAAGCTGCTCACCGAGGGTATGTGGACGAAGTAATTAAACCGGAAGACACCCGAGAAAAACTGTTAAAAGCCTTTAAAATGCTCGAAAATAAAGTGGATACCTTACCGAGAAAAAAGCATGGGAATATTCCATTGTAAGATTTGTGGGACGAACTTCCAGTTCGTCAAAATTCAGAGAATTTCATAAAAAATTAGACGGGATAATTCATAACTTCTCAATTTGAATTTGATTATAGCTCAAAGACCTTTTTATAAAACTCTCCGAGTTTTGGCGAACTGAAAGTTCGCCTCACAGAAAGGAAACGTTTTTTTTAAAATTGTAGTTACTTTAAAAGTACTCATACTTATTTACACTTAATTATATTATTCTTCGAAAAGACACTGTACTTTTCAAAAATCAGTTAGCTTGATTATGCTTGGAAAAACCGGAGTATTAATAGTAAATTTAGGTACACCTGACACTCCGAATGTACCTGATGTAAAAAAATATCTACGTGAGTTTCTGATGGATGGCAGAGTAATAGATATCCCTTACGCCAACCGTTGGTTGCTGATTAACCTGATTATTGCCCCTTTTCGTTCGCCTAAATCAGCTAAAGTGTATAAAGAACTATGGACAGAAAAAGGCTCTCCGCTTAAAATTTATGGTGAAGCTAATGAGAAACAATTACAAGAAGCCTTAGGAAATGACTACGTAGTAAAGTTAGCCATGCGCTATCAGAACCCGAGTATAGAAAAAGGACTGAAAGAATTGCAGTTGATGGGATTAAGTAAAATTATTGTAGTGCCATTCTTTCCACAATATGCTTCGGCCTCCACAGGTTCGGTCTATGAAGAAGTGATGCGGATAATTGGTCAGTGGCAGATAATTCCTCAGTTAAAGTTTGTCAATTACTTTTACAATCATCCGAAATTTATTAAAGCCTTTGCCGATAATGGCAGGAAATACCTTGATAAAGGTAATTACGATTACGTGGTTTTCAGTTATCATGGCTTGCCCGAAAGGCAAATGACTAAAGCCGACTGCACAGGCAATACCTGCAAGCTTGGTAGTTGCTGCGATACTATCCATGCTTTCAATCAGCACTGTTACCGGGCTTCCTGCTACGAAACTACCCGATTACTGGTAAAAGAATTAGGCCTCAAAGAAGGTACCTATACCACCAGCTTTCAGTCCCGTTTAGGCAAAGAACCCTGGATTCAGCCCTATACTGACCATGTGGTGAAAGAACTGGCGCAAAAAGGCGTTAAAAGAGTATTAGCGTACTCACCTGCCTTTGTGGCCGACTGCTTGGAAACTACCATTGAGGTAGCAGAAGAATATCGGGAAATGTTTGAAGAACATGGCGGCGAACACTGGCAACTGGTAGAAAGTCTGAACGATTCAGCACCTTGGATTGATTTATTGACTGACCTGGTAAAAGAACAGGAGCATTAAAAAAGAATAGGATACAGAAAAAGGGTTGTGCCAAACAAAAGCATAACCCTTTTAGTTTTAAGGCATAAAGTCCTCACCGAAAACTGTATCTTATGAATGTTATTTCTATCTGGGCAAGCCGTAACTCCAAAAAGGCTATCACACTCATTGTTATCATCGAATTTGTTAAGAGTTTCATCGGATTCGATATAGGTCAACATTTCTTTCCTGTTTTTTCCACCGCTTTTATTGAATTAGCTGTTTTGGGGCTGGTTTTTGTTATCACCTTTGTTCAGAACAACTACCGTTATCAGGCGCAAACCCTCAGCAAAGAAGCCCATCGCCAGCTACGCCTCCGAACTACAGGCATCATCTTTTTAAGCAGTCTTTTGTTGTCTGTTCTTTTAGGCAATCATTTTAAAGGATTGGGTTATTCTATCAATAGTGTATTCGTGGCAAATGCGGCTGTTTCAATGTCATCTGACAGTGTAGTAACAACTAATTCTCAAATAGCAACCAAGAAACATACTTTAAAGCATAAAATTCGGGTATTCTCAAAGAAAACGGCTGACGACGACCCTTATAGCGGTCGTCGTGTCGGGTACGTTTTATTGTTTTTATTAAGTCTGGTACTTACTTATTTTGGTTTATATCTTACCTGTGGCGTTTTGTGCAGTGGCTATGGTGTATTGGCGTTGCTGATATTTATAACAAGTCTTGGGGTACTATCAGGAGGTGTTTACTTTCTGATTAAGGCCTTTAGTAAACCCGTCAAGCCTATCTCGACCATGAGCAGGGAAGAAAAGAGGAAAGAACGTAAGAAATTCTTGCTCGTATGGGGAATACTCAGCGTATTGACAGGTATATTATTATTAATAACCAACGCTTCAAATAGTTAAAAAAGAAGAATCCTGTCCGTAAACCATTTCAGGACAGGATTCTTTCTTCTCTATCTTTTAAAAACCTGCGGCATGGCCATCTTTACGTGGGTCTGATGCGCCAGTATAGGTTTTTCGCTCTTCATCGTAGCGAATAGCCTGATACCCGCCATACAAGCCTAAAATATAACCTACTTTATGTCCTTTCTGCATTAGTCCTCTGATAGTTTCATATGAAAATCCTGACTCTAATGTTATCATGCCTCCATCAGTCATTTTTTCACCCGTTGGTTCTGATGAACCTTCATGATTCAGTCGTGGGGCATCTCCGGCTTCTTGCAGATTCATACCGAAATCTACTATATCCATTACTATCTGTACATGGCCTTGTGGCTGAAAAGCCCCTCCCATTACCCCAAAACTCATATAAGGTTTGCCGTCTTTGGTAATAAATGCCGGAATAATGGTATGAAACGGACGCTTGTGTGGCGCATAGGTATTATTTTCTCCCTCGGTCAGGCTAAACATTTCACCTCTATCCTGAAACATAAAGCCTAAGCCATCAGCCATCATACCCGAGCCGAATCCTCTGTAATTACTTTGAATCAAAGCTACCATATTGCCCTCTTTATCAGCTACCGTCAAAAAAATCGTGTCTCCGTCTTTCAAGGCAGGGTTACCTGCATCATATCGGGCAGCTGCCCTATTAGGGTCAATCAATTTTCTTCTTTCTGCCGCATATTCTTTCGAAATTAACTGTTTTACCGGAATTTTGGCATATTCTGGGTCTGCATAATATTTGGCACGGTCTTCAAACGCTAATTTTTTAGCTTCTGTAAACAGATGTATATGCTCGGTACTGCCATAAGGAATTTTCGAGAAGTCATACCCTTCCAGTATATTCAGCATTTGTAGAACACATATACCTTGTCCGTTGGGTGGTAGCTCCCATACATCATAGCCCCGGTAATTGGTAGAAACAGGTTCAACCCAGGTTGAGGTGTGGTCGGCAAAGTCTTTGGCAGTCAGAAATCCGCCATTCTTTTTCATAAAGGCTTCAATCGTTTGTGGTATTTCTCCCTTATAAAAGACATCACGACCACCTTTGGCAATTTTTTCAAGTGTATTAGCCAGATTAGGATTTTTAAATATATCGCCTTTTTTAGGCACTTCTCCATTCGGATAATAATGCTCTTTTACATTCGGGAATTTGCCATATAACCGTGGTACGGCCGCTAAAGAACTGGCCAACTCGCCATGCACAGGAAAGCCATTTCTGCCATAAGCAATAGCATGCGACAGAATTTTCTCCATAGGCAGTTTACCGAATTTCTTATGTAATTCAAACCAGCCGTCAACACACCCCGGTACATTAATAGGTAAAGGTCCGGTTGAAGGGAGATGAGTTAATCCTCTTTTTTTCAATTCTGCTAAAGTAAGGGTATAAGGCGAACGCCCCGAAGCATTCAACCCATATAGTTTACGGGTTTTGGCATCCCATACAATGGCAAATAAATCACCGCCAATTCCGTTCATGTGAGGTTCTACTACGCCCTCCATTGCATTGGCCGCAATAGCGGCATCAATGGCACTCCCTCCTGCTCGCAGAATTTCGATAGCAGCTTGTGTACTAAGTGGGTGAGAGGTGCAGGCCACGCCATTCTGGGCGATTACTTCTGAGCGGGTTGAACGAACATTGCCATACACACGGTCTTGTGCCCGAACTGAGTGAAGCGTTGATAATAGCATCATACAAAGAATTATTTTTTTCATAGGAGTATTGGGTAATGTATTGGCTTAGTTCCGTTGATTTAACAGATTGGATGTCAAACAAATATACTATTTTTCCTGATTGGTCAATTCGGTTTTTGTTGATTAGCTTGTTAAAATTCGTCTACATAAGTATTTTATGCGACAAGCACCACAGCCTTGATTCTTTTGTATGATTAACTTAATTTAACAAATTGTTTAGTAAAATGTGCTTGTCTGTGGTGTAAGTATTGCGTTTTTTTACGTTGTAAATAAACAAGTTAGCTTATTTTAAAATTACCACAATTATCAGGTGAACTACAGTCGTCACCCGGTTTGCCTCACAAAGCAATTTATGAAAGGTTTGATAATAGGTTTTATTTGTTTTTGTTCTTTCACTACCATTGCCCAGCAGGCAAAAATGAATGACCACGGCGATGTAAAAGTAGTATGGAATGATCATATAAAAGATTCAGTTTTCAGAGATTTTCAGGAGAGAATCAAGCGTACTAAAATTTTAGAAGCCATTGCACAGGATATTAACGGCTATCTGGCTTTACCTGAAGACCTGTATATTACTTTTGACGAATGCCAGAGTAGCAATGCGTTTTATGACGAACACAGCAAAAAAGTAACTATCTGCTACGAAATGGTTGTATATTTATATGAGTTGTTCACAACCAAAACACAGAATCAGGCACAGTTGAGAGAGATGGTCATTAATACCACGCTTTTTATCTTTTACCATGAAATGGGACATGCCCTTATAGACCTGATGGATTTACCTGTAACCGGAAAAGAAGAAGATACGGTAGATAATTTTTCTGTTTTTCTATTAGCCGATGGTAGTAGAAAAGGTTCTGTGGCAGTTCTGGATGGAGCTATCGCTTTTTATCTGATGGGAGAATCGGAACAGAATGTTCCTTTGAAGAACCTGCAATTGTGGGACGAGCACTCGCTTGACCACCAGCGTTTTTATCATATTATCTGTATGCTCTATGGCTCTAATCCTACGCAGAATCAGGCTTTAGTCCGTCGGAAGATGCTACCCCTGTCTATGACCAGCCGTTGTCTTGAAGATTATCAGAAAACAAAAAAAGGCTGGCTGAAAGTACTGGAACCCTGGATAAAAAAATAAGGATATGCCCAATGGACATATCCCCGTGTTTAGATGTAAGCAAATTGTAGTTTTAGTAATTTATTTTAATCACTTCATACCATATCTCACCTTCGTAAACTACTGCTTTGTATTGCACACCATCTACTATATAATATGTTTCTCCGTCTATAATCACTTGCTCGTACCCGTCAGGAATACTTTCAACCAAAGCACCAACCGGAGGCGGTACTACTTCGTATTCATTCCCAATCGGGCGATAATAGGACCCATTATAGTAGTGATACGGACGACCAAAGAAAGTATAAATCTGACAGTCAAGTGGCAATACGCCAATTCTTAAACCAATCGGCGGAAACGAAACCACGTATGTATCTCTATAAGGTCTGTAATAGATACCGTTGTAGTAACGATAGTTGATACCTCCGTAATAGACAGGTAAACAAGATGTGGGTAATACACGAACTACACTATTACGGCGTGGCAGATTGTAGTATCTCCAGCTTGGGCTGCCATATCTGCCATCAAATCTGCGGTTATCATAGCCTCTGCGGTCGTATCTGTCATTATCTCTCCTACCTCTGTTATCCCAGCCGCCTCTGTTGCCATAGTTATTGTCTCTACCACCTCGGTTATTATCCCAACGGTTTCGGTCGTTGTCTCTTCCGCCACGGTCTCCATAAGTACGGTTTCTATCGCCGCCGTTGCTTCTGTCTGCGCCATTACTTCTATCGCCATAAGTTCTGCTGCCACCACTATAATTATTATCTCTACTCCCTCTGTCGTTATCAGGTCTTGGCGTTTCTACCCTTCTGCTTTCAGTACGAACATCCGGCTGTGTTTGCACTCTATCCGGACGATTCAGGCTTATATCACCCCTTTCTTCTCTTCCTCTGGCACCTCTGTCAGGAAAAGAGCTTCTGCTTTCTTCTCTTGAAGAGCCACCCGGTGTTGACATCCGGCTTCCCCTCGATTCGCTGCTTCTAATCTCAGAACCTCTGTTCCCTGAACTCCTGTTTTCAAAGCTACGGCCTTCATTACCACGATTCATGGCAACTCTGTCGCTGCCGTTGCTTCTCTCAAAAGACCTCCTTTCAGAGCCTCCACTCCTCTCACTTCTGCCATTGCCTGTTTGTCCACCCTCTCTGTCGCCCTTCCTACCCTGAGCAAAAGTATCAATTGTGCAAAAGCTCAAACCTGCCATCAGCAAAAGCGATGCAGTAATACCTCCCCTCTTTATTTGAGAGGGCACAGGGTTTATAGCATTTTTCTTTATTTCTTTCATTTTCTCCTTATTTATAGCTTATAGATGCTAATATTAGTGAAATGGTTTAATCTGATTCAAATCATTAACAATCATTAACAATATCCAACCTTTAAACAGAAAAATCCAATTCAATTATTTAGCATAGCAAAGCTTTTTAGTACAAAAACTACTTCTGTTTTTATTAATAACGCTGATAATCAAGTAATTATTCAATGGGTGGCCATCAATTCTCGCAACCGCCAATTTTTACGGTAAATATTCGGACGCCACTGGCTACAAATCCTGCTTTCAGTTCAACTGCTTTTCCCGCATTGTCTATAAAATAAATGGTGTGGGGCAAGTATCCTAAACAAAAAAGCCACCTCAACAGAGATGGCTTTTTGCTACAACCCTAACCACTATGATGAAACAAAATCTACTTTAAAAATTTATTTCTTTGAAATAAACCTCTACTTAAACCCGTAGAGTGATATAGTACATATAGTCCTAATAACAACAATACTCCAACTAAAAGGATTTGTAGCGGGTAAATCATGGCTATATTGTTGAGACTATTTCCGATTTCTAAAAGCGTAAACATTTTCTTACATATTATAAAGTTGAATGAACAATGCAAAGGTCTGAAACTCTCTGAACATATTTTAGCGTAAAAACCCCTAATCTTTATACGTGCTGTACGGTATTTTTCAAAAAATTATTCAGAAGGTATTGAAAAGAAGAATTTCTGAATAAAAATAGGTTAGTACAAAATACCTAAACGTAAAGATCATAGAAGCAAACTCCCATTCTCTGTTTCAAAATTACTATTACTAAGACGTAAAATTTGTATGAATGTTACAGAATATACGAAAAATTTTATTCTACGGTTGCAAAAACAATTGAATGGTAAAAAAAAATTATTTAACGGCATATCAAACAACAAAAAACAGGAAATTTGACAGAAAATGATTAAATAAATCAACATTCGGTAAGTCAGTATTTTGACTACCCATATTTTTTAACCATTATTGTAATAAATAAAATTCAGGATATGATTCTACACCCTATAGAAGGTCTATCCTGAACCATAACCTAAACAATGCTTCTCCTGTAGGGACAGGGAAAACCACTTCATTATGAAACTAAATATTACCTGGAAAATTTTTATAGGCATGACCTTGGGTATCATAGTAGGCTACCTGATGAATGTCTATTTAACTTCTGACCCCGAAGCACTTGCCTCCTGGAGTGTGTATTTAAACCTGTTAAGCAAAATCTTCTTACGCTTGATAAAAATGATTATCGGGCCATTGATTTTCTCTATCCTGACGGTGGGTATAGCCAAATTAGGTGATTTTAAAACCGTTGGACGCATTGGGGTAAAAACACTGGGATATTTCTATTTTGCTACTATATTGTCGTTAGTAACGGGTTTACTTGCCGTGAATATTCTTAAACCGGGAAAGATGATGGAAATACCCTTGCCGGAATCGGGTGCAGATACAGGCATAGAGTCGAAAAAAATGACTTTAGAAAACTTCTTTACACACCTTTTTCCGCAGAGTTTTTTTGAAGCATTAGCTACCAACGAAATTTTGCAGATAGTGGTATTCTCTATCTTTTTTGGTATTGCCACAGCCGCTATCGGCGACCACGGTAAAGTGATTATCAAAGGTTTGGATGCCGTTGCCGAAGTGATGTTCAAGATAGTGGGTTATGTGATGGGTTTTGCGCCTTATGCGGTTTTTGGTGCAGTAGCAGCCGTAATTGCCCAGAAAGGTCTTGGCATTCTTGGTGGTTATCTATATCTGATTATCTGTTTCTTTGCTACACTGGCCTTTTTTATATTAGTGGTCTTGCCGCTTATCTGTCTGTTTACCAAAGTACAGTACTGGAAACTGCTTGCTTACGTAAAAGACGCCCTGTTTTTATCATTCAGCACAGCCAGTTCGGAAGCCTCAATGCCATTACAGATTGAGCAATTGAAGAAATTCGGCGTATCAGAAAGAATCGTGAGTTTTGTATTGCCATTGGGGTATTCTTTCAACCTTGACGGCTCTATGATGTATATGACCTTTGCCACCGGTTTTATTGCGCAAGCCTATGGCATTGAATTATCAATAGGTCAACAGGTTACCATGCTGCTTACGCTATTGATTACCAGTAAAGGTATTGCGGGCGTACCACGAGCCTCTCTGGTAGTCATTGCAGGAACGATGTCGCTATTTAATTTACCTGCCGAGGGTTTAATCTTGCTATTTGCTGTAGATTGGTTGTTAGATATGGGTCGCTCGGCTACCTCAGTGGCTGGCAATGCCGTAGCTACTGCCATAGTAGCTAAATGGGAGAATGAATTAGGGCCTGCACAGCCTGCCTGAGCATAAAATTAAAACCACAATGTACATTAAAATCGCAACGTTGCACAACTAACCGGAATAGTGTAATATAGTGCATATAGTGTACATTGTGGCAAAATTTTGTATCAGTTTATTTCAAACTCTTCTCCAACACTTCAACCAAAGCCCACATATCATCTTCCTTATTATACACATTCGGAGAAACCCGTATAGCTACGCCACGGTTGGAGATGATGATTTTATTGCTTAATAATTCTTCGGTAAAAGCCTGGTTATCTACGCCTTGTGGCAAACTGATACCTAATAAGTGATGTCCACGATAAGCCTCTGACTCAAGTCTGCAACCTAATTTCTGTAAGGCTTCTAAAGGTTTCTGCGTAATGCTTTGGCAATATTGCTGCATAGTATCTACTCCCCAATCAAGAATTTGCGAAAGCGCATCTTCTAACATGGGCAATTGAATGAACTGTGAATACTCGCCTGCATTGTATCTTTGGGCAAAGGGTCGGTACACTTTCTGATAGTGAATCAACTGGGCAAACTTCTCGCTGTTTATGCGGTTCAACCACGACTCTTCTACCGGAATACCCTCGTCGAAAAACTCACCAAAATAAGCCAGGCCTATGCTATATGGGCCTAAAAGCCATTTATATCCGGCACAAATCACGGCATCGGGTTGTATGGCATCTACATCAAAACTCATGGCTCCTACCGACTGCGTGGCATCAACAATCATCAGTGCCCCTACTTCTTTACAACGTTCTGAAATAGCCGCCAGATTGAACTTCACGCCATATATCCAATGAATATGAGGTACCACTACCATAGCTGTTTCGTGGGTAATGGCGTTAAGAATACTTTCATTCCACAACTTCCCTCGATTCTCTAAAGTATCAGGTTTGGCAACGGTATGGTAACTGAGTGATAATTGCCGACAAACTCTCTCGAAAGCATATACATTATTCGGGAACTCATCCTGAATCAGGATAATTTGCTTTTTAGCTGAAATGTCGGGTAATCGATGCAGGTTATTAGCCACAACCGCCATGCCATAAGATACTGCCTGAATAATGGCTACCCGTTGCGGATTGTCTATATTCAGCAATTGGGCAAATAACTTTTGTACCCTTTCTGCAGGGTCAAAGTGACTTTTGGGGTCAATGGTAAAAGGTCGGCTGGCTTTCATCAGCATACCCTCAGTGCCTTTGCTTATTGAGGTTTTCAGCATTGGCGCATAAGCAGCCCCATTCAGGTAGGTAATACCCTCATCTAAAGCAAATAAATGTTTCTGGTTAGTCATATCTTTCTGGCTTATACAACGAAATATCTATGCTTGTTTTTTCATTGTCAACAATTTCCTGCACTAATTTTCCGGTGGCGGGTGCCAGACTTAGCCCCATCATGGCATGACCTGATGCAATAATCAGATTAGTGTACTTTTTAGTGCGCCCGATGTAAGGCAGGCCATCAGGCGAGCAAGGACGCAATCCAGACCATACTTTCTCCTGCTTCGGCACTTCAATCGGATACTCAGGAAAAAATTCAGGTACGGCTTTAATAATACCCCTTACCCGATTCATGTTAATATCCTGATTAATACCGCCAATCTCCATCGTACCCCCGAAACGAATCAGGTTATCAGACATTGGAGTTATAGCTACTCTGGCCTCTAATAAAATAGACGGGATATTCAGTTTTTTGCCTTCCTGCTGTTTAAGCGTAGTGCTATAACCTTTTCCGGCCTGCATGGGTAAATTAATATTCAACTGCTTGGCCAGCATTGGCGACCACGAACCTGTAGCAATAATTAGTTCCTCTACAGCAATGGTTTTACCAGATTGTGTACTGATGCTTTTAATTGTGCTGCCTGCTGAATCAAACCCTGTTACCTCGTTATTATATAAAAAAGTAACGCCCTGTTGCTGCAACAAATCTTTCAGTTTTTTTAACAGTACATTCGGATACAAATGCGCATCGCCCGGATAATATACTGCCCCTGCTACGTCGGGTTTTACTTCCGGTTCAAGCTGATGCAGGGCGGTCACATCAAGCACCTGTGCTTCAATACCTAATTTATTAGCAGTTTCGGCTACTTCGGCTTCTTCATGAAAATTATGTCCGGTTTTACATAGCATCATCAGTCCTCGTTCCTCAAATGAAAAATCATTTTTCTCGTCTTTGGCAAAATCCTGATAGAGTTTTTTGGCTAACAAACTTATATCTCGCAAGGCAGGCATGGCTCTTTCTACCTGTCTGGCATTAGCTGCCTTATAAAACTTTAAGCCCCACGAAATCAAATCCCAGTTGAGGCGGGGTTTTACATAGAAAGGACTCTCTGAATTAAACATCCATCTGATACCTTTCTCAATCATACCCGGCACAGCCAAAGGAATAAAATGACTGGGTACTATCATACCTGCATTTCCATACGAACAACCATCGCTACCATCAGTACGCTCAATAATAGTTACCTGATGCCCTTTCTGTTGCAGATAATAGGCCGAATATAACCCTATAATACCACTGCCTATAATGACTGTATGCGGTACATTTGCTTTTGTAGCCATAATTTTTTTCTTATAAATAGCTTATATCACCTGAAAACCAAACGCATACGGGTCGTCATGGTCGTCAATTGTAATCGTATTATTTCCATAAATTCTTGCCCAACCCTCAATACTTGGGTAAATGGCATCAAAATCACCTACCTTGGTAGTACCCTCAATACGACCAATGAATTTACTGCCGATGATACTTTCATGCACAAATTCATCGCCGGGTTGCAGTTTACCTTTGGCTGCCCATTGCGCCATACGGGCTGAGGTACCTGTGCCACAAGGCGAGCGGTCAATGGCCTTATCGCCATAAAAAACCGCATTACGGGCTGTTGAAGTCGGGTCTATTACTTTACCTGTCCATTCTATATGGCTTAACCCATTGATAGTCGGGTTTTCCGGATGCACAAACTGATGTTTTGCATTGATTCGCTCTCTTAATACCCTTGCCCAGGCAATCAGTTGGTCAGCCTTGAAATGCTCTAAGCCTGGGAAATTTTCCTGCACGTCCACAATTGCATAGTAGTTGCCCCCATAGGCTACATCTACTTTCAGCATACCTAAATCGGGACATTCTACTTCAATATTTTCGGCGGCTAAAAATGAAGCAACATTTGTCAGTTTTACCGATTTCACTTTGTTACCTTCCTGCTTATACTCAATCATTACCAACCCTGCCGGAGCTTCCATTCTTATAAATCCGGGCTTTTTAGGCTGAATCAGCCCGTGCTCAATGGCTATGGTAATGGTACCAATGGTACCATGCCCGCACATAGGCAGGCAGCCACTGGTTTCAATAAACAATACAGCCACGTCGTTTTCGGGGTCATGAGGTGGGTACAGAATACTGCCAGACATCATGTCGTGGCCACGTGGTTCAAACATCAACCCCTTACGTATCCAGTCATATTCACGTAAAAAATGTTGCCTTTTTTCAGACATATTTTTCCCTTCCAGTATCGGCCCGCCTCCGGCAATCAACCTCACCGGATTCCCACAGGTATGGGCATCTATGCAAAAAAAACTCTTTATCATAGTTATAATCAGAATTGAGGTAAAACAGGTCTGGTTGCCAGAGAGTCGTTAATGATTTTCAATACACGCTCACGCTCTTCACCTGCCAAGGGCAATCGTGGCTCACGTACCCACTCAGTCCCTAAACCTGTTGCTACTTCGGCTAATTTAATATTCTGTACAAATTTTGTAGAAACATCCAGGTGCATCAGCGGGAAATGCCAGCGATAAATGGCTCTGGCTTCTTCAATACGGCCTTGTTTTACGAGTTCGTAAATAGCTACGGTTTCACGCGGAAAGGCATCTACCAACCCTGCTACCCAACCGTCTGCACCCATTACCAGACTTTCAAAAGCTAAATCATCAACTCCTGAAAGAATCTTGAATCTGCCGCCCAGTGCATTGATAATGTCAGTCATATAGCGAATATCTCCTGTCGATTCTTTCATGGCTTCAAAATGCGGATTTGCGGCCAGTTCATGAAACATCGGAATAGAAATAAAGGTCTTATATGCCAACGGATTATTATAGGCCATTACAGGCAAATCAGTTGAATCAGCTACTCTATGCAGATAATGTAAGGTTTCTCTGTCGTCAGAAGGATAACGCATCGGTGGTAACAACATAAAACCTTCTGCACCTGTCTGCTCACATTCTTTGGCAAAAGCAATGGCTTCTCTGGTAATGCACTCAGCAATACAAATAACCAAAGGTACACGGCCTGCAATCGTATTTTTCGCCGTTTCAAGCAAGGTCAGTTTCTCATCTTTTGTCAGCGTACCGTTTTCGCCCAATGAGCCGCAGATAATAATGCCATGTACACCCGCCTTGATTTGTTCGTCGATATTAAACGAGAAGGTTTTCAGGTCAAGACTTTCGTCCTGAAAAAAATTAGTAGTTACTGCCGGATAAACGCCTGTCCAGGAAGGTTTCATATTGAGTAATATAAGATAATGAATGATTCGGTTTGATGATACAAAGCTATTATACATAGCTCATAAAAACCTATTGTCATTTCACCAATACCTATACTTTTTTACCCCAAATAGTTGTTTACTAATTTATATAGGGGTAAATTAGTATTTATGCCTATAATTAAATTCATTTTTTACGATTCAGCGCATGAATTTGTTGTCTAAAAAAACAAAATGGATGTCTCACGGGTCTTTTTTGTATAGAATACAGATTGAAGTCTGCGCATAATGTAATTTTTATTAATAGTTCGCAATCCGCAGTCGAAATTCGACAATTCTTATGAAACCTCTTTTATTCCGCATTCCAAAAACTGAAACAGAATCGTTTCGTGTGCAGATTGATGATTTGCCCTATTTTTATGATACACTCCATTTTCATCCCGAATGGCAGCTAACTTTAATGCTGGAGGGTACAGGCACACAGTTTGTTGGCGACAATGTAGCACGTTTTCAACCGTATGACATCTATTTTCTGGGTAGTAATCTGCCCCATGTTTTCAGGAGTGATGCTGAATATTATACCGAGAATCTGCGGGCGTATTCTATTTCCATTTATTTCAGAGGAGATATTTTAGGTGAAAATTTCTTTGATATTCCAGAAACCCTGCATTTAAAAAGTTTATTGAATGAAGCCTCCAGAGGTTTTAGAATCAGAAATAAAGAGGCCAATACCCTCACAGTTTTAGTTGAGTCGATAATCTATAAAAAGGGATTTGACAAGCTATTGACTTTTCTTGAAATACTGAATGCTATTTCGGTTTCGCCTGATAAAGAATTTCTTTCGGGTATCACCTATCAGAATACACAGAAAGAAGCTGATAACCAACGCATCAATGCCGTATTTGAGTTTCTGATGCGCAATTACGAACGTGAAGTAAATCTGGAAGAAGTGGCAGAAATAGCCAACATGACTCCTAATGCTTTTTGTCGTTTTTTCAAGCTCCGGACACGCAAAACCTTTTCTGAATTTCTGAATGACATTCGCATAGGACATGCCTGCCGGATGTTGCAAAGTGGCGATAACACGGTGCTGGAAGTGTGCTATGCCAATGGTTTCAACAATGTTTCCCATTTCAACCGTCAGTTTAAAAACAGAACCAAAATGACACCCAGCACTTATTTGCGAAAGTATGATGCCAATACATAAAATTAAATTTCGTACCTTTGCAACAAGTTTCTACGGTAAATCCTGCACGTGGTATAGTTTTTGACCAGACTATTATAGTATATTTTCAGACGACTTTTGCTAATGCTAAAAAATGTGTTTTTATTTTTTTGCACAAATTAAAAAGGATAAGATACGTCCTGTACTAATCAATTATGTTTGAAACTCATCAGTTTAATACAATTCTTGACAAAGAATTTCTCCTTGAAAATTATGATACGCTTGAGTATCTTTTAGAGGTTTTCGGCGATTTTTTAGCACTCATGCCAGAGGAAGTTGAAGAAATCAAAGCAGCACAAGCCGAAAATGATAAAGACAAAGTAGTGAGAAAAATTCATGCCATAAGCTCTGCGGTGGGTTTTGTTGGTGGCATTGATTTATCAGACCGGATGAAAAAATTTGAGGTAAAAGCAAAAAACGACCCCGATTTTGACATTGCGAATGAGGAATCACAGGCAATAGTCAACGAAATTGATGCGTTTATAGGCATCATTCAACAAGAGTATAATCAACTCAGCTAAAAAGAAATTCTTCTGTTATAAAAAAACTCAAAGTGCCTTGGTTAGTATTAATCAGGCACTTTTCTGCATAAATTTTCACACCTTAGTTTTAATTTAATCTTAATATAAAAAATAATTATCCAGCGGTAGCATACTGTTATCTGGTATCTGCTTGGCTTGATTTTTGCTTTGTTATTGGGTAATCAGATGTCTTACAATTTCAGGCAAAAACACCCACTATGAGCTTTCAAAGCAATATACCGATGATAGATACAGATGAACAAACAATCTGGTCGAATAAATACGTCAGGTTCTTTAAAAGTACGATTGGTATTCATAATACTATCGATAACATGATGGGTGTGTTACTGCAATCGCTGAAAAAGTTAGACATTGCCGAAAAAATCTACTACGTACATTTTCTTCCGTCTGGTGTAGCCGAAATAGCCTATAGTACCGATGCGTCGTTGGTGGGGCTCAAAATCCCATTCAGTAAATCGCACGATCTTACCGAAAATACTTTCAGACTTATTGAAGAAGACATAGCCTTGTTCAGTTTTGAAAAAACGGCCAGAAAAGTAATTGTACAGGCCATAAAGACCGACCATACCACTGGACTACTGGTAAAAGTGTGTGCCGAAGATGCCAATATTCATACAGCCTACCGTTATTTTTCATTACTCTGCAAAATCAGGTTTGAAGAGATTGTTTCAACCTACCAGACTACTACCGATTTAACAGAACTCAATATCCGGTTTGAATCTATTCTGAGTAAAAGTCCGATACCGATTGTCTTTGTTGACGAAAGTGCCAATGGGGTATTTATGAATACAAAGGCGTACGATTTATTTGGTTTTTCTTCTGACGAACCTATTAATTCACAAAAAATTGCAGAGGGGTTCAGCAACCTTATTACCAAGCTGCAAAACAAAGAAGAAGTGCAAGCCAAAATGCAGGAATTGATGTTTTCGAACTCAATTGACCGGTGGAGGTGGAAATTCGGTGCGCCTATCAACCGTACCTATAATGTGATTACACAGTTAATTCATGTAAACCGCTATACAGGTAGAATCTGGATTTTTGAAGATGTAACCATCGAAGAACAGGTAGAAGAACGCCTGCAGGTGATAAATCATCAGTTGATTCATCTGGCTGAAAAAGAAAGACGGGACAATGTAATGAAAACCACTTTCCTGGCGAATATGAGCCATGAAATTCGTACACCGATGAACGGGGTAATTGGGGCCGTGAGTTTGCTGGAAAACACGGTTTTATCGAACGAACAATTTGAATTGGTAAATATTATCAAGAAAAGTGGAG
This sequence comes from Emticicia agri, assembly GCF_004168285.1. Taxonomy (GTDB): domain Bacteria; phylum Bacteroidota; class Bacteroidia; order Cytophagales; family Spirosomataceae; genus Emticicia; species Emticicia agri. The sequence continues at coordinate 39,419 of NZ_SEWF01000020.1, read as the reverse complement.
AAAGCCTTATTTCGTTGATTAATGATATTCTGGACTACTCGAAAATAGAAGCAGGAGAACTGACAATCCAACCGGAGGTGTTCTCATCAGTTGAGTTGTTTGATGATTGCGTAGACGTATTTTATGCGACTGCCCTCGAAAAATCTATACAGTTAAGGGTAATGCTGAATCCGAATGTACCTGTGTATATCAGGGCTGATAGAAACCGGTTACGCCAGATTATCCTGAATTTTGTTTCCAATGCGGTTAAATTTTCGCCTAACGGAAGTTGGGTAACTATTAAGGTTTCAGCCAGAAACATTGACGGAAAGCCTACTTTATCTTGTAAAGTTATAGATCAGGGCAAAGGCATTGATGCCAATGAACAAGAATTGATATTTGACCGCTTCAAACAATTAACCAATAAGCACTCGGGAGGTACTGGTTTAGGGTTAGCGATTTGCAAGCGTCTGACTGAAATGATGGACGGTATAATTGGCGTAAAAAGTAAGCTTCACGAAGGGGCTGAGTTTTTCTTTGAAGTACCTTTTGAAAATACTGATTCAAAACCGATTCTTCTGGGAGACCTGTTTATAAAATATGCCAATACTGAGGCTTGTATCTGGACTGTGGACTCGCAACAAGCCGTTGAAACATTTGAGCAGTATTTTAAAGATAAGAAATTGGAATTGGTTGCCTTTGGCTCACCGGAGAAGTTTTTTGAAAGCCCTCAAAATTCACCGTCAATGATACTTGTGGATTCGATGCAGGTAAAAGGCGAATTGGAGAAGGCTATCAGGGTTTTCAGAGAAAACGGGGTATCAGAACAAGTGCCTATTGTTGTCATGAGCTATAGCCACGAAAAAGAAGCCAAAGAATATGCAAGGTTAGGATATAGCGATATGATGATTAAACCATTGAAGTTGAAAAACGTGATGAAAATGGTTGAAAAATGGGTATTCAAGACTGTGGTGCAACAAACTGTTCAGAAACAAGAAGAGAATAAACCTGAGAAAATATTAAACGACCACAGAGTATTGGTGGTAGAAGATAATGAGTTTAATCAGAAAATACTGAAACGGATTCTTGAAGGGGTAATGGATGAATTTGATATTGTTGATACAGGCGAAAAAGCCGTAGTTGAAGCGAGGAAAAAGAAATATGATTTGATTTTTATGGATATTCAGTTGCCAGGCATTAACGGTATCATGACCTCAAAACTTATCAGAGAAACTTATCAGGATACTGACCAGCCGTTTATTATTGCGCTCACAGCCGATGTATTTCTAAAAGATTCAAGTGCTTTGGAAGAGGCAGGTTTTGACGATTATCTGCCAAAACCTTACCGTCAGAAAGAGATACTGGGCAAAATTGAGAATTACCTGCAACGCCAGTCTCACATGGTTTTATAACCTGCCGTTGAGAACTTGGTTGGTTTGCTGCTTACTTCGGTACAAACCAGGCTATATTTATCTTTCGATTTCTTATTGGTAGCTTGTATCTCAAGCGGAATGCCTTTCATATCAGCAGGCATGGGTGTACCTGTGCTTTTAGCTAATTGCTGGGCCATAATTTTATAAAAACTTGCCGAATTAATAGGCAATTTCTCACTCATCCACATCGAAGAACTGTACTCGATATTTTCGGTTACCCATTCTTCGCAGGCATAACCTAAAATAGTTTTGGTACGGCCTGTTTTTTTAGGAGTGGAAACCTTCGTCTTAGGGTCATTCTGCATATCATTCATGGTTTTATCCAAATCAAACGGAATACCCATCACCATTTTCTGGTCTTCCATAAACATAATCATCGATTTGTCTGTGTAGTCAATTACTCCCCGAATACTCGACCCCTGCTCCATATTCATGGCAATACCGAAGATGTTTTCTTTACCTACCGGAAAATACCACATCTGCTCACCTTTAGAAGCCTTTCCTTCCTGAATAGCTGTTACCTGAAATTTAAGAGAGCCTGCAAAATTATATTCCGGCTTAGGTTTTACTTTTTTACCACTGGTCATGCCTTTAATAATATCATCGGCACTCTGGGCATGAGAAAATACACTTACGAATGCTAATACTACAACCAACAGAATGTTTTTCATGAGATAGAATCAGTTTTGTGTGAAAATACAATAATCTCCCTATCAAACGAAAATGAGCGTCTTATGTTATGGGTTATTGATTAAATGGAGGGTAAGTCCACAAAAAAATCTCCATAGCACTATGGAGATTTTCAATATATACGTTATAATTCCTTACTTTCCTAAACTTGCCAGTTTATCAACAATCAATCCTTCAAGGTATTCTTTGATAGAGTCGATTTTGATTTGAGACACTACATCTTCGGCAAAAGCTAATAACTGCAAACGAATTGCCTCTTTCTTCGGAATCCCACGCGACTGCATATAGAAAATAGCTTCATCATTCAGTTTACCTGTAGTAGTACCGTGTGAACATTTCACATCATCAGCCCATATCTCTAACTGCGGTTTGGTATTCATGGTTGCCTCATCGGTAGTTACCACATTGCGGCAGTTCTGATAAGCATTGGTTTTTTGTGCATCCTGACGTACAAAGATTTTACCATTGAAAACCCCTGTCGATTTATCCATCAGAATCCCCTTATACAGCTCATTACTCTGGCAATTAGGTTTGCGGTGGTCAACCAGAGTATGGTTATCTACGTGTTGCTTGCCTGTTGGTAAATACAGTCCATACATGTGGCTCTCTATATGCTCGCCGTCTAAAACAATATTCAGGTTATTTCTTACAAAACCACCGTTTACTGTAACTGTAGCCGAGTAGAAGTAACTTCTGTCTTGCTGATAAACCTGTGTAGTGCCAATATGATGCGTTTTGTCGCTTTCGTTTTGCACTTTGTAATAATCTGCTCTTGCATCTTCAAAAAGCACAAACTCTGTAACAGTATTAATAAAATATTTATTATCACCTATAGTACGGTAGGCTTCTGCTATTTTCACTTCAGCGTTTTTGCCTACTACAATCAGGTTTCTTACCTGTGAGCCAACGTCTTCTTTACGGGTATCGCCAATAAAACGAAGGATAACGGGCTCTTCTAAAGTTTTATTATCTGCTATATGCACCACTACCCCATCTTTTGCCAAAGCTGTATTCAGGGCAGTGAAAGCGTCATTTTTATAGTCGGCATATTGGGCAAAATAGCGATTGATTACCTCGGGCATTTTCTCTTGCGCTTCGGCAAAAGGCACTACCTGCAGGTGTTCGCCCGGGCTTTCGATATGGGATAATTCTGCATGAAATACGCCATTAACAAAGTACAATACATTGCCTTTCAGATGTGGCAGATGTATTTCTTTTAAATCTTTATTGCTGAAATCAGAACTTGCTTCAAAATTGTAGTTTTGTTTTACAAGGCTCGACACATTGCTGTATTTCCATTCCTCATGTCTGATAGTCGGGAAACCCAGTTGAGCGAAGTTTTTCATGGCTTCGCTACGCAACTGATTAACAGGCAAAAGGCTTTTGCCATTCAGTTGGGTTTGTAAAGTCTGAAAATCAGCAATTAATTGATTTTTTAAATCTGTATTTTCTATAGAACTCATCTTATAATTCTGCTACTGCTTCTAATTCTATTTTATAACCAAAGTGTAATTCTTTAACCGGAATGATAGACCTTGCAGGTCTGTGACTTCCGAACAATCCGGCATACAATTGGTTGACAATCCCCCAGTGTTCTCCGTCTGCAATATATATCGTTGTTTTCACAACTTTTTCGAGGCTACTGCCTGCTTCTTCCAGAATCTGCTTCAGGTTATCAAAAACCGCAGCAATCTGCTCTTCTATGGCAGCATCAACAGGTAGTTTTTCGGAGGTTTTTATTCTGATGGGTAGAATACCTGACGTAAATACATAACCGTTACTCACAATTGCATGCGAGTAATGACCTATGGGTCTGGGGCTATCAGCTACCTGAATAATTATCATAATTGGGTAGATGGGTTAAGCTACTTCAAGCGAATCAACTTCTGCTTTAATCCAGTCATAACCTTTTTCTTCCAGTTCAAGTGCCAAATCTTTAGTACCCGATTTCACGATTCTTCCTTTGTATAATACGTGTACAAAGTCTGGCACGATATAATCTAACAAGCGTTGATAGTGCGTTACTACAATAAATGAACGTTTTTCGTCTCTTAGTTTGTTTACACCTTCGGCTACAATTCTTAAAGCATCAATATCAAGCCCTGAATCAGTTTCGTCAAGAATACATAATTGTGGCTCTAACATAGCCATCTGAAAAATCTCATTCCGTTTTTTTTCTCCGCCAGAGAACCCTTCATTCAGCGAACGTCTTAACAAAGTATCGTCAATTTTCACCAATTTTGCTTTCTCCTTCATTCTTTTCAGAAACTGCGCTGCATCTAAAGATTCCTGTCCGTTATATTTACGTATTTCGTTGATAGCAGTTTTAAGGAAATTAACGGTAGTTACACCCGGGATTTCGACAGGGTACTGAAAGGCAAGAAAGATTCCCTCTGCGGCTCTTTCTTCAGGAGACATATCTAATAAATCTTTACCATTGAACTCAACAGTACCATTGGTTATTTCATAATCTTCTCTACCTGCCAGCACTGAAGCAAGTGTACTTTTTCCTGAGCCGTTTGGTCCCATAATTGCATGAACCTCGCCCGGTTTTACCTCAAAATTTATTCCACGTAATATCTCTTTCTCCTCAATTCTCGCATGTAAATTACTGATAGTGAGCATTTTTAAGCTTTATTTTAAATGATTCTTGACTCTGATTGTAGTATTCTCTGATAGAAACTAAAAAAATTAGGCTGCAAAGATACAACCAAAATAGCCAAGATGCTATTCTTATTCAATTATATAACCCTAAATAATGGCAGCTCGTTCCTTTTAGCCTATAAAATTTGATATATACGTAATAAATATGTCTCGTTTATTTCAAAAAATTATAATTCATCAAAAAACAGTATGAAAAACACGGAATATCATTCCGTGTTACGCCACTACTTCGTAGAGTTTTACAGTTTTTGACTTATTTTTCAGAGTTACCTCCCCTACTTCCTTACAATTAAAAGACTCTTTTACCTGCTCATAGGTTGCTTCGCTGATAATAATCTGCGACGGTTTAGCGGCCGACTGCAATCGTTGGGCTGTATTCACGGCATCACCTATAACGGTATAGTCAAGGCGTTTCAGTGAAGCCGAGCCTATATTACCCGAAATCATTTCACCGGTATTGATACCGATAGATACCTTAGGCAGATAAGTAGCATGATTAGGCAATACCTCTTCAATTTTATCAATAGCTGAGCGGACAGCCAGCGAGGCCTCAATGGCACGGTCAATGTGGTAATCACCTTTAAAAACCGCCATAACGGCATCACCCATAAACTTATCTACGTATCCTCCCTGGTCTATAATACCTTTCACCATTACATCAAAGTATTTATTAATCAGGTTTACTACTATATCGGGCGACTCTTTTTCTGAAATGGACGTAAAACCACAAATATCAATGAAAACAACCGTGGCCTGAATAGTTTCGTTGGCAGTAAGTGATTTTTCAAATTCCTGACTATTCATAAATTTCAGGACTGTTTCATCGACATACATTTTCAGGATGTTGTTTTCTTTGATAGCCTGTAAGGTCTGGCGTAGTTGAACTACGTGCTTGATGGTTTTTTCAACCGTTACTTCAAGGTCTTCGAAATTGATAGGCTTAGTTAAAAAATCAAAAGCACCCCGGTTCATGGCAATTCTGATATTGTCCATATCGCCATAAGCCGAAACAATAACCGCCTTTAAAAGCGGATGATTGTCGGAAATTTTACTCAAAAGGGTCAGTCCATCCATTTCCGGCATATTAATATCACTCAATATCATATCAATATCCGGAAACTCCTGTAATATTTTAAGTGCTTCGGCACCATTCTGCGCAAAGCTGAATTCGTATGTTTTTTCTCTGATTTGTCGGCGGAATTTCTGTTTGATGAGTGTTTCTAAATCTGCCTCATCGTCCACAACCATTATCTTAGCGTTCATATCGAACTTACAAGTTTTTGTTTGAGTTCTACAAAATCTAAAGGCTTGGTCAGGAAATCGTTAGCTCCTAATCTAAGCGCCTGGGCGTGGCTTTCTTCATCCCCATAAGCAGTAATCATCATGATGGTAGGCGGTGCACTCGGAGAGGTTGTCCGGATTTGTTTCAGCAGTTCTAACCCACTCATGCCGGGCATATTAATGTCAGATAAAATCAGTACTGCTTCTGAATCCTGGCCTTCAAGGTATTTCAGCGCTTCTTCTCCTGAGCCACTAAAAGCAAAATCAAATTCACCTGCCCTGATTTCCCGACGAAAACGTTGTTGGAATAAAGTTCTTACATCTTCTTCGTCATCAACTACTAATATTTTCATAATACTTGGGTTAAGCAATTAAATATATTTCAAAGATAAGGCAATTTGATGATAAACATTGTTCCCTCTCTCTCTTTTGTTTCCACTTCTATAGACCCATTATGGCTTTTGGTAACAATATCATAAGTCAGCGACAAGCCTAATCCGGTGCCTTGTCCGGTAGGTTTTGTAGTAAAGAAGGGCTGAAAAATTTTTGCTTTTATATGCTCCGGAATACCTGTACCATTATCGCTCACCCGTATTTCAATACTGTCGGTCAGTTTTTTTGTACGCACTATTACCTGCCCTTTGCCCTGCATATCTTTTACGGCATAAAAGGCATTATTGATAAGGTTCAGCAATACTCTGCCAAAATCCTGGGTAATCAGCTGAATCATCGGTATGCTTTCATCAAGAATGGCTTTAAAATCGGCATTGAAACTTTTGTCTTTGGCTCTTATGCCATGATACGCCAGACGCAGGTATTCATCGGCCATAGCGTTCACATCGGTTGGTTCTTTTTTGCCCGAGCTTGTGCGTGAGTGTTCGAGCATCCCTTTTACGATACTGCTTGCCCGCTTGCCATGATGATTTATTTTTTCAAGGTTCTGTGCAATGTCTCCTAATAGTTCTTCTTCCAGTTCTTCATCCCGTTTGCTTTTTTCTTTCTCCCGTTCTTCTTTCAGTTCCTCAATCAGTTCCTTACTCAGTTCAGAAAAATTATTCACAAAATTCAGTGGATTTTGTATTTCATGAGCAATGCCTGCGGTTAGCTCGCCTAATGAAGCCAGTTTCTCACTCTGAATTAACTGACTTTGAGTAACTTTCAGTTCTTGTAATGATTGCGCTAACTCTGCGGTTCTTTCGGCTACTTCCTTTTCCAGTATTTCATTCTGTGCTGCCAATATCTGTTGTTTTTCCTGTTCATACGCCAGATTTTCAGCAGATAGTTTTTCTATTTCTACCAGTTTCTTACTAAGTGCCTGATGTGTTCGGGTGTATTCTCTTACCAGCGATAGCGATAAACCAATAGGAATACTAAAAAACATAATGATTATAAAGAATATACCCAGATTCATAATAATACTGCCCGACCCATTACCTGTGGTACCCTCAATAAATAAAACAATAATAGAAAGTAAGGCACAACCGGCTACTACAAGCAGCGAGTAAATAGGTACTTTAGCATTTGAATCTTTTCTTCGATCGGCAAGGATACTGACCCTGATAAAGTCAACAAACAACAAGAGAAACGGCAGCCATGCCTCCACAGAATAAGGCATATCCCAGTTAAAAATATAACTGAACATACTGATTGTTACCAACAAGGCCTGTACATAAAAGATAATACCAAATTTCTGATTCAGGTATTGGTATAACGACACATTGATGAGAAAAACACCGGCATAGGTAGTGATAACCGAAAGTAGCCCATACACTTCTTTTGATGAAATTTCGGTCTGGTAACTTTCTATACTTCTCAGAAAAAATGCCAGTGTCAATGCCAGCATGGTGAGCCCCAAACTTAAACTTACTTTTCTCGCTCTGTTTGAGGCATAAAATGAAAAATGAAGAATAGTAAAAATCAGAAAAATACCCGTAAAAAAATAAAAGAATCCGGAAGTACGATTGGCCTGTTCTTCAAAAAACTTACCTACGTCCTGCGCTCTATGTACTCTCAGATGAAAGGTTTCGGAGTTGGTACCAGGGTAATAGAAATTATCTTTGGAAAATGAGTACCTAACAGCCAATACATGCTTGTTGGTATCAGACAAAACAATGGGCAACGAGGTAGTAGAAACCTTCGTCTGTTCTTCGTCGTCGTTCTTACTTACTACCCCCAGCTTATGCAAGAGTTTACCATCAAGGTAAATTTCGGAGGCTCCCATCTGTTTGACACTGATAGAGAGCGGCTTGTTTACCAATGCCTGTGTAACTTGTATAGGTCTTCTGAACCAGGCTATTTCAGACTCACGCAGTTTCGGAAACTCTTCGATAGATTCAGCCACCTGAAGTTTATCCCAAAGGCTATCATTAAATTCAGGTTTCGCCCATGCCGGATTGTCTCCGGCATGCCATTTCCAGTGGTTACTCAGCGTAACTCCATACATGGGAATAGAATCAATCGGAGTAAATTTCCTTGGTTTCTGGCCTTGTGCCTGTAAGCCTATCAGCAGTATAATAAACAGGTAAAAATGCTTCATTTATTTTCTAATATCTTCTTATATTTCTTAAAATTGAGTGATTTAGCGGCCGCCGCGCGGTGATTAATTGATTAATTTACAGAGCTTTAAATAATCACGCAATCACCGCGCGGCGGCCGCTCATTTACTAAATCACTAAATATATTAATTCACAGGTATAGTAATCACAAACTCAGTTCCTTCTCCTTCTGTTGAATTTACTTCTAATACACCACCATGTCCTTTGGTGATAATATCAAAGGCTAACGACAAACCTAAGCCTGTGCCTTGTCCGGTTGGTTTAGTAGTAAAAAATGGCTGAAAAATCTTGTTTCTGACACTTTCTGGAATACCCGTGCCGTTGTCACGTACTTTAATCACAATTTCTTCCTCTTTTTCCAGAAATTCTGTGGTTACTTCTACCATAGGTTTATACCCATCAATACCCAGCTTTGCTTTTTGTTGCACTGCGTAAAATCCATTATTAAACAGATTCAGCAATACACGCCCGAAATCCTGTGGAATAATATTTACTTTAGGTACTTTAGGGTCTAAGTGTGTCTTGAAGTCGGCATTAAATGTTTTGTCTTTAGCTCTTAGTCCATGATACGACAACCGCAGGTATTCATCGGCCAGGTCGTTCATATTTGTTTCTTCTTTTTGTCCGGTACTAGTGCGTGAGTGTTGCAACATACCACGAACAATACTTGCGGCCCGCTTGCCATGATGGTTGATTTTTTCCTGATTCTGCACCAAATCACTTACCAAATCTACAATTAAATCTTTATCCTGATCTTCTCTGTCCAATTCTTCCTGCAATTCTTTGGCTAATTCCACACTCAATTCAGAGAAATTATTCACAAAATTCAGCGGATTCTGTATTTCGTGGGCTATACCTGCGGTTAATTCGCCCAGAGAAGCCATTTTTTCAGCCTGTACTAACTGGTTCTGTGTAGCTCTTAGTTCGGCAATGGTTTCTTCGAGTTCGTTTTTCTGTTTGGTAAGTTCAGCCGTTCGTTCTGCTACCTGATATTCCAGTTCCTGCTTTTTGGCCTCATTCCTGATTCGCTCTTCTTCGGTTTTCTGCCGCTGGGTTTGTTCTACTTTATTTTGCTTATGTGCATAAATACCAAAACCAATCATCCAGAAAAAAGAGAACCCATAAGCTGTACCGAATATTTCTTCATATTCTTTATAAAATGAAGGGAACAAAAATTCAAAAAACGTATTGATAAAAATCATGATTACCACAGGTAGAACAGCCGTAAACAAAGTACGTGTATTGCGGTTGTATCTGGCCCTGTAAATAAGAAATGCTCCTACCAGAATAAACACCTCGTAATACCAGTCGTTAATGAATTTCATACCGGGCAAACCTGCCAATAAGAAAAGTGGTATTACAAATAACCAGGTTCTCTGCAATATCTTGTCGAGTTCCGGGTATCGGTTAGGTGTATCGTAATAGTTGCGTAAAAAGCGTATTACAAAAAATGTAAATATGCCTTTTTCCACCATTTCGCTGTAATCAACTTTCATAGTGTTTTCAGAATAAGTCGGGTAAATGTTAGTTTGGCTACAAAATACTCAATGTTTTGTCGGGTTGGTGTCTCTACCATCATTCTCAACCAAAAATAGCGAAGAATCCTGCAAATTACAATTTTAAGGTATTAGTTAAAGACAGTTTATGTTTTTAGTCAGAAAAAAGTATAGCAACAGGATTATTTGAATAAAATTTGTCATAATATTTGCAATATAAAAACCCGGAACTATTAAGAGTAGTTTTCCTATCAGCCAAACCTGAAGTACAAATGAATTTTGAAAAGGCAGAAGCCTATGTTTTTGACAAATTAGAAGATAGTTTATCTGCTACATTATTTTATCATGGCGTACACCACACTATTGATGTGTGCAAAGCCGTGTTGCAGATAGCTATAGCAGAGGGAATCAATGACAAAGAGACCTTGCTATTGTTGCAGACAGCAGCACTCTACCACGATTCAGGTTTTATCAGTACCTACAAGGGGCATGAGGAAGAAAGTTGCCGTCTGGCCAGATTATCCTTACCTGATTTCGATTATTCTGATGAAGAAATTGAGACTATATGTAGTCTGATAATGACTACTAAAATACCGCAGAATGCGCATACGCATCTGGAAAAAATTATGGCAGATGCCGACCTTGATTATTTAGGGCGTGAAGACTTCTGGCCTATTTCCGACTCTCTTTATGAGGAATTAAAAGAACGTGAAATGGTAACAGATAGGAATAGCTGGAATAAACTACAGATACAATTTCTTGAAAGCCACCACTATTGGACAGACACGGCTAACCAATGGCGTACCCCTAACAAACTCAAACGCATTGAAGAACTAAAGGCGAAGATGGAAATTGAGTGAATGGTTATAAATTGTGAGTTAGCAGACCAACTAAGATTTATGAAAATCATCGCACCACTTAGATTAAATCACTCAATCGCTAATTCACTCAATATAAACTCACTGCACCGACAATCTTCTTAGTTTATCATTCTGGGCACGTATGCGCTGGCAGAGAATTCTTAATACACTTCTCAGTAATTCGTCTCGCTCTTCCATCAGGTCGTAGAAATCGTCCTGGTCAATTCTGAATAGCAGGGCATCGCTTTTAACCAAAGCCGTTGCCGAGCGAGGCTCTGAATCGAGCAAGGCTAATTCGCCAAAAATATCACCCTTGCCAAAAGTAGCAAAAACTACATCATGGTCAACAATCCCGATTTCGCCAGAGTATATTACGTACATACAATTGCCTATGGCCCCTTTCTGAAAAATCTCCTGTCCTTCATGATACGTTACTTCGTTCATAATCGGCACAATTGAGGTCAGCACGTTCTCGGGGGTTTCAGAGAATAACTGTGTATTTTTCAATACAATTACTCGCTCCAGTTCAGATATTTCGTTTTCATCATGTCCGTGTTGCATAGCTAAAATATCTTTATATTTTTCTGTTAAATCCGGGTTATTGAGTATAATCTCTTTGGTGGCTTCGTTCAGAAGTTTTTTCTGTGAGCCAATATATTTTTCAAAAAGCTGGTTTTTATTGGCCTTAAACTCCCATTGACGCAAAGCCATTACAATAGTCCAGTCGCCAAATGCAAGGTTACCTTTTTCCAGCACATATTGTACAATAGGCTTGGTTTTAATACCTTTATTAAAATACGCATCAAATACTGCTATCTTTTTATCAACCTCGGTTTCATCTAACATGGCGTGCAGGCACTTATAAATATCCCTCGGAATAATATTATCTAAAATCTCTAAGGCATTAGCTCTTTTCTCTTTCGACGAATGTTCTACGCCCATCATGGCATCCTGTACCATATCTTTATCATAAAGCAGCATCAGCAGATAAAAAATTCGGTTCGATGATTGCCCCAGTTCATATTGCAGTAAAGTGTCTTTCAAGGTAATAAATCCATGTAATACCTGATAGGCATGCGCCAGTTCTTCCTGCAGTAGTTTTTCAAACATGGCCTCATAATCCTCTGCATTGGTTCGTCTGCTTAATACTTTCAGCGCCATCTGCCTTACATGCAGCGACTCATTCTGCGCCAGGCGTATCAACAACCTTTCACTGGCAAGGCTTTGGTATTTTTCGCTGAATAATACCACTTTTTGTAATAATCCGGTATCGCCCCCTTTCGATAATGCCTCTACCTCCTCAAAACCTCTTCCCCCTGATTTTATCAGGCTGTTGATGGCTTTTTTGCCCCATAAGCGGTCTTCTAATAATTGTACAAGACTTTTTATCAGCACAGGCGAATCAACAGATCCTGCTACCTCTATGGCTTTCTCTTTTATCTCTCCTGTTTCTTTTTCAAGGCATATTCTTACAAAAGTTTCATACTCTTTCAGATGCAGAAACGCTATAATCTCCAAAGCCACATAGATATGCGAGGGCTCTGTACTGGCGCATAATGCATCAAGTTTTGCTTTTGCCTCAGTTCTTTGCAGTTTCCAACAGGCTATAATAGCCCCCTCGACTGTATAAATATTTTTAGCGTTCAGATAATGGGAACGTTGTTCAGGCGAAGAGGCTGATGCGCAGGCTATTTCTGCCGAAATACGCCGGGCAAGCGGGTCTGTTTCATTTTCATTAAAAATCCTCAAAAACTCTGCATCTAAATGTAAGTGCATATTTCTGATAACTGTCAGAATATGCAGACGCACTTTATCAGATTTATTCTTTAATAATAACTCTACCTGATGCTGAATCACTTTAGGCTCAAACTTCACTATCCAGTCAATGGCACTGATTACTTCTTCTGGTTTATCGCTTGTCAGGTTCTTTAAAATAATTCCGAGTGCATCGCCCTGTACCACCAGTTCATTGCTTTTCAGAAAGCGTTTGCTCAGGGCATTTTTCAACTCTATAATATAGCGTTTGTAGGCTTTGTTCAGAAAAAATAACGCCAGTAACGACAATAGTACTGTAAAAGCAAAGGCTATCCAGATTTCAGACGAATGAACAAAGTAAGCAATCAGCAACAGAATACCGGCAATACCCATTCCAAGCGGCTCATAAAAGCCTTTTGCCAGCGTATGTCCTTTCAATCGCTGTTGTGTTGATAGTGGTTGAAACATCACCAAAAAAACAGGGTCGAAAGCTGTTCTTCTCAATACTTCAAAACACAGATAAGCAGCACTGAAATCGAATAAGAGCGAACTATCGTCGTGCTGATAAGACGACATACCCACCAGTAAAACCGACATTAATAAAGTCCCTATCGGCAACAACAACAAGGCATTTTTAAGCCCGAATTTATCAATAACCTTGCTCGAAAACAGTAGCTTTACTATGGTAGAAATAGCATAAGTAATGGCTAATAAATACCCCACAAACTGAATGACATCGTGCTGGCTGTGGAATTTATACTTTACATTCACAAAGAAATTATACTCAACCCACGTAGCCGATGCCGCTATGGCTACCAGACCAATACACATTTCAAAAACCAAACGACTACCACCAAAAAGCGTTTCTACCATTTTTGATTCGGTAGGGCGACGGATTTTATTCTGATGATGGCTGGGTATTTCGGTAAGTTCAAAAGTGCGTTTCTGGGTAAAAAAAGCTAAAAGAAAAGTAACAAAAGCCACCAGTACCAGAATAGCCAGCACTGAAGTAGAATGAATAAGTGCCGCCAGAATTGCCCCAATGGCTTTGGCTGGCACATCGCCAGACCCGATTACACTAAAAAGCCTTTTACTTTGCCGCACATCAAAGACCAGTGCCGAAACACCCCAGAACTCTAAATTCACTAACAAATAAATAACCCTGAACCCCACCATGATGCCAATGGCCACAATAGTAGAATGATTAAAAAACAGGATTGTGCCAATAATGATTGATAGCACCAATACGGCTAATAAAACTCTGACGCTAAGTTTCTTTAAAACCAGATGGTGTTCATAATATTCATAAATCTTACCTACGCCCATCATGGCAAAAGTAGAAGCAATATAAGCAACAGGTAAGGATACTTCGGGGTGGTGTTCGAGTAAAATTAAGTTAGCTGATACATATACTAAGACGGTTCCTATACTAATAAAAAAATTGTGTAGGAAAAACAATATAAGCAGTCTTGATTCTTTTGGGCGTTCTTCTGTCTGGGCTACCCCACTCATACTTTTAGATTCAACCATTTGCATTTTTGAATGGACAATGCAATTTAGGAATGTTTTTTTAAAGATTTGTTAAGTTTCCGAAATTGCCCCTAAGAAAGAAGCCTGAAAATGTTGGCTATTTTGAAATCATTCGGATAACTTGTATTATTGCAAAATAAAATGGCATTTTTTAACGAAGATATCGCACTTTCTCAAAACACAAATTACCCCGTAGGTAATGTGTATGACAGTGCTTTGATTACTCTCAACCGCCATTTCTGCCAACCGCAACCGATACTGGTTGCCTTTTTTCAGCTTTTGTTCTTCATGGCTCAATTCGGGTTTTACTAATGAGGTTTGAATTAATCGTCTTGAACTTTGATTGACCTGATTTGATGATTTCGCTGAGTTACTATTTAAATTATTCTGAGATAATAATTCAATTAAAGTTATTTAATCAATGCGATCAGGTCAATCAGCTAAATCACAGTTCAGACAAAATCACACATTCACTCAATCACTCATTAGATACCTCTTATGCAAAATATATTTGTTTCTTCCGAAGTAGGCACACTTCGTCGCCTTATTATTCATAGCCCAGATAGTGGTCTGGGCAAAGTAGTACCCTCAAAAGCACAGGACTGGTTATTTGAAGACATTGTTCACCTGCAAACCATGCGTCGTGACGAGTACGACTACTATTTAAAGATTTTGTTATATTTTCTCGACAAAGAAAAAGTACAGGGCAAATTAAAGGAAATTGATGCCGATACAAGTCGGGATTTCTATAAGCCCGAAAAAGAGAAATACTTCAAATCGGATAAAGTAATAGAGTTTGAAAGCCTGCTGGCAGATATTCTTCACATGCCGGAGGTACGTACCGAACTTACTGCGGCAGTATGTGCTATAGAAGAATGTTCGTTTCAGTTTCAGAAAGAATTAGCTAAGTTATCGGTAATTGACTTGGCCAAGGTGCTTATTACAGGTACTATGCCTTCGAACAAAATGCTCTTTCCGCCGATTCCGAACCTGATTTTTACCCGTGACATCGGGATTGTTGTAAACGACCATTTATTGCTGAACAAACCAGCCAAATATGCCCGCACCCGTGAGTCTTTATTAGCCAAATATATCTTTTTCAACCATCCTGTCTTTGCCAATTTAAGAGGCAAGATTATTGAGATTACAGAAGACGAAAATCATTTTCTGTTAGCTGAAGAAGAACAGGAAGGCCGTCTGAATACTTTAGAAGGTGGAGACGTAATGATGGTAGCCCCCAATCATTTACTAATTGGTGTGAGCGAACGCACTACAGTAGAAGCCGCCCGACAAGCCATTGATTTGCTTTTTGCCAAAAAAGTAGTAAGCAAGATAACCATTATCAAGATTCCTCAAAAACGGGACTATATGCACATTGACACCATTTTTACACAAATCAAGTGTAATGTATGGGTACTGTTAGGTTCATTGGGAAGAGTGCAGGAAGAAGCCGAAAAGCAGCAGACTTGGGAGCAATTGGGGCAAAAACCCGGTTATGAAACATTGATTATTAAACAATTTATTAATAAACCTGATGGCGTAAAAATCAAGGATTTTGCCAATCTGGAAGACCTTCTTGGTTCGGTTACGAGAGACGACCTAAATTGTTATGATGAAATCAAATTCATTTACTCGGGCAATAACCAGTTTCCGTATGGTGCCCGGGAACAATGGACTGACTCATGTAATTTATTAGCTTTAAAAGCAGGGGTGGCAATCGGGTACGACCGCAACGACCATACTGCACAGGCATTCAGAAATGCAGGATTTAAAACCATTAATGCCATTGAATTACTGGAAAAATTTGAAAGCAACGAATTATCGCCGGAAACTTTAAGAGATACTATTATTATGTTGCCCTCAGCCGAACTCTCAAGAGCCAGAGGTGGCTCCCATTGCATGAGTTTGCCTATTCTGAGAGACAATGCAATTTAGGTTTTTATTTGAGCAGAACCAGATAATCAGGTGAATATCGCACGGGTGCAAGAAAGAATCGTTCTCAATGAAAAACTATAAATTTAAGAGAACGATTCTTTCTTTAATTTTAGTCAATACATTAATATCAAACACAACCCATTAAACCTTATGAAAACCAGACTTCTATTCTTCCTACTCCTTTACGCTACACAGATTTTTGCGCAGAAAAAATCCTATTATGTCTTTACTTCTTTCAGAGATAACGGGCAAGATGGTCTTCACCTGGCGTTGAGTAACGATGGCTACAACTGGCAACCCCTCAGAAATGACCAGTCGTTTCTGAAACCACAGATTAACCATCCTGATAACCTCATGCGTGACCCTGCCATCAAACAAGGCCGTGATGGCACTTTCCACATGGTTTGGACAGTGTCGTGGAATGGTGATAATGGCAAAATAGTGGGTTATTCCAGTTCAAAAGACCTTATTAATTGGAAACCCCAAACGGCAATTCCGGTACTGGAACACGATACTGATGTAAGAAATGTATGGGCACCGGAGTTATTTTACGACAAAAAACAGAAAGACTGGATTATCTACTGGTCATCGACAGTCAAAGGAAAATTTGAAGAAGATATTACCAACCTGAGCGAGAGTAAATACAATCATCGTTTTTACTATGTGCGCACCAGAGATTTTGAGCATTTCAGCGAAACCCAGCTTTTGTATGATCCGGGTTTCAATTGTATAGATGCCACTTTATTCGAAGATAAAGGCAAATTTTATCTTTTTCTGAAAGATGAACGATTGAAACCTGTAAAAAAGAACTTAAGAATGGCAGTCGGCGAAACACCCGTAGGTCCTTTTAAAGACTTAACCGCACCTTTTACTATCAGTTGGGTAGAGGGTCCATCAGCCATTAAAATCGGAGATGAATATTATGTTTATTTCGACCACTATACTAAACCTCATTACTATGGTGCTTACCTCTCAAGAGATTTAAACGACTGGCAGGAAGTTTCAGCACAAATGCGCTTCCCCAAAGGCATGAGGCATGGTAGTGTGATAGAAGTTTCTAAGAAAGTAGCACAGAAATTATTGAGAGAATAATTAATCGTGAATTTGCGAATGACGAATTAGTGAATAATTCAATAATTAGTATATTCGCTAATTCATCATTCGCAAATTCACGATTACATTATCCCAACCGTTCACGCATGGTTTTTGCTCCATCGCACATGGCTTTTAGTTTCTGGCGTGAGGCCCAGCGGGCGGTCTGACTTAACCCACAATCAGGAGCAACTGCCAGTTTTTCAGCCGGAACATATTTCAGGCAAAGTTCTATTCGCTCCATTACGTCTTTTACGGTTTCGCAGTAATAGTTCTTTACGTCAATAATGCCCACTGCCACATCCATTCTCTGCGCAAATTCGGCAAGCAATTCTACTTCATCAAACTCACGGTTGGCCATTTCAATATGAATTTCATCAACATTCATATCCAGAAACTCAGGTAACATCGGGTGTAATTTCCGATACCCTACCGGGCGTCCCTTGAAATTACCAAAGCATAAATGTGTGGACACACGTGCCTTGCCTACCACTCCGGCAATGGTACGATTAAAAATATCTACAAATCGTTTGGTATCCTCTTTATATGCATAGCACGACATTGAGGGTTCATCAACCGTAATTTCGGTGCAACCTGCGGCCACCAGGTCTTCCAGTTCTTTTCTTACAAAAGGCAGTAGCCCTTCTGTTACCTCAAATCGGTCTTTATAGATTTTCCCATCAGGCAACATACGTCCTGATAAGGTATAAGGGCCCGGCACAGATGCTTTCAGAGTATAACCTTGGGGGGCTAATCTTGCCAGACGCTGGTATTCTTTTACGGCTCCTAATCCTTTAGGTGCAGTTAGCGGCTCAACAATCGAATGTTTGCCACGCTGGTCGTGCGCAGGTGGCCCAAACTTACGGGTTTCTGAATGATTGGGTTCAAGTCCTTTGATAAAGCCATAGAAAGATAAATTAAAGTCAAGGCGGGTTTGTTCGCCATCGGTAATTACATCCAATCCGGCAGTAGTCTGGTCATGAATAGCCGCAATCACCGCATCTTCAATCATTTCTTCTATATCTGCTGCCCCGAATTTATCAAGGTTCATAGAAGAGAATTCCAGCCATCCCGGAAAAGGATAACTTCCCACAACGGTTGTTCTAATAGGTATAGGTTGCATAAGTTTATTTAGTGAATGTGTGATTGAGTGAATTAGTGATTAAGGGCGAATTAGTGAATAGTTTGTGTTAATCAATATATTTGTAATCACTCATTCACTAAATCACTAACTCACTCATTGATTAATAAGCCTTCTATGATAATTAATTTGTCCTAAGTGATAATTGAAATGGCCGTACAGATGAATCAGGAAATACTCGTTAGTAGCTTGTCCGTCATTGTACTCTTCTGTATGGTTTTGTGCTAAAACTTCATCAGTAAGATTAGTGATTACCTCTCTCAGCATCTGTATTGTCTCTTCAATCTGCTGAATCAAGGTGGCTCTCGGTACATTTTTATCTGAAAATTCTAAAGGGCGATTTCTGATATAGCCTGTATTGCCCAATTGAGCCCCTATATAATGATTCAGGTTACCCATCAGGTGGAGACATAAATTACCTGCCGAATTTTTGATTTCCGGCCTGACTTGCCAGATGATTTCCTCATTCGTATAGGCTTCTATCTCAGCTTTCAGTTTCAGTAAATCTCTGTCGAATAGTTTGATTAATTCAGTTTGTAGCATATTTCTATATTTTAATCGCATCAATCTCCACCACCACAACCTCCGCAGCCACTACTACAACCTCCTCCGTCCCCTCCTCCATCACCACTACCGCACGAACTGCTGCTGCTGTTGTTACCTATGTATCTACCTTTTTCCATATAATGTGGGTCAAATGCTGCATTAATACCATTTTCGTTGTTCAGTAAGTAAAAATCAGTAAAAAGATAGGCTCCAGCGATAGTGGCAAAATCAAAACTATGTGTATTTTCTTCTATTGTGGTTTTTATACTTTCTCTGCTGTTTATCGAAAATTTACTTAAAAAATATCCTATTAGAATATATAGGATTATCATTACAACCAAAAAAACCACAGGTTTTTGATTACCAACTCCTTGAAAAAGGCGTATAACTCCTATCAGCAAAATAATAAAATGGAAGATTAAAAAATAACTTCCTCTCGATTTAATAGCCTCTTTTAATGGTGTGGTTAATTTGACAAAATAAGCGGCATGATTAAGCAATATAAGTCTTACGGATTTTATACCAATATTTTCATTCTCATGTGCCTGAATACTATAAAAAAGTGGTTCAGTTTTATCAAATGTATGTTTAAATGTTTCACCATTAAAAGTCAATAACCCTTTTTCTACCAGATTTACAGTCAACATCCGCATGGTCGTTTCCTGACCCGCATACACTGCCGAAACATGAAGTGGATGTAATTGCCTTCCAAGATTGATAGCCGTATTTTCTTTAAAAAATTTATTGGCATATATCAGTGTAAACCCAATCAGCATCAACCCTGCATAAAATCCTAAAAATTCGGGTCCGTCTAATCGGTACGGGTTTTTAGTAAAATATAAAAGAACTGCTAACGCAATATCACTACCTATAAGAATCCTTTTTACAAATGGTAAATCAAAAGGGCTTCCGATTTCTTCATAAACAGGTGCTCTGAAAGGAGAATTTTGCGGAAGGTATTTTTCCAGATCAAAACCTTTCGGGAGCGGCCAGATAGACTCGGGAGGAATTTCTCCAAACTCTTTTATATAAGCAATAATGGTATCATCATACCATTTAACATGCTTTATGTTTTCACTTTCACCGCCTTTACTTGGGTAATGATGTACCTCTTTACCCAATGTTTTTTTACAGAATTCATTCCAGTAGTTATCGGTATAAGTCAGATGCAGATGCCATACTTTGTCAATCTCTTCGGAAGGCGAAGCACCATTGGGTTGCGTGATACACAAATAGATAAATTTCTTGTACTCACTGATTGCCAGCGCTGCCAGTGGTTTTGACCAACTTTCTTCCTTACATAGTTTGTCTGAAAACTTTACTTCAGCATTGGGGTCGTCCAGTTTAAATTCGCAGATTTTTTGCCATAATTCGGTGTTTTTCATAAAAAAACAGTTTTATTGTGTTTCTATAATATAGCCAAAATCTTGCAATTTATTTATATGCATCAGATTACCAAATTATTAAATCTTCAAACGCATTTTTACATAATCTTTGCCACTTTTCTGAAAAACTTCTGAGCCTGTTTCCATGCCAAACTGCTCATAAAAGCCTATGGCTGTTACCCTAGCATCGCAGATAAGTTCTTTTATACCGAGGTATTTTGCCTCTTTAATCAGAAAATTCAATAGTTGTGTGCCATAGCCCTTACCCTGATAAGCGCTATCAGTAGCAAACTTTCTGAATTGTGCCTGTTCTGCTTTGATAAATAGCGAAATTACTGATACTAATTGGTTGTTTTCAAACAATCCATAATGCAAACCGTCGGCATCGTCAGGCAAAATCACAAAGTCAATGGGTTTATCAGGCCACATGACCTTGTGACGCAATGCCCGGGTTTCATACGCTTGTATTTGTTTAAGGTCAATCAAAATGTTTATAATTCTCTAATCCAGATATTGCGGAACGATACCTCTGAACCATGCTCCTGCAAAGCAATAGGCCCTTTACCTGAATAATATTGGTATGAGGGAATACCGATATACTGAATAGTACCCTGAATCTCAAAATGATTCAATATTAAAACGCCATTCATCAATACAGTTACATAAGCAGGCGTTTCTACCGAGCCGTTGTATCTGAATTTAGGCGCAGTAAAGAATATATCGTAGGTATTCCATTCGCCTGGTTTCAGCATAGAATTAGCCATCGGTATCACCTGTTTATACACACTCCCTGCTTGTCCGTTGGCATAAATAGGCACTTCGTTATTATACGAGTCAAAAATCTGAATCTCATATTTGCCATGTAAAAACACCCCACTATTTCCCCCATTCGGATAACCCATTTTTTTCGAGTCCAAAGGTGTACTAAACTCTACATGCAATTGAAAACTGCCAAACTCCTGTTTGGTTCTTAGCTCGCCTGTGCCATTTTTGGCAATCATTGCACCATCTTTTACAAGCCATTTAGCCGGAGCCTTATCTTTGGTTTGCTGCCAGGCATCAAGGCCACTGCCATCAAAAAGTATTACTGCATCAGATGGCGCACCACCGGGAGTTTTGGCAGGTACTACCAGTTTGGGTTTAGGTTCCCACACCTCAGTGGTTTCAGGGACTTTAAAATTCTGGGCAAATCCGCCCAGGCTGATAGCTGCTAAGGCAAGCTGACAAATAATTTTTTGCATAGGTTAAAAACAGACAGGGTTATTAATGGGTCTTGTTGTCGGATACATAACTCGCTACACCTACTTTGGCATACATATGGGCTATGCGATGGGCGTGTTCGTCATAGGCGGCTTCAAACAATTCGGTAGCTCTTTGCGTACCAACTAAAGCACCGGCAGTGAGTACTTTAGGCGGATGTCCGGCCTGTGTCAGATAATCGGCTACCTGTGCTTTAATACTATTGATGAGCATGGCTCCCCCAACAGTTGAACCGGGTGATACAGGCGTATCCAGGTTTGGCACATGCACCATTGAGTCTCCCACAGGGGCTCCTGTATCCAATACCAAATCGGCAAAATCATTTAACTTCTTTCCATCCGGGCGTTTGGTAAGGCTGGCTTCCAGATGGTCTTTGGTTACCAAAGCGACTACTTTAATGCCTCTCTGCTGAAAAATCTCTGCCATTTCAACAGGTACTACATTGGTACCTGACGACGAAATAACCAGCGCCGTGTCAACCGTAGATAAATCGAAATTACGTAAAATGCGGTCGGCTAATCCGCTTACATTTTCTAAAAACATGGCCTGACGTTGCCCATTAGCACCAACCACTAAATTATGAAAGGTCAAGGAGAGTTCTACAATCGGATTAAATCCCGGAAATGAACCGTACCGAGGCCACATTTCTTCTACCATAATACGACTATGACCCGACCCGAATGCATGCACCATTCTTCCTGCCAGAATCGAATCGGCAAACCATCGGGCAGCCGTTTGTATTTCATTTTCCTGCTGCTTTACTGTTTCTACAATCGCCGCACATTTATTCAGATAATCCTGTATGACACTCATTTTAATTAGATTTTTATTTAGTTAGTACAAAACTGGCAGCACCAATGGCTCCGGCCATATCGCCAAAATAGGCCTGCGCAATTTCAGTTTTTTTATTTCCCGGTTTCCACTCATATAAGTCCATAAAAGCTGCCAATGGCTCAAAAAGGGAGTTTTCAGCTAAGGTTATACCCCCGGCCAGCACTATCATTTCAGGCGATAGCAGATTGGCAACAGAACTGATGGCAATAGCCAGTTTTCTGACTGACGAAAGCCACAAATAAGAGGCAAAGTAATCTCCTTTGCGATAAGCCTCTACTAATTCCCAGGTAGAAGTAAATCTGCCATGACTTCTTTTTTCTATGGAATAATTGCCAATGGCATATTCAAGACTACCAACCATTCCTACAATACTTTGCGTTTCTTCATGAGCATTCAACGAAATATGCCCGAGATGTCCTGCCATTTGCGAAAGTCCCTGATACAATTGCCCATTGATTAAGATACCACCGCCAACACCTGTGCCTAAAGTGAGTAATACCACATTACGTTTATCTTTGGCTACTCCGAATTTTGCTTCTGCCATTAATGCGGCATGGGCATCGTTCAGCACATAGGTAGCATCGCCCAGATACTCACCCCACATAAAATTCTCTAACCCTTTCAGTCTGTTAGGCAGGTAGGCAATACATTGGTTCTGCTCATTCGGTAAGCCGGGTGCTGATAAGCCAATGCCTAAAACAGGTTGTTGGAGATAATTTTTCAGATACTCTACCATTTCTTTCACATTTTCCCGCCAGGAGCCATCTTCAGTATCCTTCGTCGGAATATAATGTTGCTTCAATACCTCTCCATTTTGGTTGATAATCAACCCTTTAATGTTTGTACCACCGAGGTCTATTCCAATAACATATGACATTTCTTATTGTCGATTTTCGATTGCAGATTGTCGATTGATTGTCGATTTTCGATTGCAGATTGTCGAATGTGCGTTTAATTCGACAATCTGCATTGAAAATCGACAATCAATTCACTTGTTTTTTCTCGCTGTTATAGCCGATGCTGAAAAAATTGCTAATAATTCACTAGCTTCTTTCATTAAATCATGCAAAAGACCGTCTTCTACTATTTTTCCCTCTATTAACAATTCCATCCAGAATATAGACTCGTCTGTTTCTTCCTCTGCTATATGTATTTTATTAATAAAATCTGCTTGTGATTTAGCACGGCAGGCTGAACGATAATTTGCCCCAACCGAAGTACCTGACCGCAGCAACTGTTTTCCAATCACATCAGCTACTTTATCTGCTGGTAAAGCCCGTACTAATCTGATAACTCTTAAAGAAAACTGCTTCGTACGGCTCTTTAATTCAACAGAATTCATTTGTATGATAGTTTATTGGTAGTTTATACTTATTTTTTATTGTCGAATGTCGATTGCAGATTGTCGAATTAAAATGCACATTCGACAATCAATTGACAATCTGCAATTGAAAATCGACAATTGACTAATATTGCCCTTCACTCACACCCCATCCACCATCAACAAATAAAGCCTGCCCAGTCGTAAATTTTGAACCATCAGACATAAAATACACAGCTGCTCCATCTAAATCGCTTACTTGTCCATTTCTGCCCCCATCCAAAGGTTGCTTGGTTTTCACAAAATCCATGATTACCTCGTCTTTAGAAGCCCTTTGAGACATAGGAGTTTCTACCAGAGCCGGAGCCAAAACATTTATACGGATATTATCAGGCGCATAGTAAGCAGCAATAGATTTAGAAAAACCAATAATAGCCGCTTTAGTAGCCGCATAAGCATGGGTAGAAAAATATTTTGGCGAAGGCGAAACACCCAGCACCGAACCCATGTTCAGAATAGTACCGCCTTTACCTAAAGCTAAAAATTTACGGATTGCCGCCTGATTGGATAGCATCAGACTTGTAAGATTCAGTTCAAAGGTTTTATTCCAGCCCTCTAAAGATATTTCATGCAATGGGCCATCGCCAAACTTTCTACCGCTTCCGCCTGCTACATGGTATAATCCATCGAATCCCCCAAAATCATTAATAGCTAAGTCAATAGCCTTATTGGGTGTATCAGGGTTGGCGGCATCACCACTCATGGCATGGGCGTTTTCACCTAATTCTATTTCAGCCGCCACACAGCTTTCAGGATTTCGCCCTACCACTACAACCTTTGCTCCATTTTTCACAAAGGCTTTGGCAGCCGATAATCCTAAGCCGGTAGTACCACCTATAATCACTATTTTTTTGTTTTTTAACATACTTCTCTATCCATTTGGCAATTCACTCGTCCAACTTGTCTATACAAGCAAAAGTAAGCAAAGAAAAAATCTTTACAAATTTTTTTTATAACGATTGAACGGTTCGTTGTTACGGAAATCGTCTATAGCTACTATTAAATCAATTCCTGATAATAATACACAAACAAAAGAGGCACTGATTACAAAACCAGTACCTCTTTATATTATGATTGACCCGTTGTTATAGAAACCGTTTATCTATTATTTTCTACTTGCGTAAGTAGTATAGTATTTCTGTGCTTTGGACATTTTCTTTTGCAAATCTGCAATTCTATCTGCATCTGTAGGGTGGGTAGAAAGTAATTTCGGAGGTTTTGATGAGTTTTTACCAGCCTCTGCCATTCTTTGCCAGAATGCTACTGCATTCTGCGGGTCATAACCTGCCATTGCCATAAAAATCAATCCCAATTCATCAGCTTCTGACTCCTGCTTACGGCTGTTAGGCAATACATAACCCAAAGTGGTACCTACCCCCAAAACTTGTCCTACCAACTCCATTGTTTGCTGATTTCCTGTATAAACTCCTGCGCCAATTGCACCCAATTGTGTAATTCCCTGTGCTGCCATTGCCTGACTCATACGCTCACGACCGTGGCTGGCAATCGCATGGGCTACCTCGTGCCCCATTACTACGGCTACACCTGCCTCATCTTTACAAATCGGCAAAATTCCTGTATAGAAACAAACCTTACCGCCGGGCATACACCAGGCATTTACTTCTTTGCTTTGCACTAATTTGAATTCCCATTGATAACCATTAATAATATGGCTCAGGTTATTCTGAATCAGATAGTTTTCTACAGCAGTTTTAATTTTGTTTCCTACCCTTGCAATCATGGCAGCATCATTATTACCGACAGATACTACCTTAGACGTATCCATAAAGCCTTTATATTCGGCAAAACTCATCTGAATCATTTGTTCGTTCGAAACCAAGCCTACAAACTGGTTACGACCAGTAAGCGGCACTTTCTGACAAGACCAAATAGATACAAACAACAAACAAGCAGCTACAGAAGATTTTAATAAGGTTTTCATTGTATTTATTAAATTAAGTTCTTGATTGTATTAGACGTTAATAGTTGAGAATATAACAAAATCACAAATATTTATTTTCAGATAATGTCTAAAAAATCAGACCACTATCTGTGAGTGAAGTATGAAAAATACCTATTTTTGTGAAATTTTGTGAAATTTTTCGACTTTTGAGTGCCTCAAAAGTAAACAAAAATTACCTAACTCAAACCAAAATCTGAACTTTAGATACAGCATATATCGTATGAAAATTATCGCAATTGGCCGGAATTACGTAGAACATATTAAAGAATTAAATAACGAACGCCCTGACGAACCTGTTATATTTACAAAACCGGATACAGCTATTCTGAAAGACGGGGAGCCTTTTTACTACCCTGATTTTTCGCAGGATATTCATCACGAGGTAGAAATATTGCTTAAAATCAACAAAATGGGTAAAAATATTGAGGAAAAATTTGCTCATAAATACTACGATGAAATTGGTATAGGCATAGATTTTACGGCGCGAGACCTGCAATCGAAACTGAAAGCCAAAGGTTTACCCTGGGATTTAGCCAAAGGATTTAACGGTTCAGCACCTATTTCGAATTTTGTACCTAAATCGAAATTTACTGACCTCGCCAATCTGAATTTTCATCTGGATGTAACAGACGCTAACGGTGAGACACAAACTCGTCAGCAAGGCAATACTTCATTAATGCTTTTTTCGTTTGATTATATTATCTCGTTTGTTTCAAAGTATTTTACGCTGAAAACAGGAGATATTATTTTTACAGGTACCCCTTCAGGCGTTGCTCCAGTAAAAACAGGCGATAAGCTAACCGCCTTTATAGAAGGAAACAAGATGCTTGAATTTGAAGTAAAGTAAGATTTTAAAAAATAAAATCTGGCAGGAAAAGCTGAATCAGGTTAAATGCCTTTATGGAAATAGATGGCTTAACCCCTATATAAAACTGTAAAGCTGATTTCTACTTTTCAGATTGTTCTTGTAGCAGACTGCCTTTTCATTTTTATAAGAACAATCTCTATAAAATAGAGTTTACTGATTTAAAGAAGACTTGTTCAAAGATTCCAAAATAACCCCGTCTTAACCCTTCCGCAAGGCATCCGCCCAAACGGTTTCAAAAGCCCCTCACCCCAGCAATGGGGAGAGGGGCTGGGGTGAGGGGTTAAGACATATCCACCCAAACCCTTACAAATACGTGAAGAATACTGATAAGTCCATGATTATCACAAGAGTTTTAAGTGCTATCTTATTAATAGTGTATTTAATCTCCGATACCTCTCTTAACCTTTCTTATGCACAGAGAGAACCCGGTCAGGCAGCTAAGGAACAATACCCGAAAGGATACTTTATGTTTCCGATACAGCCGGGCAAACAGGCATCTCTGTCAGGTGGTTTTGGCGACTTACGTACCAATCACTTTCATGCAGGGCTTGATATTCGTACAGGTGCCGTAGAGGGTTATAATGTATATGCAGCAGCCGATGGGTATGTTTCGCGCATAAGAGTGATGCGTGGTGGCTATGGGAATGTTTTATACATCACCCATCCAAACGGCTACACTACTGTATATGGGCACTTAAAAAACTACAATACTGCCATTGAGGCATATCTGCGCAGACGTGAATATAGCCAGAAAGTATGGGAAATAGAGCTGACACCCAACCCTAATGAACTGAAAGTAAGAAAAGGCGAAATTGTGGCCATTTCCGGTAATACGGGTGCATCGGGTGGACCTCATTTACATTTTGAGATTCGTGATGCCCTGGAAAATGCGATTAATCCGATGAAATTCGGTTTTCCTGAAATTCAGGACTCGCAGGCTCCTGTCATAGAACGGGTAATTCTGAAAACCCTAAACGCCTATTCACGTGTGAATGGTGAATTTGGCAGGGTATCTATGGCTCCCAAACGTTCGGCTTCCGGTGAATATATCTTACCCAATATTGTAAAAGCACAGGGTATTATAGGCTTAGAACTTAATACCTATGACCGTAGCCAGACCTCACCTTTCCGTATGGGTATTACTGCTTTAGAAGTAGAAGTAGATGGCAAGAGTACCTACAAACTGAATCTTGAAAAAATGCCTTTTGATGTTTCCAAAGACATTAATGTACATATTGATTACGATATTTCGCAAACCGACGGTGTGCGTATTCAGAAATGTTATGTAGCCGATGGTAACCGGATTTCTGTTTATGAAACCGATAAAAATAAAGGGAGAATACTTATCAGTGATAATCAACTGCATAGTGTATATGTGCGTGTGAAAGATACCTATGGTAATACTTCAGTTCTGACATTTTCTATTCAGGGAGAAGCGCCCATTTTGCAGGAGAGTGAAGGAGAAACACCTTTGGCGGAAGAAAGTAAATTTACCGGCAATATAGCTACTTCTATTACCGAAAATACGCTCGCTATCAGAGCCAAAAACACCAAAGCGCCCTTTGCTGTTGTGCAGAACAAGGGTGTACCTACCAAAGTACCTTTATCTTATGTAGGCAATAAAGAAGCCGTATACCTATATGACTTAAACAAAGGAATTGCAGATTTTGCACAGGTAGATAACAGTTCGGCACTTATTGGCATTAAAAAAGAAATATTGCCGCAAATCGGGCAGTTTTATACCGAGCCTAACCTGCGTATCGATTTTAATAATGCCGTATATGATACCCTTTATCTGACTACAGGCATGAGTGGCAATCGTTTGACCATCAATACACAGAGAATTCCTCTGAAAGATAATATAACGGTTCAATGGACACCCTCGGGTGTGTCTATGTCGCCTAAAACGGGGGTATATGATGTAAGTAACGGCCGTTCGTACTTAGGTGGTGTCTGGGTCGGTAGTGCCATTCAGTTTAAAACCCGTCGGTTAGGCAGTTTTATGCTCTTTACCGACAATGAAGCTCCCTCCGTTCGTCCGGCTCGGTTAGATTCCTCTTATCTGAGTTTTGTTATTTCAGATAATCTGTCGGGAATTAAATCTTTTAATTGCTTTGTGGATGGCGAATGGGTATTGATGGATTATGAATATAAAAATGGCAGAATATGGTCTATTAAGATCGATGAAGAACGAATGTTTGGTGGAGATTTGAAATTAGAAGTAGTAGATAATGTGGGCAATGTAGGTACTTATCAGGTAAATCTGGATGAGTATTTTAAACAAAAACAAGTACAAAAATCGAAAAAGAAACATGCACCTGCACGTAGGAAATCCGGTTCCGGAAGTAAAAGCAAAAAATCAAGACGGCGTTGAAATTGACCTGAATGATTATAAAGGCAAAAAAATAGTTTTATTCTTTTATCCGCAAGATGGCACCCCTACCTGCACGGCAACAGCTTGTAATTTAAGAGATAATTATGAGGCACTGATAGCCAAAGGCTATACCGTTTTTGGCATCAGTCCTGATAATGAAGCGAGACATCAGAAGTTTATAAAAAAGCATAACTTACCTTTTGATTTACTAAGTGACCCCGACCATCAAGTGATGGAAAAATTCGGGGTCTGGGCAGAGAAAAAATTATGGGGGCATGTACACATGGGTGTTCTGCGTACTACTTTTATTATTGACGAAAATGGAATTATTGAAGAGATTATCTCAAAAGTCAATGCTAAAAACCATGCCCAGCAGGTGTTGAAATAAATTATTTCATAATAATGGCACGCATCATTCTATTAGTGGTGGCTATAGCCATAGCAGTCTTCCTGTTTTTTCAACCCTTTCCGTTCGGACAAGGCTTAGTCGTTATTATGTCATGTCTCACAGCACTCTGGTTGCTGAGCATAGTCCTCAAAGATTCAAGCATTATTGATATTTTCTGGGGAATGGGTTTCGTGATTACAGTATGGTTTTATCGTTACACAGGCGGTTTGATTGATACCCGTTCATTCATTTTCTGTAGCATTGTTACCATCTGGGGTTTACGCCTGAGTATCCACTTGGCTATCAGAAACATCGGCAAAGGAGAAGACTATCGTTACCGGGAATGGCGCAAGGAAAACGACGAAAACTGGTGGTGGGTGTCATTTTTCAGGGTTTTCTTATTACAAGGAATCCTGCTCTGGATTATTTCATCAGTCTATGTCCCTGCCTTATCTTCTGAATTTAATACCTTACAAACCCTCGATTATATAGCTATTGGCGTTTGGTCAACAGGTTTCATTTTTGAAGCCGTTGGCGACTGGCAACTCACACAATTCAAGAAAAATAAAGCCAATAAAGGAAAAGTATTACAGACCGGACTCTGGTCTCGTACACGTCATCCCAATTATTTCGGCGATGCAGTGCAATGGTGGGGCTATTTCCTTTTTGCTTACACCAATCAACAATATCTCTACGTTTTTAGCCCACTGTTAATGACATTTCTGCTCATGCAGGTTTCTGGCGTAACTCTATTAGAGCAAAAACTGACTGAAACCAAACCGCAATACGCCGATTATACCAAGCGTGTTCCTGCCTTTTTTCCAAAATTGTTTTGATATTTCACTCCAGTTCGGTGAATGAATTCACCGGCTAAGATAACAAAGGAATTTTTCTATTTGTGTCCGACTCAAGTCGGCACTGTATAATAATTATACCGTTGTTATTTTAGCCAGCCAATTCTATTCGCTGACACGAGCCTAACAACGAGGAGGATTCTTTTAAATTTCATTAAAATAGCCGAATGCAATGGCTTAATTAGCATCGAAATGCTTTACTAAATCCTCATTTGCACCCATAAACCCTAAGTTTAACCATATTCTTTATTTAAAAACCAAGATGTATTATGTACTTTTGCAAAAATTAATACAACAACCACATTTTTAACATTTTCTAAACTACCTTTGTATTAATTGTTTTTTTGACACTTAATAAATCTTTTTAAATGCAAAACCAAGAACTACAAGCAATTGCGGTACAAGTACGCCGGGATATTGTTAGAATGGTGCATGCCTGTCAGTCCGGCCATCCGGGTGGCTCTTTAGGTTGTACCGATTTATTTGTTGCCCTTTATTTTCAACAAATGAAAATTAACAACCGCAAAGGTAAAGACACTTATCTATCATTTAATATGGACGGAAAAGGTGAAGATCTATTCTTTCTTTCAAACGGACATATTTCTCCGGTGTTTTATTCAACTTTAGCTCGTAGAGGGTATTTCGATGTAAAAGAACTGGCAACTTTCCGTAAAATTAATTCAAGACTACAAGGACACCCTACTACACACGAGCACCTGCCAGGTATTCGTATAGCTTCAGGTTCATTAGGCCAGGGGCTTTCGGTAGCTATCGGAGCAGCTTTAGCCAAACGCCTGAATGGTGATAAAAACTTAGTGTATTGCTTAATGGGTGATGGTGAGCAACAGGAAGGCCAAGTATGGGAAGCCGCACAGGCAGCCCCTCACCACAAAATAGATAACCTGATAGCAATCATAGATTTGAACGGACAGCAGATTGACGGCCCTACTGAAAAGGTGATGAGTAACCGTGATTTGAAAGCCAAATATAAAGCTTTCGGTTGGAATGTAATGGAAATCAAAGACGGCAACGATATGACCCAAGTAGTAGCCGGATTGCGTAAAGCTAAACGTCTGACAGGCAAAGGGCAACCGATTATGATACTCATGAAAACCGAAATGGGTGCCGGAGTAGATTATATGATGGGTAGCCACAAATGGCACGGTGTAGCTCCTAACGACGAACAACTACAAACAGCACTGAATCAATTGGTAACAACCGGGACTATTGGGGATTATTGATTAAGACATGACAATCACAAGCATTGAACAACTTGATTTTTCTAAGCGATACAGCTATGCCGATTATTTAAAATGGCAGATAAGCGAGCGTTTGGAATTAATTAAGGGATATATTATGCGAATGTCTGCTCCGTCACGGGAACATCAGAAACTTTCATGGAATTTAGAAAGGGAAATGGATAAATATTTTTACGGAAAACCCTGCGAAATATACCATGCTCCTTTCGATGTCAGACTTCCCCGCCTCAATGAAAGAAATGACAAAGAAGTATATACAGTTGTTCAACCGGATATTTGTATCATTTGTGATGAATCCAAGTTAGACAAGCGTGGCTGTATTGGTGCTCCTGACTTGATTATAGAGATTCTTTCTCCCGGCAATACCAAAAAGGAAATGAAAGAGAAATTTGAGGTATATGAAGAAACTGGAGTAAAAGAATATTGGATGGTAGATATGGCTGAAAAAATAGTGCTGCTTTATTCCCTCAACGAACAAGGCAAATACGTCGGGCATCGTCCATTTATTGAAGACGAAACTTTGCACTCTATTATTTTTCCTGATTTAAATATTGATTTAACCAGAGTATTTGCTTGAAAATAAAGTCCTTAAATATTAAAAACTTCAAATCTATTGTTGATATAACCATCAACGAGCCGAATCCTTTTACCGTTTTTGTAGGCCCTAATGGAAGTGGAAAATCTAATATTTTTGAGGCTTTAGAGTTTGTAAGAACATTTTCATTGTTTGGTGCCACTTATGGGAATAGAAGAACTCAAGCCATTTCAACCCAAGTAATTGATAGTTACGGAGGAAAATCTAATGTTTTTAATTTTAACGATAATATTAGCCCAATCTCAATTCAAATTATTGAAGAATCAAAAGACATTAAACTCGTACTTGACTCTGATTTAATAATTAAAGAAAGTAATTTTATTGATATAAACAACAATATTTTCAATTCATTTTCAAGATTATTTTTAGGAAAACAAATCGACAAAGTAAAAAATGTTGGAGACAATAGATTAAATAATTCTTGGAACTCCTCTGAAAGTAATCTTGAAAAAGTACTAAAAAGAGTTCTTGAAAATGAATGGGATAAGAAAGAAATAATAGAGTGGCTTGAATTATTTATTCCCGAATTTAAAGATGTAGAAGTACGTAAAAGTGAATTTAGTAGTAACGAAGAATTACTGATTTATCAAAAACATTACGATAAACCTTTCAATAAAGAACTAATTTCTGATGGCACATACAACATTCTTTGCTTACTGACAGCAGTTTTTCAATCTGATGAACCTCAATTTCTTTGCATTGAAGAGCCTGAAAATGGCTTAAATCCAAAGGTAGTTAAAGAGTTAGTAAATTTCTTTAGAGATGCCTGCGAAGAGAAAGGTCATTATATATGGCTAAATACTCATTCTCAAACATTGGTTTCTCAATTGCGAGAAGAGGAAATGATAACTGTTGATAAGATTAATGGTGAAACAAAAATAAAACAATTTAAAGAGGGTGATTTTTATGGGATGCCTGCCGATGAAGCATTATTAACTAATGCCTTAGGAGGTGGCTTACCTTGGTAAAAGTAGGTTTCATATGTGAAGGTGATGTAGAGAAAATCTTAATTGAATCACCTGATTTTCAAAACCTTTTAAAAAGGCTTGACTTAGAATGTATAAAACCAATAATAAATGCAACAGGTAAAGATAACTTACTACCTCATCGGATTTTAGAGCATAGAGAGAATTTAAAGGATAAGCAAGCAGAAATTATAATAATTATCACTGATTTAGACGATTTATCTTGTATTACCTTAACTAAGCAACGGATAAAACCTTTAGAAAATGAAATCATTATAGTTTCAGTAAAGCAAATCGAATCTTGGTTTTTAGCTGACTCAGAATCAATGAGTACTCTCTTTAAACAAAAATATTTTTTTGAGTTTCCGGAACGGGAAATGATTCCATACGAAACAATAAGACGAGAATCTTTGAGAATACGAGAGCAGGGCTTCGGCAAAAATGCAAAACTTAAGTTTGCGGCTAAATATATCAGAAATGGCTTTTCCATCGAAAACGCCGCTAACCACCCTAATTGCCCGAGTGCCAGATATTTTATAAACAAATTACAATCATTAAGTAAAATTCATAGCTAACGATTAATCAGCGTTTATGACAAAATACACATTCACCGAGAAAAAAGATACACGTTCAGGCTTTGGTGCGGGTATGACCGAATTAGGCAGAACTAACCCCAATGTTGTAACCCTTTGTGCCGACCTTGTAGGGTCTCTCAAAATCGATACATTCATTAAAGAAAATCCTGAAAGATTTATCCAGTGTGGTATTGCCGAAGCTAACATGATAGGTGTAGCTGCCGGATTAACCATTGGCGGTAAAATTCCATTTGCTACGACTTTCGCCAATTTCGGTTCAGGCAGGGTTTACGACCAGATTCGTCAGTCGGTAGCTTATTCAGATAAAAACGTAAAAATAGCGGTATCTCATGCAGGTCTTACTTTAGGAGAAGACGGTGCTACGCACCAGATTCTTGAAGATTTAGCGATGATGCGTGCCATGCCGAATATGACGGTTATCAACCCTTGCGATTTTAACCAGACCAAAGCCGCTACCATTGCTGCCGCCAACTGGAAAGGCCCTATTTATCTGCGTTTTGGTCGTCCGGTAGTACCTGTTTTCACAGCACCTGACCAGAAATTTGAAATAGGCAAGGCATGGATGGTAAGCGAAGGTAAAGACGTAACTATTGTTGCTACAGGCCATTTAGTCTGGGAAGCTATTCAGGCTGCCGAAATATTGGAAGCACAAGGCATCAGTGCCGAGATTCTGAATATACATACCATTAAACCTTTGGACGAAAAAGCTATCTTAAAGAGCGTTCGTAAGACTAAATGTGTGGTTTCTTGCGAAGAACATCAGGCCAATGGTGGTTTAGGTGATGCAGTGGCACAAACGTTGGCGCAGAATTTTCTGGCACCACAGGAATATGTAGCTGTAAACAATTCATTTGGTGAATCTGGTACACCAGCCCAATTGATGGAAAAATATGGCCTTTCAGCAAAAAATATTGTTGAAAAAGCCTTAAAAGTGATTCAAAGAAAACAATAAAACAGATAGGTTGTTTTAAGAGTTATGCCGCGCGGCGGCCGCCTCACCCCGTGCGACGTCCGCTCTAAATCTCCCTCTCCTGAAAAAGAAGCGGACGCCGCGCAGAGGGAGACTTTTAAGCCCCTCTCCCTCAGGAGAGGGGTTTGGGGTGAGGTGAAAACTCACATAAATCAACCAATTTTCGGTAAAATGCAGATTTCAGACCAGGAGTTAGTTAGTTTAATCATAGAACCGGATAAGCGTCAGAATGCGTTTGAGTTACTGCTTAAAAAATATCAGCAGAAAATCTATTGGCATATACGTAAAATGGTGATTGCCCATGACGACGCCGACGATGTAGTGCAGGAAACCTTTATCAAGGTTTGGCAGGGTCTCCAAAACTTCAGAGGCGATGCACAACTATATACCTGGATATATAGAATTGCCACCAACGAATCTTTAAACTTTCTTCAAAAGAAACGTCGTCGCAACCACATTCCTCTTGAAACTGAATCAGAAGATAGTATGGATTTGCTCAATACGCTCGAAAGTTCAATTTCGCAGGATTATATTTCGGGCGATGAGATTCAGCTAAAACTCCAAAAAGCCTTGCTTCAGTTGCCCGATAAACAACGGTTAGTATTTAATATGAAATACTACGATGATATGAAATACGAAGACATTGCCGAGATAACAGGCACTTCTGTAGGGGCTTTGAAAGCCTCCTATCACCTCGCTGTGAAAAAAATTGAAGATTTTTTAAATAAAGATTCATAATTTTTTAAACCTTTTAAAAATTAACTTGTCAAAAAAACAATTAATCAGTTAAAAGGCTAAAAAAGAGCAGGATAACAACACTACCCGGCTCTCCGTAGTAGTATGAAAGAGATAATCAACATAGAAAAACTTTCCAAAGTAAACGTATTTAAAGTACCCGAAGGTTACTTCGATACTTTGTCTATGTCTATTCAGGAAAGAATCAGATTCTCTGAGGAGCCTGTTGTGAATTTCGGCAAAAAACAAAACTTTGGTGTTCCGGAAAATTATTTCGATACACTTTCATCAAGAATCATGAATCGGATTGCCGGTCTTGAAAAACAGGAAATCAGGTTAGAAAACTTACCTAAAGTAAATGTTTTCAAAGTTCCGCAAGGTTATTTTGAAAATACCGAAGAAAGCATCAGAGCACAGGTAAGGGTTGAGAGCATTGAACGTAAAAATATTTTTGAAGTTCCTGATGGATACTTTGACGAATTAACTGGTCGTATTCTGAGCAAGACACAGCAGGAAACGAAGGTTATTCAGGTAAACTGGTGGCAGAAAGGCCGAACCATGTGGGCAGCAGCAGCAAGTATTGTATTGTTGATTGGGTTGGGTTTTGCCGTGCCGCAGTTTAGTCAGTCAGATTCAGAAGCAGCATTTGAATCATTGAGTAAAGAGGAGATTAACAGCTATCTGGCAACGCAGGATTTGGGTAATCTGGAATACGAAGCCATCACTACCAATACTGCTCCATTGCCAAAAGAGTTTGAAACCAAGATGATAGATGATTTGAATATCAATAAGAAAGATATTTTAGAACATCTTGAAAGTCAGGATATTGAAGAAGATATATAGTGTGCTATGGCACTAAAGATAAAACCAACAGTTATGAAACAATTAATAATTATCATTTTAGTCATCCCGATGTTTTCGTTCTCGCAGAACAGACAAGGGTTTAATGGTGAGCGATTCGAGAAAATACAAACTGCTAAAATTGGCCTGATTACTGAAAAACTAAACCTTACCACAGAACAGGCACCGCAGTTCTGGTCGGTCTATAATGAGTACCAAGGCAAGAAATTTGACCTCAGAAGAAGTATGAAAAGAACTTTGGACGAAGCTAATTCGCTGACAGCCTCTGACGATAAAATCATATCATCACATCGTCAGACACTGGCTATCAAAAAGAAAGAGATAGAATTAGATGAAGAATATATGGCGAAACTACTGAAAACCATTTCGCCCAAACAATATGCAGAATTAAAACGCACAGAGCAGAATTTCAATAAAAAACTGATAGAAAAACTGCGCGAATAGTTTAAAAGTTAGATAATTGGTATAAAAAGGTCGGGATTGATTGCATCTCGGCCTTTTTTGTGTTTTTTTGTCATTGTAACGCATAAATTTTAATTAATTTTGCACACATTTTTATCCATAAGCGTATGCAACAGCCAATAAATAAAAGCAATCGCCTCAATAACCTGAGTTATGCTATCCGTGGGCCTGTCTTCGAAAAAGCACAACAACTGGAGGCAATGGGGCAAAAAATTATCAATCTCAATATTGGTAATCCTGCGCCATTTGGTTTTGACGTTCCTGATGAAATTATATATGATATGATTATGAATATCCGCAATGCACAAGGGTATTCACATCATTTAGGTATTTTTCCTGCCCGCAAGGCTATTATGCACTATACCCAGCAATTAGGCATTCATGGCGTAACTATCGACGATATTTTTATCGGCAATGGTGTAAGCGAATTAATTGTAATGACCATGCAGGCTCTATTAAATGAGGGTGACGAAATACTTCTCCCCTCGCCCGATTATCCGCTCTGGACAACCTCAGTGGCACTTTCAGGCGGTAAACCTGTGCATTATATCTGTGATGAGGAGTCAGACTGGAACCCTGATTTAGACGACATCAGACGAAAAATCAACCGCAAGACTAAAGGTATTGTGTTAATAAATCCGAACAATCCGACCGGAGCAGTATATAGTAAGGAAGTACTGGAAGGCATTGTAAAAATGGCAGCCGAGCATAACCTGATTATATTCTCTGACGAGATTTATGATAAAATTCTGTATGATGGAAATAAGCATATACCCGTTGCTACTCTAAGCGACGATGTATTTATTATGACCTATGGCGGCTTATCTAAAAACTATCGTGCGGCTGGGTTTCGTGGAGGTTGGGTAATTCTGAGCGGAGCAGTGCATAAGGCTAAATCATTTGTCGAAGGTTTCAATCTATTGGCAAGTATGCGCCTGTGTGCCAATGTGCCTACCCAATATGCTATTCAGACAGCTCTCGGGGGGTATCAGAGTATCAATGACCTGGTAGCACCTGAAGGACGATTATGCAAACAACGTGATTTGATTCATTATAAAATGACCGATATTCCGGGCATTACCTGTGTAAAGCCTAAAGGTGCTTTGTATTTATTCCCGAAAATTGATTTACGTAAATTCTCGTTCAAAGATGACGAACAGTTTGTTTTTGATTTATTGTCTGAACAAAAAGTGCTCGTTGTTTCTGGAACAGGCTTTAATTATATTAAAAACGACCATTTCCGTATCGTATTTCTCCCGTCTGCCGAAGAACTCGAAACTGCTTCTAATCGTATCCGTTATTTCTTAGAAGGCCATCGGGTAAGGGTAGATGAAATGGAGATGGCGTGAGAATCATTGAGTGGTTTAGTGATTGTGTGATTAATGGTGAATTAGTGAATAGTTAAAAATTAATCTTTAGCTCAAATATTCGCCATTCATGATTCACTATTAAAACAATCACTAAATCGTAGTATTGCAAAGTCGGAATAAAATTTGGTTTATAGTTAAGATACAATAAAATTAAGACACGGTTAAGTTGGTCATATTGACGCTAAATTGGTAAAATATATCTGGAGTGATGCTAATAGCCAACTTACCCACTTCATGCGATTATGGACAGTTCACTGGGACATAGATCTCTTCAAACGATGATGTTATAAGCATGAAATAAACTATTTTAAAACAATGACTATAAACAAACAGTACATAGGTATCGATGTGGGAAGCCATGAGTTAGTCATCGCTCAGGGCTTAAGTCAAGCTTCATCCAAATTCATCAAACTTCCTGTACAAACTATCGACAATACTATAGAAGCTATCAATCAGTGGATTGAGACACTTGGTGAAAATGTACATATTATTTTTGAACAAACTGGTACTTATAATCTTCCATTAAGCTATGCTTTAACGCTTCATGAGATTACTTTTAGTGTAATCACTCCAAGCCAAAGCAAAGGGTTTGTCAAAAGTATGAAAGTTACTCATCAGCATGATGGAGTGGATGCAGCCTTATTAAGCTTGTATGGAGCCAATTATCAACCTGCTCCCACCAGTATCGAAGATGAGCATTTGCATCATCTCAGACAAAAAAGGAAACATTTATCCACTTTAATGACTCAGAAACAAGCCTATGAGAATCAACTTCATGCCTTGTCTTTTGACCCAAGAGCTGACAAGTTAGTCATTGAAAGTTTAGAATTATTGCAAATGACCTTGCAAATACAAATCACTAAATTTAAAGAGGAACTCTTTACTTTAGATGATGACCAACATAAACACTTGTTTGGTTTAATCAAATCAGTAGTGGGTATCGGTGATGCCTCTGCCAATGCTTTGATTATCGCCAGTGATGGGTTTAAGAACTTTAGCAATGTCAAGCAAGTACTTAAGTTCTTAGGAATTGTTCCCATCGAAAAACACTCCTCCAAAAGTGTACACAAAAACTATGGGCTGGCTAAAACCGGACTGGGTTATGTCAGAGCGATTCTTTATATGGCTGCCCGAAGTGCTAAAAAATATAACCTGGCCTGTGTGGCTGTTTATCAAAGGCAAAGAGCCTTGGGTAAAGCTCACAAAGTCGCTATGATTGCCGTGATGAACAAATTAATCAGACAAGTTTTTGGGGTGGTTAAAAACCAAACCTTGTTCGTCAATGATTTTGAGTTTGCCAAATAATATTTCGACTTTTTATTGACTTTTAACACAGTTCATC
>NZ_SEWF01000019.1 GCF_004168285.1 Emticicia agri | reverse complement strand
GTTATTTTTAGAAAGTTGTTGGTTGAATTTTTCTGAACTATATGCTTTATCACCGACCACAATTTGATTTTTTAATTGGCAAATCATGGGTTTTATAGCTGTTAAATCATTCACACTGGCAGGCGTAAAATCAAAAAAGTTAGGTTTAGGTATTTTTTCAAATCTGTCCTTACCTATCAAATGGAGCTTTACTCCATGATAAAATTGTTTTTTTGCATCGCAATAACCCTTATCTGCTATCTCAGATGCTACTTTAGCTGTATAAGGGTGTTTGGAAAGCATGATAGGCAATGAATCCACCAAAGATACATTATCATAGCAATCATTAAAATTCATTTGATTCATCAAATGGGAAATAATTACCTCAAAATGCCAGTATATTGCATTAATTCGTGCATTATAAGCTTGATATGACGGCAATTTTGGAAACCATGATGACCAATGATTGACCATATAATCATAAGTTGAGCGATGGCTATAATGGCCTTCGAAAATACCACATAGGTAAATCGTTATTGCCTCTTGGTCTGTAAATTCAGGACAATTATTATTGCTCTGTCTTTGGAAATGTAAACTCATGTGCGTATCATAGCACTCACAAACAAGGCTGTAAGTTTGTATTAATTGTAAAGGTCGCATTTTGCAATTTAACAAAATACTCCTTGTTTGTTTCTGATAATTTCAACCCTTGATTCACATTAATATTGTTGGGAATTAAGCACAGGATTGAAAATTAATTTATCATTATTAGTCATAGGATTTAAGCAGAGTGTATTGGGTTTTTGTAATAATTTTTGAATAATGAAGGTTTGTATAAGTAAGAATAACCAAAAATAAGCGGCTTTTTGTTTAGAATAAAAAAAATAACGATTTTTACAGTAATATTACACACCAAACTAAATTGGCCTAAACACTTAAATTATAGGTAGATGAGAAAGAGAATTTTATTTTTAACGCTTGCCGTTAGTGTTGCGCTATTTTCGGCATTTATAAATCCAGCCGATGAATTAGAGGAACTCTTTGTTAAGATTAATGAAGATGTCTTGAATCGGGGTCGTGCTTATGAAACATTAGGCGAAGCTACCTCTTCTATTGGTCATAGATTGACAGGTAGCCCAAATGGAAAAAAAGCAGAGGATTTTGCTTATAAACTATTAAAAGAGTATGGGTTTGCTGATGTAAAATATATGCCTTTTGAGGTAGAATCGTGGGCAAGAGATACTGTTAGTTTAGCTATTGTACCCAAGGGAAGTGATAATTTCCGTGATGTAGAAGTAGTAGCGCTGGCACACTCTCCGGTATCCTCACATATCAAAGGCCCCATTGTTGATTGCGGCGATGGAATAGAACCTGATTTTGAGAAAGTAAAAGAGCAGGTAAAAGGAAAAATAGCTTTATTCAATATCAATATTCAATCACCTGAAAACAAGGGTAAGAAAAACCTGCACCGTTCTGAAAAAACAGCTTTAGCTATAAAATATGGAGCGGCCGGTGTAATTATTGCCAATGCGGTAGAAGGAGGAGTATTGCTAACCGGAACAGCTTCGGTTACAGGGGCACTGATTCCGATTCCGGCTGTGTGCGTGTCAGTAGAGAGTGGCAAGGCCATCCGTAAATGGATGAGTGAAGAAAAGAATATCTGGGCAGTTATTGATATGCAGAATTTCAGCCGACCTATCAGAGCCCGAAATGTGATAGCTACCCTGCCGGGAAGCTCTAAAAAACATGCCAAAGATAAAATTGTGATTGGCGGCCATCTGGACTCATGGGATTTGGCTACCGGAGCAATGGATAATGGGATTGGCTCTTTTACAGTGTTAGACGTAGCCCGTGTTTTTCAGTCTTTAAACCTAAAACCTAAACGTACCATAGAATTTGTGATGTTTATGGGCGAAGAACAAGGATTATTAGGCTCTAAAGCTTTGGTGAAGAAATATAAAGATGAAGGAAAGTTAGACCAGATTCAGTTAATGATGAATCTTGACATGGTAAATAATGCCAAAGGATTTAATGCAATGGGTCGCCCCGAATTACGTTCGTTCTTTGACGAAATAGGTAAAAAAATTAAAAATATTGATTCTACTTTCAGTAATACCAACCCTAATTCGGCAGGGTTACATTCAGACCATCAGCCATTCATGATTCAAGGGGTACCGGTTTGTTCGCCATCGGGTAGTTTCCCTATCAAAGCCTATAACTGTTATCATGCCAACTGCGACCGTTTTGATTTAATAGACAAAAAGCAAATCAATAATAATGTGCGTTTCACAGCCATGATGCTGTATGCTTTGGCCAATGCAGATGCGCTGCCTGTAAAGAAAATGAATGATAACGAAACCAAAGAGTTTTTGATTAAACAGAACCTCAAAAACGAATTAATTATCGGTAAAGACTGGCGTTGGGAACAGTAAGACTTTAGAAGTTTATTTGCTTGTGCCCTCACTTTTGTGAGGGCTTTTTTATTGCCTAATTATGATTCGGGATTAGATTTTTAGATGCTATGAGAAGTTAAAAGTAAATAAACACACTGTTTTATAGGATGGAGGTAGTAGCCACAGCATCAGGGGTTCATACTTGCTATCAACATAAAATTGACAGGAAATATATTGTTCTACATTTCCTTATGAATTTTAATTATAGTTTACAAAGAAATACAATAAAGGAAATCTTGTAGTTTTGTGAAATACTGAATGAAGTTTTAATTTGGACGAATAAAATACCTGATAATATGTTATCAAAAACTTTTGGTGCTGCTGTGTATGGGGTAAATGCCACCTTGATAACAGTTGAAGTAAGTGTAATGCAAGGCGTAGGAATGTCTATTGTAGGATTACCCGATGGAGCTGTGAAAGAAAGCCAACAAAGAATAGATGCGGCTCTTAAACATTGTAATTACCAGGTTTCCCGGCAAAAAACGGTTATTAATTTAGCTCCGGCTGATATTCGGAAAGAGGGATCGGCGTATGACTTGCCAATGGCTATCGGGATACTGACTGCCGGAGAACATATTAAGCCTGTGAAGAATCTGGAAGAATATGTGATTTTAGGCGAGTTGGCTTTAGATGGTATTCTTCGTCCGATTAAAGGCGTATTGCCCATTGCCATAGAAGCCCGTAGGAGTAAACTAAAAGGTTTTATACTTCCGGTCGAAAATGCTATGGAGGCATCTATTGTAAACAATTTAGATGTAATTGGGGTAGAAACGCTGAATGATGCCATCGATTTTCTGACAGGTGCCAAGCAGATAGAACCTTTGGTAACCGATACCAGAGATATTTTTTATAGTGCTATTGGCGATTACGAAGCAGACTTCTCACACGTACAGGGACAAGAGAATATCAAGCGGGCAATGGAAATTGCAGCCGCAGGCGGGCATAATGTAATTATGATTGGCCCTCCCGGTGCCGGAAAAACCATGCTTGCCAAGCGTATTCCTTCTATATTACCCCCGTTAACACTGCACGAAGCATTAGAAACTACCAAAATTCATTCAGTAGCAGGTAAATTAGGTGTAAAATCATCTTTAATTGCCCGGAGACCTTTCCGCGCACCACATCATACTATTTCAGATGCTGCTTTGGTGGGTGGTGGTGGTTTTCCTCAACCAGGCGAAATCTCTCTGGCACACAATGGTGTTTTATTTTTAGATGAGCTGCCTGAGTTCAAACGAACTGTGTTAGAGGTAATGCGCCAGCCATTAGAGGAAAGAAAGGTAGTAATCTCCCGCACAAAACAGGCGGTTGAATTTCCTGCCAATTTTATGTTAATAGCCAGCATGAACCCCTGCCCCTGCGGCTACTATAACCACCCCGAAAAACAATGTACCTGCCCTCCCGGAGCAGTTGGTAAATACCTGAATAAAATATCAGGCCCTTTGTTAGACAGAATTGATTTGCACGTTGAAGTAACCCCTGTCAACTTTGACCAGATATCATCTACAAGAAAAAATGAATCTTCTACAGTCATCAGAGAAAGGGTGGTAAAAGCCAGAGAAATACAGACTAAACGATTTGAGAAATTTCCTGATATACATTCTAATGCGATGATGCCACCGGAAATGGTAAAAGAAATATGTGATATAGGCGAAGCAGGCAAGGCATTATTAAAAAAAGCAATGGAACGCCTGGGTTTATCAGCCAGAGCCTATGACAGAATATTAAAGGTGTCTCGTACGATAGCTGATTTATCAGATTCGGAAGAGATACGGATTGAACATCTGGCAGAGGCTATACAATTCAGAAGCCTGGATAGAGAGAACTGGGCGGGATGAAAATACACGCTTACACAAAGTTTACTGATAATAAATGGACTGAAAGATCAATAGCATATCAGACTTAATATTTCAATAATGCCCCTTAACTATACTCATTGTGAATACAAAAATTAAAGTATTGCTTGTTGATGACCATCAGATTGTGCTTGATAGTTTATAATATCTTTTCAAATTTATTGAGAAAATTGAAATAGCGGGCATTCTGAATGACAGCCGGAAAGTATATCAATTTCTGGACAATCTCACAGCTCTGTATGTAGTTTTGTGGGAGCATTACCATTCACACAACAGCCTCAACTACAAATAGTAGATTCATCAATTTCTAATTGCTTGCCTATCTTTTCTGACTTAAATAAACTATTATTTAATCAATGTTGGTTTATTCTGTCGCCAGGTCTTGAGGGTCAACCAAAAATGGGAAGTAAACTATGAACTCAAGGACTT
This sequence comes from Emticicia agri, assembly GCF_004168285.1. Lineage (GTDB taxonomy): Bacteria > Bacteroidota > Bacteroidia > Cytophagales > Spirosomataceae > Emticicia > Emticicia agri. Next base: position 122,779 of record NZ_SEWF01000019.1, on the reverse strand, counting down.
TTGGGTAATGTTGGATTTAGATTGAGCTTTATTATTTTCCCAACATTATCAAAAAGATAGCTATCATGACTATTTGAATGATAGCTGGTTAAGTTAAAAAACTTTCTTCCATATTGTGCCGTCCCATTCCCATGTATCGTTTTCATCAATAGGCCAGCTTATCCGACCACCAAATAGTACTACTTTATCCCGTTTTTTGTCATAGGTCATATAACCCATAAGGCGTCTTACAGGACCAGTAGCTGATAGTTTATGCCATTGGGTGCCATCCCATGCCCAGGTATCATTTATTCTTTTGCCATTTGATATACCTCCTGAAATGAGCATCATGCCACGCTTGCTATCATAGCAATAGCCGGCCGCTATTCTTTCTCCCGGATTTTCGCCTTCAGTTTTAATATTTATCCAGCTATTGCCATCAAATTCCCAGACACCATCGTTCAGTCCGCCATATAGTACTGTTTTACCTCGTTTTTCATCATAAACCATCGCAAATGCCTGCCGTCCTTCCGGAGACTTTCCTGCAAATTTGTGCCAGATTTTCCCGTCCCACTCATAAGTTGAATTATTTACCTGATTTCGCCCTGACGAACCTCCGAATAGAACAAACCTATTTCTTTTACTATCATACACAAAACCTCCTTCAGCAGCCTTCATTTCAGGTAATTCGTTGATTTTTCTCCATTGACCTTTTTCAAAAACCCGTAAGTCGGCCAATGACTGATTATTATAAAAACCACCAAACGAGTATATTTTTTGCTCTTTTGTATGGTAGGCCATTTTCATACCACTACGTTCGTCGCCAATATTGCCCACTTTTTCCCAAGCCTTCCCATTATAGGCCCAGGCATCATTAAAAAATGGAATAGTCTTGCCGCCTTCTACAGGTGAGCTACCGCCAAAAAGCATCACTTTATTATTTTTTTCGTCATAAATTAATTCGTGATGCGCTCTTCTGGCGGGTGTATTTTTTGAGACAAAACCGGGACGGAGTTCATCAATAACCGATGCTTCAATCCAGTATATGTTATTATCATTATTTCTGGAACTCCCCCAAAAAAGGTATTTACCATCAGGCGAAAGCCCTGCAAATCTCTCCGAATCTTCTGTGTTTATTTTTGTACCCATGTTAATGGGTTCTGTCCAGGTAGTATTTTGTTTGAAACAGATAAATAAATCATTACTACCCAAGCCACCAAGCCTGTTCGATTCAAAGATGATAAAATCTTCATCAGGAGCAACCAATGGCCCGTCTTCGTAATTTTCTGTATTCAGGTTGGGGGGAGTATTAATCAGTTCAGAAGGATTGGTAACCGAAACGGCTCTGATGTCGAAAATCTTCCCATTATCTTTTCTGAAAGAATAATACAGATGTCCGTCAGAGGTAATAGAATGGGCATAAGTAGCACCATTACAAATTGAGGCATCAAGTGGTGTCGGTTTACCCCAGCCATCTTTGGTTTTTTCTACCTGCCATATCCACATATCTTCCAGTTTCGGGAAACCCTCGGGTAATGGTCGACGTGAAGAAAAATAAAGTGTTTTACCATCAGGCGAAAACCGGGGATAAACATCGTCAGAGTTTTCAGATAGAAAAGATGGTCGGGAAGGCTTTGTCCATTCTCCATTTACTTTTCTGGATTCTAAAATATACATAGGGCTATCTAACAGGCACCAGAGTATCACATCGTTTTCTTTCGAGATGGCTGGGGCACTATGTTCCAGTGCATCGGCACTTACAATGCCTTTGGCAAAAACCTGAGCCTCATTACCGGGCGAAGGCAAGTTAAAGTAGGGGGTAGGTTTAGCTTGGGTTATGCTATACCCTAATGCAAGCAGTAGTAATGGTATAAATTTTAGCTTTTTCATAATGATTCGTTATCTTGGTTAAAATCGAATGTATAGCTTATCAGAAAGTGATTTAATTTTTGTTGAGGTATGAATGACAGCTCAATGGGTTATTGACTTTATCAGGCACTGGTCAGTTTATATCTTTATCTGTTTTTAGTTTCTCAATCATTCCTGCTACACTGTTTTTATTCAGCACATCGGGTGCTTTCTGTAAGGCTACATTCATATATTCTAATGCTTTTTTATAGTCTCCTTTGGCCGAATATATTCTTCCCATGCCTACATTCGTAGTATATTCATCTGGGTGTTTACTGTAATTATACTGCAATACCTTAAATGCTTCTTCTATTTGTCTGGAACTGAGCAAGGTACGACCAAAGAAATGCACTTCTCTCATACTGCCCATCGGCAAGGCTTCCTGAATGATAATATTTGCTTCAGGTTTTTTACCTAATGCCATTAAAACAGCCGCATGTGTACTCAGGGTAGAAAAGTTTTTTTCGCCCATTACCCGCATATTCACGGCTCTGTTTGTCCAGACAAGTGCCTGCTCCAGATCATAATTATTGGCAAGACAAAAATTAGCGGCTTGTATCAAATCACTTGCTGCACGGGTCGTCTGAAAATCTTTTTTGAAAGACTCTATTTGTAACTTTAATCTATCTATTTCTACCTTGAAAGGTATCATTCTTTTCTCCCAGCTAAGTGCAATAGTAGCAGAGTTTTCAGTCTGGTTCAGAAACTCATACTTGAGCCATTCTACACTTTGAGCCAATGGTTGATTTTTTACTTTTACCCGTAGTGCATCGGCCGTAGAATCATAATAAAAACTGCCCCACGAATCACTGTTTTTTGAGAAAATCAGGGTACTCTCGTCAGGGCCATTACTGATAAAAAAACCATAGATACCCGGTTCTAAATCTTTCCCTTCAATTTTTACCCGATGCGAAAACGAAATGGTTGTGTTTTCATTAGCACCTGCCCGCCAGGGTACAGCATAGCTCGTACCATGCCCTAAATCCTGTAGTCCGTAGTGAGCAACTTTAGTACCCCAGATCTTCCCTTCTCTGCCCTTTACACCGGGTCGCCCGTAGTTGATAGCAATTTTTACTATACCAATTTGTTCGGTTACAGAGGCTTTTTTGTTACCACCATCAGGCTCGGTTATGATATTCTGAATCTGTGCAACTGCCACCTGGGTAAATAACAGTAGCAGATACATGAACAAGGGTTTCAATTGTTTCATTTTGGGTGTTTGTTGAAATAAAAAGTATAACCAAAAATAAGTAAACCCTATATGTAGTGTATCACCCAAAGTAGGTGAAAAGCAATGTTACAATATATAATCATATAGTATCTTATGAAGCTAAAAATCCGCTACTATTGGTAAGTATGGCGTAAGAGAGAGCAGGCTGCGGTAGAATCCTTATATGTAATGGATTTTCTTAAAAATAAAAGAGGGACAAAAACTTTGCCCCTCTCATGTTATCATTAAAACGTTCTTTCTATACCTTCCAGCCTTCACGGTAGGTAGTTCTGCCTACAAACTGATTAGCTTCTTCAAGGTTGGTGATTCTTGTGTTTTCACCGTCCCACAATAGTTTTTTACGTGCATAAAACTCTGCCTGACCTTTGGCATTATCTCTTTTCAGCATATAACTTCTGATAGCTAAATTACCCATCAATACCGTTTCAGTCATCGGGCCGGCATAATCAAAAGAGGAGGTTAAGCCTAAATGCTCTTTGCTTTTGAAGCCAGCTTTACAAGCATCTACCCATCTGCGTTGATGTCCGTATTCCGGTTCGATATCTTTTGGTAAATCAGGACCTACTTCTCTGGTACCATCATTCAGGAATAATTTCGGCATCATTGGCGAGCTATCATTGATATTGGTTGTGATAATTCCCTTTTCACCAATAATCATTACACCATTGGCACTGTTGGTACCTCCGATGTCTTCGTTGGCAGGAATAATATCAGGGTGAGACGGTTTGATACCTCCATCACTCCACGTCATTTCTATCTTTGACTGACTCTTAGGTGTTGCATCAAAATGAAGCGTGATAAACGAGGAAGCCGGACAGCCTTCAGGATTATATTCCGGTGCCCACATTTTAGTATAAACTGCGGCCACGCTACACTCGGCATCAGTAGGGTATTTCAAGCCGAGGGTTCTGAAAGGAATGTCTATCAAGTGGCAACCTACATCTCCTAAAGCACCTGTACCATAATCCCACCAACCACGCCAGCCAAATGGATGCATGCCAGGCACATATGGTTTAAATTCGTTAGGGCCAAGCCACAAATTCCAGTCTAAATCTTTTGGTTTTAAGCTATCATCAGGTTTTGGCATGGCATTACCTTGTGGCCATACGGGGCGGTTTGTCCAGATTTGCACTTTTGCGATTTTTCCCAATTTGCCTGAATCAACCCATCCTTGTACCGTTTTTAATAAGGGATTTGAAGCACCTTGGTTACCCATCTGACTCACAATTTTATACTTACGAGCCATTTCGGTCAGCATACGAGCTTCACGAATGTTGTGGGTCATGGGTTTTTGTACATATACGTGTTTGCCACGCTCCATTGCAAAGGCCGCAGCAGGACCATGTACATGGTCAGGAGTAGAGATAGTTACAGCGTCAATATCCTTTTGTTTGTCCAGCATCTCCCGATAGTCGGCATAGAGTTTGGCATTCGGAAATTGTTTTACTGTCTGGCTGGCAGAGCCTGAAAAGTCAACATCGCACAGCGCCGTTATGCGTTCTCTTCCCTTTACCGAAGCATTGGTAATATCGCTTCGGCCTTTACCTCCGGCACCAATGGCTGCAATATTAAGCTGGTCGCTGGGAGAAATAAACCCAAGTCCACCAAGTACATTTCTCGGAACGATAAAAAAAGAAGAAGCAATAGCACCTTTTTTAATAAACGACCTCCTCGATTCGTCTGATTTCTCTTTCATGTTTGAATTCTGTATTTAGGATTGAATAATTGCAGTTGAAGAATGAATAAGAGCATGTTTCTACCCTTCTTTTTAAGCCCTTCTTTTGCTGTGCGCAATGTAGAAAAATTATGCTTAAAAAGCATTGAAAGCAAAGAAAATTAGTTCAGATTTTCGACGAAAGCCTATACAAAACAAGGCTTGTGAAAGCCTTATTGTAAGTATGAATGAGAAGATGATGAAGGTGTAGGGTATTAGGTGTTTAATTCATTTTTAGCATAAGACTAACATGCTGGTTAAAGCTCCTTTTTTAGAAATGGATAACAATGTGAAAGTCATGATTTCACGCAGGAAGAAAGTGGCCTTCAAACGGAAAATCAGAGAATAAAATGGACTTGTCTGTTACCTCCAGACAAGTCCATCAATCAGGCTATTGATTTGAATGCTTACTTTTCATATTTCAGAACCCTGTTAGCCCAGGGAATAAAATGTTGCATATTAGGCCAGTCGGTATGCCCGCCATCATGCTGACGCCATGCTAATTGCCCCTCTAACTTATCTGTATTTACCGGGGGCATTTTTTCTGTCATATAATCATTAGAAACCCCAATATCTTTTGCTCCTAATAATTTAAACACGGCACCTGCTGCCACGGTTGCCATATAACTACCGTGCTGGTCGAGCCATTTAGCATCTCCCTTTTCAGGTATGCCATAGCTGATAAAGGTAGGTCTTGGTGCGCAAAGAGCTATCAGTTCATGCGAATCAACAGGTAAATCACAACCTGTTTTAGTTCCGAAACCTGCTTCTTCGGCACCGTATTTCATATAATTGCCACCCATCCAGTAGTAGAATCCTCCGGTAAGGTTTTCAACTCCTTCTCCAAATATCCGACGGTGTAGGGTAGAACCGCCTTTACCCGATGACCCGATTAAACCTATGGCAAAGCGAGGCTCAAGCGCAAGGGTAACCAAAGCAGCTTTTCCATAACGGGAAACGCCTTCTATGCCTACACGTTTGGCATCTACGGCAGGGTCTGTCTCTAAATAATCCAGCCCACGTGCAGCTCCCCATGCCCATGCCCTTAGTGCACCCCAGTCCTCGGGTTTTCTGGGCTGGCCTTTGTTTACCAGACCAATAATACCTCTGGTTAAACCTGCTCCGTTATCGGCCTGGATACTGGCAGGCTCAATGGTGGCATATCCCCAGCCTGCCGCAATCAATTGCTCTGTTGAGGGCGACTCGCCATTAGTAGCCGGGGCAAAGAAATTGGGGCCAGGTAGTCGGGTAATGGGTGTATAAGCAGGATATTGGTCAAAGATAGCTTTGACAGAGGGGTCATGCTTAATCATCATATCTTTAAATACAGCATTGAGTTTCTCCATATGTTCGGGGCTGGGTTGAGCAGGAGCCGGAAAAGACGGTCTGCCGAACATCATCAGTACAGGCACAGGGCCTTTTACATTGGTAGGCACTACCAGCATCATATTTATATCAACATTGATTAATGGATACTCGCTGTTATCTACGTGTCCTACCAGTTGTTTGGCTATTACAGATGTCCGGCCGACTACTTCTTTATCTGTAATTTTTACTGTCCAGGTTACCTTAGGTACATTTTTCGGGATTCTGCCATAGATTTCTCTTTCAAAATCTTCTACCAATTCAGGTCGGCGTTTATTCCACCAATCGTCGGCAGTAGTTACTTTTCTGCCATTCTTGAGCATCAGGGCATCAGGTAAAACAGGGCAGGGATTAGCGACTGACTCGTTGTAATTGGCAGGATTGGGTGCCGATTCATTACTGTTATAACCGGGTCTTAATTTTTTGATGCCCAGTTGCTGCATCATGTTTTCACGGTCTTGCTGGTCGGTGTATGTTACCAGTGGGGGTACACCATCTCTGGAAGAAGCCGTATTTTGTGCCACCGCACTTGCAGATGCGATTAGCAACGAAAAAAGGATTTTTTTCATTTGAATATTAAGGATTGAATTGGTTTTCTGTAATTGTAAGGTGTGAGGATTACTTCTATGAAATAGCTAAGGATGAGGTATTTATGATAAAATGCCTTTACCTCAAACCTAAGCTTTATTGTAGAACTAAGTAACGAAAAAAAATGACAGGATTCCGAAGATTCTGATGAAATCTGATAAAGTAGCTATATTCAATCAGAAATAGTGGACAGCAGGTAAGATGCCAATAAAAAAGGGAAGCAATTGCTCCCCTTCCTGCATATCTTACTCCTGCCCATCTCCACTATAAAATTGTAGCAGTTTCTGTTGATAACGTATCTGTATGCCTGCACGGGCTACATTAACTTTGGCAGAAGCCAAGGCATTTTGTGCTACAAATAAATCTATCAAAGGAGCCAGTCCATTCTGGAACCGACCTTCCTGCAATTCAAAAGCCGCTTGTGCGGCAGATAACTGTGCCTGTGCCGTAGTGTATTGTTGCTGAGCTGTTTCGTAGTCGGTTAAGGCCTGGTTTATTTCGGCACGTATCTGGTCTTGTCTATCTGTAATATCTAACTCACGGTTGGCTTCTTCAATCCGGTTTTTAGCTACTGCGGTTTTAGTCTGATTCCGGTCAAATATATTCCAGACTAAACTTAACCCTGCGTAGACGTTAACCTGATTGCCTAATTGTCTGATAATGTTTCTTTGTTCAATGGTTTTCAGTACATCATTTCCATTGATATTTTGCTGAAACAAATGTCTTCCGGCAGTCGTAAATCCGCCTGAAGCAACCAGTTGTGGTTTTAGATTAGACTGAATAATTGGCGTTCTGAGCGCAATAGCTTCTCTTTGTTGTTTGAGGGTAAGCAAATCATACCGTTTGTTATAGGCATTGCCTACTAAATCCTGATTTGAAAGCGTAGGCAGACTTTCGTCCGGTAAGTCCTGAAAATCATAGTCGCCTGCCGGGAGGTTCAACCGACGAATCAGAAAAATCTTGTGGTTTTGTAAGAGGTTCTTTGCGGTTATTACCTGTTGTTCGTCCAGACGTGTCTGGGCTTGTTGCTGATACAGCTCATTAGGTAATCTTAAACCTGCTTTCACGAGGTCGGTTAATATGGTGTCTCTTTCCTGTGAAAGGTGCCAGTTCTGGGTGGCAATCTCTATTAGTCGTCTATCTAAAGACAGTTGTAAAAAAGCAAGGCTTAAATCGTTGATTACCTGCTGGCGGGTAAATTTCAGTTGCGAATTAGCAGCTTCTTCTGTTTTCTGCGCTACCTGTACCTGAGATTTTCTGGCACCCCCATCGGCTAACACATAATTACTGTTTGCCTGAAAATTCAGACCTGTAAAGGTACTGGCCACTAAAGAAGGGGTTGCTATCGTGAGCAGGTTACTGCCTGACTGAAAAGTAAAACCTCCGTTAAAAGTAGCATTAGGTAAAAACATATTTTTGGCACCATAGACATCCCACTTAGCTGACTCAATGGTATTCTGTGCTTTTCGGATACCCACATTCTGCTGAATAGCCATTTGCAAGGTTTCCTGAAAACTTAATACTTTGGTTTGTGCCGAAAGACTGACACTATAACACCCTATACATATAAGCAAAAAGACTCTTTTCATTATTTCGTTTGCGGTTTATTCGCCACTTTTACCAGTGAACTATCTATTAATGAATTACCGACATTCAGGGCTACTACGTCTCCTTCATTCAAGCCGGAATAAACACGGTATTGCAACCCGTCGCCTGCACCAATTTTAATAGGTCTGTAATAAATACGATTGTCTTTGATAACAGGAGCGAAATATTTTTCTCCTTTTACTACCAGTGCCTGTGCCGGAATACTGATAAACTCCTGCGCAGGTAAATGAATCAGTACTTTCAGGAAACTACCTGCCAGTATCTGGTTATTGGCATTGTTATATTCTATCTCGGCCAGCATCATACGTGTGCGGGCGTCTAATTCGCCTGTCATACGTGTAATTTTAGCGTGTAATGTGTCGGCAGAACCCGGTATAAGCATATCAACAGGTGTTCCCGGGCGTACCGTTCCGGCATCTGCCTGTTCAATAAAAATAGTAATCCTTAAACGATTCACCTGCGAGATAGTAGCCACAGGCAAAGCACTGCTTTGTGATGAAGTAGCTGCTTGTAATAAAGCGCCTACATCGGCATAACGGGCTGATACATTTCCGGCAAATGGTGCTTTGATGGTTGTATAAGATAATTTTTCTTTTTGAGCATCTAATCTTGCCTTAGCCATTTCTACATCTGCTCGGGCTTTATCTGCTTCCTGGTCGGTTACATATTTTTTAGCCAATAATGATTCTATTCTTTGCAGATAGCTTTGCTTTTGCTTCAGGTCGGCCTCTAAAGCTAATTTTTCCTGCTCCAAATCAGGCGACTCTATGATGGCGATGGTTTGGCCTGCCTTTACGTCTTGTCCTTTATCTACATATAGTTTTTGCAGATAGCCACTTATTTGGCATAAAGGGTTACTGATTGGTAAGGGCGTGCTTCCGCAGAAAGCATAAGGGTTCTGCCTGATTTTTGCTGACTGATAGTAGTAGTAGTTACGGTTACTCCTTCAGATTTGGTGGTAGCAGGAGGCTCTGCAGAACCACCTGTGCAGCTTATCACAAAAATCCCGACGACTACCAAGACGATAGCTAATAATCCGATTCGGCGAAGATTTTGTTGATTTTTCATAATATATATCTGTTTTTGAATGTCTGTTATCATGTCTCTGATTATCTGTTTTTATGCTACTACATGCGTAGTTTCTTCCTGGTCTTCTAATAAACTTACTTTAGCCTTTGCTTTGCCTTTATATAAACCTGCATAAACAGCCGGAACAACAAAGAGTGTAAAGAGTGTGGCGATAATCAAACCACCGATTACGGCACGAGCCAGCGGGGCGTTTTGCTCAGAACCTTCTCCAAGACCAATCGCCATCGGAATCATACCTAAGACCATCGCAAGGGCAGTCATCAGAATAGGACGAAGACGGGTTTTTCCGGCTTCAATTACAGCTTTTAGTACTGAATAGCCTTCCGACCGTAAATCATTCGCATAACTCACTAAAAGCGTAGCATTAGAAGCCGCAATACCAACCGCCATAATAGAACCCATCAGCGACACTACATTAATAGTTGTACCTGTAGCATACAGAAACAAAAGAATACCTACTAAAGCACCCGGAATAGCTACCAATACAATCAATGGGTCTTTTAGCGACTGGAATAAAACCACCATTAATACATATACCAACAAAATAGCCAATACCAGACCCTGTGCCATATTTGTAAAAGATTCGTTCATAACCTGTCCTTGTCCTCTTACGGTAATACCAAATCCTTTGGGTAATTGTCCCAGCCCTTTCACAATGCGGTCAATATCAGCCGAAACCGAACCTAAATCTCTGCCTTCTACATTGGCCGAAACATTGAGTACCCGCTGAATATTTTCATGATTAATCTGGCTTGGCATTACACCCGGTTTTATGTCTGAAACATTGCGTACTGTCTGGGCAATTTGTCGTGGCACATCAGTTGGTTGAACGGTTGAATTACTATTTAATGCACCTGCTGCGGCACTGGTAGTTAAGGGTAGATTCATTAAATCACTTACCGACTGAATTTTGGACGTAGGCGATTTTACTACTACCGTATAGTTCACGTTATTGGCCGGATTCAGAAAGTAAGAAGGAGCAAACAACCCACTCGACGATAAGTTTACCAATAGGTTACTGGCTACGTCTCTCTGGCTTAAACCCACCTGTGCGGCTCTGATACGGTCAACATCAACTTTCAGGGTAGGGTAGTCTAATACCTGTTTTATAGTAACATCTTTCAAGCCTTCTACTTTTTTGAGCGAATCTCTCAGCACTTTGGCTAACTCATAACCTTTGTTATAATCATTTACTTCTACCTGCAAATCAATGGGCGAACTTAACCCAAAGTTTAATACCTGACCTACCATGTCAGCAGTCTGAAAATAGGATTGTGTACCGGGGAAATCGTTATCTAATGCTTCTCTTATTTTGTTCCGGTAAATTTCGGTCGGCTTATGGTCTTTTTTGAGCGAAATCATAATTTCAGCATCCATACCATTCACATTATCCGACTGCACGTAGGCTAAGTTAAAGAAAATCGGTACCCCTATATTGGCACTTATTGTACCTAATTCTTCGGGCGGTATTATTTTCTTTACCGCTTCCTCAATCCGCTCAACATACTTTTCTGTTTCTTCAATACGTGTACCGAATGGGGCTCTGAAATGTAACTTCATAAATCCTGTATCGGTAGTCGGAAAGAAGTCTGTACCAACCCTTGGAGTTACTAAAATTACTGTTAAAACCACTAAGACCAAAGAACCAATTAATACCCAACCTTTTCGCTTCAAGGTTTTGCGCAATCGGCTACCATAGGAATTTTGCAAGCGTTCAAACTGATGGTCTCTCCAACGGTCAAATTTTGTGGTATGTGCCTCATGAGCACCTGCTGAAAGCATTAATCTTGATAATAAGGGAACAAGCGTTCTTGACAATACATAAGAGGTAAGCATGGCTACCACCACCGATAGGGCCATTGGCACGAATAAATACCCTGCAGGGCCTGTAATAAATAATACCGGAATAAACACAATACATATAGAAAGTGTAGCTACCAAGGCAGGCGTAGCAATATCAGCTGCACCATCTAATATAGCTCTTACCAATGATTTACCCATACTCAGGTGTCGGTGGATACTTTCTATGGCTACAGTAGCATCATCTACCAACATACCAACTGCCAGAGACAGTCCTCCGAGCGTCATAATATTGAGCGAATTACCCGTCAGGTCTAATACCACAATGGCTGTCAGAATAGCCAATGGAATAGAGGTAACTACAATAAATACGTTTCTCCAGTTACCCAGGAAACCAAAAATCATGAGACCTACCAGAAAAATAGCCAGACCCATTTCGTGCAAAACGTTCTCAATAGCAGCACTTACAAATATACTCTGGTCAAAATCAGTCCCTACTTCCAATCCTTCGGGGGCTACTTCCTTGATTTTCGGAATCATGTTTTTAGATGATTCAACGATAGTGAGGGTCGAGGCACTTGATTTCCGCAGGATAGTCAGATAACTGGCGTGTTTACCATTGATACGTACAATATTAGTCGGGTCAGCAAAAGAGTCTGATATTTTGCCTACATCTTCTATCTTGATAGTTTGCCCGTTGATTACTTTTACAGGTATATCGTAAAACTGGTCAATTGTGCTTGGGCTGGCATTCAGGGCAATGTTATATTCTGTTTGCCCCATTTTGGCAGTACCAGCCGGAAGAATAACGTTTGAGCTTTGTAAGGCAGAGATAACATCAGCGGCAGAAAGACCTTTGGCCGTTAATTGAGCAGGGTCAATATCTATATTAATCTGGCGTTGCTTACCCCCATAAACGCCGGGTGTCTGTAAGCCCGGAATAGTAAATAAACGCAATCGTAAAAAGTTATTGGTATAATCGGCCACAGCATCTTCGCCCATAGTTTCACTCGAAATAATCATGTGCAATACAGGTAAATTCGAGGCATTATAAGGCAATAGCACGGGAGGCTGCATACCCGGAGGCATCTGGCGTAGTGCCGTAGAAGATACTGCTGAAATCTGGGCTAAAGCCTGACCTAAATCAGTTCCCGGTTGAAAATATACTCTTAACAGACCTATACCCGGAATAGAGCTTGATTCGATACGTGATACCCCTTGTACCTGCGAGGAAATTCCACGTTCGTTGTTGATGACAACCCGACGCTCCATATCCTGTGCTGAAAGACCTGGATATGCCCATACAATATTTACAACAGGTATATCAATTTTAGGAAAAATATCCGTTTGCATAGAACGGATTGCCATAACACCTCCAAGCATCATCAAAAAAGCCATGACTGCAATGGTATAAGGGCGGTTGAGGGCTAATCGAACAATCCACATAGTAATTCAGGTTTTAATCGTAATAAGGATAGTTAATCCGTCAATGTATAAGGTATGCTGTACCAGATATGCTGTGCTTAATTCAACACCGAGGGCATCATATTCCATACAGCGAGGTTTTCCTGCAAATGCTTTTCCGACGAGGTGCCGGGTATTGGTATAATATTCGGTGCTTTTTCGAGCAACCAGAGCAAAGATAATTGTGGTAAAGTAATACCCATTTCCACTGCTTTCTGCTGATATTTAGGTGCTTTGTCGGTGTCTATCATGGCAGTAGGGCAGTATGCTATGAAAGCGATATTTTCACTGGCACAGGTCTGGGCAAATTTCAGATGTGTCTGATTGGCTATACTCAAAGAATTTTGTACCGAAGCAATTCGGGTTATGTTCTGTGCTAAACGGAGTTGGTCTAATTTGATGTTGGATAAACCAATCTCACGGATTTTTCCTTGTTTTTTCAAAGTAGCGAGCATCCATACCGATTCTTCAATCGGCACTTCGGGGTCAACATGGTCTAACTGATACAAATCAATGGTTTCCAAATTTAACCGACGCAGACTGGCTTCAACGGTTGTTTTCAAATAACCGGGCTTGCCACTGGCAAACATTTTTCCGGGAGCATATTTAACTGAGCCACCTTTGGTAGCTACTATAACTTCTTTCTTAAAAGGCTCTATGGCTTCGGCCAAAATCAGTTCCGAACAACCAGGGCCATAGGCATCGGCAGTATCGAAAAAATTGACACCTAACTCGTAGGCTTTTCTTATTACCTTAATTACTGCTTGTCGGTCAGCAGGTTCTCCCCACGACCCTGCGCCTGTAGTAGCCCGCATTGTACCCAAGCCAATCCGGTTGATGGCCAAAGTGTCTCCAATAGTAAATTGTTTGTTGAGAACCTCCATGAAACTGTTATTGGTAAAATACCATACAAAGTTCTACCTGTCAAGCCGTAAAATCACGGTAAGTTTTGCAGGAAGAATGGTAAAAATCGAAGATTCAGGGATTGAAAAAGGATAAAATATAGGATTATACTGAGATTTTTTAGGAAGGATTGCTTAAGCTGATCAATATGCAAGAATGATTTTGTGCAATAAAATAGTTAAATATTACGCAGTCTGCATACGATACTCCCTTGGAAGTATTCCGGTAGATTTTTTGAAGAATTTGGTAAAATTGGTCGGCTCATCAAAGCGCAGACGGTAGGCAATTTCTGTTACCGACAACTCAGTGGTATGTAATAAAGATTTAGCTTCAAAAACCAATCGTTCATTAATCAGTTGTTTGGCCGATTTACCTAACTCTTTTCTTAAAGTATTACTCAGGTGGTTAGGGTGTACATTCAATTGTTCGGCAAATTCATTTACTGTGAATACTTTCCCTGTTCTTCCTTTAGACAATAGTAGAAAATGTTCTTCTAACAGGCGCTCAAAAGCTCTGCTTAGTCTATAGTTTTTAGCATGGTCGGTAATGGTATGGGTGTGTATCTTGTAGGTTTCCTGCCCCTTAATAAAAAAGATGTGTAACAGATGGCGCATTACCTCCCAACGGCAAGCAGAAGTACTATTTACTTCTTTGAGCATCAATTCAAATAAATCTATAAAGGGTTTTTGTTCGTCGGCAGATAAATCAAATACAGCTCTACCCTCTAACTGAAACATCGGTAGTTCGCGTATGGTGTGTAGCCCTTCGGGTGTAGCCGCAAAGAAATTATCATTAAAAAAACAGACGTAGCCCGTCAGGTCTTCTAAGCGATGGTATTGATGCAAATGCCAGGGACTAAGAAAATATAAGGAACCTGCCTGCATCATGAAATCGGAGATACCTACTTTAAAAGCTAATTTCCCGCTTGTAATAAGGGCAAATATATAAGAATCACTCCGATACACAGGGCTAATGGCAGGTCTTGTCCGCATCGCTTCTTCAAATCTATACAATTGAAAATCGGGCGAATGTGGGTCGGGCAAACCCAAAGCCTGCATCAGTTTTGTGATGCCAATAAAAACTTCAAAATCAGGCGTTTTCACAAACGAATGGTTAATGTCTCAAAAGTACAAACAGAATCCCTATCAATGGTTAAAAATCAATAAATTCGTCCTTAAAAATTACGATTTACTCATGGTTTTTTACCGTTCATAACAATTGCAGGATTTTTTTTGCCAAGTATCTTGCATTGCATAGTACCTTTTATTAACTTTGTATCATTAAGTTCAGCAGAAAATGCTTTAAACGCTATAGATAATATGGATTTAGAAAACGCCCAAGTGCAGATGCGGAAAGGAATATTGGAGTACTGCATCTTACACATTATTTCGAGGGGCGAAATTTATGCCTCCGAAATTTTAGACGAACTTATCAATGCCAGAATTATGGTAGTTGAAGGTACGCTCTATCCACTCCTGACCCGCCTGAAAAACTCCGGTCTTTTAGATTACAAATGGGTTGAATCAACTTCTGGCCCGCCAAGAAAATACTATGTGCTAACCGATACAGGACAATTGTTTTTGGATAATCTTAATAGTACATGGAATGAACTTTCGGAGTCGGTAACAACGATTATCAGTAAGAAAACCAAATAAGACCTAAAACACTGAAGACTTACCTTTCATTTATTTAGCCACTACGGCAATTGCGTGTGGTACTTACAGTTTAAGACAATGAAAAAGACAATACAAATTAATATAGCAGGCGTAGTTTTCAATATAGAGGAAGATGCCTACGACAAATTAAACAATTACCTGCGTTCCATTCAGCAGTACTTCTCGTCATACGAAGGGAATCAGGAAATTGTTTCAGACATTGAGGCCAGAATTGCTGAGAAGTTCTGGACAAAAGATAAATCAGATGGTGCTTCTCAGGTAATTACTCTTGAAGGTGTAAACGACCTTATCAAATCGATGGGTAGTGTAGCCGATTTTGAAGCCTTTCAGGAAGAAGAAGATTTAAAAAGCTCTTCTTACACCAAAGCTGAAAGCAAAAGTTTTTCAGGAACTCCTGCAGAAGAAAAAACTACTTTTGGTAGCGAACAAGCTACTACAGCAGGGCCAAAACGTTTGTATCGTGATGTAAAACGTAAAGCTTTAGGTGGGGTTTTGGCAGGTCTGGCACATTATTTCAATATTGATGTGGTTTGGGTACGCATTATCTTCTTATTACTTTTCCTGGGTGTACCACCATTGATTGATGAGCTGGCTCCTGTTTCAGGATTTGTTTTCTTAGGCTATTTTGTGTGCTGGTTAGTGTTTCCGCCCAGCACAAACCTCGTGGAAGACGAGAAAATCAAGAAGTTTTATCGGGATAACGACAATAAGGTGCTAAGTGGTGTCGCCAGTGGTTTAGCAGCTTATTTCGGAGTGGATGTAACCGTTATTCGTTTACTATTTGTATTGAGTGTGCTACTTTTTGGTACGGGTATTTTGGCCTATATTATTCTATGGATAGTAGCACCTAAAGCACAGACACTTACCCAGAAAATGGAAATGAAAGGCGAACCTGTAACACTGTCTAATATTGAAACCAATATCAAAGAAGGTTTAAAAGTGGACAAAAGTGCACCTGAAAATGCAATTACTAAAATCCTTCTGTTCCCTTTCCGTTTAATTGCGATCGTTATCAAAGGAATTGGTGAAATTCTGAAAAACCTGGGGCCTGTAGTAAGAGTTTTAGTAGGTATCTTCCTGATGCTTTTTGCCTTAGCTATGTTGGTTGCAGTAGTTGCTTCCATTGCCGCTTTCTTTGGCTTAGTAACAGGTTTTGAAGGAGATTTCTTCGACCATAGTCCTTTCAGAGTCTTTGCTGATGATATTAATCCTATGGCAGGTTTCTTTGGTTTCCTTGCCGGTTTCACACCATTCCTGGCGCTATTATTTGTTGGTTTGATATTAATGACCAACCGCCGCATAGGTACCCGTAACTTCTGGATTTCATTATTAGGCTTATGGTTAATAGGTTTAATGGGAACGGGTATTTTAGCAACAAAATATGCCCTAAACTTTAAAAACAGAGCCAAAGTAGAAGTAATTAAAAACTATGCTGTACCAGCGCAAACCTTAGTACTTGATGCTAATAATTATTATGATGACGAAGATGGTTTAGAAATAAAAGAAGGTGTAGATGTAGCTTTAGAGGGGTATGAAGGTACGGATTTAAAATTGGAGCAAAGATTCAGATCGGCAGGCCGCTCAAGAGCTGATGCTGAAAACAATGCCAAAAATGTACTGTACAATATAAAGCAGAAAGATTCATCGCTTGTTTTTGACAGATACCTGCTTCTTGGTGAAAAAGCACGCTTACGTGACCAGGATTTAGACATGACCTTGTACATTCCGTTCGATAAGCCTTTTAAACTTACCCGTAGTTTCTACGATATTTATCATGGCCGTTGGAATGACCATACAAACTTTGATGTAGACCGTGATGATGTGGATAAGTACACCTTTGTGATGAAACGTGATTCCGGTATGATTTGTAGAGACTGTCCGAAACTGAGCGATGAAGAAAGAGAGGCTCTGAGAGACAGAAACAATCACTATGATGAAGACGGTAACTCATTCAATATGGAAGTATTTGAGGGTAAGGGACAATTTGAAAAGAAATTCGATGTCAGAAACTTCAGTAAGATAGATATAGGTGGAGCCTTTATAGTTACCGTTCGTCAGGGAGAGTCATTCAATGTTACAGCGGATTCAGATAGTCAGGATAATATTGATGATTTAGATGTAGATGTAAAAGGCGAAACACTTGAAATTGAATACAGAGATAAGTTCTCGTTCAGCCGCCGTAATGAAAGAACCAGAATCATTATTACCATGCCAAAAGTAGAAGGGCTTGATTTTTCAGGCGCTTCAACAGCTAAAGTAATAGGCTTTAAAGACAAAAATCAGGATATTGATATTAACCTGACAGGGGCAGTAAAAGCAGCCATAGATGTAGATGCCCGAAATATAAATTTAGATGCTACCGGAGCTGCTAATGCTGATTTCCGTGGCTCGGCCGACAGAATGGATATTGACGTAACAGGTGCCTGCCATATTGATGCCAGAAAAATGGAAATTAATGATGTAAAAGCCGAGGCAACCGGCGCAAGCCACGTAGAATTAGGAAGAGTGAAAAACCTGAACTCTTCTAATACCAGCGGTGCAAGCAAGATTACGAGAGAGTAATAGTAATTATCTCTGATACAAGAAAGAGATCGTTCAGTAGAGCGGTCTCTTTTTTCCATCAAATCAGAAAATATTCATTTGCAGCCAAAAGAAATAAGTTTAAACAGTTTCTTATATATTATGTATTCTATTGTCTAAAGTATCTATTGACTCTGATTACAAATTTCAATGTAGAATAAAGGAAAGTTATAACTCGTACAAAATTCTAACCATTGTACCCACAGAATTATTATGCTCGTATAAGTCGTTAGTAGAAATTGCTATCTTGTTTGAATAATTCCTGTTAAATAGCTCAACTCTCTGGTTTGTGATTTCCGTTCCCTTAGATTGGTGGTTTTTCATTGATTTTACTTTTAGCTCATTAGCTTTAATCCGCCCAATTCCGTTATCTTTAATCAGAAATTCTACCATTGTTTCGTTGATTTTCTTGATAAATACTTCTATTCTTTTGTCGGGCTTAGTGCTGGGCATCAGGCCATGCCAGATAGAATTTTCTACAAACGGTTGCAGTAGCATAGGTGGAATCTGCAAAGCTTCGGCTTCTATTTGCTCATCAACCATAACAGAATAGCTGAAATTATCGCCAAAACGCCTTTTTTCTATATCCAGATAAAGGCGCAATGCTAAGAGTTCTTCTGATAAACGAATAACGTTCTTTTCAGAATGATTAAGAATCATCCGTAATAATTTTGAAAACTTCGACAGATAGTCGCTTGCATTTTCATTATCGTTTATCATTACCATGTATCTGATAGAGTTCAGACTATTAAATAAAAAATGTGGATTCATCTGGCTGCGCAGTGCCATCATTTCTACCTGCATGGTTTTTTGTTCGAGTTCAGTTTTTATGTTGCGTTCTTCTTCAATTTTTTTGGCTATGGCCAGTGCAAAGACGATTATTTCGATAAGAATTGCTAACGGAAGCGTAAACAAGTGATTAAAAATCCCATACCAGTGCTGATGATTCAGTATTCCGGCTTTAAGCCATGCCAGCATGCCAAATACGATTAAAAACCCATTGCCAAAGAGCAGGTACTTTACCATCGATGAGCGTACATTTCTGGCTATATAAACTATCGTACCCGTGTATAACAAAAATAATGGAATACGATTGTTGTTAAACAACCATACTTGCAGGCCGGAATCGTTTGTGAGTAAAAGCCAAAAAAACACAAGAATACTATATACAATAAAACCCTTACCTAATCGACTAAGAAATTTAGATAATTGATGATGGTTTTTCCGAAGATCGAGTAATTCTGTTACAAAAAAGAGATAGACTGCCAAGCCAAGCCACATAATAGTTTCGGCGGCATAAAACTTAATCATTGGTACTAAACCTAATAATCGTCCGACGTAGGTAAAACTCCGGCTCTTGAATAATGTAAAAGCAAAAGCAGATAATACATAGAGTAAATAATAAAGATAAATTTTTTCATGGCGATTGCGGTAGAAAATTAAAAAAGCAATCACCAGGATAATCCCGAGTCCTCCCTGATAAAAGGTTCTTACCTGTAATTCTTCCAGATTGTGCACATAATAATTATCAAGCCATTGTTCAAACCTCTTCTCGTTTAATAGTGCGTAAGTTGTTTTAATGGCTCGCTGGGGAAATAATCTTAAAAAAGGAATTACTCCTTTATGGTTTGATGCCTTAATATACAATTCGATAGTTTCGCCGGCAGCCAAAGAGAAGTCAAACACGCCCAATAGCTCGTTTCGGCTCATTCCCCATGTAGATACAAACTCACCATTCTGATAGTGTTCTATTTGCTGATTATTCCTGAATATATAGTAATCGCTCTGTTCGTTATCAGGGTTTCTGATAAAATATTGCTGTGGTTTATTGAATTGATTTTTCAGACTAAATCTTATCCAGACAATCTGATTACGAGGAACCTGATACTCTTTTGTAAGAATTTGCCAATGTTGATTTCTGTTCGCCTTTTCGATTGTTTCATCTGATGTAGATGCATAAATCTCGCCGAAATGGTATAGAGGAACGTATGCTGAGGTATCTGTTATTATTAAGGTATCTCTTTTTCCTATAGCAGGAATAGTCAGGCACAAAAACAAGACTATCTTCAGGTAACTTTTACTCATGTAGTCAAAAAAATCATGCTCCTATCGAATAGCATTGCTTAAAATTGGCAAATCTTATGCAGATAACCTTAGTTTTTCGTGTATTTAAAGTTTATTTTTATTCGGCATGTGGGTAAATTAGGAATTTTAAATGTGTAATTCATGGTTCCACTCATACTTTCAGGGCTAATTACTTTAACATCATATATGGTTGTAATTACATCACTGTCGGTTAGTTGTAAAATACACTTATAAACATTTGGTTCAACCGGAAACCATTTAGCTTCTTTGGCGGGTAATAAAGCAACTGGAGAGAATGGTTTATCAAATGTTTTATCACCGCTTTCAAGCATCTTTACTTTTTCGAGTTGGGTTTCTACTCCTTTAGGGCAATTCCCAACTTGTGGTTTTTCGCTTGCTATTGTCCACTTTCCATCTTCAGGTTGTATGTTCTGATGAATGGACATTGACCAAGGGACTACTAACGGCTCTCCTTTACCCCCAAAATACTCATGTAATTCTTTTGGTGAACGTTTCCGGTCAGGATAATTCATTCTTTCCCCAATAACATTGGTTACGAATGCCAGAATACCTTTTTTATTTTCATAAGTACCCAAATAATCAAACATCAAATCCAGTTGTTTATAGGTAAAGGGGTGGTCATAGAAAACACAACCCTTTGGAAGTTGGCAAAACGCCACTTTAGGTTTATCGTTGGACTGTGCAAATGTTCCGAAGGTTGTAATCAGCGTTAGTAGAGCAACCAATAAGTTTTTTTTCATGATATAATATAGTTTATTACTGGCTTTGATATGCGTTAGTATGTCTTTTGGTACAGATAATTTTTAACCTTTTGTCCTTACCTGTTAGTTGCATTTTTTCAATACCTCTAATGCAAGTTTTTTGGCAGTTTCAATATTTTCATCGGCATCAGCACTTATATTTACAATTACCCTGAAGGTAACCTTTCCTGACAATATAATCAGATAATTGCTGCTGTACTCCCAGGTTCAGACTCATCTAACACCAGGAAAATTGGGAATACTATCAGGCATATACTTAAAATAAATTTGTAAAACAGTTTCATAAATTAATATTGATAAGTTATAACCAGACTATGAAACTGCAAAGTGTTGCCAGCCCAGTTGCCAACCGATGAGACATTGACGTAATAAGAATAATCCAGATTAGAGATGGTTTCATTTGCCACAACGCTATTAATACTCCTTATACTGCCAATAGCACCACTAGTTGTAGCTGTTGCAATGGTGGTAAAGCTATTAGTTGTGTGGGTGTTACGGCTAAAAGTAAACGATAGGTCAGATGCCGAGTTGTCTAAAACATATATTCTTACATTTGTTATTTTTACACCATCAGGAAGGTTAACTGGTAAGTACATGGTAGCTCCCGTAGTGGTTGTATTAAACCATGCATAGCCGCTACCCTTACGTAGCTCGTCATCCCAGTCCTGTGCTTGCACATGGCTGAAATTATAGCTCATGTACTGATTAGAACTATTATCGACACGCAGAATGCCATCTTTATCAGCAAATACATGCCGACGTTCAAGCAAATTTGTTTCTGTAAAATCAAGCAGGTTTGACCGTATGGTACCACCCACATCAAGATTCGCCTTTGCGGCTATATATTCACTACCAGAATAAACAGGTCTGACGGTTACCTTCCCTTCATCATCTATGCGCATAGCATAATTGCCATTTACATTATAGTTTTGTTGCTTGGCTGAAGAAAAGAAAAATAAACCCGTAGAAGATAATGAACCGAAATCTTCAAGTACACCTCCTGAAAGGGTTTTTCCGGCCCTCAAGGTTAGCTGATCATGAATTATTACCTGAGAAAAATTAGCGGTAGTATTTTTGAATGTAGCTACCGTATCATTTGCGCCCTCTACATGAAAGGGATATTTAGGACTGCTCACACCAATACCTGTAAAACCTGTGGTGCCATTAATGACAAAGCGGTTTTTATTATCAGACCTGAACAGAAAAGAACCAGTTGTGTTAGATTCAATAGTTATTGCGGCATCTCCGGCAATTTTAAAATTACCTATGCCTGATGTCAAATAAGCCTTGTTATTCAGACTGACGGTAGTATTTCCATCAACATTCGTATTACCAAAAAAGGCGACGTTTTCATCGTTTTCAAGAACATTCAGTCTGTAAAAGCCAGCGTTAGCATTGTCGGCTAAAACCAGTTTGCCATTAGCATTCAGGTTAAACTTTGGCCCAATAGTAGAATCCACACTCGGGAATAGCAAAATACCGTTTTTTCCGAAAATCTGCATACTGCTATAGGAAGTTGTGATACGCCCATGCAATTGCCCATAATTATAAAAGTCAATAGGGGTAAGGTGTAAATCAGATGTAATCTTTAATGGTTTTGTATGCTCTGACCTGATTTCAGTACCAATAACTGAATTGGCAAACACACTTTTGCCCGGCTCAATGCTTACTGTCTGTGCCATTGTCTGGCTAACTATGCCAATTAGCAATAGAATAAATAATTTTACTTTCATGGTCTAAAAATTTAAAGCTTAATAAACTCTACTCTACGATTATTAGCTTTTCCTTGTGGGGTAGTATTGGGCTCAGAAGGCTCACTTTCACCTTTACCATCGGTCTCCATTTGTGTAGGAGCAATACCAAACTCTGTAGCAAGCGAATTTTTTACAGCCGCCGCACGGCGTTTAGATAAATCAAGATTTTTGGTGTCGTCGCCATCGCTATCAGTATGCCCTATTATTTTTACTTTGAGTGTAGGATTCTCTTTTAGTACTGTACCGATTTCTTTTAGCACACCATAAGATTCAGGTTTGAGTTTATCAGAGTTTACATCAAACAAAATTCCTCTCGTTACCAGCTTGCCCTCAGTGAGCAATTTATTCCGGGTATCGGGTGCCCCTACCGCCAAGCGAAGATTAGTAATATATGGCAACCCACCGTTAGTATAAGTAGCAAATAATAATGAATATTTAATATCTGTTATAAAGGCTCTTGGCAAATCCCATACTTTAAGCTCATTGATATAAAGTCTTATACGATTTTTTTGTCTCCAGATAGAAATTCGGTTCGCTTCTTTAGGCCTCCAGGCGATTTGATTAGAATTATCAAGCGTTTTAGTGTTCTTGTTGTCAATAACCCAGGCAAGAGATACACCATCTCCATCGGGTAATGGGTGTATGTCAAAATTAACTCGTGTCTCCCCATTAAAATGCTGGTCATAAATAGTATTGCGTTGACTTAATTCCGGAAAAATTACTTTCAGACCTGACCCATTATTATCAAAGTCTTCAGAAATCATCATATCAAATTCTATCGTAAAGTTATCAGGCAGTTCGTTCACGAATTCTGGATAAAAAATTCCTTGTGTCGGGAGTTGCAACCATTTGAAAGAGTTATTCTCTATATTCACTATTTCGCCGCTGGCATTGGTATTCCATTTGGCTGGGAAATCTCCCACGGCATCTTGTGCAAAATCTTCAATGGCTATCACTTTTTCGCCAGGTATAAAATCAAATTTTGAATAGGTCTTCATCGATGGTTTAACAGGCGTTTGCGAGGGAGGTTGAGCTGATGCAGTTGTTTCGTTATCCTCTGCTATTTCCTCATCAGTTGTAGCAGATTTCTTCTTTGTTTTAATTTTAGTGTCTGTTTCCTCTTCAGTATCTTCTGTTTCCGACTTCTTGGCTTTTTTGTCCTTTTTCTTGAAAATACCTCCAATGCCTTCTTCAATTTTATCTAAGCCTTTATCAATATTACGGTCAATGCCATTATTGATACGGTCGTTTGCTTTACGTTTGGCAGTTTCTTTAGGGTTAATAATTTGCGCAAAGGCCATGCCTGACATCAGCAATATAGCGAAAGATAGATAGATGAGTTTTTTCATGGTATGGAATACTGATTTGATAGTACTCCAAAAGTAGAGTTGATGAAAAAATAAAAAGGAGAGAATTTATTAAGAAGAGTGTATGAATTACTAATCAGTCATTCTCATTGATTATTTAACAAGAACAGCCTCTATAAAATGTATTCTATTATTAACCTGAGTGAATAGTATATGAGCAAAAACAGGAAACTCTTAGCTGAAAGTCAGAAAATTCAGTTTGTTTATCAACTCATCTTTGCGGCTTCTTGAAACGGTAATCTGAGTACCATCCTGCATTTCAATATACCCTCCTTCACTTTTTATATATTTTCTCAGGTACTTCAAATTAATGAGATGCGATTGATGAACACGCACAAAATTCATTTCTTCCAGTAATTCTTCGAAATCCTTTAATGTACGTGAGACTAATATAACAGGTTGATTGCTAAGAAAAATTCTTGTGTAATTACCATCAGATTCACAACGAATAATGTCTTTTATCTCGATAAACTCAAACCCCTGTGAGGTAGGTACAGCTATTTTCTCAATAGATGTACCTGTATGTTTTATCATTCTTTGGAGATATTCCAGCCGTGACTTCAGTTGGAGTTTTTCCTCCTGATATTTAGCTATACAACTTGCTAAATCTTCTATTTCAACAGGTTTTAGTAAATAATCGAAAGCACTATATCTGAATGCTTTCAGGGCAAACTGGTCATAGGCTGTTACAAAAACTACTTCAAAATCATCTTTCTGAATTTCCTGTAACAAATCAAAACCATTCATTCCTGGCATTTCTATATCCAGGAATAACAAATCAAAATGATTTTTTTGTAGAAATTCAATGGCACTTAATGAATCATTAAATTTCCCTACCACTCTTATATCAGGAAAATTGTTTTTCAATAAGATATCCAGTGTTTCTGTGCTATCTTTTTCATCATCTACTAATACAGCATCTATCATACTATTGCTTAAATTGATTAGAGAGTGAATCTATGGAGATTCGCTTTGAAATATTTACAAAGGTTAAGAAAGCATGAATTAAATCCAAATAAGATGCTTGAAGAAACCTTGAAGTTTTATAGAATAGAAATGTCTCCAGATCATATTGAGATTAGGTAATTAAATTATCAGAATCAGACTTAAACCACAATAAAAAAACTCCTTTTTATTTGCTTAAAAAGGAGTTTTTTTTATTTTTGTAAATCATTGATAATCAAAAGTTTTATAAAGAGATTATATATTTTTTGCAGAATATATAATATTTTCTAAAAAAAACGTTTGAGAAATAATACATTTTTGGGTCAAAACACTTGACAAATTAAAAATTGTTATACTTTTGCAGCCACAAATTTTTTGTAACATTAAATAAGGAATAAACTATGTATTGGACACTCGAACTTGCGTCATACTTAGAGGATGCACCGTGGCCCGCTACAAAAGATGAGTTGATAGATTTTTCGATTCGTTCGGGAGCACCCATTGAAGTTATTGAAAATTTACAAGAATTAGAAGACGACGGACAACCGTACGAAAGTATTGAGGAGATTTGGCCTGATTATCCGACCAAAGACGACTTTTTCTTCAATGAAGATGAATATTAGATTTCAGTAATAAAAAGAGCAATAAACAGGGTTTATTGCTCTTTTTATTGATAAGCTATCATTTTTATTTTAACTCTTCTTTCAGGAAGTAACCCGTATAGCTGCCTTTTACTTTAGCCACCTGTTCGGGGGTACCTTCGGCAATTATCTGTCCGCCCTTATTACCACCTTCCGGCCCCAGGTCTATCACATGGTCAGATACCTTGATTACATCTAAATTATGCTCAATAATCAGTACTGAATTGCCTTTGTCGGCCAGTTTCTGTAATACTTCTAACAATTTCTGAATATCCTGAAAGTGTAAACCCGTAGTGGGTTCGTCTAAGATATAAAGCGTTTTGCCTGTATCTTTTTTAGAAAGCTCTTCAGCTAATTTTACCCGTTGTGCTTCTCCGCCCGAAAGGGTAGTGGCGTGTTGCCCCAAGGTAATATAGCCTAAGCCTACATCAAAAAGGGTTTGTACTTTTCTGAAAATCTTGGGTTGAAACTCAAAGAACTCTAAAGCCTGCTCAACAGTCATATCTAATATATCGGCAATAGACTTGCCTTTGAAGCGCACTTCTAAGGTTTCACGATTGAAACGTTTACCCTTGCAGGTTTCGCAGGCTACGTGTACATCAGGTAGAAATTCCATTTCAATTTTTTTCATACCCGCTCCCTCACAATCTTCACAACGCCCGCCTTTTACATTGAATGAAAAACGCCCTGGTTTGTACCCTCTGATTTTAGATTCCGGTAATTCAGCAAATAAAGTTCTGATGTCTGAAAACATACCCGTATAGGTAGCCGGATTACTTCGTGGCGTACGTCCGATAGGGCTCTGGTCTACCTCAATTACTTTATCAATAGCCTCTAAGCCCTCAACTGATTTGTAGGGAAGCGGCTCTCTTTTGGAGTTATAGAAATGACGATTCAGAATCGGGAACAATGTTTCATGAATCAAAGACGATTTTCCGCTACCGCTTACGCCTGTAATTGAGAGCATTTTTCCCAAAGGAAGTTTAAGCGTTACATTTTTCAGGTTATGGCCGGTGGCACCTTTAATCACCAACGCTTTCCCATTGCCTTTCCTGCGTTCTTTCGGAATTTCAATGCTTGACCTGCCACTCAGGTAGTCAGAAGTAGTACTTCTGTTGGCAAGAAACTCTTCAGGCGTTCCCTTGCCTACGATACTTCCGCCATGTCGGCCTGCACCCGGGCCAATATCCAATATATAATCAGATTCGAGCATCATGTCCTTGTCGTGTTCTACCACCAGAACTGTATTGCCCAAATCACGTAAATCTTTCAAAGCCTGAATCAGTTTCACATTGTCTCGCTGATGAAGTCCGATACTTGGTTCATCCATAATATATAATACGCCCACCAGTTGTGTACCAATCTGTGTAGCCAGACGAATCCGTTGAGATTCTCCACCGGATAGAGTTCTTAAGGGTCTATTCAAGGTCAGGTAATCCAAACCAATGCCTAACAGAAAACCTATGCGTTTACGGATTTCTTTCAATATCTCTCGGGCGATGGTATTTTGTCGGTCAGATATCCGGCTTTCAAGATTATCAAACCATTCGCCAATTTCCCGAATGTCCATTTCAGCTAATTCGGCAATATTTTTATGGTCAATCTTAAAGTGTAAAGATTCTTTTTTCAGACGTAATCCGCCACAATCAGGGCAGGTCTTAATTACGAGAAAATCTCGTACCCACTCCTGAATTTTATCATTATCAGAGTCTTGCTGACGTTTCAGAAAAGTAATAACCCCCTCAAAAGTAGAATTCCATTCTGTACCAGGATATTTTTTAGAAGGGACAGATACGGGTTCTTCGCTACCGTATAGAATCGTTTTTAAAGCTTCCGGTGGTAGCTTGTCAATAGGTGTAGATATATTAGATTTAAAGCTTTTCAGAATAAACTCTATCTGCTTGAATATCCATAAATCACGATATTCACCTAAAGGCGCAATACCTCCGCGGCTAATACTTAACGATTTATCAGGAATAATAGAATCTTCGGTTATCTCTTCAATAGTACCCAAACCATTACAGGTAGGGCAGGCTCCATAAGGAGAGTTGAAAGAAAAACTATTAGGTGATGGGTCTTCGTAAGAGATTCCCGATTGCGGGTCGGTCAGGTTCTGAGAAAAATACTGGGTTTTTTTTTGTCCGTCCAACAGCATCATAGAGCCTTTTCCCTGTTTCAAGGCCGTACTTACAGATTGATTCAAACGATACCTATCTTCAGATTTAGGGATTATCCGGTCTATTACTACCTCAATATCATGAATCTTATAACGGTCAAGCTGCATTTTGGGGTTAATCTCCAGTATCTCATTATCTACCCTGACTTTGGTATAACCCAATTTGGCAATCTGCACAAACAACTCACGGTAATGCCCTTTCCTACCCTTTACTAAAGGTGCCAGCAAAGTAATTTTCTGACCTTCATGCTGATGTAAAATCTGGTCGATAATCTGGTCCTGAGTTTGTTTCACCATCTTTTCGCCTGTAACGTAGCTGAATGCTTCACTGGCACGGGCAAAAAGCAAACGAAGAAAATCGTAGATTTCGGTAGTTGTACCTACTGTAGAACGTGGGTTTTTAGAAGTAGTTTTCTGCTCGATAGAGATTACCGGCGACAGACCATTAATTTTGTCAACATCGGGGCGTTCCATATCTCCAATGAAACTTCGGGCATAAGAAGAGAAACTCTCCATATAGCGCCTTTGTCCTTCGGCATAGATGGTATCAAATGCCAGAGAAGATTTACCACTACCCGAAATACCCGTAATAACCACTAATTTATTGCGGGGAATATTTACATCAATATTTTTAAGATTATGTTCTCTGGCACCTAAAACTTCTATTTGGTCATAGCCAGTCAGGTCAATGTCATTCAATTGTTTTTCGCTCACTATTAATGGGAGATTATTTAGGAATTAACGAAAATTGTGGGCTTGTAGTTCCTGTTTTAAAAAGCGAAGAAAGAAGAATTAAGCAGCCATAGCGTAGCTTGTATTACCAATAACTTCCTTTAAAATCTGATTTAATTCTTCAAGATATTTAGCACGAATTTCCTCGTATTGCTGCTTCATAATAGCTATCCCGCCCTCTTGACTGTGTAAGCCAATCATTTTATTTACCTCTTCAATCTGATGAAGTAAATTTAAGACTTTATAATCTCTTTCAGAAAGTTCCTCTTTCATGGCTCAAATAATTTTAATTTGTATAAAACCCTTTGAAAATTGTTTCCCTTTGTTGTCTGGAGTGGTTCTTGAAAACTGATTTAACCAATAAATTCTGTCAATATCAGACACGAATCTATTCTTATGATTTTGTGGGTATTCAATCAAAAAATATAAATCTAAACCAGTTTCTTTCAAAAAGTTTAATGTTTTATATTCTGCAAGTTTAGTTTGATTTTTTTGATAAAAATCGAAATCCAGAAATATCAATAAATCAATATCATTGGGATTATCTTTTTTGGTCGCAAAGCTTCCATCTATCCAAATAACAAATTCTTTTAATATTTCTTCTTTAAATTGAAGAATAAATTTTTCAAAACTCTGAAAAATTTTGTGTCTGGAAGTTGAGGTATCAAAGTTATTAACAAAAGCTTTATGAAAAATCGACAAACTTAGCTCAATAGCTTCATAGGGTATTAGATTGCCATTTACATCAAAACTTACTTCCATCCATGCATATATAGAAAATACAAACGAGAGACTTAATTTTATCAAACTTTTAATACACCAAAACTCTGTTACTCACCATTTCTCTGGCGGCATTGGCGATGCCTTCCGGGTCAAAGCCACATTCATGATGTAATTCAATCTGTTCGCCATGCTCTACAATACGGTCAGGAATACCCAGGCGTTTTACTTTGGCAGTGTATTCGTGGTCGGCCATAAATTCCAACACAGCACTTCCCATACCACCTTTCACACAACCATCTTCTACGGTCAGCACTTTATCAAATTGCTGGAATACTTCATGCAATAGCGCTTCATCTAAGGGTTTTACAAAGCGTAAATCATAATGAGCTGCGCTGATGCCGTCTCTTTGCAATGCCTCACAAGCCTGTACCGCATAGTTGCCAACGTGCCCGATGGTTAGTATGGCTATATCGCTACCGTCTTTTATTTTTTGTCCTTTACCAATAAGTATTTTTCTTAAAGGTCGACGCCAGTCAGGTAAAACACCCTCACCACGAGGATAACGAATCGTGAAAGCGGTTTTTAGTTTTTGTATCTCCTCTAACTGAAAAGTGTACATCATATTACGCAGTTCCTCTTCGTTCATTGGTGCGGCAATCACCATATTCGGAATACAACGCATATAGGCAATATCATAAGCACCATGATGCGTAGGGCCGTCTGCTCCTGCAAAACCTGCACGGTCGAGGCAGAAGATAACGGGTAGTTCCTGAATACATACATCATGAATCACCTGGTCGTAGGCACGCTGCATAAAGGTTGAGTAGATATTGCAATATACTACCAGACCTTGCGTAGCCATACCTGCCGAAAATGTTACGGCGTGTTGCTCTGCAATACCTACATCAAACGCTCTGTCAGGCATCGCCTTCATCATGATATTCAATGACGAACCTGAAGGCATAGCAGGCGTAACACCCATGATTTTATCGTTCACCTCTGCCAATTCTACAATTGTATGCCCGAAAACATCCTGATATTTCGGAGGCATCGGATGGTCATATATCTTTTTCTTGATTTCGCCTGTTACCTTATCAAACAAACCCGGTGCGTGCCACTTGGTCTGGTCTTTTTCGGCTGGTGCATAACCTTTACCTTTTACGGTTAAACAGTGGAGTATTTTAGGCCCCGGAATATTTTTTAAATCTTCCAGTACACTTACCATATGGTTAAGGTCATGACCATCTATAGGGCCAAAGTACCGCAGATTCAACGCTTCAAACAAATTACTCTGGCTCAACAGAGCGCCTTTCATGGCGTTTTCTACTTTTTGCACAATTTCTCTGGCACTTTTGCCAAAGTGGCTCATTTTCCCTAACAGCTTCCAGATATCGTCTTTGGCTTTATTATAGGTCTGAGAAGTAGTTATATCTGTCAGATATTCTTTCAAGGCACCCACATTCGGGTCAATCGCCATGCAGTTATCGTTCAGGATAATCAACAGATTAGCATCTTTCAATGAACCTGCGTGATTCATAGCCTCAAAAGCCATTCCGGCGGTCATGGAACCATCACCAATTACGGCAATATGCTGACGTTTTTTGTCGCCATTGTGCATAGAGCCTACAGCCATACCCAATGCTGCAGATATAGAAGTAGATGAATGGCCTACACCAAAAGTATCAAAAATGCTCTCTTTACGTTTAGGAAAACCCGAAATACCACCGTAGAACCGATTGGTATGAAATTGCTTTCTACGACCTGTCAGAATTTTATGCCCGTAAGCCTGATGGCCTACATCCCATACTAACTGGTCGTCGGGCGTATTAAATACATAATGTAAGGCCACACTTAACTCAACCACACCTAAGCTGGCACCAAAATGCCCACCATATACTGATACCACATCAATAATAAACTGTCGTAGTTCGTCGGCAAGTTGTGGAAGTTTTGATCGGTCAAGTTTTCTTAGATCGGAAGGTTCATTGATGTTTTCCAGAAGTTCGCCGGCGGTGATGAGCATATCTTTAAAGCAAATTACGAGTCAATTGTTCTGTCTAAACCAAACATAATCTAAAATGTTTGATTATATGAAAAATATTTACATTTATTTTAGGTCAGGACAGAATTACATCATACTTTTCAAGTATAATGCCAGATAGGCTTACAAAGATAAGGGAAATTTTAATGATTATGTGTGTTTAATTTTGTGAATTAAATAAGTGAGTATTCAGCCTGAAGATTTAATATCAGATAATGGTAAGATTATTTTTCACTATTTTTTTGTGCGGAAATTTCTGTTTTTAATTTAATTATTTCGGCTCGTAATTCTTCTACTATCAACATTCGATCTTCTAAAGCATCATTTTTAGCTTTTAGCTCCTTTACAGCATTTACTAAAGGCATTACGAAGTCTGAGTAGGCTAATGAGTACATACCATCATCAGATTTTTTCAATCCGCTGAATGAGACCTCCAATTTTTCAAGAATTTGTTGAATGTCCTGAGCAATAAAACCATCATAGCGGATTTTGCCTTTATCTGCTTTATAATTGTATGATGCTGTCTGTAATTGAGAAATAAAATTAAGCCCTAATTGATTGGTATAGATAATGTTTTCTTTTAATCGTCTGTCTGATGGATTGCTCCATGATACTTGGCCTTCTATCGCAGTAATACTGGCATCTCCGATGCGTACTTTATTATTTGCGTCAACCACAGCATTTGCCCCAATAGCTATTGCATTAGTAAAGTCAGCACTGGCATTAGTATTATAGCCTAAAAAAGTGTTTAAAGCTCCGGTTGAAATGGCATTCCCGCTATTGAATCCTATTGCAACATTGCCTGACCCCGTTGTATTATTAATAAGCGCTTCAAAGCCATTGACAGAATTGTAATTGCCCGATGTATTTTTGTTTAAAGCACTTTGGCCAATAGCAGTATTGTTAGAGCCGGAAGAATTAAAGCCAAGTGTATTTTGCCCAATAGCAGTGTTGCTATTCCCATTTATATTTAAAAAAAGAGCAGCATATCCCATAGCAGTATTAGAACTCCCTTTGGTATTGCTTTTAAGAGAATAAACGCCGTTAGCAGTGTTAAAATAACCTATGGAATTAGATGTCAGTGCATCTGTTCCAGTAGCCGTATTATAACGACCCGTGGTATTAAAACGGAGAGCTGCGTTGCCAATGGCTGTATTAGCGATACCGCCGCTATTAGTAGAAAGAGCTGACCCTCCTAAAGCAACATTACTTATGTTTGAGTCATTGTTATTACCTCCTCGTAAACCATTCGGTGTAATTGTAATCGAGCTATTAACGGGATTCAACGTAAGGATTTGTGCTTTAACTATTAAAGTACTAAATAATATAAGGGCAATGGTTTTCATAAGTATTTCTATTGAAGTTGTTTTTTTGAATAAGGTAGGTTTTTACGTCTCATAAGGTCATATAAGACATAAAGAACTTTACATTTTTCTGTACAAAAAAATGAAATTCAATAGAAGTAAATAATGAGTAGAATCATTAAAAGAAATGACTTTTGGCAGCAAATAAGTATGTTATCACCTTGAACCAGACTAAAAGTTTAATACATTTAATCTTTTCTTTGGCTGGCTCTATAGAGTTTTTGCTTCTCTTCTTTAGTGAGGCTTTCATAACCAGACTTGCCTATTTTATCTAAAATAGCATCAACCTCATCTTGGTCGGGGAAATAATTGGGGTCGAGATTGGTGCTACTCAGACCTTTACTCGAAACAGTAGATTCGCTATATTTTCTTTGAGGAATTTTCATTTTAGGCTTAGGTCTCCACAAGTTGCTCCACCAGTCGCCAATGGTTTCAATGGGGCTTCCTAAGTCAATACCTTTCCGTAATAAATAGATGTAGGAATACCCGGCCATTGCACCGCCCAGATGTGAGATACCGCTACTTGGGACAATGAACGACAAAAGCAGGAAAAACCAGGCAATGTATTTGATTTTAATCAGAAACAAGCCAAAGAAATAGAACTCATATTCGGGCAGTAGCGTAACTGCTGCAAACATAACTGCACAAACAGCGGCAGAGGCACCTAAAACGGTAGAATTAATATTGTTGACCTGTGGGGTAAGCGATAGCAGGTTATAAATACCAATATAGACCAGACCACTAAAAATACCCCCTATAATATAAATATTCATCAGTTTACGGCTGCCTATAAACTCTTTTACTAATGTGCCAAACCAGAATAAGGTAAGCATATTGAAAAGCAAATGCCAGAAACTATAGTGCGTAAAACAGTAAGTAAGGAGTGTCCAGGGTTTCCAGATAAACTCCTTAACCGGTGCAATCAGCAGAACGTTGTCATTAATCGCTTTATTAATGACATTTCCTTCGGGAAAAAATGATAAAATAGCTCCTGTCAGAATTAAAGACAAAAAAACTACTGCATTGATGAGCATCAACTGCACCAATGTATTCCCGCGTCGGAAAGGATTTTTTATGTCGTCTAAAAAATTTGCCACTAACTCGTTTTTCCTTAAAACAAATTTACGTAATAAATTAATACCGGGCTTTCCCGAAGCCAAAAAATCTTAATAAAATAAACCCTATTAATAAACCACCTATATGGGCAAAATGGGCTATTCCCATTGATGTGCCTTTCACACCTGCGTATAACTCGTATATAGCATAAAAAGCCACCAGATATTTGGCTTTAATAGGTATCGGAAAAGGGAAAATAATCATTTCATTATCCGGAAAAAGATAAGCATAAGCTATCAGAATCCCGAAAATCGCTCCCGAAGCACCTACCATTGGTATTCCGGCCATTATCCAGTAAGCTTCTGAATCAGGTGAAAATTGTAGCATGTCATACATATTCACCATAGAGTAAATAAAACTTGCGCCAATGCCTGTAATCAAATAGTATATTAGAAAACGTTTAGAACCAAAAAATGTTTCGATTCCCGAACCAAAAATTAATAAAGCAAACATATTACTCAATAAATGCCCCAGACTACCGTGCATAAACATATAGGTAAATGGCTGCCATATTTTGAAATTAGGATTCAATAATTCAGGGCTTCCGGGTAGAATCGGGTTAAAGAAGGCAAATTGCTGGGTAATATAATCCTGATTTAAAAAATATGATAGAAAAAATACTACTACATTGGCAATCAGTAAATTACGGGCAACCGGGCTTAAATAAAACATAGCTTTTCTTTTATTTTTTAATTATCAGGTCGGCTAAACGTTCCAGCGACAATATGGTCATAATGGGTTCTCCATTAGGAGTATAAGCCGGAACAGCCGTTTCAAAAAGTTGATGAATCAGTAAATTTATTTCAATTTTCGATAGTTCGCCAATATATTTGGCAGAAGATTTTTTTGAGAACGAACGAGCCACGTTTTCTATGCTATCGAGTTGCAAATTGGCTTGGTTGGTTTTAAATTGTTGTACCAGCCCTTCAAAAATCTCTCTCTCGTTTTCTTCCTGTACTTCAGGCGGTACACCTGTAATTTTAATTGTATTTTGCCCGAATTCTTCAAACGAAAAGCCCAAAGCCTTGATTTCTTCCTGAATCTCAATGACTAACTGAAAATCAGACGGGTGTAAATCGAGGGTTTTAGGAAACAATAACTGTTGTGTAAACGAATTTCTGTTTTTTAAGTTATTGTAATATTTCTCATATAAAATTCGCTCATAAGCAGCTCGCTGATCTATCAGCATTAAGCCATTTTTAGCCTGTGCTACAATAAACCTGTTCTGAATCTGAATAGCACTGATGTCTTTTATTTCAGCCAGACGCTTACTTTCGTCAGTAATATCATTAGCTTTACTACCTAAGGTCAGGGGTTCTTCTTTCTGGTATTCTGGCGTATGAAAATCAAGATTAGCCTGATTATTGGGTTTAAAACTATCTAATCCTTCAAAAAGTTTTCGCCAGTTATCTGTATTCGCTTTGTCTCTGAAAGCATCGTCTTTTGCAGGTGGCAGAGAAGAACCTGAACCCTGACGAGGTTTCTCAAAATCGGCTATTCCCGGATTAATGGGTGTTGGTACGTCATTAAACCTGTTAGTAGAAGTAATATTCCCAAAATTAATATCCGATTCAAAATCAATCGTTGGCGTAAGATTATAAACACCAATGGCTCTTCTGACGGCTGACCTGATAATAGCATATACAGCACGCTCATCATCAAACTTTATCTCGGTTTTGGTCGGATGAATGTTGATGTCGATGTGCGACGGGTCAATTTCTAAAAATAAAACATAAAAAGGACTGCTTCCCTCCGGAATAGTGGCTTCAAAAGCACTCAGAACTGCATGATGCAGGTAATTATGTTTAATATAGCGTTTATTAACAAAGAAAAACTGTTCGCCACGTCCTTTTTTAGCCGATTCGGGCTTACCTACATACCCATCAACATTCACAAAGGGGGTTTCTTCCTCACAGGTTGCTAATTGTTCACGATAGTTTTTACCAAAAATATCTACAATTCTGCGGCTTAGTTTACCGGAAGGCAGGTTATACACTTCTACATCATTATGATACAGTGTAAAAGTAATAGTAGGGTGAGCCAGTGCAACCCTTTGAAATTCGTCTAAGACGTGCTTCATTTCAACCGGGTTCGATTTCAGGAAATTGCGTCGGGCAGGCACGTTAAAAAACAGGTTCTTTACCTGAAAATTAGTGCCTTTTGGACAAGAAACCGATTCCTGGTTTTTAAATTCAGAGCCTTCAATCCGAATGGCTGTACCTACTTCATCAACCAATCGACGGGTACGGAGTTCTACCTGTGCCACAGCTGCAATAGAAGCCAGCGCTTCGCCTCTGAAACCCATCGTACGAATAGCAAACAAGTCATCGGCTGTTCTTATTTTAGAAGTAGCGTGTCTTTCAAAACTCATGCGGGCATCAGTAGCCGACATACCTATGCCATCATCAATAACCTGAATGAGTGTCCGGCCTGCATCTTTCACAATTAAATGAATGGTATTGGCACGGGCATCAATCGAATTTTCCAATAATTCTTTTACTACCGAAGCCGGTCTTTGCACAACTTCCCCTGCTGCAATCTGGTTTGCAATAGAATCTGGTAGTAAATGAATAATATCTAACATATCTTAATTTTTTGCCGGCTAAACTCTCAAATTTATTTAATTAACCTTAACTTTAAGGAAATTTGTTCCATTACTCAAATATTTCGGTAATAATTGCCCGATATTCTTATCAAAAAAACTACTCATTTCCGGATTTGATAAGAATCATATACTTTTCTGATACCTATTTCTGTAGTTCTTATGCAAAATTGTTTTTTTCTGAAATGAAATCAGCAAAAAACTTTATTTAATTTCAAAAAACGCATAAAGTTAAAAACAATTTCTCTATATCAATCCCGAACTTTTTTATAATACTGCAATGTTAAACTTTCAATTATAAAACCTACGAAAAATGAATAAAATTGTAAAAATTATCCTAATTAGTGTGGTTGTGTTAGCCCTCGCATTTTTTGGTTATATGACCTTTACGAAAAGCAAAAGTCCTGCCGATACTGCTAAATTTGACCAGAACGGCTTATCGGTCCAGGTAGATTACTGCCAACCTTATAAAAAAGACCGGGTTATTTTCGGGCAACTGGTGCCTTATGGCAAAGTATGGCGTACAGGTGCCAATGAGGCTACTCTCATTGACGTAAAACAGGATGTGAAAGTTGCCGACAAACCACTAAAAGCAGGAAAATATACACTTTGGACTATTCCGAATCCTGATACATGGACTATTATTATTAACGGACAAACAGGCCAGTGGGGTACTATGTATGATGAAACAAAAGATGTGATGAGAGTAGATGTGCCCGCAGGCAAAACCACCGGAACTGTAGAGCAATTTAAAATTGACTTTGCTCCGGCAGAAGGCGGAAGTGATATGCTATTGCGTTGGGAAAATACTGAAGTAAAAGTGCCGATAAGACTTTAATAAAAATTCCGGAAGAATTTCCGAACTTTACGGCATGGATTATATAGAATTAACACTACAAATAGATGCTGATTTTGTCGAGATTCTGATGGCAGAGTTAGGCGAGTTAGGTTTTGAGTCTTTTGTTGAAACAGAAGATGGATTGGAAGCCTATGTTCAGGAAGAAAGTTTTGACGATGTGGCTGTGAAGCAGATGCTGGAAGACTACGCTGCACGCACAGCCATTTCTTATCAGTTTAAGAAGATAGTCAGGCAAAACTGGAATGAAGAATGGGAAAAGAATTTTCAGCCGATTCAGATAGGCGAGCAAATTTATGTAAGGGCCGATTTTCATGCGCCTAAGCCCGATTTTCCTTATGAGATTATAATTACCCCCAAAATGTCGTTTGGTACAGGCCATCACGAAACTACTTCTATGGTGATGGAACATCAGTTGCATCTTGACCATACCCATAAAAAAGTGCTTGATGTGGGCACAGGTACAGGAATTTTAGCTGTATTGGCTTCAAAATTAGGTGCATCTCAGATAAGTGCCTTTGATATTGATGAATGGTCGGTAGAAAATACGCTTGAAAACATAAAGCTGAATAATGTATCAGGCATAGCTGTAAGACAAGGTACCATTGAAGATGAACCTGAAGATATCTATGATATTGTGCTGGCAAATATTAACCGTAATATTCTGATTAGCCAGATACCTGCTTATGTAACATTCCTTAAAGAAGGAGGGGAGTTAATTGTAAGTGGGTTTTATGAAAAAGATATAGCTGATATTCAAACAGTTGCCGAATCGGTTGGCTTAAAAAAAGTAGCTCAACTAAGCAAGAATAACTGGGCGGCAGTCGTTTTTAAGAAACTGTCTGAGTAAGGCTTTTAAAGTCAAAATAGATTAATTTTTGCAAAGACAAGGAACAACAACCGGAGTTTAGCAGAGCTAAATGAGCGGACGCTGCGCGGGATTGTTGTGACGCAGTATTTGTGAAAATTAATCGTTTTGACAAAAATAAGATTTACTCAGACAGTTTCTAACATCAGTAAATTAAAATAGCGAAAATACTCGCTGCTCTTTCACTTATGCGGCATCTTTCTATCATCTTCTGTTGTGGGATTCTTTTGTCATTTTCCGCAAAAGCACAGTCAATCAGGTTATCGGATAATCCGCAAACCTTTATCAGTGAGATAAAAACTGTAATGGCTACAGATAATAATGCAATAGCCATTGCAATGGGAAATAAATTTGAGTCTTATTGGGCAAGCCGTTTTAGTGCTAATCAGAAAACAATTCTGATGAATACTGCTAAAAAAATGGGTACTAAAGGCCATAAAATGGCTCAGTTTTATTACTTCTTTTTGATTATAGACAAGGTAATTGACCAGGAAAAGTATGACGATACGAAACTGGATAATTTCCTGAGTATGACACAAAAAACAGTTGAACTCTATGATTTAAAAACAGCTACCAGAATTTTTGAGACTATTAAAGATTTTTTAGAGAAACGAAGAATTTATACTTCCGGCTTTAACCGTCTTTATGCACTTGGAGGTACGTTTGATTTTAAATTTTTAGATACTAAAACTCCGGAAACGGCTACTCCTCAACAACCTGCAACTAATGGCACTACGCCTGCTCCGACAGAAACCTCAAAAGTCCTTGATAGCTGGGATACGCCAGTTACTCAGGAAGCCCCGAATGCTGTTCAATCACTACAGGATTTTAATAAGAAGCCTATGCCCGTTTTAGGTGGTGTAGCCATTGAACTGAATAATGTGGATTTGATTCTGGCAACAGCCAGCGACTCGGCTACTATTGCCAAAACATCGGGTACGGTTGCTTTAAAAGAAGGAACCTATGTAGGTAAAGGTGGTACTATTACCTGGGAAAACCTCGGCTTACCGCAAATTTCGGCAGTATTGGCAGATTATACTTTCGAAATCCGCAACCCTCGCTTTGTCGGCGAAGATGTTACGCTTACTTATGCCGAACGTCTGACGGCTCCTATCAAAGGTATATTAGAGTTTAAAGGCGAAAAACGTGCTAAAAATGCGCAGGCAAGCTATCCACGTTTTATGTCGTATCAGAGTGATGCTTTTATTAAGAATATTGACAAGAGTATTGAATATAAAGGAGGATTCTCAATTATAGGTAAACGGATTTTCTCGTCTTCGGTGCAAAATGGGTATTCAAACATTACGGTTAAGCAAGAGGGTAAGGTGGCTTTCAAAACCACCAGTACCCGTTTTGAAATCAACGATGCTTTTATCAGTGCACAAACGGCCAGTTTTACTACCTATATCGGACAAGATTCCATCTATCATCCTGCCGTAAAATTGAATTACGTACCTACCGATGGTATACTACGCCTGAACAAAGTAGATGCAGGCGGTTTTAAAGATGCTACTTTTACAGATAGCTACCACCAGATGAGCATTAAATGCGATGCCATGCGGTGGAGCCTCGTAGAAGGAAAAATGGATTTCTATATCGTATCTGGTAGAACCCAGATTCCGGCCGTATTTGAATCGTTAGACTTTTTTGATGCAGACAGGCTCACCGGGTTAAACAATGGTGGTGGTTTTAATCCGTTAGTAGTAGCTTCAAATTTCGTACAGAAGAACAATAAACCCATTTTCAGTGTGGCTGATGTGGCAGCCTTTAATAATAATAGAATATCGCCACAGGTGCTTAAATCGGGCTTGATGGTAGCCGTGCAACAAGGCTTTATTTATTATAACCCTACTACCGACCTGTATAATATTTCACCAAAAGGGCAGCATTATCTGTTAGCTAATACAGGAAAAAAAGATTTTGATGAGATACTGATTCCGTCTATTTATGGTACAAGCAAAGACTCTACGGCCAATGCTACTTTGAACCTGAGCGACAAGAGTCTGGTAATCAGAGGAATCAGACGCTTTAACCTGAGCGATTCATTAAGAGCTTTTATTGCACCTTATGATAAAATCATTAAAGTAGGTAAAAACAGAACCTTTACTTTCAATGGCCAGTTTAAGGCTAAAAACTATCGTTTTTCAGGACAGGATTTAGTGTTCGATTACGAAAAATACATGCTTACCTTACCCAAGATAGACTCTATTACTTTTACACCACCACAGGTATATGCCAAAGGAGGCAGAAGAGAAATAGGCGGACGAATCAAGTATGATAATCCGGGAGTCGTATATCTGAACAAACCTGATAACAAGTCGGGTAAACAATCGTTGCCACAATACCCGATGCTGAAAATAGATAAAGGGACTATTGTGTATTTCGACGACGATTTCAGAGGTAAAAAAGCCTATAACAAAGAAGTACGTTTTGAAGTACCCAAGATTGATTTCGATAGCCTGAATGTGAGAGACATGGAATTTGCCGGAACATTCTATTCAGGTAATATATTCAAGCCTTTCAAAGAAAAACTGCGTATCATGCCTGATACAACCATCGGTTTTTCTCATAAAGTACCAACAGGTACTTATCCTGTATTCGGCAACGAGACTTCAGTTAAATTTGCTTCAGCATTGGTAATGGATGGTAACGGCTTACATGCAGAAGGTGATATTAAGCACTTAGCCGCTACTCTTACAGCCAAAGAAATATTCTTTGCTACCGATTCACTACTTGCTAAAGGTGAACAGGGAAAAGTGATTGAGACCAATAAGGCAGGCGCTTCTTATTTCCCGCAGGTAGAAATTAAAGACTATACTTTGAAATGGCTACCAAAAGCAGATTCAATGCTGATTGCTTCAAAAGAAGGCTTCAACTTCTATGCAGGCTCGTCTTTACTAAAAGGAAAAGTATTAGTGCGTAAAGGAGGTTTATTCGGTTTGGGGCAATTGATTCGTACAGATTCAGAAACGGGTTCAGACCAGTTTAAATTTAACAAAGAAGGTTTCATAGCAGATAAATCTCAGTTTAGCATTAAATCTACTACCGCCGCTTCAA
Source organism: Emticicia agri (assembly GCF_004168285.1). Lineage (GTDB taxonomy): Bacteria > Bacteroidota > Bacteroidia > Cytophagales > Spirosomataceae > Emticicia > Emticicia agri. The sequence continues at coordinate 81,765 of NZ_SEWF01000019.1, read as the reverse complement.
AATCGGTATTATTGGGTAGAAACGTAAATGTGAACTTCAATGTGAATACAAGCATTGTAAACATTGCGACTAATGAAGGCAATTTTAACGACAGTACACAACAATCGTCTTTTGAGTTCCCTTATGCCGCCTATAAAACCAATATAGACCGTGCTGAATGGAATATCAAGAAGAAGCAAATCAGTATGAAAGGAGATGTGGCTACGTCAGTATTTACATCGACCAATGCAGCACAGGAAGGACTGGCGTTTAATGGTAGTTCGGCTGTGTATGATATTGAACAACTGACTTTCAATATCGGTGGCGTACCATTTATCCGGTCGGCTGATGCCAAGATTATTCCCGATAAAGGTCAGGTGGCTATTCGTGGAAATGCAGAAATTCTGCCTTTCAAAAATGCACGTTTAACGATAGATACCTTAAATGCCTACCATAACCTGAGAAATGGTAATATTCAGATTCTCTCTAAAAACAAATTTACCGGAGATGCATCTTATCAGTTTGTGAATGTGAAGAAAGATACTTTTAATATCAAAATGGGAGATTTTGAATTAAGAGAAGTGAATATGATAGCAGGTACAGACGGAAAGAAAACCAAAGAGAAAGGATATTCGACCTTTGCCCATGCTTCAGTGAAAGAACGTGATAGTTTATATCTTTCACCAAAAATCATTTATCAGGGTGATATTGCCATGTCGGCACCTGTCAAGAACCTGAGTTTAGATGGTTTTGTATTACCTGTATTGAAAAAATATCCGAAATTAGGCGGTTATTGGATACCATATAAAGGCGATAAATCAGAAGAAGTAGCTATTACCGTTGATAAGAATCTGAAAAGCAATGAGTCTCTGTTGTTTGCAGGCTTGCATTTCAGAACTACGGCAACCAGTAATGGGTTATATCCGACTTTCCTTTCCGCTAAAGAAACAGAGGAAGACCAGGACGTTTTTGTAACAACCGGGGTATTACGTCGGGACGAACCTAATCAGTTATTCAGCATTAAACCTGATGGCGAAAAAGCCCCAATCAGCAATAAATATGAACTGATAGAAGATAAGGGTATTATTAATCTGGAAGGTAAGTTTAATCTGTTGAGTGCCGACCTTTCACAATACCTGCAAACTTCAGGTTTTGCCAAGTTACGTCTGGATACTGCCAAGCACGAGTTTAATACACTTATGCAGGTAAATTTCCCGGTTGTGGCACCTATTCTGGCTCATATGGCTAATAAAATCGTAAAAATTAACCTCGATGCAGGCGTGAATGAAGCCGCCATAGAACTGAATTCGCCGGAATTAATTTCAAAAATAGGCCATGTTGTAGGCGACAAAGACATAGAAGATTACAAGATGCGCTCGGCCAAGGAATATGTGCCTTTGTTTAAATTCTCGCCTAAGTTTCTGAATACGATGGTATTCAGTAACCTGAAATTGCAATGGGAGCCTAAGCAGAATGCTTATAGAAGCGTAGGTAAATTAGGCATCTCTAATATTGACCAGACAGACATTAATGCAATGGTTGACGGCTATGTAGAGATTCGTAAAAACCCTGTGGGTGGCGATGAAATGTATATTTTCCTGGAGTTATCGGGTGAAACCTGGTATTACTTCGGCTATAAAGAGGGAGAAATGGGTATTATTTCTTCTGACGATGCTTTTAATGCGATGGTAACCAAAGGCGAAAAGAAAAAAGACAAAAGCTATCAGGTAATTGCCGTTGACTACTCAGAGGCTATCCTCTTCCGCAAGGTATTTCTGGAAACTTACAGAGGTATTAAAGAGACAGCCAAAGCCAAGAAGACTGACCCTAAGAAGTTAGCAGAAGTACCCAAAGAAGAAACGCCGAAAAAAGAAGAGGCAAAAAAGAAAGCAGAAGCAGAAAAAGAAGGATTTTAATTGTAGAAACCCCATCCCTAACCCTTCCCCAACAGTGGGGAAGAGGATGAAAGTCTCTCTCCCCACTGTTGGGGAGAGAGATTTAGAGAGTGGGGTTTTTCTTTTGATGTTCACCAATTTCGTTTTGTAGAATTGGCAAAGAAATTGCTATATTCGCTGTGAGAATTCAAATAGTACTCAAATATGGCTAAGAATAAACAAAGACCTAAACAAAACATTCCTCCTCAGGCAACAAACCCAACTCTAAAAGCGGCAACACTCTCCAGTCAATCAGCCAATGATGGCTTTTCGTTGAATCCGGTTGTGGCATCTATTATTATTACAGTAGCCGTTTTGATTGCCTTCTGGGCAGGATTCTCTAACGATTTTGTGCTATGGGATGATAATATGTATGTAACAGAAAATATCATGGTGCAGAATCCTACGTTTGCCAACCTGATTCGTCTGTTAGGTGTTGAAAGTGCTTTGAACTATCACCCTGTTACAATGGCCTCTTTGTGGCTCAATTCGGCGTTGTTTGGTAAAGCAGCAGGTTCTTTTATTGTAGTGAATACACTCATTCATTTAGCCAATACTTTACTTATTTTTCAGTTTACCCGTCAGCTTACCAAAAACAATATGTTAGTGAGTTTTCTGGTAGCACTTTTCTGGGGTATTCACCCGATGCACGTAGAATCGGTTACATGGGTTTCTGAGCGTAAAGACGTACTCTATACTTTGTTTTTCTTTTTAGCTTGTATTCAGTATGTCAAATATATAGAGCAAAATCAACGCAAATACTATATCTATTGCTTTGTTTTCTTTGTGTTATCCTGTTTATCAAAAGCTATGGCAGTAGTATTGCCTTTAGTGTTGTTGCTGATAGACTACTGGTACGACAGAGGATTTTTGACCGTAAAAAACATTACATCAAAGATTCCTTTTTTTATTGTGGCTTTGCTGTTTGGTGCTTTAGCGGTGCATATACAGGGCGGGGGTAATCTGGGTGGGAGAATCGAGAAAATGACAGCCGATGTAGCTATTGCCAATGTATTTGATATGGGTACCAAGCTGAAATTCGGCTTTTATGGTTTCCTTGTCTATATCGTTAAAATGTTTGTGCCTTTTAATCAACATAATTTCTATAGTTACCCGGGGACAGATGAATACAATGCCATTCAGTTCATTACGGCTCCACTCTGGGCATTGATTGTGCTGGGATTGGGAGTATTGGCTTATAAACGTCAGAAAGCCGTATTTTTTGGTGTTTTCTTTTTCTTCTTTACCATACTACTGGTACTACAGTTTCTATCAGTAGGGGGCGCAATTCTGGCAGAACGTTATTCCTATATTCCATATTTTGGGGGGATATTCTTAGTGTTTTATTACTTAAACCAGAAAGTACAATCAAAAAACCTGATATTGGGAGGTAGTGCCATAGTGGCCGTTGTTTTTATGTATCTGACTTACAAGCAAACACTTACTTATAAAGATACAGGCACCTTATTTGCTAATTCTTATAAATACGAGCCTACTTCGCCGGTAGTAAACGAAAACCTGGCCAACCATTATGGTCGTTCAGGCGAAATCAATAATGTATTGTTATATGGCGAATATGCCCTTTCAAAAGGAGTAGAGTCTTATGCCTTAATGGGGGCATTGGCCAATGCTTATTACCTGAAAGGCGACTATAAAAAAGCCCTGGATTTCTATCAGAAGAGTATCGATAAATCGCCTGACCACCGCAAATTTGTGGCTTACTATAATAGAGGTATTGCTAACCGTGATGCAGGTAATTTTGACCAGGCTGCCAAAGACTTTACGACGGCCATGGAAATGGGCGAAAACAAAACGGCCTATCTGGGTATGCGTGCTTTTGCCAACCTGAAAGCCAATAAGTTTAAAGAAGCCTATAATGACTATACCCGCATGATAGACTTAGGTATGTCGGTAGATACGGCTTATAACGATAGAGCTGTGGCTCGTTATAGTCTGGGAGATACCGAAGGGGCTATTAAAGACTTGAAGGAAGTAATGAAGCGTAACCCGAACTACGTAGATGCCCGTAATAACCTTATAAAATTAGGCGTTCAGCCTTGATGATAAGAAAGTATATTTTTCAGAATGAACTAAATTATTTGCAATGATGTTGCATAATAGTTGTATATTTGTGTCAGGGCTTCGGTGATATAGTCACCTGGTGACGCAATTTCTCATGCTTATGCGAAAAATATTCACTCATTATCATAATCTCAATAAAGTAGGTCTGTGGCTATCTATTCTTTGCACGGTGCATTGTCTGGCAATGCCATTCCTGCTTACTTCGTTGCCATATTTAAGTAAAAATGCCATCAGCGAGCAATCCGAAATTTTGCTGATTGGTGTCAGTGCAGGATTAGCGATTTTCTTGTTGAGAAAAGATTATAAAAATCACCATAATTCTACCCCACTAAGACTTCTTTTAGTAGCCTTAATTTTCAATATTTTAGGTATTTTCTTCGTACCTCACGCTTACGAAATGTTCTTCAACGTAACAGGCGGTTTATTAATGGCTTCGGCTTATGGGCTGAACTGGTACTGGCATAAAAGGGCTTGCCATAGTACTGGTCATCAGCATTGATTAAAATTTAACTTCAAATTTTAGGTTACCTTTAGTATTGTTCTGATGCCTGAAGACAATATCACCCCAATCAGCATATATATCAGAACTTCCTACTGTATCATTAACAATTCCCTTTTCTAATATGTATGTTTGCTTAATAACCTGATTATCAGGCAACTTACCTTCTTTAAGAATTAGCATGCAATCCTCTTCAAGTTCTCCTTGTACTATCACAACCATTCGATTTTGATGTGGTATTTTCCGCTTGACATGAATGGTTGTATCAGTCTTGGTGCTTATGCTAAAATATTGTGTAGAGTCACTGCTTGTCAGGCTTAATAGTAACAGCAGGTATTTGATTTTCATAAGAAATTATAGATAACCGTAATTTGCACTTTTTTATTTATGCCCAGTAATAATGTTTACCATCACCTGCGGGAGTTGTAAATCCATCAATTTCTCTATCAATAATCCAAACACTACCAGCAGGACAGTCATCCATAAACCACCAATAAGAAGCAACTTCTTTCATTCGTTCTTCAGTAGGGAACGCATTTTTGAAAAGTTTAATCTGGTCATCTATTGTACCTTTTAAAAATTCCCCATTTTTGGCAAGGCGAATACGTTCCTCTTCTATTAATCGTCTAAGTATAATAAAAAATACTTCTATTCTTCCTTCATAGGTTTCTGAGTAGTCTTTAGTACTGCTCCATAATGGCCCTCCTAATGCCATTAGTTCTAAATTTTCTATGAGTTCGTTATAGCTAGTTTCTGATATTATCATGAATTTAATTTTTCTTCAACAATTCAAACCCCATCGTTGCCACTTCTCTCACGATATTAGGTAACACTAATACTACTATCCCTATTTTACAAGCGGTTAATGGCTTGGGCTTATGGTTTGAACTGGCATCGGCATAAAAGAACTTGTCATAGTATTGGGCATTAGCATTGATTAGAAATTGATAGTTAATTTCAATTTCCCTTCACTCACATTTTTGTGAAAGTAAACTATTTTGAAAGTTCTATCATAAAGATTAGTTAAGCCTTGCTTACTATTATTATATCCCTTTGTTAAAATAAGGTCTTTATGCAAGTTAAAATTACGTTCATCGGGATGTTGCATACGAATTAAAGCACTATCATTAATATTCCCAATAACTTTAAGTCCAGCAGAGTCAAAGCCGCCTCTTTTTTCTAGTAGAAGCGTAGTATCTTTTGTTGCATCAATTTCTATAGTCCTGACTATAGGCCCTTTTGTACAAGCTGAAAGTAAGCTACTAATAAAGATTAAAACAATTGATGATTTCATATCCAATTTATACATGTTTCTTTCTGCTTTTTCTTTTAACCTTTCTACTTTTTCAACAACGCAAACCCCATCAGTGCCACTTCTTCTGCCGTATTAGATAATACCATTACCCCTATTTTATTCTCCTTATCAAAAGCTACCAAAGTTCTGAATCCTCCTGTGCCGCCTGAGTGTTGGAAGATGGTCTGCTCTTTCATTTTGCCAGTATGCCAGCCTAAACCAATAATGGTCTGGCCTTTTTCGAAAGTAACCTGATGGGTCAGGTCAATCGCTTTTTGCAGTTTTTCGGGGGCTTTGTCCATGTGGGCATTGATATACTTCACTAAATCATTTACAGTAGAACGGATACCGCCTGCGCCTACTAAAGTGTTTAAATCCCAGGGTGCGGTTGCTTCGCCTTTTTCATTATAGCCTTGTGCAAAATCCGAAGCCTGTTTTGATGGTATGGTAACAAAGGTATGTGTCATTTTTAAAGGCTTAGTGATGCGTTCTTCCATCAGTTTTTCATAAGATATATGATTTTGCAAAGCTAAAATATTCCCTAAAAGCCCAACCGCAAAGTTTGAATACTCATAGTTAATGCCTACTTCACGATAGGGTTTAAAGTTTTTCAGATAGGTGTACATCCGTTGTGTATCATAGTTCTTATAAGGGTCATCGGCAGGGTCTCCTTTTTTATAAAGGTTGATTGGCAGGCGAGGAAAACCGGAGCTATGGTTAGACAAGGTTTTGAGTGTAATTGGCACGCCATTGTATGTCATATTACCAATAGAATCCGGCAGGTATTTGTTGATAGGGTCGTCGAGCGACATCTTGCCTTTAACCACTTCGTCGGCCAATAGCACAGCCGTAAAGGTTTTGCTGATAGAGCCTATTTCATATAAGGTTTTGTCAGGGTCAGGTAAAGTTTTATTATCCCGTTTGGTTTCGCCATAATTATAAGTATATACTTTGCCATCTTTAATAATAGCCAAAGCAACACCAACCGTATGTTTCCACTGAATGTAGGGTCTAACTATACTGTCTACCTTTAAATCTAATGGCGTTACCATTTTATTATCAGTAGCTACGGGATAATCTTTTTTGGGTTTATCGCCTGTATAAGGCTGAAAAAGAAGCGTAGCTATTTTGTCTTGATTATCTAAGCCCAAATAGACATTCTGATTGGTCTTATCAAATACGCCTTTGTAGTAGGCTACGCCATCAGTATTTTTCTGAAACTCCGACGACTTCCATAAACCTAATTCGGCATGTAGTCGTGTAATCACTTTGTTAATTTCTGTTTCAGGCAATTGTTTCCGAAACGATTCGCCCGTCAACTCATAAATTCCGGCGGCGTTTTTTTCATTATAAACTTTTTCAAGTAGCACCCTTACAGAGTCAATCTTTTTCTGAGTCGATTGAGCAAAAGTGGTATAAGAGAGCAGAAAGAGGAAGAGTAGTTTTTTCATAGAGGATTGAAGTTGGTTAATCAATAAAGAATGATTTTAATGAATCACAAGCTGATAAAAGTATAGCTTTTACAAAAATAATTTATTCGGTCAAATTATTCACCTGCTTTAAAAAGAAAAAAGCCCATTACGGGCTTATATTTTTCAAAACTATATTGCTATTGATACTATAGCTTATGGACAAACTACCATTGTCATTTTAGTATTAAATCCAGTGAAATTCATTTCAAGATTGGTAGCAGAAGAAGAGATTAATTCATAGTCCCAGTTTTTTAGGAATTGAGATTTACCAACCACATTGGTAATGAAGATTTTTTTCTTATCATACGATAAACTCCAGTTGCCTTTATCATTATCAGCTCCGCCTGTTTTAGAGCCTTGTTCCCATGTACCATCTGATTTGAAATACTGTGACGACAATTTATTGTTGGAATCACACCACCATTTGTCAACTATAGCGGCTATTGGGTCAGGCGTAGCTTCTTCTTTACTACAAGAAGCAAGAGCAATACATGTGCTTATGAGGAATAATTTGATGAGTGTTTTCATAATTTTTGCGATTTATATTGATAATCATTAACAAAAGACCAGAAAATTCAGCTTATTGAAGGGTGCTAAGAGAGTCAGACTCAATGTTCGAATTAAGAAGTTGTGAAAGGATTTATCTATGCAATGTTACAAAGAGTAAACTGTATTCTGAAAGATGGAGAGAAAATCAAGCCTATTTTTTACTGAGTGGTCATAGAGAAATCAATCGTATATGCTTAGGCATTAAGAAAATATACGCTGACTATCCCCCAATTGAATGGCATTGTATTAGAATTGGTAAGCCTGTATTGAAATAAATTTAGATGATTGACGGGCATACTTTGGTGTAAAATTTGCTTTATTTTTAAGCTAAGAAACTAAAAGCCAAAGTTTTATCGTTAATCTTGTGTAAAATTCAAATCTTTTCTTGCAAATGAACAAAAAATTATTGGTTACTACCCTTGGACTATTACTTAGTTTGTCAACCTTTGCTCAACACGCCTCTTCAACCTCAGGAATCAAATTCGAAGAAAAAACTTCCTGGAAAGAACTCATTAAAAAAGCTAAAGCAGAGAAAAAACTTATTTTTATGGATGCCTACACGACCTGGTGTGGCCCATGTAAGATGCTTCAGGCAAGAGTATTCCCTGATAAACAATTAGGAGAGTATTTCAACCAGAACTTTGTGAATGCTGCCATAGATATGGAAAGCGACGAAGGCATGAGATTATCAAGTATCTATGAAGTAAGAGGTTATCCGACATTGTTCTTTATTGACCCTAATAATGGTAAGGTAGTACAATCAATTTTAGGATATACAGAAGCAGACCAGTTGCTGAATACAGGCAAACGTGCCGCTTCTAAAAAGAGAAGTATTTAATACTTGAAGGAATAAATATATCAAGAAAAGGGGTAACATTGATACATATCAGTGTTACCCCTTTTTTACATAGGTACGACTTGAAAAGTCGTGATACACTTATTTTCTTTCAATGAGTGCCATATAAAAACCATCAAAACCATCAGTAGCCGGAGAGGTACGTTGTTCTTTGATAAGTGTGTACTCCGGGTTTTGAGTGAGAAATTTCTGCACTTGTTCTTCGCTTTCTGAGGGTAAAATGCTGCAAGTAGCATACACCATTTTGCCGCCATGTTTCAGCATTTTTGAGTAATTAGTAATTATCTCGCTTTGTGTTTTTTTGATATTTTCTAAAAACTCAGGCTTCAGTTTCCATTTAGCATCGGGATTTCGTCTTAATACGCCTAAGCCTGAACAAGGCACATCTAATAACAATCGGTCGGCACTTTCTTTAAGTCTTTTGATTGTTTTGGCTTCAATCAGCTTGGTTTCTACATTGCCGATACCATTGCGTCTGGCACGTCTTTGTAATTCCTGTAGCTTATACTCTTCTACATCCATCGCTATAATTCTTCCCTTGTTTTCCATCAATGTTGCCAAGTGTAGCGTTTTACCTCCCGCACCTGCACAGGCATCTATTACCCGCATACCGGGTTGTACTTCCAAGAAAGGCGCAATCAACTGACTTCCGGCATCCTGCACTTCAAAAAGTCCATTTTTAAAAGCCTCTGTCGAAAACACATTGGCCCTTTTTTGCAAAACCAAAGCATCATTAACCGTAGGAAGCGTGTCTGTTTCAATACCAATCTCATGAAACTTTTTTCGTAAATCATTCTGATTGGTTTTAAGGGTATTGGTGCGTAGTACAACAGGGGCCTGTTTATTCATGGCTTGCAGTTCAGCATTCCATTCTGTGCCTAATTCCTGTTCGCCGATAGTATCCAGCCAATCCGGTACTGATTCTTTTATTTTTCTTATCTGTTGCGCTTCTTCCAATCGGGCTAATATTTGTTTGGCGTTGACTTTAGCAAATTCCTGCCATTCGGGGAGTTTATCGCCTTGCAAAATACGCCACGCCGCGAATAATTGCCAGAATTGGGCAACTTCAGTTACGGAGGTGCCTGAAAGCTGAGTAACAAATTTTAATAACCGCCACCAGCGAACAATTTCATACGTATTTTCTGCAATGAAGGCTCTGTCGCGGCTACCCCATTTCTTATTCGATTTCAATACATATTCAATGACTTTGTCGGCCTGTCGGTTCTCTATAAAAATCTGTTGTAAGGCATACACTATGGCTTCGACCAATACTCTGTGGTATTTCATACTATTCTGGTATCTATATCCTAAAAAACACAAAGGTCAGGCTTTTTTGTGGGATGATGAAATGGTGGGGGAAATATTTGCGGAATGGGGTGGTTTTAGGGTAAATAATGATGGTGTATCCGCAATTACTCGTGTTCCCCGAATAAAATTCGGGGTCTAAGACAACAAAGGAAATTTTACATGTAAGCCGGACTTAAGTCCGGCGCAGTATGAAAACAGACCTTTGTTATCTTAGGCGGCGAATTTTATTCGCTGTCATTCTAAGATGGCTTTGAACTCCTGAAAAACCTGAAAACTAACTCAATACAAAATATTTCAAATATTATCTATATTTCTATAATAAATATTTGTTTTTTCAGTTGTAATTATATAATTTCGCACCTTATTTAGCGATACTCTCTTTAACAGCGCTTATCATTCATGAGATTTTTGTCCGATACACAACCGTTTTTCCGTAGGGCAGTTGCACAGGGTCAATCATCTTCTTCACTACGAAATATATATTTTCAGCTTGTTTTATAGCATAAGTTATAGACTCTTTATTCAGGAGTACGGGTCTGCTTGTCGCTGATAGTAAACAGCTTAGTTTAAAAAATTATAAACTTAAAACTTTCAAAACCTTGAGTCTGACTGTAACCGGTAGAAAAAGTTTTGCAACGGTTCATCCCTCTGTAGATTATCCGGATTTTCTGGATGTACAGGTGAAATCGTTCCAGGATTTCTTCCAGATTGACACACCAGCCGAAAGCCGCAAAAAAGAAGGGCTTTACAATGTGTTTGCTGAAAACTTCCCAATCGCCGATTCTCGCGAGAACTACGTGTTGGAGTTTGTTGATTACACTATTGACCCACCAAAATACTCAGTTGATGAGTGTATTGACCGTGGTCTGACGTATGCAGTGCCTTTAAAAGCCAAATTACGTTTGATTTGTAACGACGCCGACAACGAAGATTTCGAAACAATCGAGCAGGAAGTATTCCTGGGGAATATCCCTTATATGAACGAAAGAGGTTCTTTCGTTATCAACGGTGCCGAGCGTGTAATCGTATCACAGCTGCACCGTTCGCCGGGTGTATTCTTCTCAATGAGCAAGCATACCAACGGAACAAAATTATATTCAGCCCGTGTAATACCGATGAAGGGTTCATGGATTGAGTTCTCTACTGACGTAAACAACGTCATGTATGCTTACATTGACCGTAAGAAAAAATTCCCTGTAACTACACTTCTTCGTGCCATTGGTTTTGGCTCAGATAAAGAAATCTTAAACCTGTTTGGTCTTTCAGAAGAAATTCCGGGCACAAAAGATGCTTTAACCAAAGCTATCGGCCGTCGTCTGGCAGCCCGTGTTTTAAGAACATGGACTGAGGACTTCGTAGATGAGGATACAGGTGAGGTAGTATCAATTGACCGTAACGAGGTAATCTTAGAGCGTGACTCTATTATCTCGGAAAGTGATATTACTACCATTTTGAATACAGAGCAAAAATCGGTGATTTTACACCGTGAAGATGCCAACGTATCTGAATTTAACATTATCTATAATACGTTACAACGTGATAGCTCAAACTCTGAAAAAGAAGCTGTTGAGCAAATCTATCGTCAGTTACGTAACACCGAAGCACCTGACGAAGCAACAGCCCGTGAAATTATTCAAGGCTTGTTCTTCTCTGACAAACGTTATGATTTAGGAGAAGTAGGTCGCTACCGTGTCAATACAAAATTAGGCTTAACCACACCATTGGAAACAGGGGTATTAACTACTGAGGACATTGTTGAAATCGTTAAGTTTTTAATCAGTTTGATTAACTCTAAGGCGGTAGTCGATGATATCGACCACTTGTCAAATCGTCGTGTGCGTACTGTAGGTGAGCAATTATACGCCCAGTTTGGTGTAGGTTTGGCTCGTATGGCACGTACCATCAAAGAACGTATGAACGTTCGTGATAACGAAGATTTCAAACCGGTTGATTTGATTAATGCCCGTACGCTTTCGTCGGTTATTAACTCATTCTTCGGTACCAACCAGCTATCACAATTCATGGACCAGACCAACCCATTGGCTGAAATTACGCACAAACGTCGTATGTCAGCTCTTGGACCAGGAGGTTTGAGCCGTGAGCGTGCAGGTTTCGAGGTTCGTGACGTACACTATACCCACTATGGCCGTTTGTGTACTATTGAAACACCTGAGGGACCAAACATTGGTTTGATTTCTTCGCTTTGTACATATGCCAAAATCAATGGTATGGGCTTCATTGAAACGCCATATCTGAAAATTGAAAATGGTAAATTGACCAACGAACTGGTTTATCTGACTGCCGAAGAGGAAGATGGTAAAAACATTGCGATGGCAACAGCAGACGTAGATAAAGATGGTAATTTCTTGGTAGATACGTTGAAATGTCGTTACGAAGGGGACTTCCCGATGAAAACGCCTGATTCAATCGATTACATGGATATTGCCTCAAACCAGATTGTATCGGTGGCGGCTTCATTGATTCCTTTCATTGAGCATGATGATGCCAACCGTGCCCTGATGGGTTCAAACATGCAACGTCAGGCTGTACCATTATTACGTCCTGAAGCTCCGATTGTAGGTACAGGTTTGGAAGGCCGTCTGGCTCGTGACTCACGTACCCTTGTTGTAGCAGAAGAAGATGGTGTAGTTGAATTTGTTGACGCCAATGTAATCAAGGTTCGTTATAACTGGACTAAAGAGCAGACATTGGTTAGCTTCGATACCAATCTTACTTCTTATGAACTAATCAAACATCGTCGTACCAACCAGGATACCTGTATCAATATCCGTCCAATCGTATTGAAAGGACAGGAAGTGAAAAAAGGACAGATTCTGGTAGAAGGTTATGCTACACAAGGTGGTGAACTGGCTCTTGGACGTAACCTTTTGGTTGCTTTCATGCCTTGGCAAGGATACAACTTTGAGGATGCCATCGTAATCTCTGAAAGAGTAGTACGTGAAGATATCTTTACTTCTATTCACATTGAAGAATACGAACTGGAAGTACGTGATACCAAACGTGGTGAAGAAGAGTTAACGGCTGAGATTCCGAACGTTTCGGAAGAAACTGTGAAGAACCTTGACGAAAACGGTATTGTTCGCACTGGTACAAGAGTAAAAGAAGGAGATATTCTGATTGGTAAGATTACACCAAAAGGTGAGTCTGACCCGACTCCTGAAGAAAAACTATTACGCGCCATCTTTGGTGACAAAGCCGGTGACGTGAAAGATGCTTCTAAGAAAGCACCACCATCAATGGACGGTGTGATTATTGATACAAAATTATTCTCTCGCCCAAGTAAAGAAGAACGTTCGAAACATAAAGACGAGTTAAAAGCTTTGATGAAAAAACACAGCAGAGCATTACTTGAATTGCGTGAAAGAATGTTGGACAAAATGGTAGAATTGCTTGATGGCAAGACTACTACAGGCGTGAAACATAAATTTGGTGATGAGTTAATATCGAAAGGCATGAAATTCAACCGTTCGAATATCACGAATAACTTATTTCCGGATAAAAACAATTATGTTGACGAAAGCCAGTACAACGTACCGGAAGAAGTAAATCTTTTAGGTGATGTGATTCTGGATGGTTGGACTGACGATTTAGCACTCAACAAACTAATTGTTGCCCTGAGCAAAAATTACTTAGCTCGTCGTAGTGAAGTAATCGGTCGTTTCAAACGTGAAAGATTTGTATTGGAAGTAGGTGACGAACTACCTGCAGGTATTGTGAAATTAGCAAAAGTGTATATTGCTAAGAAACGTAAACTGAAAGTGGGTGATAAAATGGCGGGTCGTCACGGAAATAAAGGGGTTGTTGCCAGAATTGTACGTGATGAAGATATGCCGTTCACAGCAGACGGAACACCAATGGACATCGTATTGAATCCACTTGGGGTACCTTCTCGTATGAACATCGGACAGCTTTATGAGGTTGTATTAGGTTTGGCGGGTCGTAAATTAGGTCGTAAATACGCTACTCCAATCTTTGATGGTGCTACTGAAGCAGAAGTATCAGCAGAGTTGGCAGAAGCGGGATTACCACCATACGGTCGTTCACAACTATACAACGGATTAAGTGGCGAGCCATTCGACCAGAAAGTAACGGTAGGTATCATGTATATGATGAAACTGGGCCACTTGGTTGATGATAAAATGCACGCCCGTTCAATTGGACCATACTCACTCATTACGCAACAGCCATTGGGTGGTAAAGCACAATTTGGTGGTCAGCGTTTCGGAGAAATGGAGGTATGGGCATTGGAGGCATTCGGTGCATCACATATCCTTCAGGAAATCCTGACAGTTAAGTCTGATGACGTGGTGGGTCGTGCAAAAGCATACGAAGCCATCGTTAAAGGCGAAAACTTACCAAAAGCAAATATCCCTGAGTCGTTCAACGTATTAGTACACGAATTGAGAGGCTTAGCACTTGAGATTACCTTGCAGTAAGCAATATTAACAGGTGTGTCCTGATTGCAGAATTAAGACACACCGGATTTTTAAAAAATCATTTTCACATCAATCATAAGGAAAATGTCTTTAAAGAAAAATAAAAAACTTAATAGCGACTTCAACAGCATCACCATTAGTCTGGCTTCACCTGAGTCAATTCTGGAGAGCTCGTTTGGAGAAGTAACACAGCCGGAAACAATCAACTACCGTACCTACAAACCAGAAATGGGCGGTTTGTTCTGTGAGCGTATTTTCGGACCTGTGAAAGACTGGGAATGCCACTGTGGTAAATACAAACGTATTCGCTACAAAGGTATTATCTGCGACCGTTGCGGAGTTGAGGTAACCGAGAAAAAGGTTCGTCGCGAGCGCATGGGACACATCGAACTGGTGGTTCCGGTGGCACATATCTGGTATTTCCGTAGTTTACCAAACAAAATCGGGTATTTATTAGGGATGTCGTCGAAGAAACTCGACCAAATTATTTACTACGAACGCTACGTGGTTGTTCAACCTGGTATCAAAGGCGAAGATGGCATCTCTGCCAATGACTTCCTGACAGAAGAAGAGTATCTGGATATAGTTGACAAACTGCCAAGAGAAAACCAGATGCTTGACGATAAAGACCCGAATAAATTTATCGCCAAAATGGGTGCAGAAGCATTGGAAATGATGCTTTCTCGTATCAAGTTAGATGAACTTTCTTATGATTTACGCCACGCTGCGGCAACTGATACTTCTCAACAACGTAAAGCAGAAGCTTTAAAACGTCTGAAAGTAGTAGAGGCCCTACGTGATGCCAATACTCGTATCGAAAACAAACCAGAGTGGATGGTTATCCGCATGGTTCCGGTTATTCCACCAGAATTGCGTCCGCTTGTACCTTTAGATGGTGGCCGTTTCGCAACTTCTGACTTAAATGACCTTTACCGTCGTGTGATTATCCGTAACAACCGTTTGAAACGTTTGTTGGAAATCAAAGCACCAGAGGTAATCTTACGTAACGAAAAACGTATGTTGCAAGAGGCTGTCGATTCATTATTCGACAACTCTCGTAAAGTAAACGCCGTTCGTTCAGAGGGTAACCGTGCTTTGAAATCTCTTTCAGATATGTTGAAAGGTAAACAAGGTCGTTTCCGTCAGAACCTTTTGGGTAAACGTGTTGACTACTCGGGTCGTTCGGTAATTGTGGTAGGTCCAGAATTAAAACTACACGAGTGTGGTTTGCCTAAAGATATGGCCGCTGAGTTGTTCAAACCATTTATTATCAGAAAACTGATTGAGCGTGGAATCGTGAAAACAGTGAAGTCTGCTAAGAAAATTGTTGATAGAAAAGATGCCGTAGTCTGGGATATTCTGGAAAACGTATTGAAAGGACACCCCGTTCTGCTCAACCGTGCCCCTACGCTTCACCGCTTGGGTATTCAGGCTTTCCAGCCTAAATTGGTTGAGGGTAAAGCTATCCAGTTGCACCCGTTAGTTTGTACGGCCTTCAACGCCGACTTTGACGGTGACCAGATGGCGGTACACGTACCATTGGGTCAGGAAGCTATCATGGAAGCATCTATCCTGATGTTAGCTTCTCATAACATTCTAAACCCTGCTAACGGTGCGCCAATTACTGTACCTTCTCAGGACATGGTGTTAGGTTTGTATTATGTAACGAAAGGACGTAAATCAAGCGAAGGAGACAAAGTACCAGGAGATGGAATGACTTTCTACTCGGCAGAAGAGGTAATCATTGCTATGAATGAGGGTAAAGTTTCAAAACATGCCCACATTAAATGCCGTGTGAAAGTAAAAGACGAAAATGGTCAGTTAGTTGATAAAGTTGTTGATACAGTAGCCGGTCGTATTCTTTTCAACCAATGTGTGCCTGAGGAAGTAGGTTATCTGGACGAATTATTGACCAAGAAAAAACTGCAACAGTTGATTGGTCGTGTATTCAAAGAAGCCGGATACGCTCGTACTGCCAAATTCTTAGATGATATTAAAGAATTAGGATACCAGACAGCCTTCAAAGGTGGTTTGTCTATCGGTTTGGATAACATCATCGTACCGGAAGAAAAAACGAAACTCATCGCTGATGCTAAGGCAGAGGTAGAAGAGGTACAAAACAACTATATGTTTGGTATTATCACAGAGCGTGAGCGTTACAACCAGATTATCGACATCTGGGGCCGTGTAAACACACGTATCCGTGAGGTATTGTTGAAACAATTAGAAGCAGACCAGAAAGGTTTCAACCCAATCTACATGATGATGCACTCGGGTGCACGTGGCTCGCAAGAGCAGGTACGTCAGTTGGGTGGTATGCGTGGATTGATGGCGAAACCACAGAAAAATATCCAGGGTTCAGTAGGGGAAATCATCGAAAACCCAATCTTGTCAAACTTCAAAGAAGGTCTTGACGTATTGGAGTACTTCATCTCTACCCACGGTGCCCGTAAAGGTTTGGCCGATACAGCCTTGAAAACAGCCGATGCAGGTTATCTGACTCGTCGTTTACATGATGTAGCGCAAGACGTGGTAGTAAATGAAGAAGACTGTGGTACACTCCGTGGTATCCAGGTATCTGCCCTGAAAGACAACGAAGATATTGTTGAACCATTATCTGAGCGTATCTTAGGTCGTACATCCGTGTATGATATTATTGACCCATTGACCAAGAAACTGATTATCAAATCAGGAGAGGAAATCACCGAAGAAATTGCTGCACAGATCGATGAAACAGCGATTGAAACTGTGGAGATTCGTTCGGCATTGACTTGTGAAACCCAGACAGGTGTTTGCTCGAAATGTTATGGACGTAACCTTGCTACAGGCCGTATGGCGGATATGGGTGAAGCTGTAGGGGTAATTGCCTCGCAATCAATCGGTGAGCCGGGTACACAGCTGACACTTCGTACGTTCCACACAGGGGGTACTGCCCAGAACGTTGCTTCTGAAGCCAACATCAAAGCTAAATTTGGTGGGGTAATTCAATTAGAAGAAATGCGTACTGTACCATCGGTTGACCGTGAAGGGAACGAAATTACTATTGTTTTGGGTCGTCGTGGTGAGATTCGTATCCTTGAAGAAGGGACTAATAATATCCTGATTACTAACAACGTACCTTACGGGGCTACGTTGGAAGTGAAAAATGGAGATATAGTGAAAAAAGGTGATGCGCTTTGTCACTGGGATCAGTTCAACGCCGTTATCCTTTCTGAATTAGATGGTACTGTCGAGTACGAAGCTATCGAAGAAAATATCACGTATAAAGAAGAAGCTGATGAGCAGACAGGTTTCCGTGATAAGGTAATCATCGAATCGAAAGACCGTTCTAAAAACCCTGCTATCATTGTAAGAGTTGGAGGAGACGAAGATAAAGCTTATAACTTACCTGTAATGGCTCGTCTGACTGTTGAAAATGGTCAGAAGATTAAAGCAGGTCAGGCTTTGGCAAAAATCCCTCGTGCCATCAACATGAACCGTGATATTACGGGTGGTTTGCCTCGTGTAACTGAGTTATTTGAGGCTCGTAACCCATCGAATCCTGCGGTTGTTTCTGAAATTGATGGTATTACACAATATGGTTCTGTTAAACGTGGTAACCGTGAGATTTTCGTAGAAGCAAAAGACGGTGTTAAAATGAAATACATGGTACCTCTATCAAAACTGATTCTGGTACAGGATGGTGATTTCGTTTTAGCTGGTGACCCTCTGTCAGATGGTGCCATTACTCCGGCCGATATTCTACGTATCAAAGGACCTACCGCCGTGCAGGAATACTTAGTAAACGAAGTACAAGCCGTTTATCGTCAACAAGGGGTGAAGATTTCAGACAAACACATCGAGGTAATTGTACGTCAGATGATGCAGAAAGTTGAAATCGTAGATTCAGGAGATACCTTATTCCTTGAATACCAGATGGTTGATAAATGGGTGGTTCGTTTAGCTAACGACAAGATTATGGATAAGAAAGTGGTGATGGATGCAGGTGCATCGGATAAATTCAAACCAGGTCAGATTATCAGCGGTCGTGAGATGCGTGATGAAAACAGCCGTTTGAAACGTGCCGATTTACCACAAATTCAAGTGCGTGATGCCATGCCGGCTGTATCTCGTCCGACCCTACAAGGTATCACTACTGCGTCTTTAGGTACTGAATCATTTATTTCTGCAGCCTCGTTCCAGGAAACTACGAAAGTATTGTCTGAAGCGGCTGTAAGAGGTAAACGTGATATGCTTGAAGGTCTGAAAGAAAACGTTATCGTAGGACACTTGATTCCTGCCGGAACAGGTAACCGTAAATATCAGAACATCATCGTTGGTAACAAAGCAGAACTGGAAGCAGCCGCTGAAAAGCGTAAGTCACAAGAAGCAGCGAAACAACGTAGAGAATATGTTTAATTAACATATGATATAAAAAGGTAGGGGTTTAGAATTTTGAACCCCTACGTTGATAAAAATCCTCCTTATCATCAGATAGGGAGGATTTTGTTTTTATAACAAATCAGAACCTGATGAACGTATCTTATTATACTCTTAGCTCCCTGAAATAAGATAAGGGGAAAAAAATCCCCAAACTATCCGCTTATATTATATTTAACTGTTACTTTTTGCTCAAAATACCCTTTTTCCCTACTGGAACAGTTTCTTTACTATTATTCATGAGCCTATTTTGGCTCACAAATAAAGTATTTACAAAAACTAACAAAAGCATGAAAACTATCTCATTATTATTAGTGTCTGCTTTGATTTCATTGGGGACATTTGCGCAAGAAACGAGCGATAAAACAGTTATGGTTGGTGGCTCTGAAATGAGTTCTCATAAAAATTTGGTTGCAAACATTACGACCTCGAAAGAGCACACAAAACTTGTGGCAACACTGAAGTCTGCGGGTTTAGTATCAACTTTACAAGGACCTGGTCCATTTACTGTTTTTGCTCCTACTAACGATGCTTTTATGAAGATGGGTGCTACACCCTCCAAATCAACCTTAACAAAGGTTTTGAAATACCATGTAATTGATGGTAAATGGGATTCGAATGATATAATGTCAGCTATGAATAGTAATGGTGGTACATTCTCTGCGAAAACCATGCAAGGAGGTACACTTAAATTCTCTATGAGTGGAGACAGATTGATAGTTACTGACGAAAACGGTATGACTGCCACAGTTACTACCAAAGATATTTATCAAAGTAATGGTGTAGCGCACGTAATTGATTCGGTGCTGATGCCATTTGATAATAAGAAAGTGGTAAGTATGAGTAATAAATAGATTTTAATAGTCGGTTATAAATAAGGTAGCAGTAAAGGGTTCAGCGTTTTACTGCTATTTTTTTGCTTTTGCTTTCTCAGCTGCTTGATTTGGTTAAAATAAACGCAATTGTTCTTCTTTAGGCAGGCTACCTTCGTGGCGTAAAAGCCATTCTTTTCGCCACAAATCACCTCCATATCCCACCAGGCTTTTATCAGAGCCTATCACTCTATGACATGGTAAAATGATGGTTAAAGGATTATTGCCATTAGCAACCCCCACGGCCCTGATGGCTTTTTCATTGCCAATGATATGTGATAACTGCAAATAAGAAATAGTTTTGCCATAAGGAATACTTTTCAGGCTTTCCCAGACCAGCTTCTGAAATTCGGTTCCTTCCGGTAGAAGGGGCAAATCAAAATCTTTCAGTTCTCCTTTAAAATAAGCATCAAATTGCCTGATACATTCTTCAATAATAGGTGAATTTTCAAAGGTTTCCTGCAGTTGACGGCTGGGCTTTTTCTCTGCTTCCCGGAAAAGCACGTGGGTGAGGTGTGTATCTGTAGCGATGAGTTCTAATGCTCCCAACGGAGATTCATAATGTTTGATATAGGTCATACTGGTTAAATTATCATAAGGTTTCATGTGGTGAATCTCTTTAGTATGATACAAATTTTATTCTGATTTAGTGCGTTTTTATGTTTGTAGAGACGACATGCTGGCGTCTCCACAGGGATATTCAATCCAATAAAGTGATTTTAGGAATAAAAATAGAAGATGATATTTTGTACTCATAGGCCTTAGGAGACGCATGCAATGCATCTCTAAGAAAACAAAAGAAGCCACTAAAACTTAGCGACTTCTTTATTATGTATAAGACTTAAAAGCTTATTCAAATTACATTTTTTCTCTTACTAATTTCAACCTTTTAGTTGCTCTTCCTTCCTTTAAGAGAGAAACCTCATCAAAAGCTATGACATTAAATGTATAAATAAGTTGATTATGCTGAAGTATTCTCATAATCGTTTGATTATTTTCTTCAACTATGGCAATTGTATAAAAGTCCTTATTTGTTACCACTTTGGCCCTTGCAGCACAAATATTTTGTTCAACATGAGCGAAAGCGGTTTTTCTATAGAAAACTAAGGCTACAAAGTCGCAACAATTTTTCGTCTGAATATAGTAATTATGAACTTCGGCTCTATTAAGATAATTACTAACATCATATAAATAAAGAGTATCTGATGTATAGAAAGAACTATCTTTATTAGGTATTAGCCAAGAATCACTCCTCAGATTACCACTCCTTTTACTATCCTGGTTAATACTTGATTTGAAAATCTTAAATAGCTGAGTTTTTGACGGCCTTAAAGCTTGCCCGAATAATTCTTGCCCTAAAAATGATAAAGCGAGAAAAATACCTATCAGCCTCATCTACTTAAGATTATCAGTTTATCATATATTTTAATCAACCAATACAGCCTTCCCGCTCATTACATCTTCCTCCACGTGTTTGTATTTCACTTCACGTTTCACCGTACCATCTTTGTACTGCACACTCACACGTTGGTTTCTGTCTGCAATTTTCTGAGTACGTGCTGGAGTAACAGGGCGTGAGCCTGAATCTGGACTTCCGCTGCCACCTTCTTCACTGGCCTTATTGGTTTGCAATTTTGGTTTTTCTTCTTTCGGAGGCGCCAATTGCTGGAATCTTAATTCTACTACATTGGCTTTCATCAGGAAGCTCACTGTATCAGCATTTACCTTGTTCAGGAAGTTTTTAAACAACTCTACGGCTTCAAACTTATAAATCAACAATGGGTCTTTCTGTTCGTAAGAAGCATTCTGTACCGATTGTTTCAAATCATCCATATCACGTAGGTGCTCTTTCCACTCCTGGTCAATAACGGTTAACGAAATATGTTTTTCTATTTCTTTTATCAACTCTCTACCATCACTTTCCACAGAGTTTTTCAGATTACAGTACATACCAATATTTTGGGTACCATCACCAACAATAGCAATGAACTGCTCATCTACTAATCCACGACGGTCTTTTAATACATCAGTCAATACCGGAACCATGTTCTTGCGAATGTTATCATTCTTGGCTTTATAGGTTCTTTCGGCCTGCTGGTAAAGTCTGTCAATTAATTTGGTATTACCTTTCGAGAACTCGTTACGTTCGATTTCAGGTTTGATACCTAATTTCTGGATACTACGAAGTTCAAATTCGTCATAATTGCCTTCTGCATTCATCACAATATCACTACAGGTATCGTACATGATGTTGGCTATATCTAACGATAAACGGTCGCCAAAAAGGGCATTTTTCCGACGTTTATAAATGGTATCGCGCTGGATATTCATTACGTCGTCATACTCAATCAAACGTTTACGGGTACCAAAGTTATTTTCCTCAACTTTTTTCTGTGCTCTTTCAATAGAGTTGGTAATCATGGAGTGCTGAATCACTTCACCCTCTTCCATACCCATTCTGTCCATTACTTTCGCAATACGGTCAGAACCGAATAAACGCATCAACTGGTCTTCTAATGATACAAAGAATTGCGAAGTCCCAGGGTCTCCCTGACGACCTGCACGACCTCTCAACTGACGGTCGACACGACGGGAATCGTGGCGCTCAGTACCAATAATAGCCAAACCTCCGGCGTTTTTACTTTCAGGGGTCAGCTTAATGTCGGTACCACGACCGGCCATGTTGGTAGCAATCGTAACTGTACCTGGTTTTCCGGCTTCTGCTACAATATCGGCCTCACGGGCGTGTTGCTTGGCATTCAATACCTGATGCGGTATCTTGCGGAGCGTAAGCATTCTGCTCAGAATCTCCGAGTTTTCTACCGAAGTTGTACCTACCAGTACCGGACGACCAATGTTTACCAATTGCACAATTTCATCAACTACGGCATTGTATTTTTCACGTACGGTTTTATAAACCTTATCTTCTTCGTCTTTCCGGACAATCGCCCTGTTGGTAGGAATAGACACTACGTCTAATTTGTAAATCTTCCAGAACTCCCCTGCTTCTGTTTCGGCAGTCCCCGTCATACCTGCTAATTTGTGGTACATACGGAAGTAGTTCTGCAAGGTAATAGTGGCATAAGTCTGCGTTGAGTCTTCTACTTTTACATTTTCTTTCGCTTCAACGGCCTGGTGTAAACCATCAGACCAGCGACGACCGTCCATGATACGACCCGTTTGCTCATCAACAATCAGTACTTTATTATCCAACACCACATACTCAACATCTTTTTCAAAGAGTGTATAAGCCTTCAATAATTGATTGACTGCATGAATTCGTTCAGCTTTTAATGAATAATCACGAATTACTTCATCTTTTTTCAGAATTTTGTCCTGCTCTGTGGCATCTGATTTTTCGATAGCCGCCAAATCAACACCTAAGTCCGGCATCAGGAAGAAGTTATGGTCTTCACCTTCTCCGGTAATAAAGTCTAAACCCTTATCGGTCAACTCAATAGAGTTGTTTTTTTCTTCAATAGTGAAATATAATGGTGCATCAGCTTCCGGCATTAATTTCTGGTTTTCTGCCAGATAAGTTGCCTCGGTTTCATGCAAGATTTGTCTCATACCTTGTTCAGACAAATACTTAATCAAAGGCTTGTTTTTAGGCAACCCACGAAACGCACGGAACAATGCCAGACCACCTTCTTTTTTATTGCCTGCTGCAATTAACTTTTTAGCTTCATTAAGATAGCTATTAGTTAAAGTCTTTTGTGCTTCTACAATGCGTTGGATACGTGGTTTCAGTGATAAGAAGAGTTCTTCGTCTCCTGTGCGAGACATGGGTCCACTGATAATTAAAGGCGTACGGGCATCATCTACTAATACTGAGTCAACCTCATCGACCATTGCATAGTGGTGTTCACGTTGTACCAGTTCCTCCGGGTCATTTACCATGTTATCACGTAGGTAATCAAAACCAAACTCATTGTTAGTACCATACGTGATACCTGCCGCATAGGCAGCTCTACGATTAGGTGAGTTAGCGGCATGTTTATCAATACAATCGCAGGTAATCCCATTAAACTCAAAAATTGGCCCCATCCACTCAGAGTCACGACGAGCCAGATAATCATTCACCGTTACGATATGTACACCTTTACCTGCCAAGGCATTCAGAAATGCCGGGAAAGTAGCCACAAGGGTTTTACCTTCTCCGGTGGCCATTTCGGCAATTTTTCCTTTATGCAGGGCCGCACCCCCTATAATCTGTACATCATAATGTACCATATTCCAGGTAATCATATTTCCGGCGGCTAACCACTGGTTTTGCCAGATAGCCTTATCGCCTTCAATTCTGATATGGCCTTTTTTCATGGCCAGTTCACGGTCAAGATGGGTGGCAGTAACAGCAATTTCAGTATTTTCAGTAAAACGTCGAGCCGTTTCTTTTACTATCGCAAATGCTTTCGGTAGAATCTCTAAAAGAACTACTTCTAATTCTTTGTTTCTATCTAATTTCAATTCATCAATTTTTCTGAAAGAGGCTTCTTTTTCATCAACCTCCATATCAGGATTCTGGTCGATGTTTTCTTTCAGCTGACTAATCTGGTCGTCGATATGCGAAAGTTTCTTGGCTATATAGTCTTGTAACTCGGCAGTTTTGGCACGAAACTCATCATGGGAAAGATTTTTCAACTTGGCAAATTCTTCATTTGTCAGTCCTACATAAGGTTGTAACTCCTTATTATCTCTATCAGACTTTGTTCCAAAAATCTGGGTGATTCCCTTGGTTAAAAAATTCAGCATCTGTATATCTTGTTCTTTATTTCTTGTTGATATGAATGTTTACCTGTCAAATACCTCTCCAAATCTTTAAAATCTGCCATTTTGTCAAATTTTAAATGACTGATGGTGAAGCATTTCTATTTTTAAGGCTGCAAATTTACGCTTTTATGACAGTTTAATAACAACAAAATTAGGGGAATATTGTTAATAAATGTCCATGTTATGTGGTGAACGGCGAATTTTTAAAGTTTATTTAATTCTTTTCTTTTTGGATACTTAGTAAATCTGCCTTTTCTTCCTCAAATTTGACCCCAAAATACAGAACCCAATGTTTGAGTCATTGCTGAAAGATTTTGAGGGAGAATTATACTTCAGAAATACCACTACCGACGAGGCTATCAGAACGGTTTATGCTACTGACGCCTCTGTTTATCAGGAAAAACCAATTGCCGTAGCCTTACCAAAGAGTGTTCAGGATATTCGTCAGTTAATACAATTTGCCAATACCCATGAACTTACTTTAATTCCACGTGCAGCCGGAACCTCTCTGGCAGGACAAGTTGTAGGCAAGGGGTTGGTAGTAGATATTTCTAAAAACTTTATCAATATTTTAGAAGTCAATCGGGAGGAGAAATGGGTAAGAGTACAACCCGGAGTAATCAGAGATGATTTGAATGCTTATCTGAAACCTTATGGATTGATGTTCGGGCCGGAAACTTCTACTTCGAGCCGTGCCATGATTGGCGGTATGATAGGCAATAATTCCTGTGGTTTACATTCTATTATCTGGGGAGCAACCAGGGATAATCTGTTAGAGGTAAAAGCCTTGTTATCTGATGGAAGTGAAGCCCTTTTTGGAGCAATTAACGCCGTTGAATTAACTAAGAAAAGTCAGTTAAAAAGTAAAGAAGGTGAGATTTATAGAGAATTAATTGCCCTGATTGATAATCAGGGAAATCAGGAGGCTATCAGAAACGGATTTCCTAAAAAGACCATTACCCGTCGTAATACAGGCTATGCTCTTGATGTCATCGAGGAGATGTGGCAACACAAAGAGGATAAGCCTTTTAACCTGAGTAGCCTGATAGCAGGGTCTGAGGGAACCTTGTGTTTTGTTACAGAGGCTAAACTCAAACTGATAGATTTACCGCCTGCCGAAGTGGGCATGGTAGCTGTCCATACCGTAAGTTTGCACGAAGCCATGCTGGCGAATCTGATTGCCTTAAAACATAAATGTTCGGCTTCGGAATTGGTAGATGATTTTATTATGGAGTTTACCAAAACTAATATTGAGCAGTCGAAAAATCGGTTTTTTATAGAGGGTGGGCCAAAGGCGATTCTGATGGTAGAGTTTTTTGCTGAAACAGAAGCAGATTTACGAGCAAAAGCAGAAAATCTGATAGCAGAACTGAAAGCCAATGAATTAGGCTATGCTTACCCGATTTTGTTGCAGGAGGATGCAAAAAAAGCATGGGAAGTACGCAAAGGTGGTTTAGGCTTGTTAAGAAACTTGCCGGGTGATACGCAACCCGTGAATCTGATAGAAGATTGTGCGGTTGATGTTGAAGACCTGCCTGCCTATATTGCCGAATTAGAGGTGCTACTCAAAAGCCATCAGGTACAGTACTCGATGTATGCGCATGCAGGGGCAGGAGAATTGCATGTAGAACCGATGATAAATCTGAAAACCTCTGAAGGCAGAAAGCTATTCCGTACAATTCTGGCAGAGACAGCAGCATTGGTTAAAAAATATGGTGGCTCGCTTTCAGGTGAGCATGGGGATGGACGTTTGCGAGGAGAGTTTATCCCGTTTATGATGGGAGAGAAAAACTATAATTTATTCAGACAGGTAAAGCAGATTTTTGATGCAAAAGGTATATTTAACAAAGGCAAGATTGTAGATACCCCTCCGATGAATGAGTTTCTGCGTTATGAAGCTGATAAAAGTATTCCGGCACAGAAAACTGTCTTTGATTTCTCTAAACAAGAGAGTTTTTTGCGATTGGCGGAAAAATGCAGTGGCTCAGGAGATTGCCGGAAAACTGAAGTAACAGGCGGAACGATGTGCCCGAGTTATATGGCTACCCGAAGCGAAAGAGATACTACCAGGGCAAGGGCTAATATATTACGGCAATACCTGACAGATACCGCTGAAACAAAAGAAGTAGGCTTTAATGAAACCAAAGAGATTTTAGACTTATGTCTCTCGTGCAAAGCCTGTAAGTCAGAATGCCCTTCAAGTGTGGATATTGCCAAAATGAAAGGGGAGTTTTTGCAGCAATACTACGACGAGCATGGCATCCCTTTCCGCTCAAAACTGATTGGGACTTTTACGAAGCAGATGCGATTGGCAAGTTTATTACCTTGGGGATATAATTTTATATTCAAAACAGATTTTACCCGTCGCATGGCCAATCGGGTTGTTGGGTTTCATCCCGACCGCACCATGCCTTTGCTACATAGCCAGACTTTAAGAAAGTGGTACAAAAATGCCAAAGAGGTAAAAGAGTTTACTTCAACCAAAAAAGTCTATCTGTTTTGTGATGAGTTTACCGATTTTAACGATGTAGCAGTAGGGCAGAAACTGATTTTACTTCTACAGAAATTAGGCTATCAGGTATTGATTCCGAATCATGTAGAGAGTGGAAGAACGTATCTGTCGAAAGGTATGATTCGGGAAGCACAGAAAATTGCTGTACAGAATATAAATGCACTGAAAGATTTAGTAAAAGAAGATATACCTATTATTGGCATAGAACCATCGGCTATTCTGACATTGAAAGATGAATACCTGGAATTAGTACCGGAAAACCTCAGAGAATCAGCTCAACAAATTGCACAGCATACCTTTATTTTTGAAGAATGGTTTGCCCGTGAAATAGATAGAGGTAACATTAAAAAAGAACGATTCTCTACTGAAAAACGACTGATAAAACTGCATGGACACTGCCACCAGAAAGCCTTAGCATCACTTACACCAAGTAAGAAAAGTTTATCATTACCTGCTAATTATGAGGTGCATCTCATTCCATCAGGTTGTTGTGGCATGGCGGGTTCATTCGGGTATGAAGCTGAACACTACGAAGTTTCGATGAAAATAGGGGAATTAGTACTATTCCCAACGGTGAGAAAACAACCGGAAGAAGTGATAATTGCCGCCCCGGGAACCAGTTGCCGCCACCAGATAAAAGATGGAACGGGCAGAATTGCCAAGCATCCGGCAGAGATTTTATTTGAAGCGCTAAAATAACAATTGTGGCGCGAACATCCTGTTCGTCGCAAAAGCGAACAGGATGTTCGCGCCACAAATATTAATAAGACTCTTTCTCGTTAGGGAAATCTGATGATTTTACGTCTTTGGTATAATTCCTGACAGCATCTGTCATAATCGAATGTAAATCGGCATATCGGCGTAAGAAGCGAGGTGAAAACTCTTTGTTAATGCCTAACATATCATGTACTACTAAAATCTGTCCGTCACAATGTGGCCCTGCTCCGATACCTATGGTAGGAATGCTAACACTTTCGGTAACTCTTTTGGCTAAATCTGCAGGAATTTTTTCTAATACTACTCCAAAACAACCCACTTCGTCGAGCATTTTGGCATTTTCTATTAATTGCGCAGCTTCTTCTTCTTCTTTAGCTCTAACAGCATAAGTGCCAAACTTATAAATAGATTGTGGCGTAAGACCTAGATGACCCATGACCGGAATACCTGCACTCAGGATACGTACAATTGATTCTTTTACTTCTATACCGCCTTCTAATTTCACAGCGTGTCCCCCGGATTCTTTCATGATTCTGATGGCCGAGCGAAGTGCTTCCTCTGAATTGCCCTGATACGAACCAAAAGGTAAATCTACTACTACTAATGCTCTGCTTACTGCTTTTACTACGGCCTGTGCATGATAAATCATGTTATCGACCGTAATAGGTAAAGTGGTTTCATGACCTGCCATTACGTTTGATGCCGAATCACCTACAAGAATTACCTCTACACCTGCGCCATCAACTATTTTAGCCATTGAGTAATCATAAGAAGTAAGACAGGCTATTTTTTCACCTTTACGTTTCAGTTCCTGTAGGGTATGGGTAGTAATGCGTTTGATTTCAGAATGAGTAGACATAGAAGAATTAGTGAATTAGTGATTGAGTGAATTAGCGATTAGAACTTATTCACTTTACTATAACATATATGCTTTGGATTAGTTCTTAAATCAGCTTCTTAATGTACCTTATTGAATAATTACTCAATTACCTCGGTACCAGCCATTTTTCAGGGTTTAGCCTTTCTGTATTGTGCCATATCTGAAAATTGATTTCGGTTGCGCCACCTGATATTCCGGCTGTGCCAATGGTTTCTTTAGCACTTATTTTTTGTCCTACCGATGCAAACACCTGATTGAGATTTGCATAGACTGTGAAATAATCGCCATGTTGCACGGCCACTACTTTGCCTAAACCCGGAATTTCTGTTATGTCTTTTACAACCCCATCATATACCGACCTGACGGTGGCATTAGAGGGTGTCTGAATATCAATACCATTGTTGTTAATTAAAACGCCATGCAGAACCGGGTGTTCTTTTACCCCAAAACGGTCGGAGATAAATCCTCTTTGCACAGGCCAGGGTAAACGTGCACGAGATGCTCCAAACGAACGCCCTAAAGTTGTTTCTTCTGCGTCTAAATCCAGAATAGGTTTATTCTTTTTTCTGGTAGGGTTTGTTTTGGCTAATTTGGCATCTGTATCTTGTTTTCTTTCTCGTTCCTTATTCTTTTTCGCAATTTCTCTGGCTACTACATTGGCTATGAGGTTATCTAATTTCGTAACAGAGCGTTTAGTTGCCTCAATTTCTTTTCTTAAATCAGTCTCTTTTTTTGATAACTCACCCACCATTTCAGTTTGTTTGGTTTTGAGTTGTTCAAGATTCTTCGTTTCTACTACTTTCGCCGAAATTAATCGGTTTTTAGCCGTACGTTTGCCTTCTAAATTGGTTTGTCTTTCACGTAGCAAAGCCGCTACCTTGTTCATTTGCACTACTTGTGCTTTACGGTTTTCGGTATATTGCTGCAGGTACTTATATCGCATCAGCAATTCGTTAAAGGAAGAAGAAGAAAACAGAAAACTGAGCTTGTTTAGTTTGCCGCTATATTTTGAAGCAGAATAAAGCATGGCGGCATATTCCTGTTGCAGTTGAAGCAGTTTATTTTCAAGGTTTTCTTTGGCACCGATAATATCCTGCATTTCTACATCAATCAGTTCCATATCCTGCTCCATCAATCCAATCTGTTCTTCTTGCGAAGAAATCTGCTCTTTAATAGCCTTTATATTACCAACTGTAATCTCTTTTTTTGCTCTTGCGCTTTCTAAAGCCTTTTTAGTTTCAGCAATTTTTTCCAGATTTCTTTTCTTTTCATTTTCTAACTGCGCACGGCTTTTTCGGGTGCGTTGGGCAAACGCTTGTTGATTGACCAGTAAGCAGAAACAAAAGCAGGTAAGAAAAAAATATGTAAGACTTTTCAAAGACATCAGGTTTGGTTGAGGTTTAGCCCTGCTATTTAGGCGAATACCCTTTAGGAATACTGAACGAGAATCCAGGACTTTCGTCTAAAAACTCGATTCTATTATGCTGCAAATTTATTAAAGTCTGGTTAGTTTTATCATCTTTTGGGGCATCAATCTTGGCAAGAATAGCTTGCGGGAACAAAAAATTATTGATAGCCAGAAAATTACTGTAATCAATCTGCATTTTACTGCTGCCTGTTGCATCTGCAGCTATCAGTTTTTGTAGCTTTAGATTAGGTGCGGCAATAAAGTTTTCAATCTGTACGGTATTCTCTTGTTGTCTGATTATAAAATTATCTTCCTGTTTCATAACCTCATCGCCCTCACGTTTTTTGATAGGCATATTCCCAATCAGAATAGATTGTACGAGGTCATAGCTGAGATTGAAATTAAATTGTCGGCTCAGTGTAGCAAAATCGTATTTATAATAAGTACGATGCAGTCTGTCTAAGAAAATGATAGAATCTTTGGTGATAAGCCCTCTGGCAGCTTCTAAACCTACTGCAATTGATAACCATATTTTATTGTCTTTTTCGATATGAACTGTAACCGGAAAAGATTGACTTTCACTACCTGATGAATAATCTATTTTGGAACGTATTTTCAAAAACTTAAAATCTATTTCGGCAGGAGCTACATCTACTTTGGCTATAGGTGTCGGGCTGTTAGCTGTATCTGTATTGGCAGGTATATCAGTTGGCGTTACCACTACATTGGTAGAGTCTTTGGTTTCGGTTTTATGAATTTTCTGACGTTTGCAAGAGGTAGTAAATAAAACTATCAGACAAGAAAAAGTCAGAATGATATAACGGCTTGACATATTTGTGTGAGTTTTAAAGATTTGCTTAGCATCCTTTGTTCCGGTGCAATTATCGGAATAAAGTCTTTATCGGGCAAATGTATCAGCAGGTTTAATAAGGTGAGGTTTATTCGATTAACTGGCCGGACTGTATTTTCTTATCTATATTGATACTGTTTTCACCCATCTGTCGGGCTTTTTTCCATTGTTCAATAGCTTTGTCCTTTTCGCCTAACTGATAAAGAACATCGCCATAGTGTTCTACAATAGTACCACTTACGCCACTGCTTTGTTTAATGGCACGCTCCAGAAACTCACGTGATTTCTGATAATCTTTCATGGTATAAAGTACCCAGGCATGCGTATCTAAATACGTAGCATTATTAGCAAATTTTTCTGCTAATTTGCCTGATAATTCTACTGCACGACTCAGTTTATCTTTTCTCAACGAAAGATAATAGGCATAGTTATTCAGTACGTGCTCATCGTTAGGGTCAACTTTCAGTACAGCTTCATACGCATCGTCAGATTTACTGTATTGTTTAGCCTCATTGTAGGCATCGCCCAATAAGCCGTTTACAAATTTTGTTAATTCCTTATTATCTAAAGCCAGATTTCTTGCTTCTTCTAACGACGAAATAGCTTTCTCAAAATCTTTTTTAGTGAAATTGGCTACTCCGTTATGATACCAGAAAAAAGCCTGATTGGGAAAGTACTCAATGGCTTCTTCCGAATGTTTGGCCAGACTGTCGGTATTATTCAATTTTGAATCTATTTCAACAATGGCTAACCATACTTCAAATACTGATTTGTCAAATTGGGTTGACTTGACATAGTTGTCACGGGCACCAACCATATCACCTTTTTTCATCAACAAATCGCCCATTACCACGTATGCTTTTGCTTCTGATGGTGCCTGTTTGATTAATTCATTAGTAAGGCTTATCAGATTATCTAAAGTTTTACCACCTTTATCATCTTTCATCATCAGCATATAGCTTGATAAAATCTTGAATTTAACATCTGATGAAAGATTCTTATTCTTAAAAGCCACTTGTAGCTCCTGACTGCATTTGTCTAAGTCTCCTTTTTTGCGATAAATTTCAGCTAAAAGCACGTGCGCTTCTGCAAAGTCAGGATTGCGTTTCAACGAACTTTCCAGCATTTTTAAAGCCTGGTCATAGCGTTCGTTTGAAATCAGAATCTGGGCTTGTTGTACTACATATTCTGGTTCTGTCGGTTCTGATGCAATCAGCTTGTCGCCCTCTTCAATGGCTTTTTCAAGTTTGTTTTGTTTCAGATAAATCAATTGTTTCTGATGCGTGATTTCTTCGCTCATCCCAATTGTTTTCTCTATTTTGTTGTATACGTCTACAGCATCAGAATATTTCTCCTGCATAATATAGGCATTCGATAAATCAAGATAGTTATCAACGTCAGTCGGATATTTATCTGCTAATTTCTCATAAATCTGAGCCGCTTCTTTGTAGCGTTTTTGCTTAACATAAATATCCCCTAAAAATTTCTTGTAGAATTTATTATTCTCGTCCAGTTTTGCAGCTTTTTCAGTATAAAGTGTAGCATTGGCAATATCGTTGGTAGCTAAAAACGATTTTGCAATCATAAAATTGGCACCCGAACTTGCCGGGTTCATCTCGGCAGCTTTCTTGAAATGCGTAATGGCTTTATCGTAGGTTTCGGCAATAAAATACTTCATGCCGTCAGTAAAAACTGCTTCGGCTTGGAGGTCTTTTTCCGAGATAGCGCCATCACCGGCTTTTTTGTTTTTCTGGGCCATACCCACAACAGGAAGCCACAGAAATGCCCATACTATGATTCTATATACTTTCATTCATTAACTTATTGTAGGTATTTTAACGCCTGAATTGCCTGAATATTGCCTATTGTTTGGCAACATTCCTGCCAAAGACTTATCAAAGTTCTTTAAATTATTGCATATAACAAAATAAGAACTTTTTATGTGGTAATATGTTTGAGGTTATCAGGCAAGCTATATATTTTATATGAAATTAACAAGAAGAAGCGTATGAATGGAAAATAAGGTACATAAAATTACGAAATATTGCTTTGGCAGGATAATTGAAATATTTTTGTAAACCCGATCAATCCATTAAATGGCAAAACATAAGTCTCAACCTAAACAAGGTATCAGAAGAGAGGTGGTTCAAAACCCTGCATCCTCAAAAACAATAGAAACTCCTGCATCAAGCAGCAATTTTTCGATTGACGAAAAATGGATTCCTGCCATTCTCAGTGTTTTAGTATTTGTTAGTTATATTCCTGTCTGGCAGAATAGTTTCGTATGGGATGATAAACCCTATATTCCTATCAACGACATAGTCAAAAACTTTGATATTAAAGGTATTTTTTCTGAATATGTGGTTGGAAACTACCACCCGCTTACGGTACTGAGCTTAGCTATTGAATATGCTTTGGTAAAGGAGCAGACATGGCTGTATCATTTAGATAATCTGATTCTTCATATCCTGAATAGCTGGCTGGTTTTTAGACTTATTCAGAAACTCAATAGTAGTTTTTTAGTTTCATTGGTTACAGCAGTTTTATTTGCCATTCATCCATTGCACGTAGAGTCGGTTGCATGGGCTGCAGAACGGAAAGATGTGCTTTATACCTTGTTTTTGTTGCTTTCGCTGTGGTACTATATTCAGTTTGATGAAACCGGTAACAAAGTACATTATGGAGTTTCAGTGCTGTTATTTATTGCATCGTGTATGTCGAAAGGTATGGCGGTGGTACTACCTGCTATCCTGATTATTACAGATTATTGCTTCTTAAAGAAACCTATAGGCGTTAAGATGCTTGTTAATAAAATTCCTTATTTTATCATCACATTTATATTTGCTTATTTGGCTACGCATGCACAGAAAGATGCAGGGGCTGATGCTTCGAGCGTAATCGGAAGTGCTTATACCACAGGCGAGCGGATTTTATTAACTGCCTATGCTTTCTGTTTTTATTGGGTAAAAACTTTGTTGCCTTATAATCTTTACCCGTTCTATCCTTACCCTAATAAAGCCACAGGTAGTATTCCTGCTATTTATTCATTAGCCCTTTTAGGGACTCTGATATTAATTGGTGGGATTATATGGTTTGGAAGAAAAGATAAAAGAATCTGGTGGGCAGGTGCCTTTTTCCTGATTGCTATTTCTACAGTTTTGCAGATACTGCCAGTAGGTAGTGCCTTAGTTGCCGACCGCTACTATTATCTGTCTTCTATTGGCCCGTTGTTTCTGATTGGGCTATTAGTCAATAAATTCTACGCAAGTGCCAAGGGTGTTCTGGTCGGGTTTATCATAGTAACTTTGCTATTATGTGGGATGACTTTTGTACAGACAGGCAAATGGAAAAACGAACTACTACTTTTTACTGATGCTGATAAGGCATTTCCGAATGATGCCATGATTCTGAGTAATTTAGGTTGGTATTATTTAGATCATAAAGATTTTCAGACAGCCAAGCAGTACCTGATGCGGGCAGATGATGGAGGTTTTAAAAACGCTGATGTATGCCGCACCATCGGGTCTATGTTTTTAGATGAGGGAGATAATGCGACGGCTTTAAAGTATTTTCAAAAAGCTACACAGTATTTACCCAAATCTAATCGTACTAACTGGCTTTTAGCGACGGTTTATTATCGGATGGGAGACTATAAGAATGCTAATTATTATTATAAAATAACACTTGACAATGAACTTGCTAATGCCGAGTACTGGACTTCCTACGGTTTATCGTTAATGGCAAGCAAAAAGTTTGAGGAGGCAAGAAAAGCATTTAAAAAATCTATGTCTATTAAACCGGATTATTGGGACGCTTATCTGAATCATGCTTTTTCTTACAGACAGGAAGGGAATTTTAATCAGGAAATAAAAGAATTAGATGAACTGATTGTGAAAGCACCAACCTATTTGCCAGCTTACAAGAATCTTGGGGTAACGTATGTCGATTTAAAATTGGACGATAAAGCCGTAGAGTATTGGTCAAGAGCAGCTGTGAGAGATTCAACAGGAGATTTTGAATACAATATTGGTATTAATTATGTAAATAGGGGAGACATTGAAACAGCCAAACAATGGTATATTAAATCAGCCAGCGAAGGCAACCTCAATGCTAAAAACATTTTAAAAAATAATGGCGTTCCGGGTTATTAGTAACTACTCAGGAAGCTGATAGAAATAATCTAATGGATTTTTGAATATGAAATGATAGCCGGATTTCTCTAACCATTTATCAGGACTGATAATCTTATAGGGTTGTGGCGTAGGTGATGCCACAAATTCTGGCATTTCAAAACCTAATTCCTCGCAGTTCCGGATATAAATTTCTTTTCTTATCGGGTGTATTGGCGAAACAATATTAAAGGTATCGCCCCAGATATTTTTCTCAATAACGGTTTCTATGATTCTGATTACGTCGTCCCGGTGAATATAATTTACCGGAATATCTCCGGTGGTAAGTCCTTTCCAACCTGCAAAATATTTAGCCGGAATCCGGTCATAGCCCATGAGTCCTGCTGCTCTTAAAATGGTTACATCTGCCGTAAAATCTCTGAGCAGATTTTCAGCTTTTACCATCGTAGGGCTGGCTGATGTTTCAGGTGTCAACACATCTTCTTCTACTACTTCACGATTAAGCTCAGGATAAACCGAAGTAGAGCTTATATAGATAATCTTTTTGATAGAAGAGTTTTCCACAACTTTTAGCAGATTCGCTATCTGTTCTACGTGGGCATCGGTCTTTTGTAAGCTGATTTTAGGTGGAATATTGATGATTAGTACCTCACTGTCGAGAAAGTTATCCACATATTCACATTCTAATTGTGGATTAAGTTTGAGTAAATAAGGCTCAACCCCATTTTCTTGTAGAATAGCTAATTTTTCAGGGTGTGTAGTACTACCTTTTACGAGGTAATCTTTTTCAGAAAGATATTTACCTAATGGTAAACCTAACCACCCACAACCTATAATGCTTATTGTTTTCATGTGTTTCTGCGTTACCGTAGCACGTCTATAATCCCTTGCCTCATTTAGTAAAGGAGCTATCTATTCAAAAATCTCTTTAACGTTAATTTTGAAGCCTGTAATTACCTCAGATGCTAATAGCCCATCTTTTAACTTTTGCGATAATTCAAATTTCTTATTTGTTGATAAATACTGTTCAATAGTCTGGCTATCAGTATCAACTATCCAATACTCCTTTACCTCATGTAGGGCGTAGTCCTCCATTTTTATCCCGTAATCACGCTCTTTAGTAGAGTCAGATAAAATCTCCACTACAAAATCAGGCGGTGGTAATGCCGATTGCTTTTTTTCGAAGTCTCGGGCTTTTTCTTTATTCCAGAAGCAAATATCGGGTTCATAATCATTTCGGGTAAGCCTTACCATTACCTTTTCGTAGGCAACTTCCCCAAGGTCATTGTCATATACAAAAGGAATCAGATGTCGGGTGATTCTTGTAGAAGCTTTCCAATGGCGACCATATACCGGAGAATGGTAAATGATTTCCCCTAAAATAAATTCAGCTTTTATGTTTTCGTCCACAGTTGCCCAGAACTCATGCCGACGTTTTTGTTCATCTGCCCATACCTGCTCTAATTCGTCAAGCACTTCTCTTAAATTGGGTGCCTGTAATAAATCTGTGATACTCATCAATTTCAGAAATTATAAACGAATTTAAGGGTTTATTTTCAGAAGAAAAAGACAAAAGTTTAACCGCAGCATGTGCTCATTAGGAGACAGGTATAAGCGTACAACCGTGGTTAAAAACGAAAATATTTACTAATTCCCAGGCTCTTGCGCTCTATCACAACAATCACAATTAGAAACAAGAGAGTTAATAATAAGTGGAAAGGAATAGAGTAATAAGGATTCTCTATTTTGATTTGCCATGAGGTATATATCAGGATACCTGCGCCCACCAGATAAATAACAATATTGCTTAGCTGATAAGGGATAGGATAATATTTTTGCCCAAACCAATAGCATAGGACCATCATGACAAAAGAAGAGATAGCAAAAGCTAAGGCACAGCCTACATATCCCATCAGAGGAATCAGAATGAGGTTTAAGACGACCGAGATAAACATACCAACAAAGGTAAGAATAGTGCCAAAATGTGTTCTGTCACTTAACTTAAACCAGATAGACATATTCTGATAGACTCCGATAAACAGATTGGCTAATAACAGAATAGGGACTACTTCAAGACCAAAGCGATAACTTTTGCCTAATATCAGGCTAATTAAATCTATATTCAGACTTACGCCTACCCATATTATCACACAGGCAATAGTGAACCATTTGGTAGCCAGGGCTATCATAGAGGGAGAGTTTTTGTCTTCGGCTTTCGAAAAGAAAAACGGGTCGGCAGCATAGCGGTAGGCTTGCACAACTAAAAGCATAAAAATAGATAACTTATAGACATTGGCATAAATACTAAAAGCATCATCAGTAGTTAAGCCCTTATAGAAACCCTCCGGTAAAATTTCACGGAACATAATACGGTCGGCCACCTGATTAACAGCACCCGCTAATCCCATAATTAAAAGCGGATAAGCGTAGGTAAAAACAGGCTTGAATTTCTTGAAATCAAAAGCGAAACGGAACCCGACAAATTCTTTCCACAGTAATAAAAGCGTAACCAGACTGGCAATGAAGTTTGCCCATACAATGTAATCGGGCCCGATTCTCGGATTATAAAAGAAGTCTGCAAAAGGTTTCCAGTTGGAGAGCATGACACCTTCATGGATATATTTACAGAACATCAGATAAAAAACATTCAGACCAATATTGATAAAGATGTTAATAAGTCGGATGGCTACAAACTTTTTAGCACGGTTTTCAGCCCTTAGTTTAGCAAAGGCAATGGCTGCCACAGCATCTGTTGCTATAATGATAGAAAACCAAACGATAAGTCTTTCTTTACCCGGAAAGCCCATCGCATTAATGATAGGCGTAGCAGCAAAATAGATAAGGCCTGAAAAAATGACACTTGTAAGAATAATGTAAGAGAGAATAAGATTATAGTACTCCTGTTGGTTTTCTTTTTTACTGGCATATCGGAAGAAAGCTGTTTCCATGCCATAAGTGTAGATGATATTAAGCAGAACGACCCAAATATACAACTGATTATTATCTGCGAGCTGGCTTTGTTCTACGAAAACACGGGTATGTACTGCTACTAAAAGCCAATTCAGAAATCTGCCAACAATGCTACTGATACCATAAAGGGCTGTATCGCTCGCTAATTTTTTTATTACGCTCATGTGTTAATTTCAGGGGAGTGAGAGGATTCTCAAAAACCGATTACTTGAACCTTATCGTTATTTTTCGCCAAAATTAACATATTTTTCTTAGCTCCCTTTACTATTTTCATTCGGCGTACCTGTCCGGTACTGAAAAAACCTGTATCTTTTGATTTCAGTACTTCAAATTTTCCTTGCCCTTTGCCATGTAAAACCAGCCCATGATTACTATCATAACGGCCAATTTCGGGTAGTACATCAAAGAAGTTTCCGGTCAGGATAATATCTAATTTATTATCATGGTCGTAATCACAGGTTTCAATGCCATATACCGGAGAAAACTGTACTTCTATGGGTAAAGGAACGATGCTGAAATTGCCTTTACCATCGTTGATAAAGAAAGAAGTTTGCGGATTAACCACAGTTTTTTCAATCATGCCTTCTTTTTGTGCACTGGTAAATATTTCATCAACCGACTTATTGGCATAGTCTTTATGATACACAAATCGCTCTTTGATGGACGGGATAACCCTTTGCAAATCAGGCTTTTGCATGAGTGGTACTAATTTGCCATTGTTATACACACAAATCAATTGCTCTACCAGCCCGTTTTTATCAAAATCATTGACACAAAGCATGGCAGGTTGGTCTTTAGAGGCAGTTAATTTGGAGTTAAGCCCCAGATTACCTACAATTAAATCGGGGTCACCATCATTATCTATGTCGGCCACTTTAATCGTATTCCACCATCCTGCTGAGTCGGTTATAGGTAGAGGTGTAGGAGAAATTTTTCCTTTCTGATTTTTGAGAATACTTATAGGCATCCAGTCGCCTGCCAATACCAAATCAGGCCAACCATCCTTATCAATATCAACCCACGAAGCGTCAGTTATCATGCCTATCTCCCCTAAATTTTCGGGGGTAAATTTGCCTTTTCCATCGTTTTTTAATAGATAGCTATCGGGGCTTTTACCGTATTGGGCGCTTATCATACGAGAGCCTACAAACAGGTCTTCATCACCATCTTTGTCGAAATCTGCCGCTACAACACATGAATTGTTTTCGTAGAGTGCAGGTAAAGTGCCCGAAGAGAAATTGCCTTTGCCGTCGTTGATATATATATAATCAGCAAGGGAAAGGTTATCTTTCGGAAACTCATTACCTCCGGTGGCGATATACAAATCAAGGTCTTTGTCTCCATCAGCATCAAAGAAAATAGCTGCAACTTCGTCAGCATGCGGATTGGCACTGAAAATGCTTTGTTTAGATAACTGGAAGTTTCCTGTACGGTTCTGTAAGAATAATTGTCCGGTAGAATTAAGTGCAGCCCCTAAATAAACGTCTTCCAGTCCATCGCCATTGACATCACCTACGGCTAAAGCAGGTCCTTCTCTGGAGTACATTTGTTTAAGCGTGGCGTCTCTGTTATAGTCAACAAACCCATTTTCTGCATGCGTAAAATTTAAACCTGATTGCTCACTTATATCAGCAAAATACCTCGTAGCAACAGGTGGTTTAACTATATAAGTTTCATTGGCATTTTTTTGCTCCAATACCAAATCAGTATCAGCTTTTGGGCTTTTGATGGTTTGTTTTTTATCATTCTGCCATATAACTGTCAGCGAGTCAATGGTCGGGTTATTGCCTAAACCAAAAACCAAGATATGGTCGCTCGAAGACTGGAAGCCGTGATTGGGCATAGATTGTAAAAACTGCATTTTGCCTTGCTGATACAGATATACTTTTGCCCCGATGCCCAAAGTATTTTTGTCGATGCCCTTTAAATTAACCCTTAAGAAATGCTTTTTCAGTTTTTCAACAGCGTTGTTTCTGTAAATCGATAGTGGCATATTGTTATTATTCACTATCAAATCAAGGTCGCCGTCATTGTCTAAATCCCCGTAGGCAGCACCATTCGAAAAACCGGGCTCACCTAAACCCCAGTCTGGTGCTTTATTTTCAAATTTCAGATTCCCCTTATTCTGAAAAGCATAATTGGCAATGGGTTGAGAGGGCATTTTCTCAACCATTTTATTGATATTGAGTTTGCCATTCTGGTCGAGCATCTGAGGTACAGTGTTCTTATCTGCCAGAAAACTGATAAAATCCTGGTCAGTAAGGTCATGGATAATTCCATTGGCTACAAAAATGTCTTTCATGCCATCGTTATCCATGTCGAAAATTAAAGCTCCCCAGCTCCAATCAGTAGAATAAATGCCCGAAAGTGCAGCTATTTCACTGAAAGTTGGTACCCCATTACGGTTGTCGCCATTATTGAGTTGTAGGGTATTGCGGGTGTATTGATGGTAGAAATCTCTTTGTACTTTTATTTGTTCTAATTCATAGGTTTCGAAACTTGACGTAGTTTTCAGGCGATAGTCGTCATTGGGCAACATATCGGTTACAAAAATATCCGGTTGTCCGTCGTTATTAATATCTCCAATATCAGCACCCATAGAATTAAGGCTTATATGCCCCATTGATTCTTTTACTACTTCTTTAAAAGTGCCGTTTTTCTGATTGATGTAGAGATAATCACGCTCATAAAAATCGTTAGAGATATAAATATCTAACCAGTTGTCATTATTTACATCTCCTACGGTTATACCCAGACCAAACCCAATCAGGCTACCGTAAATACCTGCCTGCTCACTTACATCGGTAAATTTATTATTATCGTTTCTGAATAATTTATGTCCGCCTAAGGGGTCTCGCTGGGTACGTAGGTTCTGGTATTGCAGTTTATTGACCTGTATAAAACTATTGTTGAGCAGATACATGTCTAAATCTCCATCACGGTCATAGTCAAAAAAAGCGGCATGTGTAGAGTAGCCTCCATCAAATAGCCCGTATTCTACTGCCATTTCCTTAAACGACGGAATACCATTCTGTCCTACGCCCTGATTGATGAACAACTCATTGCCTCGGGTATCATTCCGTAATTCACCTGAATTACATACATAAATATCTAATAGACCATCACCATTCACGTCGGCAAAGGTTACGCCCGTGCTCCAGGCTTTGGTACCACTTACACCGGCTTGTTTGGTAATATCTTCAAACTGAAAAGAACTGCCGTCTTTTTTGCCTTTATTCAGATACAATTTATTCTCTCCCTGATTGGCCGTCAGATAGACATCTGCAAACCCATCGTTATTCACATCGCCTATGGCTACGCCTGCGCCATTGTAGAAATTGCGGTAATTGATGATATTCATTTCGGGAGTATCTTCAATTTTATTCATGAAGTCGATACCCGTTTGAGAAGCCTCAAGAGACTCAAATAAGTAATCCTGCGAACGCTCTTTGCATGAAAGCAGCACGGTCAGAAACAAGCAATAAAACAGCGATTTTGTCATCAGATAAATATAAGCCTGTAAAAATAACAATAGAAATCGATTTCTATTGTATATACTTTGTGTGGTTTAGCCTGACAGTAGATGAGCTGATAAAGAGCGGAGAAGAAAGGAGATAATTTGAAGATAGGTTTTAAAAAAGTCAGAGTGCCATTGCTGACACTCTGATTATAATACTTGCTTAAATAAGTGCTTCTGCTTTACGGTGCCACATTTTGCGGCTTTCGGGCAGGCTGTTCAGATGAGGCATCTGTCCGGCATGATATTCATTATACAAGCGTATAATGTCTTTATTCATATCTCCAATAAAAGGACCATAACTCACGATAGGGGTTTTGTGCGGCTTTCCTGCATACAATACAAACCTTGCGCCCTGTTCGCCTGATGTGAATGTTAGGTTACTTTCGCCCGATTCATGGCTTTTATCTAACCACTCAACCTGACCCTGAGTAATTTTGTTTTTCCCAACGATTATATCACCCGCTAATACATAGATAAAGCCATTGTATTCAGCAGGGATTTCCTGTTCTGTTACTATACTTTTCCCTAACTTAAAGTCTATCAGTGTAAAAGGCGTATGGTTTTGCAGAGGTAATTGTAATGCCTGGCTACTACCACTGTAAACCCTGATTTCGGTCTGGTCGGTTTTTAGTGTAGGCACATCTTCTAACAAAATCTGTTGCCACAAAGGCTCTATCCATCTTTTTTCGGGGGGTAAAGCCAGCCATAATTGTAGAATGTGCATATTAACCTTACCAGAGATTTCTTCTGTATGAATAATGCCTTTGCCGGCAGTCATTAATTCAAGGCTACCGGTGTGCCAGTCTTTTTCATCGCCTTTCAATACAAGTGTTACAGTTTCAAAGCCTGCATGTGGGTGAGGCCCGCCCACAGGTTTACCACCCGGAAGATTCAGGGCGTCGTCCATCAGGAGAATAAAGGGGTCAGTATTTACAAAATTCTTCCCGTCAATTAATGCTTTTGCTGTATGACCCTCACCTAAAAAGCCCTGATGGGCTTCAGGTATGATTATTTGTTCTATGGTTCTCTGTTTCATTGTTTTAACATTTATTATTGTTTAACTATAATTTGTGCAGCCGGAAATAATTGCTGCAGAACAGTCGGATAATGTAACATAAAAGCTATACAGACTAAGACCTGTACAACAACAGCTATTAGAATGGGTTGCTGATGTTGCAGGTTATAGATAAGCCCTAACCCTCAATTTTGTTTATTTTCTTTGGCATTGGTTTAAAATTTAAACATGTTCACAATGCAAATTTCTGAAATATATGCTATACATTTGTTATCTGTTACAAAAAGGATAGCGATTACAAAAAGGATACTATGGTACATACAGACGAATCTTGCAGAAAAGCAAGACTGGCCGTAAGAGATACATTAGATGTAGTAGGTGGCAAATGGAAACTGGTATTACTTACGATATTAAGACGTGGGAAGCGGAGATTTCGTGAATTATCAAGAGAAGCAGATATTTCACCCAGAATATTGTCGAAAGAATTGCAGGAAATGGAAATGAATGGCCTGGTGAGCCGTACGGTTCTTGATACCAAACCTATTACGGTTGAATATGCACTAACACCCTATAGCGAAACGCTCGACGAGGTATTAAATGCGATGGAAAAATGGGGGCAGCATCATAGAGAAAAAATAATGTCTACCTGAATTGCAATGATAAAAACACCCCTTCAGGGGCTGGGGGCTTTTATCATTGCAACAAAGGAGGCAGGTTATGCCCAATATTGTATTCAATCCATCCGGCAGACTGGCAATCCCAGAGTTTCAGTTTTGAATAACGATAATCGAAAATACCAATATCTGCCACCATTTTCTGATACGCATCAGTCGGAATATTAGTAAAACGGTCAATAGATAGACGTTGCTTGTTTACTCCTCCCACTACAAATGCTCCTAAAACTTCCTGACGAGGGTCTGATGTACATGTCAGATTTCCTACAATTTGTGCAGGTATTTTATCAAAGATTCCACCCCCAACATTTCTTTGGTCTTCAAGTCTTTGCCAGTAATTATAAATGGTTTTAGAGACCGAATAAATATCTAACTGGATAATCCAATCTGTATAATCTTTATAATCGACACTACCTATCGGTATCGGAATATTTCTGCCATTTACCAGAAAATCTTTGAGCAATACAGGTTGGCTATTGAAAGGTGCCCGCCAACATTTGGAGTAACAAATAGGTACGGGAGCAGGTGGCGGCGGCGGTTCAGGGCAGGTAGTAAGAAACTGGATAAAATCCTGACGTTTGATGAAATAATAATCTTCTGTTGCTGCCGGGTCTTGTATCTCTGCCGTTACATTAAACTTCATATCAAGCGCTTTTTCAGCATTTACAAAGGTATAATCAAACTTGTTGAACACAGCGGGGGCTTTTAGTTCAACCAAATCAGACTCAATGGCTTTGCCATCGCTTGTTGTTATTTTTAGTTGGTATTTTTGCCCTACTAATCCTTTAAACATGGGTGATGCTTCGTAATAACCTGCTTGTACTTCTGCCATGTCGTAGATATTACCCGAGCCATCTACAATTTTTACCTGCGCATTGGTTATGGGTTTACCCAGATACTCTGAAACATCATATGGGTCGTAAGCAGTAGTTGT
The DNA here is from genome assembly GCF_004168285.1 of Emticicia agri. Taxonomy (GTDB): domain Bacteria; phylum Bacteroidota; class Bacteroidia; order Cytophagales; family Spirosomataceae; genus Emticicia; species Emticicia agri. The sequence continues at coordinate 37,664 of NZ_SEWF01000019.1, read as the reverse complement.
ATTCAATCGTACATGATAAGGCCCTGAAAGATTATTCACCTCTCCGTATACCACAATCGCATTAGTCTGGTTGCTTGCTTCAAAGTCAGTTAATTCAGTTTCGCATGAAGTCAGCCAGCCTATCAGGAATAAAAACAGAAATATCTTTTTCATCAGAATTTGAAATTGTAAGTAAGTGATGGAATAGCAGCCCCTAAAACCGAAAGTTTGTAGGTTTTAGCCTGTGTACGCAAACCTGTGGCCGATTTAAAATAGATAGAATAGGCATTCTGACGAGCGAGAATATTATAGATAGAAAAATTCCAGCTACCCTGCCATTTTTTCTGCTCTTTGGCATCAATGGTAATCCCTAAGTCGAGGCGCATATAGTCAGGAATCCGTTCAGCATTTCTGAGCGTGAAACTTGGTGTAGAATACCCATCTAATAACTGATAAATAGTAGTGGGTTGTAAAAACTCATAAACTGCACCATTATATACATAAGTACCTTTATCAAACCCTGCTCTGGGGTTTAGTCCAACTTTTACCATGTAGTCATATACCTCACTGAATGCGATAATTTTATACCGGCCATTGGGATAGGTAATAGGACGACCTGTATTATAAGTAAAATTGGCATTGAATGTCATGCGTTTTGTCCATCGGTTATTCAATACCAGTTTAAAATTATGAGGAGAGTCGAAGTTAGCAGGGAATCTTAAACCGAAATTGGCTGATATCTGGTTTTCGGTAGCAGGAATCTGGCGGAATGTTCGGGAGTAGGTATAAGAAAACCAACCAGTCAGTTTTTTACCCCGGGCTTTTTTCAGAAAAAACTCTGCCCCGTAGGCATAACCTTTGCCTACTAATAGCTGGGTTTCTATGGTTGGATTCAGGTAAAGTGAGGCACCATCAATATAATCTACTACGTTTTTGAGGTCTTTGTAGTAAACCTCCAGAGAGGTTTCATAGACATTGCTTTCACGGCCTACAAAATTCTTGAAAAAGCCTATCGAATACTGGTCGGCTATTTGTTGGGGTATTTGTGGATTACTGTTTTTCCAGAGGTCTGCGGGCGAAATAGCCATTGTATTGGAAATCAGGTGCATGAATTGCTGCATACGGTTGTACCCCAGTTTGATAGAGAAATTAGTGTCTAATTTAAAAGCTAAAGAGACACGCGGTTCCAAACCTCCATACGATTGGATAATTGCGCCTTTTCTATAGTTTAAAGTATCTGTAATAGTCCCCACCTCACGTGGTATGCCTGACTGATAATCATAAAATTTGCCCGGACCGAGTAATTGATAATAGGCGTACCGAAGACCATAATCTAAACTAATAGCCTTTCCCAAGCCAATGCTATGCCCCACATAAACAGCCATTTCTCTTGATTGCTCAACAGGCATGGCGAAGTTATTAACGATTGACTCTGCAGTAGAAGGCGAAAGACTTCCGGCATCGTTTGTATATTGGCTGAACTCCAGACCAAAGTCTAATCTGCTTTTGTTAGATAGCTCATAACTTAAATCTTCTCTGATAGATTTCTGTACAATAGAGGGTTGCCATTGGTATTGATAGGGTGCGCTTAGTCCCTCAATACCATATTTATACTTACTCAGAAAGGCTGTGAAATTGTGTGCAAGCCTACCATTGATTAAAGCATTGTGTTTTAAGCTGACATTACTTGTATTCCAGAAATACATTGTATCCTGACCAAATTTAAAGGCATCGTTGCTGGCATAAGCGGATAAAGAAATGCGTTGGTTCTGGCCGAATTTATGGGTAACTTTTATATTGAAATCGTAAAAATTGGCCTTGCTTTGTTTAAGTGCTTCGTTAGGAAAATAACGCAGATAAAAATCAGATAATGAACCTCTTGCGGCAGCAATAACAGAGGTTTTGCCTTTCCACAAAGGGCCTTCTATTAGGAGCCGACTTGAAATAGGGCCGACGCCTCCCTGTAAACTCCATTTGTCGAAATTCCCTTCTCGTAAACGTACATCTAAAACCGAGGAAGCCCGACCGCCATACATTGATGGAATACCGCCTTTAAACAGACTTATATCCTGAACCATATCTGCATTAAAGGCTGTAAAAAAACCAAACAGGTGAGAAGTATTAAAAAGTGGTACACCATCAAGCAGAACAAGGTTTTGGTCAACATTGCCCCCTCTCACATTAAAACCTGAAGCTCCTTCGCCAACAGTTGAAACACCCGGCAAAAGCATGATACTTCTGATTACATCGGCCTCACCCATCAGATTAGGCAACTTTTTTAAAGTTTTACCCGATAGTTTCTCTACCCCCATAATTGTGCGATTCACATTCGCATCTGCTTTTTCGGCTGTAATCACTACTTCATCTAACAGGCGTTCAGTTTTTTCCAGACTTACTTCAATAGTAGTGTTCTGGTCTAAAACTATTCTATCGGTTTTTATTTTATACCCCAACATTCTGATGGTTATCTGATACGTTTTGGGCGGAAGATACAAGCCAAAATAACCCGATGAATCGGTCTGGACGCCAATTGTCATACCCGAAAAAAGGATACTGGCATTTCCAAGTGGCAGATTAGTGCCTGCTTCTTTCACTATTCCTGAAAAGAGAAAGGTTTTCTTCTGTGCAAAAGACACTGCGTGCATACACAGTAAGTAAAGCATCAGGTAAAAAGAAAATAATTGTTTAGACATTCATCAGTTAAGGTTAAGTATATCGTATAACAAGCCAGAGTGAACTGACTATCTTAGCTGAATAAATAATAGGGAGTTTATTTTATGATATGACGAATTTTAAAGTCTTTTAGTTGGACTGTAAAGGCTATCAATATAGACGAAATAATATATTATCTCAGATAGCCAAAACCTAATAGGGTTGTTATATCATCCCCATTAGGTTTAATAGATAACTTATTTCAATTTCCTGAATACCTGCATTTTGTCGTTGTTTCTTAATATAAAATAGAGCTGTCCTTTAGGCGTATTAATTACTTTCATGTCTCGTACATCACCCTCTTGTAAAAAGCCTGTATCAGTTGGTACTGCTGCCTTGAAATCTCCTTTACCATTGCCTTTGAGAATCAAGCCATAAGACGCATCGTAGCGTGCCTGATACATATTGGCACCATAAAAATTGCCACCTATCAGTATATCTAAATTACCATCTTTATCTACGTCTTCTGTGCGTAGGGTCATAATTTTTGACACTTGTGCCAGACTTGGTAAATGGTTTAGTTTAAAAGTTTTATTACCCAGGTTTTCAACATAGACCGACTCAAAAGTATTGATTAATTTTTCGTCAGCACCATCTAATTCCTTCGAACTGAATACCTGTTCAATGGTTTTACCTGAAAAATCTTTATAGTCGTTATATTTCTTATTGATAATACCCGGAATCTGCTTGCCCATTTCATCTTTGCCATTTACCGGATACCATTCGTCGCCTCTACTATAAGCTAAAATGTGGTCTAAGGCATCGTTCTTATCAAAATCTTTGGTAAACATTTTCAACTGACCGCCTTCATGCTTTCTGAATTTGGTATTAGTACCTAAATTACCTACTACAAAATCAATGTCTCCGTCTTTATCAAAATCTCCTGCGGTAATACTACTCCAGAAACCTGAGAATTTGCCTAATTGATTGTCTATCAGCTTAAATTTTCCCTGATTGTTTTCAAAAGTTTTAATAGGCATCCAGTCGCCTACAACAGTCAGATCAAGGTCGCCATCTTTGTCTATGTCAGCCCAGATGGCATCTGTAACCATACCTGTTTGCCGAAGTTCGGGAGCAATATTTGTGGTTACATCACTGAATTTGCCTTTGCCATTGTTTACCAATAAATAAGAATTAGGCAATTGTCCATATTGATAGGCAACAACCCGCCCGCCAACAAACAAATCAAGGTCTCCATCTTTATCAAAATCGCAGGCACGTACACACGACTTGTTATCGAACATAGGTGGCAAAGCATCAGTAGCTTTTATAAAGTTTCCTTTCCCATCATTCAAATAGAGTCGGTCGAGTTGCTCAATCATTTGTCCATAAAACTCATTACCACCTGTTACTACATACAGGTCTAAATCTTTATCACCATCAGCATCAAACAATAAAGCATCTACATCTTCCAGTAAAGAATCGGCTTCAAAAGTTGCCTGTTTACTTTTAACAAAACCATTGCCTTTTTGCAGATATAATTCTCCTGCCTGATATTTGGCTCCACCTACATAAAAATCTTCCAGACCATCGCCGTTTACATCACCTACTGCCATTTTTGGTCCTTCGGTAGATACTTTAAACGGGATAAGTAATTCACGGGTGAAATCGAAATACACATTTTCTTTATGCACAAAAGGAATGTTTGCAGTAGCAGTAATATTCTCAAATAATGGCTTTTGTGGTATTTCAAATAAATAAGTACTGCCATCTGCTTTCGCATTGTTCTGGTCTACAATGAGGGTTTTATTAATAGCAGGATTAGTGATTACCTCCATCTTCTGATTCTCCCATATCACTATCAGCGAGTCTATTTTAGGCGCTTTACCGATTCCGAAAATCAGAGACGGCTCAACCGAACTCATAAAGCCACGGGTGGGCATAAGTTGCTGTAATTGCTCTCCTTCGCTTGTTTTCAGGATTATCTTAGTACCTATACCAAAAGTATTTTTATCGTTGCCTTTCAGTTTTAGCTTTATGTAATTGTTGCCTAAGGTTTCTCTGCTTTGGTTCAGGTAGATTCCGGCGGCTTCGTTCAGATTATTGGTAATTAAATCCAGGTCTCCGTCATTGTCTAAGTCGGCATAGGCACTGCCATTAGAAACGTTTGCTTCTTCAAAGCCCCAGGCAATAGACTTATCCTGAAACTGTAATTCTTTTGTGCCCTTGTAGAGGTAATTATGCCACTTGCCACTTGGCATTTTGTCAATAGCCTGTTGGTCGAGTTCGTGAGAGGTGGGGAGGTTGTAATGAAGCGAGTCGCTGGCAATGAATTTCAGATAGTCTAAGTCGTTGGGTCTTCTCAGAATACCATTGGTAATAAAAATGTCTTTGATACCATCGCCATCATAATCAGCCATCAGGGGGCTCCAGCTCCAGTCAGTAGCGGCAACGCCTGCCATAGGTGCAATGTCACTGAAGCGTTTGCCTTTCATGCTTAGTTGCAGACAGTTGCGGCTATACTGATTAAAATAGCCGAATTGCAGTTTATAAAGATAAATATCAAGAGGGTCTTCACCAACCGATGATTTTTCTACTTTTTCGTCTTCAGGATACATGTCCAGCGTCATAATATCCTGAAAACCATCATTGTTAATATCGGCTATATCAGAGCCCATCGAAAAACGGCTCAAGTGAGTAAAATGTTCTTTAACAGCTTCTTTAAAAGTGCCGTTTTTCTGATTGATATAGTAGTAATCATCTTCATGGAAATCGTTACTTACATAAATATCCAGCCAACCATCATTATCAATATCGGCTACCGAAATCCCTAATCCATAACCCATAGCTGCCTGGTAGATTCCGGCTTCTTTGCTCACATCGGTAAATTTGCCATTGTCGTTGCGGTAGAGGTAATCTCCGGCCTCGTTGTCTTTCAGCATGCGGGTATTTACACGGTCATAAGAACGGGTATTATGCACGGCATGATTGAGCAGGTAGCAATCTAAATCACCATCTTTGTCGTAATCAAAGAAGGCAGCCTGGGTAGAAAAACCTGTGAAATCTAAACCATATTCGTTGGCTTTTTCGGTAAAGGTCAGGTCGCCATTATTAATATATAATTCATTTGAGCCTTCTAAACCTTTGTAGTTAGAGACAGCACACACATAAATATCCAATAGACCATCGCCATTAATGTCAACCATTGTTACCCCTGTTTTCCAGTCAGAGAAACCACCAATTCCGGCTTTTTCTGAAATATCTTCAAATTCAACAGGGCTATTCTGGGTTTTGCCTTTGTTTAGGTAAAGTTTGCTTTTGCCCTGATTCGATACAAAAAACAGGTCGGTCAAACCATCATTATTAATATCTCCTGCGGCTACGCCTCCACCATTGTAGAAATACAGATAATCTAAAATATTGAAATCTTTGGTTTCGATAATGTTGTTGGCAAAATCGACTTTACTTTGGGTAGATGATAACTTGTTGAAAAGTTTTACCTCTGCTTTCTCCTCAGCTTTTTTACAGGCACTAAAAACGGCAACCGATAAACTGATTATACTTATAAATTTTACTATTGACTTCATTTTTTCTGTTTTTTAAAACTAAATACCTGCGCCTTATCGTTGTTCTTTGCCAGCACAAGCATTTCTTCAGTTGTATCAGGGTTGTGGGTTTTTACTTTATACATTTTGCGAACCTGTCCCAGTGTTCTGAAACCTGACTTATCAGGGGCAACAGCTTCAAATTCTCCTTTGCCTTTTCCTTGTAAGAGTAGCCCATAGTTAGCATCAAAACGACCCCATTCCGGCAATACATCAAAGAAATTTCCGGCTAAGGCAATATCCAATATGCCATCATTATTAAAATCTCCCGTTTCTATGGCATAAACAGGTGATAACTGTGCTTGTATAGGCAGGTCTTTGAGAGAAAAATTACCTTTGCCATCATTGATTAAAAACTGGGTACGGGTAGTAGTAATTTTTTTACGTATGCCATCTTTCATCTGTTCAGCCGTAAAAATATCGGTGATAGATTTATTGGCATAGTCGGTATATTTAATAAATTTCTTTTTAATAATAGGCAAGGCCCTTTGCAGCTCACCTTTCAAAACCATCGGGTAAGTGTTGCCGTCTTCTGTTACGCACGAAATTATCTGCTCGGTAGTACCATTTTTATCAAAGTCATTTACATCTAAATAGGCCGGATACTCAACAGAGGCTTTTAGTTTGGTATTTTTACCTAAATTACCTACAATAAAATCCATGTCTCCATCGCCATCAATATCGGCAGATTTCAGACAATTCCACATGCCTTCTGAATCTTTGATGGTTTCTTTCAGCGTGAGTGTACGACCTCCTTCGTTTTTAAAGACTACAATACCCCCCCAGTCCTGAGTAACTACTAAGTCTAAAAAACCATTTTTATCAATATCTACCCATTCGGCATCGGTTACCATGCCTAAATCGTTAATTTGAGGCATATAGCGTTTTGATAAATTCTTAAATTCGCCTGTGCCATCATTGATATACAGGTTACTTGGCGGATTCATGCCATATTTGCCGGGAATCATACGAGAACCTACAAACAAATCAAGGTCTCCATCTTTATCAAAATCGGCTGCGGCTACACAAGAGCCGTTTTCGTTGATAGGCGGAAAGCGCAAGTCTCTCTTAAAGTTTCCTTTGCCATCGTTCAAGTATAATACATCATGAAGCTCAGGGGCATTTACTTCAAACTCATTGCTGCCTGTTACTACAAATAAATCAAGCGCACCATCTTTATTGGCATCAAAAAACAAAGCATCCGTATTCTCGGTAGTGCCATCAAAAGCAAAATCAGGCTGATTAGACTCTACAAACCTGCCATTTTTTTGTTGAATATATAGTTTCTTGGCTTGCCCTGCCGCACCGCCAAAATAGATGTCGTCCAAGCCGTCACCATTTACATCACCTACGGCTAAAGCAGGACCTTGTGTAGAATATTTCTGCTTTAATAATACATCACGGTCATAATCTACAAAACTGCTTTCCTGATGCGTATAGTCGAGTGTGCTGTTGGTAATATCTGTGAATAATAGTTGCTTTACCGGTTGAGTGGCTATAAATAGCTGAGTGGCATTTTTATAGTCTAAAGTAAGATTGGCATCGGCTTTAGGATTTTTAAGTACCTCCATTTTGTCATCAGGCCATACAATTTTCAGAGAGTCGATATTGGCGTTCTGGCCTAAACCAAATACAATCTGGTGGTCGCTTGATGACTGGAAGCCTCTGTTAGGCATTTGTTGCAATACTTTTTTCTCACCTTGCTGATAGACTGTAAGAGTAGCCCCGATTCCATTCAGATTTTTAGCTGTGCCTTTCAGGTTTATGCGCAAAAAGTGATTTTTGTTTACTTCGTTGGTTTTGTTTTTATAGACCGAAAGTGGCGCATTCACATTATTTACTACTAAATCTAAATCGCCATCATTGTCCAGGTCTCCATAAGCTGCCCCATTTGAAAAACCCGGGCCTTCTAACCCCCATGATTTAACCGTATTGGTGAATTGCAGATTTCCGTTGTTTTTATAGGCATAATTCGGGATAGGAACAGAAGAGATTTTGTCGGTAAATTCTTTATAATCAAATTTTTTGCCTTCCAGCATCTGTTGCATCGTGTTACGGTCACCCAAAAACTCTACAAAATCCTGGTCGGTCAGGTCTTTGGCAATGCCATTGGCTACAAAAATATCTTTCAGTCCGTCATTGTCCATGTCAAAAATCAAGGCTCCCCAACTCCAGTCGGTAGCATGTACCCCTGAAAACTCCCCAATTTCGCTGAATGTTCCATCACCATTATTCAGATGTAACATATTGCGCATATACTGATGCCAGAATCCACGTTTCAGCTTCATTTCCGACAGATTGTAGCTTTCAAATGTACTGGTAGTTTTTAAGCGTCTATCGTCGGCAGGTAACATATCTGTTACAAAAATATCCAGATTGCCATCGTTATTAATATCTGCAATATCTGCCCCCATAGAACTCAGGCTGATATGCGCCATCTGCTTTTCTAACTCTTCTTTGAATGTACCATCTTTCTGATTGATATACAGGTAATCACGTTCATAGAAATCATTAGAAATGTAAATATCCAACCAATTATCATTATTTACATCTCCAATGGTGATACCTAATCCGAAACCAATCAGACTGCCATAAATGCCTGCCTGCTCGCTTATATCTGTAAACTTTAAACTGCCTTTTTCGCTATCGTTTCTGAATAATTTATGCCCGCCTAATCTATCACGTTCGTTGCGAAGATTCATAAATCCTAAGCGGTCGATAGGGGTGAAGCTATTATTAAGAAGATACATATCTAAATCGCCATCACGGTCGAAATCAAAAAAAGCAGCATGCGTAGAGAATCCTCCATCTTCTAAGCCCACTTCCTTAGCCATCTCCTTAAACGACGGAATGCCATTCCGTCCAACGCCCTGATTCATGTATAACTGATTACCGCGTTGGTCCTGGCTACCCGAATTACATACATATATATCTAAGAGGCCATCACCGTTTACATCGGCAAATGTTACACCTGTTGACCAGAATTTTTTACCTACAATACCTGCCTTGATAGATATATCGTCAAACTGAAAAGATTTACCGTCTTTTACTCCTTTATTGAGATAAAGTTTATTGTCTTCAAAATTAGAAGTAACAAAAATATCAGAGAAACCATCGTTATTCACGTCACCAATCGCCACTCCGCCGCCGTTATAGAAGTTACGGTAATTAAAAATATTAAACTCTTTTTTCTCTAAACTTCTGTTCACAAAGTCGATACCTGTTTCAGTAGCCGGAAGAGACTCAAACAGGGTATCTTCTTTTTTGCTGCAGGATAAAAGCAAGAAAGAGCAAAAAATAATTGAAAGTAATTGTTTCATTGGTATAGGTTAAATGCCGGCAGCTTGGTCTACCGTCTGTAAAATAAAAAGGCAGACCACACCTGATCTGCCTTTTTTAAGCTTATAAAGTATTAATACCCAGGATTTTGTTTCAATAATGGGTTGGCATCAATACGTGGTTGAGGAATCGGGAACAATTCTCTTGTTTTATCCGTATTCTTCATAAATTTTCTTTCGTTCGAGAAAGTACCGAAACGTATCATATCATTACGTCTCCAGCCTTCCCATGCAAATTCGCGACCTCTTTCTGCTAAGATGTCAGCAGCAGTCAAAGTAGTTAATGGTGCAATGCCTGATCTTGTTCTGATCATGTTTACACCTGTTAAGGCCTCTGCAGTTTTACCTAATCTGAAAGCTGCTTCTGCTCTTACCAGGATAGCATCTGCTAAACGGAATACTACCAGGTCATTGCTTTGGTCGCCATTAGGGTTATTTCTCTGAATCTCATATTTTTGAGAACGAGCACCTGCTACCTGAAACTCAGGGTCAGCATCAGTCATCTGGTCTTTGTTAAAATCAGTAACAAACGCCAGAGGTTGGTTTTTAGCATCTAATAGTGGCGTACCATCAGCAGCATATTGCTGACCTGTCAACCACATTTTGATACGAGCATCTTTAGAATCAAAAGAGTTATAGAACTCAGCTAAAGTACAGAAACCATTCCATGGAGCATTACCTAAGTTATAGGTGCGTTGATTAGCATAGTGTAGGGTTCGCATCTGGAAGTTCATACCCCCTGCTTTGAAGTTATCGTAAGGTACAGCCCAGATATTTTCAGTTGAACCCTGGTTCTGAACCACGAAGTTATCAAGCGTATTAGCTGATAAAGTATAGCCATTGGGTGAAGTGATAACTTTATTAACAGTATCGTAAGCCTTCTGCCATTCAGGCGTGCCTTTATATACACCTGCATTCAGGTATAATTTAGCTAAAAGCATATTCGCTACGTCCTGATTCATACGGCTATATACTTTACCTGTATTCAGGTTCGGAATAACAGCGTTCAATTCAGACTCGATAAAAGCATATACTTCTGCACGGGTTTTTGTACCTGCATTTGAAGCGGCATCAGTTACAATAGGTACATTACCGAACAAGTCAATAGCCATGAAGTAATAGAAAGCACGAATGGCACGAAGCTCATCAACCGCTTTCTGGTTACTTTTTACTACTACCATTAACTGATTTACCTGTGAGATATTACCGAAGATAAAGCCCCATACACCATTGATAGGGCCATGTTGAGAGGTCCAGGTATGGCGAGAATAAGCTAACCAGTCTCCGTTATCAAACCAGTCACCACCACGTGTAGGCACAATCAACTCATCAGATGTTGCTTCACTTGGGTTAAACCAGTTATCAGTCATACCTCTTAAACCACCATAGGCAGGTCCTAATACAGCCGCAATCTGGTCGTCAGTTTTAGGAAAATTACCGTCGTCAATGATAGAGCTATACACAGGCTCTGTCAGGTCAGTACATGACTGTAAGCTGATTAGACCCAGGCTAAGTGCAGATACAGAAAGTACTTTTATGATATTTTTTCTTTTCATTTTATTGATAGTTTTAATCAGTCTTTTTTAAAAATATGCTATTAGAAAGTAAGGTTAATACCTGCTGTTAAACCACGTGTTTTATAGTAGGTTTCACGTACGTCGATACCCGGAGCTCTCTGGTTATCTCCATCTACTTTTAATGCCTGACTAATTTCAGGATCTACACCTGAGTATTTAGTAAATAATAGTAAGTTGTTACCAGCAATATAGATACGTGCTCTTTTCAGAACGCCTAAGTTAGCAGGTAAAGTATAACCTAATGAAGCATTGTTGACACGAACGTAATTTCCAGATTCAACGTAATAACTCATCGGAATTGTCTGGTTATCGTTGATAGGTGAAGTTAAAGCCGATACAAGCGCATTAGATTCAGCAAGACGACCATCTTGTCTTCCAAGCAACAACTGGTTGGTATTCATGATTTTTGCACCCAGGTTGCTTGTCAACTGGAATTGGAAATCGAATTTTTTGTAAGTAAAGCTGTTTGTTAAACCACCTACAAAGAATGGATTCGGGTCTCCAAGGTAAGTTCTGTCACCAGCACTTTGCTCTATTTTGCCATCACCATTCAAATCTTTGAATACATATTTACCATTTTCAATTCTGTCAACTACTGCTCCGTAGAATACACCAACTGGTTGTCCGGCTTGTAGAACTGAGAAGTTTACAGCCGATGTACCTCTTAGTGCACTACCTAAGTTAGTAGTTAAGAATATCTGGTTCTGAGCCTGGAACAAATCATTCGACAAGCTAAGTACTTTGTTTTTGTTGAATGAACCTGCGAAAGTAGAGCTAAAGGTGAAATCTTTTGTATCAACCCATTGGTAAGTTAGCATAATTTCAACCCCTCTGTTTTGCATACTACCTACGTTAGCAAGGATAGTTGGGAACACATACCCTTTTTCTTGCGGCGCATTTACTACATATAACAAGTCTTTGGTCTGACGAGTGTACCAGTCAATCGAACCTGTCAATCTTGATTTCAACAAAGCAAAGTCGATACCGGCACCGTAGTTTTCGTTAACCTCCCATTTCAGGTTCGGGTTCGGGTTACCTTGGATAGCGTATGATGGTAAGAAGTCGTTAAGTGTTGCATCGTAGTAAGTACCACTTGTACCGTAGAAACCTCTTGAACGCAAAGGTGCGATACCTTCAGAGTTACCGGTTCTACCCCAGCTTACACGAAGTTTCAAGTTGTCGATAGTAGGGTTTCCTTTTAAGAATGGCTCTTCGCTTAAAGTCCAACCAACTGACACAGATGGAAAGAAACCCCATTTGTTGTTATCTCCGAATTTAGTTGAACCATCACGACGCATATTAACCGTTGCAAAATATTTGTTCATTAAGCTGTATTGCACACGACCTAAGAACGAAATCAATTTGTATTCGTTTTTATATGAACCCAAAAGGTTTGGATTGCTTCTGATACCAAGACCTGCACCCAGGTTGTTAGGACCAAAAACATCTGTTAAGAAGTTATTGTTTGAAGCACCAAAACCATCAGAAACAACATCCTGATAAGTATAACCTGCCAATACACTTAAATTACTGTTAGAAGTAATGGCTTTTGTATAGTTTAAAGTAGTTTCTAATTGTCTATCAACTACAGCATCCAAACCTCTTGAAGCCGCATTTCCACCTACTATACGAAGTAAGTTATCAGTGGTAGATTTTGCGTAGAAACTTGAATTTTTGTTTTGGGTACGTAATGTACCACTTACGTTGAAGAATAAACCATCAATAATTGTATAACCTGCCTGTGCATTGAATAGAAGGTCTTGCAGTCTTTCTTTCTGAGAAACACTTTCAAGTACCGCTAATGGGTTAAAGTTACCGAAAGTACCAGGAAGCTGGAAGTAGTTACCATTAGGAGAATAAACAGGGTCGGTAGGACGCATATTCATAGCAAAACCAATGGCTCTTTCCTGAGCAAAACTGGCATCTGCCTGCGAAGCTGACATGTTGAATTTCATCAAAAGTTTTCCATTCATTCCTTTGGCATCCAGATTCAAACGACCATTTAGACGGGCTTTGCTTGAACCAATCAAAGTACCAATCTGGTCCAGAAACCCTAAAGAAGCTCTGTATGAAAAGTTTTCAGAACCACCTGAAACACCCACGTTATGGTTTTGAGACATGGCAGTACGGGTAATTACTTTCAACCAATCGGTGTCAGCACCGCCATCATCAAAAGTCTGGTTGTATTTCTGAGCAGCTTCTCTAAACTGTGCAGCATTCAATAAGTCAGGTCTTTGTGAGATTTTTTCCTGACCAACATATCCGTTGTAATCAACCGTAGTAGCACCTGCTTTACCTCTTTTAGTGTTAATCAAAATTACACCGTTTGAGCCTCTTGAACCGTAAATAGCAGCAGAAGAAGCATCTCTCAATACATCCATTGTTAAAATATCTTCCGGAGCAACGTTTTCGATAGGTGCACCAATCACACCGTCAATTACATATAAAGGCTCACTACCAGCACTCAACGAACCTGTACCACGCAGACGTACAGTAGGACGAGCGTTAGGGTCACCACTACTTTGTGTAATTACCAGACCTGCCACTTTACCTTGTGCAGCCGCCAATGGGTTAGTAACAACCCCAGGGTTAAAATCACGGCTTCCAAGACTGGTTACAGTACCTGAAATTTCTTTTCTTTTCTGCGTACCGTAGCCTACTACCACTACTTCTTCAAGCGCTTTGGTATCGTCTAATAGCGTTACATCAACAACAGTCTGGTTGCCAACAGCAACTTCTTTAGTTTCCATTCCCACGAAACTAAATACTAAAGTTGCATTTTTAGAAATGCCTGATAGTCTGTACGTACCATCAACGTTTGTTTGAGTACCTTTCGAAGTACCTTTTTCCTGCACAGTTACACCTGGTAAACCAGTACCATCAGTACCTTTTACAGTACCCGTAACCGTGACATCCTGTGCCATTACCGCAAATGTAAATGATGTGAGTAACAATACAGCGAGAGTGAAAACAGAATTTTTCACACAAGCCAATAGCCGCTCTGTGAAGCGACCTACTTGGTAGGAATTCATCATAGGTTGTAATTAAAGTGAGTTAATAAATTTTCGTAAAAACTTGTCTATCAGAGTTTTGCCTTATCAGTGTTCCGTTTAGTTTATCCCAATAAAATTGGAATATGGCGAGACAAGATAGAACATTACTGCTAATCAACTTTCAAAACTACAAAAAGAAATATTTAAAGTCCAAAAAAATGAATTAAAAATTAAAGAATTTTAGAAAAAAACTTGCACAAAACACATATTTAGTTGTTTTCTGGGCATAATTCTCGTGATTTTATCCGCTACAACCGAAGAAGATTGTTTGAGAAAGATGAGAAATTATATTTTGCAGCTATCATTCAATTTGTCAATGGCCAGAAATTACTGCTTCAGGTATAATTTTTAGTGAATCACTTTAAATTAAAAAAATACTAATTGATATGCCGTTATATACGTCTTTTTTCTGTGTTTTAACCGCTTTGCAATCGTTTCCATTAGGTAATAGGTGTTCAAGAGAAATATTAGAAAAATGCTAAAATGTTTTATTGGATAACCCTCTCTGTTTTTGTAAAAAACAAATTCTGAACAGGTTTAAAATGCAAAGAATACTTTGGTAAAAAACTGATATTTAAGTACTTGAAAAATAAATTTTAGGATAATGTTTTGAACTTCTTTCAATATACGAAAGTAAATTTTAATGGACATTTGAAAATAATTCTTTTGTACTTTTTAAATAAGTTAGCAGCATATTGACTAATTTTGAAGTCTGATAAAAACGAGTACAGGACATACCCATTAGAATCGACAGAGAATGCTTGACGACCAACTGAAACAGCTTGCCGCAAACCTCGAAGGTGAACTTCATTACGACAAAGTGATGCGAACCCTTTATGCTACTGATGCTTCGGCATATCGTGAAATGCCTTTGGCAGTAGCTATTCCTAAAAACGAATCTGACTTAAAAAAACTCATATCTTTTGCTAAAGAAAACAATACTTCCTTAATCCCCCGTACCGCCGGAACTTCACTGGCAGGGCAGGTAGTTGGGAGTGGTATTGTGGTAGATGTGTCAAGAACTTTTACAAAGATTTTAGAACTGAATAAGGAAGAAAGCTGGGTGAGAGTACAACCCGGAGTGGTGCGTGACGAACTGAATTTATTTCTGAAAGAACATGGTTTGTTTTTTGGGCCGGAAACCTCGACAGCCAACCGTGCCATGATAGGAGGTATGGTAGGAAATAACTCTTGCGGCTCAAATTCGGTAGTTTATGGATCGACCCGTAACCATCTTATGGAAGTAAAAGGCTATCTGAGTGATGGCAGTTTTGTGGAGTTTAAAGACTTAACTATATCTGAATTTCAGGAAAAAAGCATGGCTACTGACGATAGCCTCGAGACAAAGCTTTATCAGCACATCAGTCGGGTATTAAATGATAAAGCTAATCAGGTCGAAATCAGAAAAGAGTTTCCTAAAAGAACCATCGAGCGCCGGAATACGGGCTATGCTATTGATGAATTGCTTGAAACAGAAGTATTTGAGGCAAATAGTAAAGAACCGTTCAATTTCTGTAAACTGATAGCCGGTTCAGAGGGTACGCTGATTTTTCTGACAGAAATTAAAATACATGTAAACCCACTTCCTCCGCGATGCACCGGACTGGTGTGTGTTCATTTCAATTCGGTTAATGAATCTTTAAGAGCCAATCTGATTGCCCTGAAATATAATCCTTCAGCTGTTGAATTGATTGACCATTATATTTTAGAATGTACCAAAGAAAACAAGGAGCAACGGCAGAACCGTTTCTTTGTACAAGGAGACCCGGGTGCTATTTTAGTAGTAGAATTAGCCCGTGATTCGGTAGAGGAAATTCAGCAATTAGCTGCCGGAATGGAAGCAGAAATGCGTGCAGCTGGCTTGGGCTATCATTTTCCGGTCTTGTTTGGCGAAGATACCAAGAAAATCTGGACGCTAAGAAAAGCGGGTTTAGGCTTATTGTCTAATCTTCCGGGTGATGAAAAAGCAGTAGCCGTTATAGAAGATACGGCGGTTGATGTAAATGATTTACCCGAGTTTATCATTGATTTCAATAAGGTATTGGCCGAAAATGGTATGTCGGCAGTACATTATGCACACGCAGGCTCGGGAGAGATACACCTTCGTCCGATTATTAATCTGAAAACCAAAGAGGGGCATCAGCAATTCAGACTAATTGCCGAAGAGATTTCAACCCTGGTTAAAAAATATAAAGGTTCATTATCAGGTGAGCATGGAGATGGCCGTTTGAGAGGAGAGTTCATCCGCCAGCAGATTGGGGAGAAAAACTATAATTTAATTAAGGAGTTAAAACAGGTCTGGGACCCACACAATATATTCAACCCGAATAAGATTGTGGATACTCCGCCAATGGATAAGTTTTTGCGTTATGAGGCGGGGCAACAAACACCGGAGTTTAAGACGATATTCAAATTTCATAACCAAGATATTCTGCAACATGCCGAGCAATGCAATGGCTCAGGCGACTGTCGTAAAACAGAATTAAGTGGGGGTACTATGTGCCCAAGTTACATGGCTACCCGTAATGAAAAAGATACCACACGTGCCAGAGCCAATATTCTGAGAGAGGTATTGACAAAATCGGAAAAACTGAACCGATTCGACAGTAAAGAGGTAAAAGAGGTAATGGATTTATGTCTGGTATGCAAAGGTTGTAAATCAGAATGCCCGTCGAATGTAGATGTAGCTAAACTCAAAATGGAGTTCTTACAGCACTATAACGAAGAACATGGTGTGCCTGTTCGCTCATGGCTAGTAGGTAATTTTTCTAAAATGAGTACCCTTGCTTCTTATGTACCCTGGGCTTATAATCTGATTTTTGATAATGCACCGCTTCGCAAAATAGCTAATCGGGTAGTAGGTTTCCACCCCGAACGTACCATGCCGCTTTTGCAGAAAGATACCCTGAAAAAATGGTATGATAAGCATGTAGCAAAAACAGTAAATAAAAACGCTGAGAAAAAGGTATATCTGTTTTGTGATGAGTTTACTAATTTTAACGATGTAGAAATCGGTAAAAAAACCATATTTCTATTACAAAAATTAGGTTATCAGGTTATCATACCAGACCATGTAGATGCAGGCAGAGCCTATCTGTCAAAAGGGATGCTGAAAGAGGCACAAAAACTGGCGAACAAAAACGTGAGCTTGTTGAAAGACATCATTGATGAAAATACCCCATTGATTGGTGTGGAACCGTCAGCTATTCTGACGTTCAGAGACGAATACCCTGATTTGGTGGCAGATGAACTGATACCTTATGCCAAAAACCTGGCAAAAAATGCCCTGATGGTTGATGAGTTCATAGCCCGTGAAATAGACAGGGGGAATATCAGTAAAAGCAGCTTTACAGAAGAGAAACGGTTAATTAAACTGCATGGACATTGCCAGCAAAAAGCAGTAGCTTCTTTGACTCCTACTAAAAAGATGCTTTCGTTTCCGGCTAACTATGAGGTACATCTGATTCCGTCAGGTTGTTGTGGAATGGCAGGTTCGTTTGGTTATGAAAAAGAACATTTTGATATTTCGATGAAAATAGGCGAACTGGTACTTTTTCCGACTGTCAGAAAACAACCCGAAGAAGTAATTATTGCCGCACCCGGCACAAGTTGCCGCCATCAGATACACGATGGTACAGGCAGAACAGCACTGCACCCCGTAGAAATTTTATGGGAAGCACTCGTATAATTTTATGCTATTAAGTTAGTGTTAAAATTGTATTATTTTTTGAAAACCTGCTTTGGAATAGAATTATCCGAAGAAATTGTGTTTTTAATAGCCACACAAGTATTTGATTTTCAATCTGTTGATAGATTAAAATTGATATTTTTTTTGAACTCAAATATGCAAAAGAAAGTTTTCTTATGTAAGTTTGATGGTTATTTAGGATACAAAGAGTAAAAAATGAGTAATCGTACACTATTAAGTTTAGAACTGGCAACACCTATAGATGATGAGAGACCTGTTTACTTAGCCGGAAATTTTTCTGATTGGTACCCAGATTTAACGGAGTTTGAGATGGAAAAGGTAGGTAAAGGTAAGTACAAGTTTAGTTTTTCGCCAGATAAGAATCTTCCTGAAACCATAGAATATAAGTACACACGCGGAGGCTGGGATTTTGTGGAATTAGATTCGTATGGAAATGCCCCGGCAAACCGTATTGTTACTAAAAAGCAAGGCAATGTAAAGGATTATGTGCCTTTCTGGCGACAAGATAGCTCAACAGCTTCAATCCCTAAGCTGATGCCCAAGGTACAGGTAGTATCTGCAAACTTTCAGATTCCGCAATTAGGCACGACCCGTGCCGTCCATATTCTGCTCCCATATGATTATGAAACCAATACCGATAAGCGGTATCCGGTATTGTATATGCAGGATGGCCAGAATTTGTTTGGAGAAGGGTCAAGTTATGGTAACTGGGAAATAGATAAGCGATTGTCTTTATTAGCCAAGCAGAATAAAGCCGATGTAATTATAGTTGCCATTGACCACGGCGACAAAGACCGTTTTAAAGAATATTCCCCTTATACAGTCGAGAAAAAAGGCAAAGGTATGGGTATGAAATACGCCAATTTTATTGTGCGTACACTCAAACCCTATATTGATAAAAATTATAGAACCAGACCCGAAGCACAATATACAGGTATTGGCGGGAGCTCAATGGGTGCTCTGATTAGTCTGTACACAGGCTTGATGTACCCTGAAACCATTGGTCGTCTGATGGTTTTCTCTCCGTCTTTATGGATTTCTACCAAGATATATTTTGATATTGCCGAGTTCTTTAGTCCTATCAATAGTAAAATCTATTTGTATGGTGGCGGTAAAGAGGGCGCAACGATGATTCCGGGCGTGAGAAAAATTAAAGACACGATAGAGAATCAGCGTTGGAGCACAGATAAAGTAGAGGTAAAACTTTCGCTCGATTCAAAAGGAGCGCATACAGAAAAGCGATGGGGTCAAGAATTTTCTAAAGCTATTGAATGGCTGTTTTATTAAGATTTTAAATGAATTGTTATATAACCACGATTGAATCAGATGAAAGTTTGATGTCAATCGTGGTATATTTGTTTTAACAGCATACCCATTATAAACAGTACTCTCATGAAAATCAATATATCTTCTCAGCAAACTTCACCACAGGCCATAGTTTATCCTTTGAAAGACGATGAAAAATTAGCGGAAAATCTTGCTAAAATTGCCCGTCAGGCAGGTTTAAACCCGGAAATATTACAGAGGGATTTTAAAGCAGGTCTGAAAGAAATGCTCACGCTTTATCCTGCCAAAAAAGGTGTTGAAAAAATCTACTTGATTGGTTTAGGTAAAGCCCCTAAATCTATGGATTTCATTAAAGTATTCCGTTCGTTTTTTTATCAGAATAGGAAAAAACTGCCCCTTTCTATCAGTATCGACCTCAAAACAGGCAAATTAGAAAGCAGTATCGAATATGTGGTAAATGGTGCCTGTCTGGCAGAATATGAAATAGGTATATTCAAGACTGATAAAAAAGAAGGAACAGATTTCTTTGCTGCCGAATCGACTCTTCATATTTATGTAGCAGAAAAAGGGATAGAAAAAACCCAATTGCTGGCACAAATCGGTGAAGAAACCGCCAAGACTCAAATCAGAATCATGACTTTGGTTGATGCTCCTGCTAATAAGAAATATCCTGAAAAAATGGCAGAATATGCGCTGAAAACCGGAGAAATGTATGGGTTTGATGTGAAGGTTTTTGATGAAAAAGAATGTGAGGGTCTGGGTTTAGGTGCATTATTGGCTGTAGGCAAAGGAAGTACAGAGAACCCTCCCAGATTTATTGTAATGGAGTATAACCTATCTGCATTGGCAGATAAACCCTTAAAGAAAGTAGGTTTGGTAGGTAAAGGTGTAACATTTGATACTGGTGGCGTTTCTATCAAGGGTGCTGGTAGTATGAGTTATATGAAATCTGATATGGGAGGTGCCGGAGCAGTTTTAGGAACAATAGAATTAGCTGCCAAATTAAAGCTGCCTGTACATCTGATAGGGGTAATTCCGGTTACAGAAAACTGTGTAGATGGGAATGCCCTGAAACCAAGTGATGTAATCAATACCTATTCAGGCAAAACCATAGAAGTAATAGATACCGATGCCGAAGGGCGCATTATTTTAGCCGATGGACTGTCTTATATCAAGAAAAACTATGAGCCGGACGTAATCATTGATTTGGCAACGCTAACCGGAAACTGTATTTCAGCTTTGGGTTATCATGCGGCAGGTTTATTAGCTAATAATGATGATTTAGCCAACCAATTATTTGAAGTTGGTCAGTTAAGCGGTGAAAAACTTTGGCGTTTGCCCTTGTGGGATGATTACAAAGACATGATGAAATCAGATATTGCTGATGTAAAAAACCTTTCTTCACTTCCTTTAGCCGGAGCAATCACAGCCGCTAAGTTTTTAGAGATTTTTATTGATGGCCATAGCAACTGGGCACATCTGGATATTGCCGGAACGGCCTTTAGCGATTCTGAATATGGCTCGATGAAGTCGGGTACTGCTTTTGGTGTACGATTATTAACTACATGGTTAAGAGGGTTGTAATTGTTTGACTATCAGTTTTACAGGCAGTGTTAGTGCACTGCCGGTGGGGCATCTGCAAATTTCCTGAACTTCCCTGTGATTTTACCAATGGCCAGAAGAATAGGAAATACTAACAATTTGACAGGTTTAGGAATCACAAGCATATCCATTTCTGATTTATATTTTGTCAGAAGAAAGGCTGCATCAAACGGATTTGGCTTGTCATCATTGGCTTCATTAGAAGACTGGTAGATGTGTCTGATAAAATATTCATAATTGTTTGAGGGTTTTACATAGCCTGAGTAATGCAATGGCTCGGTACCCTCATTCCAGAACTGATGCGCTTCCCCGGCTGCGAATGTGTATTCCTGTCCTTCGGTCAGTGAAAACTCTTTTGTGTGCGTTTTGACACGCATTTTGCCTTTGGTAATTTTTACTTTCTCCTCTTGTTTGAAATGAACGTGCATAGGTGGCCCGATGCCCGGCTCTTCAATACCTTCAAATTCAGTTACTTGTCCGTTTGTCTCTGCTGCAGACTTGGTGATGATAAGTGTCTCACCATTTTTTTTGATTGTAAGAGTTTCCATAGTAAGTGTATAGTGTTTTATGAATAATAGGTACAAACTTCGGAACAATCCCTATTTTGAGCAATATTCCAATTTTATATCAGGTTCAATCATAGCCTTGAAAATTTCACATAATTTACCTGAAGTTTTTCTAATATCAAATTATCTGAGAAGCTATTTATCAATAGGAACGTGTCTTTAAGAAGATATTTTAGTTTTAGTGTTCAGACGCATGAAATTCAATATAATTTCGAAGGATTTAGAAAATTCTCATACGTTTTTTCTTATTTTTGGTCATAACCTAAACTGAATCTGATGAAAAATATTTATTTGCTTCTTCTCCTGTGTATCTTCTCTCCGACACTTGCACAAAAGAAAAAAACAAAAGCAGTTGCTCCGGTTGATACACTTCAACAACTGGATGTATTTGTAAATAGTATGCTGGCTGAATGGGCAGTGCCGGGTACAGCCCTATGTATTGTAAAAGATGGCAAACTGCTATATGCCAAAGGCTATGGGGTTAAAGATATTAAAACCAAAACTCCTGTTACGGCAAATACTTTATTTGGCATTGCTTCCTGTTCTAAATCATTTACGTCGGCTTGTTTGTCTATTCTGGCAGATGAGGGTAAATTAGACTGGAATAAACCTGTGAAAGAGTATATGCCTGACTTTCAGTTGTATGACGAATACGCTACCCGTACCCTTACTGCCCGTGATTTGGTTTCTCATCGCTCCGGCCTGCCCCGTCATGATTATGTATGGGTATCAGCACCTCTGAACAGAAAGGAAATGTTTGACAGGCTGAAATACCTGCCATTGAATAAGCCTGTCTATGCGCAGTACCAGTATAATAACCTGATGTATATGGCCGCAGGGGTATTGATTGAACGCCTGTCGGGCAAAACCTGGGAAGAATTTATGCGTGAGAAAATCCTTTACCCGATAGGTATGAAAACCACCGTGCTGACTTATCCTGAAATGTTGAAAAATAAGGATTATTCGCTTTCATATGATGATGAAAAGAATCTGGTGAAAGAAGCAGGTTTTGATAGCAATGTAGATGGTATTGGCCCGGCCGGAGCTGTAAAAGCCAATGTAACAGAAATGTCGAATTGGTTGCTATTGCAGTTAAATAAAGGGAAAGTAGGAGATAAAGTAATTATTTCTGAGAAAAATCTTAACGAAAATCATACCCCTTTAGCCGTAGTACAACCTGCCGAAGCCAAGTATCCTGAATTAGGGTTTGGTACTTATGGGATGGGGTGGACAATCAATACCTATCGTGGGCATTTACGTCGCCAGCATGGGGGGTCAATTGAAGGCTATCGCTCACAGATGACCGTTTTTCCCAATGATAATCTGGCTGTATTTATTACGACCAATACGGGGGTTGTCGGCTATAATTTTGTAACAACCATTACTAATTATATTGCAGATACCTATCTGGAAAAAAACGTGATAGACTGGAACAGCCGATTGAGAAAGGATTTTGTGGAAGCCAAAGAGAAATCGGCTAAGGCAAAAACAGATAACGAAAATCAGCGACAAAAAGACACTAAACCTACCCACGCCTTGGCCAGTTACGCAGGTACTTTCGAGCATCCTGCTTACGGGAAATTAGTGATTAATGTAGATAGCGATGCCCTGAAAGCTGATTTTCATACGGAGAAAATTTCTTTACGCCATTACCATTACGATATTTTTGAGGGCTTAGGCGATTGGGAAAACATCAAGTTTAAGTTTCTGATGAATTCTAAAGGTGAAATAGACAGAGTATCCTTAGAAATGCCTGCCGCTGCTATGGATATTGAACTGAAAAAGAAATGATATGAAGTGCCTTCTGAAAATCAGGAAGGCACCCTTCTCAGTTACAGCCAGCCAATATCTGTGCCTTAAAAATGGTACTGCCTTGTGTTCGGAAACCCGGATTGAGCTGTACATAATTGCCTGCCTGATAGGTTACATTTGCGGCCACTGGAATGGTATTTATTCCGGTAGTACTCACGCTTGTACCAGCTTTCTGATTGGTAGTAATATTTCCTGTAGGGGCAAGGGTAGGTGGGCAATTATTTATTATATCTATTTTCCATAGTTCTACATCAAAAGCATAGCTGGTAGCACGAAAGAAAACTTTGCCATTTGCTTCTGTAAAATACCCAGGAATAGAAGAGAGTGTTCCGCTGGCAATATCAGGTAACTGAAAAGTATTGGCAAGCGTGCCGTCGGTCTGCCACAATTCATTGCCATTGGTGGGAGTATATGCCTGAAAATAAATTTTTCCACTTATTGTTTTAAGCTGAACGGGGTCAGAACTTCCACTTCCTTCATAAATATCTTTAAATAGTACGGTTCCGTTTGCTGTTCCGTTCGTTCTCCAGATTTCTGTACCATTTATATTATCATTGGCAGAAAAATAAAGGTAATTTCCTAAAACAACTGCCGAATGAGTAGCACCTCCCTGAAAACCGGATGGATTGATGTCTTTTAATAAAACCGTTCCGGCATTTGTACCATCCGATTTCCAGATTTCTACGCCATACGTAGCCGTATTAGCGGTAAAGTATAAAGCACCGTTAAAAACAATCGGGTCGCTTGGTGCAATGGCGTTAGAGGGATTATAAAGACCCGATTTTACCAATACTGTTCCTTCTGAAGTACCATTACTTTTATATAAGCCCCAACCACCATTATCGTTATCAAAAGCAAAGAAGTAAAGCATATTATTGAAATTGATTAATCCGGTTGGGTTTGAACTGCCATTCGTATTAATCTCCTTTACTTTTACAGTCCCTACGCTTGTACCATTACTTTTCCAGATTTCTTCGTTCAGAGTGTTTGCATCATCATTGGCTACAAAATAAAGTGTTCCATTTACATTAGTCAGATTACGGGGAGAAGCATCTCCTGAAAGAACAATATCTTTTACTATGACAGTACCAGCTACTGAACCATTACTTTTCCATAATTCACCATTATTTGCATAATAGGCTGTTGTACTAATATTAGTAATTTCAAAACCTGACATCGTACTTAATTGAATAGTACCTGCTGTTGTACCATCAGTTCTATATAATTCACCCAAACCGCTATAACCAGCAAAAAAAACATAATTACCTATGGTGGTAAATAAGATAGGGTCTGAGCCTTTAAAGTATGGGTTGTCGTTAGGCTTAATATCTTTTACCATTACAGTGCCGCCAAGAGTACCATCACTTTTCCATAACTCAGCACCTACTGTGCCATCATTTGCACCAAAAATGAGTACGCCATTCAGATTGGCCATCCTTGATGATTCTCCATAGTAAGCCATAGAACCCATGGTACCGTTATAAATATCTTTTACAAGTGTAGGAGTCTGCGCAACGGCCGTTTGAGCAAGCATATACAAAATGAGTAAAGTTTTTTTCATGACTGTGGGCGATTAGTATAAGAAAAAACTGGACTAATTGATACTCCAAAATTCCCCATATTTATCAAGCATTTCAATACAGAAAATCCTTCATTTTATATACAGGTTTTCCTGTATTTTGCGACATTTTCTTGCAAATCCCTACTTTTATCTGCTATTTTTACTAATACCTCAATACACTTTTCTGTCAATGATTAAACTATTTTGTTACCTATTGCTTATTAGTTTATCGTTGAAAGGTTTTGCACAAAACCCTTCACTTGATTCATTAATTAATCAGATTCATTCCTTAGCTAAACAAAACCAGTCTTTTCAACGTGATACAGTAATTATCAGTAAACTGAATCTATTAACCGAACGCACCATTAATCTGGCTGACAAACGTGCAGACGGTTTCCTGGATTCTTTACTACGCCTTACGAATAAAACAGACTGGCTTAAAGGTAAAGGGCTGTATTATAGAGCATCAGGTAAAAAACAAGACCGTAACGGAAATTATACCGAAGCCTTGAAACTCTACTCGAAGGCAAGTGAGATTTTAATAAAAGCCGGTGGCGATCCTTCTGATTTGTGCTATACTTATATACTTACAGGATTTGTACTGAATAACAATGGCAGACCAGACAAGTGTCTGGAATATATGGAGAAAGCGCTTCCGTTGGCAAAAATGTCTTATAATACCAATAATCTATGCTGGATTTTAGATTACTACGGCGACTATAATTATTACGATAACTTTGGTATAAAAAATTACAGAAAAGCCCTGAGTTATTATCTACAGGTTGAAAGCCTATTGCCCCGTGCCACCAGTGCCAATCTGAAAGCCGATAATCCACATTGTATTGCCAATTGCTATACACAATTGGGCAACGAGCATCTGGCAGCACATTACCGTGATAAGGCACTGAAATATGCCCAGGAAACCAACAACAGAGTAGTGATTTTTGCTATTTACTCTGATTTAGCAGAAATCTATGAAAACAAAAAGCAATTTGCCAAGGCCATAGAATACCGGAAGTTAAGCCTTGAATACGCCAGGCAATCGGGGTGGATGGAAATTATCTCGAGGGCAGAAAATCAGATTTATCAAACCTACGAAATGGCAGGCGATAGTGGTAATGCCTTGAAATTTCTGAAAGCTTACAAAACACATGAAGATAGTTTGGGTAGGGTATCGGTGAATCAGAAATATGCCGAACTGGAAGCTGATTATAATTTTGTAAAACAGCAGACCCGCATAAAAACACTTGAATATGAAGCACTCAAACAAGCTGATGAAAAGAAAAGTCTGATAGGGATGGGCTTGATTTTTAGCCTTTTAGTAGGTATTATTCTGATTGCCTATGTATTCTGGAACAATAAACAATTGAAACAAATCAATGCCGAACTGGTTCAGAAAAATGAAGAAATTCAAGGAGCATTACTGAAGGGGCAAACCATAGAGCGCAAGCGTGTGGCCAGCGAACTACATGACAATATATCGGCAAAAATTGCCAGTTTACGCTGGCGATTAGAAGCCATCAACCCAAGTTTCCAGACTGAGAAAGAGAGTAAAATTTTTAATTCAACAGTAGAGGCATTATCAGAGGTTTATACAGACGTACGTTTGCTTTCGCACAATCTTCTTCCTGCCGAACTCGAATTACATGGGCTTGCCAAGGCATTAGAAAATATGGTGAAAGAAATAAATTCATTAGGTAAGGCCAATTTTTCTTTGAGCATCTCTACACACGACGAGCGTTTTGCCAATAAGATAGAATATGAATTATTCAGTGTCATACTCGAACTCTCTAATAATGTTCTCCGCCACGCACAAGCACCAGAAGCTTTTATTGCTTTAACGCAGATTGATGGCAAGTTGCAGTTGGTTATTAAAGACAATGGAATAGGTATGCCAGAAAAATTCTTTAAAAATGGCATGGGTCTCAACAATGTCAGAACCCGTGTAGCCTCATTACATGGCGAAATTGATTTTGTGAGCTTGCCTGAAAAAGGGACAGAAGTAGTAGTAAAAGTGCCTGTTGTCTAAACCTATACTATCTTATTATTAACAGCATACATGACGATGCCAATAGAGTTTTTAACACCTAATTTTTTCAGAATATTGTGTCGGTGAGTTTCTACTGTGGCAGGACTAATAAAGAGTTTATCAGCAATCTGATTGGTTGATAGCTCCCTTGCAATCAGCCTGATGATTTCCAATTCTCTTTCGGTCAATAAGCCCGTAGTACTTGTTTGCTGTACTAAATCTCCTATCTTTTTGTCTCTGTTCATTAATTCAAATACTACCGATTCGCTATAATACTTTTCTCCTGAAGCAATAGTATTCAATGCTTTCTGTAGTTCAGCTTTCCCTGCTTTTTTCATCACATACCCTGATACTCCCGCTTCAAATGCCTCTTTAATCGTATCAGCGTCTTCTGATACAGTAAGCAATAATATTTTTATATGCGGATACTGCTGCCTGATTTGCCTCGTCATGTCAATACCATTGAGCTCACCCATATTATAATCAGACAAAATAGCATCAATATTACTATTCTCTTCTAACGCATGTAATACTTCTGTTCCGTTGCTGTAAGTACCTATCACTTCATGTTCAGGCATGGTAGAAATCAGTAATTCAAGGCTATCTAATATAAATTTATGGTCGTCTGCAATCAATATACGCATATTATACAGGGTTGATACAGATTATTTTGGGCATCATCAAACAAATATCCAAATTTTCAGTTAAAAGAAAGAAGATATTGCTGTAATTGTTCGGATAGACTGTATATTAGATAAATAACAGGGCTATTCACTCAAAACTCTTCAAGTTTTATCACCTCACCACGGTTTACTTACGCTGATTTTATCAGAAATATTGCTGTTGACAATAGTTAAACCATTTCACGACATCAATTATTATTAAACAGTTATGAAAAACTTATTGACTCTGGTGTGTCTGTCGTGCCTTCTATTCACGATGACTGCTTGTCCGAAAAGAGAGGTTGAACCCACCGCTTACCCAACTACAGGGTCATTATCGCTGACTATTGACGGCGTAAACTATAACTTTACCGTTGATTATAAAGCTACCGGACAGCAAAATGCTGCTACACTTTTCACAACGGTTTCTTCCGGTAATACCACTACGCTTACTGCTGCCAATATGGCTGACGGAACGGCTTTTGCCATTAAGGTAAACAAAGCTATTCAGACAATAGGCGATTATACAGTTAGCCCTTCTAACGAAACCGGGGTAGTTACTTTTAGTACCAAAACCAAAAATTATCAGCAGTTTTATCAGAAAGAATGTGATAATACTATTCTTTATACCAATGTTACCTTAGGAATTTCTAAGTTAAGTAAAAATAATCTGGTAGCCGAGGGGAGCATCAATGGAAAAATGGTAGTAGCCGATGGGCAAGTTGATTGCCCTACCCTAAAAGTTACTAAATGGAAGCAAGTAGATATAACAGGCGCATACAGGCTTTATTGGGCTAATATGCCATAATTTTGTGGGGTGAGCCAGAAGCTCGCTGTTTCTTAGAGTATGATTTAATGTAGCATTTAATATCTCCAATAATTCTTCGAAATGCGAGTTGGAAGCTCGCATCACAGTCGTTTTTGTTAAAAAAACTTAATTTCTTTTCATCTACGAAAATTTTCGTAATAAAATTTGGAAGTCTTATTTCTTTTCTATTACATTTGCTACGAAATCATTCGTAGATGTCTGCTGTCAGGTAAAACTGACAAAATTATTATCAGTTAAATTTAAAATTATGGAAAAGCAAATAAACATCAAGCCCACCGAGTCTGAATTAGAAATCTTACAGATTTTGTGGGCTTTAGGAAAAGCAACGGTTCGACAGGTGAACGACGAACTCTCTAAAACCAGAGAAGTGGGTTACACTACTACACTTAAACTCATGCAGATTATGTTTGAGAAACACCTGGTAAGTCGTACAGACGAGGGGCGTTATCATGTATATGAAGCAGCCGTAGGTGAAGAACCCACCCAACACATGCTTTTAGACAAATTCATTGGCACTACCTTCAGGGGTTCAGCAACCAGAATGGTGATGCAAGCGCTGGGTAATCAGCAAGTGAGCAAAGAAGAGTTAGAAGAGATTAAGAAATTAATTGATTCTATCGAAAAAGGTCAGTAACCTATTAAACTAACAACATTATACTTAATTTAATTATGAAAAAGCTTTTTGATTTTACTGCCGGAATTCCCGAAAACATCAGTTCAGCATTAGGCTGGACACTCATTCACTCATTGTGGCAAGGGCTTGTTATTGTAGTAGCCTTTAGTATTTTACGCCATATTTTCAAAACTTCTAATGCCCGTTACTGGCAAGGCATAGGCGCATTAAGTTTGCAGTTTATCAGTGCTGTGGCTACCTTTTTTATGGTATATGAGCCAGCCGAAGTCTTAGCCGGAGGTAAGCCAAAGTTTACAGCATTTTTTATTCAGAATGCCGCTACCAACTTAGAAGGTATTTCAGTGTTTGCTCCGTCTGAATTAACTTTTATCCAACAGGCAGAACTATTCATGCATAATAACCTGGATACTTTCGTACTATTCTGGTTTATAGGCGCCAATCTTCTGTTGCTACGTTTAATTATAGGTTTTGTATATGTGCAACAACTAAAAGTACAGAAAATAAATCCTGTAAGAGACGAAGTATTAGGTATTATGGAAGACTTACAAGAGAAAATTCAGTTGAATATACCTATCAGATTGGTTGAGTCGGCTAAAGCTGTTGTACCTATGACTATCGGCTGGATAAAACCAATTATTCTGCTTCCGGCAGGTATTATGTCAGGGTTGAGTATCACTCAGTTAGAAGCAGTTTTAGCCCATGAACTGGCACATATCAAACGCTACGATTATCTGGTTAATATATTCCAGAGTTGTATTGAAATTCTGTTTTTCTATCATCCGGCTACGTGGTTTATCTCGGCACAGGTGCGTGACGAAAGAGAAAACTGCTGTGATGATTTTGCAGTAAATATCTGTGGCGACAGACTGGTATTAGCCAAAGCATTGACACAGGTGGCTACATTTCAGCACCAACCACGTCTGGCTATGGCTTTCGGGGCAAAACGTCAGACCTTTATGGACAGAATCAAACGTATTGTGGGCATTAATGATGCCAAACCAATGAGCTATGGCAACTGGGCGGTTTTTGTAGGTATGGTACTGATTGCCGCTATGGGTATTGCTTACGGGCAAGACAGAATAGCCAAAAATGACCCGTCAGCAAAAAATACAAACAATGAGCGTATTAAACCGGAAGAGCAGTTTGATTTCTACTTTTTTGAAAAAGACAAAAAAAATGTAGGGGTATATAAAAACCAAAAAGGAGAAATTGTAAAGATTGTTGTAGAAGGGAAAGAACTGGCAGGCAAAGAATTTGATAGCATGAAAGCCTATGCGGTTGGCTATCTGAAAGCGAAGGATGCAAAATTTGCAGTTGTGCCTGGTATTGTTGAGGATGAAATGGAAGAGGTAAATGAGCAATTCTTTAGTACAGAATTTAGTGAAGAAGCCTATAGTGCTGATACTTCAAGACTGAACGAAGCAGAAAAGGAAATGGAGCGATTGGGTAGAGAAATGGAGAAATACGGCCAGGAAATGGAAAAGTATGGTAAGCAAATGGAGGAAAAATACGGGAAACTGATGGAAAAACATGGCAAAGACATGGAGCAGGTTTCGTTAAAAATGCGTGTGCCTCAAAGAAAAATGGAGAATATTTCTTTAGAAATGCAGGAAGTAAGTTTGGCTATGCGAAAAATAGAAAATCAGTATCGTGATGCGAGAATGCCTGCTGATGCAGAGCAAAAAATACGGACACTTGAGAAAAAAGAACGAGACCTCGAAAACCAACTGCACTTGGTAGAAGAAGAAATGCGTAAAGTAGAAGAGGAAATGTTGCCTATCCAACACAAAATGGAACGCCTGAACAACCCGATGGATAGTTTGCAGAGACTGATGAGTAGGTATGAGAGACCAATGGATAGCCTGGGGCGTTTGATGGAAGAAAAAGGTAAGATAATAGAAAAATTAGCCAAAGAAGAGGAGGCACGTTTTAAAAAGGAGTTCAGAGATTTTGCTGAAATGCTTTTCAAAGAGGGTTTGATTAAAGACAAGAAAGATTTTGAGATACGTATTAAAGGTGAGAAATTATTAATCGATTTAGAGTCTCAATCGCCTGCAACGTATGAAAAAGTATGGAACTGGATTAACAAAACATGGGGAAGCCGCATGAGAGGTATCAAGGAAAAAGATTTTACTATAGAGGCACATGGAGATAACATTAATTTCAGTACGTACAGTAATGATGGGCATATGTATCATCGCTTTGGTAGTGCTGTGCCGCCTGTGCCACCAGTACCAGCTGTGGCACCCACACCACGAGCAGCTGAAAGAGCCGCCTATGCTGCTGCAATAGCTCCAACTCCGCCTGCTGAACCCAGAGCCTATTTAAGAACGCCTTCACCTGTGGTTGCACCAACGCCTCTATCAAGATATGTCAGAACTCCGACACCAGTAATTGCTCCCAGACCAGTCAGAGCACCACGCATATATAACTAACAGCCATATACTTTATTCTATCGTCTTCTTTGGGCGATAGAATAAGGTAGAGCAAGACTAAATCGGACTTTACGACAAACCGGAAATTCACCCTACAAACACCAATGCCATTCCGGTTAAGAAATGGCATTGGTAAATAGCTAAGCTTATTTGGGGCAAATTACAGTTTTCTGATCCAGATATTTCTGAACTGAGTTTTGTTGCCGTGGTCTTGGAGGTGAATTACATCATCACCATGCGCTTCAGGATAGGTATGTAACCCTATATAAAGTGTCAATCCAAGAATAGTTGTATTATTTTGAACTACCACACCATTATGTAATACAGTAATGCGGGCAGGGTAATCTATACGGCCGTCTGGTTTGAAACGAGGAGCGGTATAAATAACATCATAAGTATTCCACTCTAATGGGCCACGGGTTACGTTTACTAATGGAGCAGCATCTTTATAAATACTTCCGGCTTGTCCGTTACGGTAAGTACGGTTCTGATATGAATCCAATACCTGAAGTTCGTAGCGATCCTGAAAGAAAACGCCGCTATTGCCACGGCCCTGGCTTACGCCTTTTACTTCATCTGGTGCGCTCCATTCAATATGTAGCTGGCAGTCTCCGAATTTCATTTTGGTTTTAATATCGCCTGTACCCGGTGCTACTTCCATTATGCCATTAACGATATTCCATTTGGCAGGTCCGCCATCTTTGGCACTTACCCATTGCGATAAATCTTTTCCGTCAAAAAGTATGATAGCATCAGAAGGAGCATCACCCAAATTTTTACCCGGCGTTACCACAGGTACTTCCGGATTCCAGATTTCTGTCATATCAGGTTTCATAGGAGCCGGTGAAACTTCCGGTACGGTAGATTTGGTTTGGGCATTGGTGTTACAACTGATTAAAACTGCAATGGCAAATGAAGAGGCTAAAATCTGTATTTTTTTCATCTTGAGTAAATAAGGTTGAATGTTACTATCTATACCTATTCTATTGATATAGATTTAAACTGCAAGCTACAAGTTTTTTTAAAAAAATTACTTCAAAAATTTGATAAAAATTATTTATCTGCCACCCGAAAGTGTTCTTTTTACTCTTTTAAACTATAGTGTAGTTTGCCAAAACTACCAAAGTTTTTTGTACGGGTGTACGAAAATGGAATAAAAACGTACGAAATCGGACAAATTTCGATATTCTGGAAATTTTTTTGGCACACTTAAGTTTGGTTAATTGATTGATTATAAGAGAGTTATATAAATTTTAACAAATTTTAAAATTTTCTGGCACGAGTTTGTCATATATATATAATGTAAGCATGAGGCGAAAGGGCAAAACGAAGGGTTTATCAAAATATTATTTTGTTTGTAACCTTTTTTAAAAAGCAAAGTATATACAGATAAAATATAATTTTGCCAAACACCCGAATTGCGCCAGAAATAAGAAAGAAGTAACCGTTCGTAAGTTAGCATTGACCGTTTATAAATTGTAAGTTATCTGATTAAAAAAAGCAGTATAATTTTGAACCATCAAAGCAACAACGAAAGTAGTAAAGAAGAGGGAAACGGAAATAAGGAATTTTAACAAAAATTAACATTTTGCAAAATATTGTTCTGTGAGGCTCTTTTTTAAAGTTAGTTAAAAGGATTTAACGAAATAAAATTTTACAAAAAATGAATTTCAAGGCTGTCAAATCTAATTACCGTTTATCCTTTTAAAATAACCACTCGAGTAGTTTGTAATGCACAGTACCAAGTAAAACATATAACTTTGAGTCATCAAAACAAAAACAAAATTAGTTAAAGCAAAAACAGAGACATACCGAGAGAAGAGGTTCATCACAAAATACTTTACTTTCATCACAAATGTTACACTGAAAAACAAAGCCGGGCTAATTTTAAACCATCAAAACAATTAAATAAAATTTTAAAAAATACAATTATGAAAAAGTTAACATCAACCATCGCCATAGCTTTATTAGCCACTACTTTAGCTTTCAACGCAAATGCAGAAGACAAAAAAATTGAATATAAAAGCAGCAACCTTAATGTAGGTATGTACGAAGCAGGTTAAACCAATTCAATGAAATTGAACATGAACCTGACAAAAGATAAAGGAGTATCTGCTACTATTAAATTAATGAATGCCGACGGAAGCATCTTGCACGAAGAAGTATTAGGTAAAAAAGTTAGTTCATACAAATTGTGTTTTGATATGAGCAATGTAAAAGCCGGTAAATACTATGTAGAGGTTAAAAACGGAGATCGTATCATCACTAAAGAAATCGTAAAAGGTACACAGACTTTAAGTTACTAAGCTACCAACCGTTTATCAGGCTATAAAGCCGATTAACGTAAAATCTGACACACACAGCTCTAAGAAAGCATCTATTATTTGAAAAAGCTAAAATTTAAAAAATTAAAATTATGAAAAAGATAACATCAATCATCGCTATTGCTTTATTAGCATCTACTGTAGCATTCAACGCCAATGCTGACGATAAAAAAATTGAATACAAAAGCAGCAACCTTAAAGTAGGTATGTACGAAGCAGGTTACACCAATTCAATGAAATTGAACATGAACCTGACAAAAGATAAAGGAGTTTCGGCTACCATTAAATTAATGGACGCTGACGGAAGCACGCTACACGAAGAAACATTAGGTAAAAAAGTTGGTTCATACAAATTGTGTTTTGATATGAGCAACGTAAAAGCCGGTAAATACTACGTAGAGGTTAAAAACGGAGACCGCATTATTACTAAAGAAATCGTAAAAGGTATACAGACATTAAGTTACTAAGCCACCGACCGCTTATCAGGCTATAAAGCCGATTGACTTAAAGTTTGCAACACACAGCTCTAAAAAAGCATCTATTTAATTGAAAAAAGCAGATTACTTAACATTTAACAAAATTATGATTATGAAAAAGCAAGTAAAAAATTTCGCATTGGCTCTTGTAGCAGGTTTATTCACATTCACAGCGGTTTCAGCAACCGAACTACCAGAAGGAAAAACATTTGATGTGGGCATGTATCGCGTGGTGAACACCATGAAAATCAATGTAATGATTGCTAAAGAACAAGGTAACTGGGTAGAGATTCGTTTGAAAAACGATAAGAATGAGACAATCTATGTAGAGGTTGTTAATCGTAAGGCAACACAGTTTGCAAAGAAATTCGACTTGCAAGGCTTAGAAGATGGCAAATATCGTTTTGAGATTACAAACGGAAAAGAAACAATCACCAAAGAAGTGAATCTTCAGACGAAAGTGCCAACTGTAACAGATTATAGAACTGTAGAAGTAAAATAATATATCATTAGTATTTAGTTTAGGGTAATCAGACAGCGTTGTGGTCCTTTCCGCAACGCTGTTTTTCTTGTGTACGTTTAAGAGATAGCGTTAGTTGAAAAATGTGACATTTCAGAGAAGGTTTATAGATTCAATAACCTAAGACCCTATTAGTTTTTTACTTGTAAACTTTGTGGAAATTTAATTACAACCTACAATATTTACTTTAAAACTTGAACCTGTACCGGATACGACCTGAAAACCTGCTGTCAAATTAATGGCTTTTCCTGCGTTATATTCTACTATCGATACCCCGGAAATAGCATTGCTTGCATTAATAGTCTGAGTAGCCTTTTTTATTGAACTTCCAGAAGAAACATTATTTGTTGGACTTACCAGATTCCAGTTTTGAGGATGAATCGTTAATGCGCTGTTATTGCTATTACCTGAAACTACCGGATTGGTTGATACAACTTTGATTCTATAATTTACTCCCGCAATTGTATTCGCTGGAACCGTACAGTTTACACTTCCTGGACTGGTTGTTGTGCCAATAATTTGAGAAGCATTGAAACTGCCATTAGCATCTGAAAGTAAAACATTAAATTGATTGCCATTGGCAAAAGTGCCTATAGTAGTAAAACTTATACTGACATTGGTACCTGCACAAAATTCAACCCCTGTGAAAGTCGGGCTTGAAATAGTATTAGCTACTACTACGCTACAATTACCTGAACTGAGACCATCGTCTGTGATAGCCCAGCCTTTAGATGAAATCAGATTTGCCCTTGCAGCAGATGCTTGAGACCCATATTGGCGTCCTGCAGCGTCTAATCTTATATCATTTGGTGTATTACTATTGGCATTCCAGCCAATCAAAGTAGCAGTGTAATTACTACAATCCATGCCAGAGTTATCAAGCATATTATTCATAAATACAACTTTGGAAAGATTCCAGAATCGAATAGGCTGGTTAAAAACGCTTGCATTTCTAAACATATTTCGCATATCGGTAACCTTGGCAGTATTCCATGAACCAATCGGCTGGTTAAAGGCGGATGCACCATCAAACATTCCATGCATATTAATAACATTGGCAGTGTTCCAGGAACCAATTGGTTGGTTAAAAGCTTTTGCGTTATGAAACATCCAAAGCATATAAGTAACATTAGCAGTATTCCATGAAGCAATGGATTGGTTAAAAGCAGATGCACTATTAAACATTCCCGCCATATTAGTAACACTGCTTGTATTCCAAGAGCCAATTGTCTGGTTAAAAACGCTTGCATTTCTAAACATATTAGACATTTTATTAACCTTGGCGGTATTCCATGAACCAATCGGCTGGTTAAAGGCGGATGCGCCATCAAATATAAAAGACATATCAAAAACCTTGGCGGTATTCCATGAACCAATCGGCTGGTTAAAAGCAGATGCACCTGCAAACATAGAAGACATATAAATAAGATTAGCAGTATTCCAGGAATCAATGGGCTGGTTAAAAGCGGATGCATTTGCAAACATTGAAGACGTACTAATGACACTAGACATATCCCAGGAATCAATAGGCTGATTAAAAGCAGATGCTCTTGCAAACATGTTAGACATTGTATTAACATTGGCAGTGTTCCATGAAGCAATCGGCTGGTTAAAAGCGAATGCACCTGCAAACATTGAAGACATATTAATAACATTGGTAGTGTTCCAAGAACCAATCGGCTGGTTAAAAGCGGAGGCATCTTCAAACATCTCATACATTGTAGTAACCTTGGAAGTGTTCCACGAACCAATAGGCTGATTAAAAGCAGATGCCCTAAGAAACATACCAGACATATCAGTAACCTTGGAAGTGTTCCACGAATCAATAGGCTGATTAAAAGCAGATGCACTAAGAAACATAACTGACATATCAGTAACATTGGAAGTGTTCCAAGAACCAATCGGCTGGTTAAAAGCAGATGCACCTGCAAACATAGAAGACATATAAATAAGATTAGCAGTATTCCAGGAATCAATGGGCTGGTTAAAAGCGGATGCATTTGCAAACATTGAAGACGTACTAATGACACTAGACATATCCCAGGAATCAATAGGCTGATTAAAAGCAGATGCTCTTGCAAACATGTTAGACATTGTATTAACATTGGCAGTGTTCCATGAAGCAATCGGCTGGTTAAAAGCGAATGCACCTGCAAACATTGAAGACATATTAATAACATTGGTAGTGTTCCAAGAACCAATCGGCTGGTTAAAAGCGGAGGCATCTTCAAACATCTCATACATTGTAGTAACCTTGGAAGTGTTCCACGAACCAATAGGCTGATTAAAAGCAGATGCCCTAAGAAACATACCAGACATATCAGTAACCTTGGAAGTGTTCCACGAATCAATAGGCTGATTAAAAGCAGATGCACTAAGAAACATAACTGACATATCAGTAACATTGGAAGTGTTCCAAGAACCAATCGGCTGGTTAAAAGCAGATGCACCTGCAAACATAGAAGACATATAAATAAGATTAGCAGTATTCCAGGAATCAATGGGCTGGTTAAAAGCGGATGCATTTGCAAACATTGAAGACGTACTAATGACACTAGACATATCCCAGGAATCAATAGGCTGATTAAAAGCAGATGCTCTTGCAAACATGTTAGACATTGTATTAACATTGGCAGTGTTCCATGAAGCAATCGGCTGGTTAAAAGCGAATGCACCTGCAAACATTGAAGACATATTAATAACATTGGTAGTGTTCCAAGAACCAATCGGCTGGTTAAAAGCGGAGGCATCTTCAAACATCTCATACATTGTAGTAACCTTGGAAGTGTTCCACGAACCAATAGGCTGATTAAAAGCAGATGCCCTAAGAAACATACCAGACATATCAGTAACCTTGGAAGTGTTCCACGAATCAATAGGCTGATTAAAAGCAGATGCACTAAGAAACATAACTGACATATCAGTAACATTGGAAGTGTTCCAAGAACCAATCGGCTGGTTAAAAGCAGATGCACCTGCAAACATAGAAGACATATAAATAAGATTAGCAGTAT
>NZ_SEWF01000018.1 GCF_004168285.1 Emticicia agri | reverse complement strand
TTGGTAAAATATATCTGGAGTGATGCTAATAGCCAACTTACCCACTTCATGCGATTATGGACAGTTCACTGGGACATAGATCTCTTCAAACGATGATGTTATAAGCATGAAATAAACTATTTTAAAACAATGACTATAAACAAACAGTACATAGGTATCGATGTGGGAAGCCATGAGTTAGTCATCGCTCAGGGCTTAAGTCAAGCTTCATCCAAATTCATCAAACTTCCTGTACAAACTATCGACAATACTATAGAAGCTATCAATCAGTGGATTGAGACACTTGGTGAAAATGTACATATTATTTTTGAACAAACTGGTACTTATAATCTTCCATTAAGCTATGCTTTAACGCTTCATGAGATTACTTTTAGTGTAATCACTCCAAGCCAAAGCAAAGGGTTTGTCAAAAGTATGAAAGTTACTCATCAGCATGATGGAGTGGATGCAGCCTTATTAAGCTTGTATGGAGCCAATTATCAACCTGCTCCCACCAGTATCGAAGATGAGCATTTGCATCATCTCAGACAAAAAAGGAAACATTTATCCACTTTAATGACTCAGAAACAAGCCTATGAGAATCAACTTCATGCCTTGTCTTTTGACCCAAGAGCTGACAAGTTAGTCATTGAAAGTTTAGAATTATTGCAAATGACCTTGCAAATACAAATCACTAAATTTAAAGAGGAACTCTTTACTTTAGATGATGACCAACATAAACACTTGTTTGGTTTAATCAAATCAGTAGTGGGTATCGGTGATGCCTCTGCCAATGCTTTGATTATCGCCAGTGATGGGTTTAAGAACTTTAGCAATGTCAAGCAAGTACTTAAGTTCTTAGGAATTGTTCCCATCGAAAAACACTCCTCCAAAAGTGTACACAAAAACTATGGGCTGGCTAAAACCGGACTGGGTTATGTCAGAGCGATTCTTTATATGGCTGCCCGAAGTGCTAAAAAATATAACCTGGCCTGTGTGGCTGTTTATCAAAGGCAAAGAGCCTTGGGTAAAGCTCACAAAGTCGCTATGATTGCCGTGATGAACAAATTAATCAGACAAGTTTTTGGGGTGGTTAAAAACCAAACCTTGTTCGTCAATGATTTTGAGTTTGCCAAATAATATTTCGACTTTTTATTGACTTTTAACACAGTTCATCACTCAATCAATACATATCGTCATGAAACTCTCATCAAATATCAATTTTCTGACAATTCCGGGTCTGGCGAGTTCCGGCCCGAAGCATTGGCAAACCATCTGGGAAAAGCAATACCCGTATCTTTTCGAAAGGGTAGAGCAGGATAATTGGGATTTGCCTGTTTGTACAGCATGGGTTGAAAAACTACAGAACTATGTAGAGCAGTTGACTCAGCCTACGGTCTTGGTAGCGCATAGTATGGGTTGCTTAACGGTAGCGCACTGGAGTCAGCAATATTATTCTCCGTTAGTGAAAGGTGCTTTACTGGTAGCACCTGCTGATGCTGAATATTCGGAAAGATTGAATTTTGTTGAGGGCTTTAATCCGATTCCTGCAAAACCACTCCCGTTTGACAGTGTGGTAGTGGCGAGTACGAATGATATTTATGCTACCATTGAGCGTTCGGAGTATTTTGCCAATACATGGGGAAGTACTTTTTTAAACATCGGTGCTAAAGGACATATCAATGCCAGTTCAGGATTTGGTGAGTGGAAAGAAGGCAAGGTTATTCTGAATCAGTTTGTGAACATGCTGATAGAACCTTTGCAGGTGCAGTGCGCCTGATTTGTTAGGAAATATCCAGAAATTA
Source organism: Emticicia agri (assembly GCF_004168285.1). Classification (GTDB taxonomy): domain Bacteria; phylum Bacteroidota; class Bacteroidia; order Cytophagales; family Spirosomataceae; genus Emticicia; species Emticicia agri. The sequence continues at coordinate 122,102 of NZ_SEWF01000018.1, read as the reverse complement.
ATTAATCTGAATAACTTCTCTCTTGTTACCTCAAACAAGAGCTGAAATCTGCTTGTCAAATTTTTTTCATTTCAAGGAATTTTATAAAATTTGACTATTTTTGTGGCAGTACAATTTATCTAACCTAATGAAAAAAGTTTACCTAAGTGATTCGGGCCCGAAAGTATCAGAGGCAATTTATGGTTTCTGGAGATGGAATAACGAGGGGCAAAGCACAACTACAAAAATCGAGAAAATCATTAATCTCTGCCTTGAATTAGGCATCAATACTTTCGACCATGCCGATATTTATGGCGATAATACCATTGAGGAACATTTTGGTAAAATCATCAAAAGTAAATCATTCAAACGTGAAGAGATAGTGCTTTTCAGCAAATGCGGTATCAGACGCTCAGATGATGGCAGTTTTGACTATTATGATACCTCAAGAGAGCATATTCTGAAAAGCGTCGATAATTCACTGAAAAGACTTAAAACCGATTATCTTGATATTTTCTTGCTTCATCAAAGCGATTTTTTAGCTGACCCTGAACAAACGGCTATGGCGGTGGCGCAGGTCGTAAATTCGGGGAAAGTGAATCATATAGGTGTTGCCAATTTCTCAGTCTTTCAGCATCAGTTATTAGCTTCTTATCTTACGATTCCGATTGTAACCAATCATATTGAACTGAATCTGATGAATACCTCGGCTATTGAAGATGGTCGTATTGACTTTATTAAACAGAGTTTTAGTAAGCCTTTAGCATGGGCACCATTAGCAGGGGGAAGAATCTTAACTGGAGAAGACGAAAAAGCACATCAGGTAAGAGCAAAATTAGAAAAAATAGGAGCCAAATATGAGGCAAATATTGAGCAAACTGCTGTGGCATGGTTGATGAAATTAGGTACTTTACCTATTATAGGTTCAATCTCTGAAAGCCGGATAAAAAACGCCGCCAGTGCTTCAAACTTTAAACTTACTAATCAGGATTGGTATGAGATTTATAATGTAGTTTGCCCTACCAGAAACATTGATATTTCGCACGAGTAAGACAAAACTCGAAAGACAACTCGGAAATTCTTCTATTCTGCATGAAATGAGTAGCTGAATTAAATAAATAAGTAATCTTTATCCATTACAGAAGCAACGCTCAGTAATGGATTTTTTATTTGAATTACCTATCTTTGTTTAGTTACTTCAGAACCCTTTATCTCCTAAACTATGAAATACCTCTATCTTTTATTTTTCTTCTCAATAGCTGTTTTTGCTGATGCACAAAAAAATAAATCAGGTAGCTTGTTGAAACCCGAACAGGCCTTAATGGATATTCGTCATTATACGATAGCCTTAGAGGTAAAACCTGATGCTAAAAGTATCAATGGATATACAGAGATAGAGTTAATAACTAATAAAAGCACCGATGTTTTACTGTTTGATTTGGTGGAGAGTTTTACCATAGACAAAGTGTGGGTAAATGGGAAAGAAGAGCCTTTTAAGTTTGATAATGAATTAATCAAAATTTCGTTGGCCTCACCACTGGCAGCCGGAAAAGCAAAGGTAAAAATTCAATATGGCGGAAAACCGATTGTTGCTCCACGTCCACCCTGGGATGGTGGGTTTACCTGGGCAACCGATACGACAGGGGCGGCATGGGTAGCTATTACCTGCCAGAGTCAGGGAGCAAAAATGTATTTTCCATGTAAAGACCACCCGAGCGACGAAGCCAATGAAGGTGCCGACTTGATTATAACAGTTCCTAAAGGTCTGGTAGTAGCAGGCCCGGGTCTTTTACAGAGCCAGACTACCAAAAAAGACAAAAGCACTTTTCACTGGAAAACTAACTACACCATCAACAATTACAGTATCCTGTTCAATGTCGGCAGATTTAAAGTTGTTTCCAGAAATTATACTACGGTTGATGGGCATACAGTACCGATGCAGTTTTATGTATTAGAAGCGCATGCCGATAAAGCAGAAAAACATTTAGATATTTTTGAAAGAATTGTGCGAACACAGGAGAAATATTTTGGTGAATATCCTTTCATTAAAGAAAAAATAGCCATCTGCGAAACACCTCATTTAGGTATGGAACATCAGACAATGAATGCCTATGGCAATAAATTCAGATATACTATGGTAGGAGGGAAGGAATTTGACTGGCTGATGTACCATGAGTTCGGACATGAATGGTGGGGTAATAAGGTTACAGGCATTGATTGGGCTGATATGTGGATTCAGGAAGGAATATGTTCGTTCGGCGATGCCTTATATACCCGCGAACATGAAGGAGAAGAAGCTTATCTCGTAAGAATGGAAAGAACAGCCAGGGCTACACAGAATAAACTTCCGGTGGTATTAGGCGAGCACATGGATGCCGCCACCGTTTATCATGCAGATATTTATGGAAAAGGAGCTTTTTTTATGCACACACTTCGCTATATTATTGGTGATGAAATATTTTTCCCGGCTTTGAAGAAATTTGCCACAAGCCCTGAATTTACCTACGATAATCTGGTAAATACAAAGCAGGTAGAAGCATTTTTCAGTAAAGAATCGAAACAGAATTTAAAGCCTTTGTTTGATTTTTATTTACGGACTACGCAAAAATTATTAGTAGATGTGAAGAAAACAGGAGACGATACCTATCAGATTTCGACGATGAATTACCCCGATACTTTGCCGATAGATGTTCTGATTGATGGGAAAATTGAGCGTAAAATGGTAGCTTCTGAAGCCATTCTGGTGAAAAGTAAAACTACGCCTGTAATAGACCCGAAGACCTATTATCTTAAAAAAGTGCTATATGAGTAATAGTTTTTCTGAAACGTATTGCAGGAAGTATCTAAAATCTGCTAACTTTGCATTTTAGAAACCTATCATGACAGAACAAATTCTTATTCTTGATTTCGGCTCACAATTTACACAATTGATAGCCCGAAGGGTCAGAGAACTAAATGTGTATTGCGAAATACACCCTTTCAATAAAATTCCTGCCATTACTTCCGAAATAAAAGGTATTATCCTTTCAGGTAGTCCATGCTCTGTGCGTGAAGAAGATGCACCCATAGTAGATTGGCAGGGCTTTCCGTCAGAAATTCCTGTTCTCGGTATTTGCTATGGCGCCCAGATGATGGCACAAACAGGTGGGGGAGAAGTATTACCCTCGTCTATCAGAGAATACGGTCGTACCATTCTGAATAAAATTGATAACCGTTATGCTTTATTCAAAGAAGTAGCCGACCATACACAGGTTTGGATGTCTCATAGCGATACCATTGCCAGTGCGCCCACAGGTGCCGATATTATTGCTTCTACGGAGACTGTCAGGGTTGCTGCATTCAAATTGCATGACCAGCCTCGGTATGGTATTCAGTTCCACCCCGAGGTTACACATACACTACAGGGTAAAACAATTCTGAAAAATTTTGTGGTAGATATATGCGAATGTTCTCAGAACTGGACACCTGATTCGTTTGCTGAGGCTTCGATTAAAGAATTAAAAGAAAAATTAGGTGATGATAAAGTAATTATGGGTTTGTCAGGCGGTGTTGATTCGTCGGTAGCTGCTACCTTGATTCATCACGCCATCGGGAAGAACCTCTATTGTATTTTTGTGGACAATGGGCTTTTGCGTAAAAACGAATTTGAAGAGGTATTAGAATCCTATAAAGGTTTGGGTTTGAATGTAATAGGGGTTGATGCCAAAGAGCAATTCTATACGGCCTTACAAGGATTAACAGACCCGGAAGCCAAACGGAAAGCTATCGGTAAAACTTTTATTGATGTTTTTGATGCAGAAGCACATAAAGTAGAAGGAGCAGCGTGGTTAGGGCAGGGTACTATTTACCCTGATGTTATTGAGTCGGTTTCAGTAAAAGGGCCATCTGTTACCATTAAATCGCATCATAATGTGGGCGGTTTGCCCGATTTTATGAAACTGCAGGTAGTTGAACCGCTAAGGTTATTGTTTAAAGATGGAGTACGTGAAGTAGGTAAGTCATTAGATATTCCACAAAATATTTTAGGTCGCCACCCATTCCCTGGTCCTGGTTTAGCTATCCGTATTTTGGGTGATATTACAGCCGAGAAAGTACAGATTTTGCAGGAAGTGGATGCTATTTTCATCAATGCACTTAAAGATAGCGGTCTTTATGATAAAGTCTGGCAGGCAGGCGCAATCTTATTGCCAGTGCAGAGTGTAGGTGTAATGGGTGATGAGAGAACCTACGAAAAAGTAGTAGCACTACGTGCAGTAACGAGTGTAGATGGTATGACAGCTGACTGGGCACACTTGCCTTACGAGTTTTTAGCCGATGTTTCTAATGAGATTATCAACAGGGTGAAAGGGGTAAACAGAGTAGTGTATGATATTAGCTCAAAACCACCGGCAACCATTGAGTGGGAATAAGATTTTAAGATATATACTAACTAAAAAAGCTCTTTCAACGGAAAGAGCTTTTTAGTATATGAATATGAGTGATTTTTTATCAGATGAAGGCTCTCTTAATTAGCACTTATTTCTCCGAATTGTAGTTTCTCAGTACCTGCCAATTTATCTGTTGTTTTGGTTTCTGTAACTTTTACTTCAGTTGCAGCCGCTAACTCTTCTTTGGCTTTCTTGGCTTGAAACCTTTTTACTTCTAACCAGTTGGCTACCAAGAAATAACATACTAACAAGAACAATATAAAAAAGCAAAGCTCAGTATTACTGAAATATGACCTTGCCGAATAAGTCAGGACAGTTAAGGCAATCGTTACGGCATACAACGTAAATGAGGCCTGCATGTGCGATAAATTGTTGTCAATCAACAAATGGTGCATGTGCATACGGTCTGCTTTAAATGGCGATTTACCTCTTAAAATACGTACCGAAAAGACTCTGATAGTATCAAAAATCGGAACGATTAAGATAACAATGGCAATAATTGGCGCACTTACAAACGAACTGCTTGGGTCCCATGCGTGTAAAACATTGAAATGAATGAATTTTACAGCTAAAACCGTAATGATATAACCAATAATCAATGAGCCTGTATCGCCCATGAATATCTTATTGCTCTGAGAGAAGTTGAATCTTAAAAAGCCTAATAAAGAGCCTGAAAGACAAAGTGCCAGACAAGCCAATGAATAATGATGATTGACTAAAAACCAGAGTCCGAAACCGCCACTGGCAATCATACCGATACCGCCTGCTAATCCGTCAATGCCATCAATCAGATTGAAAGCATTAATCATGGCTACAAATATAAAAATGGTAAGCCCGATGCTGACCAGATAAGGAATCTCGCCAATGCCAAAAATACCAAACAAGTCAGAAATTCTTAAATCACAACCAACCACTACAATGGCCGAGGCAATAATTTGAATACCTATTTTTTTGGTTGGAGACAAAGCATACAAATCATCTTTAATGCCTAAGAAGAAAAGAATGGTAATTCCGGCAAAAACTTTATGAAGTAAAATACCTTCATCGCCAAAATTCCAAATCATGTAGCCGATTAAAATACCTGCAAAAATGGCAACGCCGCCGAAAGTTGGGGTTGGAGTGCTGTGTGAACTTCTTTTAACCGGATTATCCATCAGGCCACGAAGACCGCTGATATTAATAATGACAGGTATTGAGCGCAGACTAATGAAAAGTGCGATAATAGCTGAAATAAGAATCTGGATGTTTTTATCAGGTATTAGTGATTCAAATGTGGGAAACATTAGATTTTGATTTAAAAAATACTTTTGGGGTATCTAATTTTACAAAATAAACACTTTTTTTTTTTGTTTAAAGAAAAAAGTGCATTTCTTTTTGCCAACTTTTTTATCTAATGGCTATAATTCTGTCACGTACTGGCTTTGCAGGATTGCCCTGGTATATCTGGTAAGCATCAAGATTATGTGTGGCAACAGAGTTTACAGCAAGCACAGCATGCGAAAAACAGGTAACTCCTGTACAAACAACAGATTTTGCTCCAATCCATACCCCATCTTCTAATCGTATATCTTTAATGATGAGGTCAAACGCTTCTTTTTTATAATTATGGTTTCCTGAAAGCAACAAGGCTCCCTGCGAAATACAGACATTGTTGCCAATGGTTACTTTACCAATACTATCAATCCAAACGCATTCACCTATCCAAACATTGTCTCCTATCACTAAGTTCCACGGGGCTTTTATATTCACTTTAGGTTTTATTGTCAATCCGCTGCCCACTTTAGCACCAAATGCTTTTAAAATTACTTTTTTAATAGACCCCGGAATAGGCAAATAAGAATTAAGAAAAATGCGGTTGGTAATAAACCATAAGAAAGTTATCAGAAAACCTCTGGTAAGTTCAGAGTCCTTATACCAATCGTTATTATATTTAGATAAATCGGTTTTATTCATTGATAAATTGTTTTTGAAAAAGTAACCTGTAAAATATTCAGATGCTATATACTACGGAGTTTGTTAATTAACAGCCCGCTTTTATGTCTTCCTTCTTCAAGTCGTGGTGCCAGATATTCTTTAGTGGCTTCAAAATGTTTTTTGTAGCTTTCTTTATCGCCCATTTCTACAATATTTGCCCATTCATGTACGGCAGTATGAAAAGCAAGGTCTTCGCCTCTGATGCTTTTATCAAATAAAGCTGTTCTGATAGTTTCTTCCAGTAAATCTTCATTCATGAATAGGTATTCGGCCATACCAACTCTTAGTTTGAAAGGCGGGGTCTGGCACACAAGATTTTTGTAAGGATTTGTACCTAACCTATGCCAGGTATCAACCATTGCAAGTAAGCTTAAATGAGAATTAGGTTTATGGCCTGTATCCTGACTCAGGCTGAATTCACTCATGATTTTATCATCGAGCATCAAGGTTTCATTCCTGTCTTTAAAAACATGGTCACGAGCGGCATATAAACGTTTACGGAATCTCTTTTCGTCTTCCTCAATCATCATTTCAAACAATTCAGCTTCTACACTGGCGTATTTCCTTACATCTTTTCGGGCATAAGGATTTAACAAGGCTAAACCTGAATACACGTGAAATTTATAGCTGTAAATACGCAAAGTCATCAGAAATTTTACATTATCCAGGCCATTTGGGTGAAGCGGGTTTTCCCACGGATATACTTTCCGGTGCATACAGGCCGTACCAATACTTTCAAAACCAACATGGGTAATGGCTTGTATATCGGCCATCATTTTATCATGCTCGTGGAAATCTTTTAATTGATGAATGATTGAACCGATTTTGCTGAAAATACCAACGGCCTCATCAAAAGCCTGATTACTCGCCCTGTGATTAATCACAACCAGCGTCTGTGTTTCAGGATTTACACCCGGCCCGTATAAAGCATGGCAGGTAACTATTTGTGTATCTTTTGGCAGGTATTTTTCAAAAGCAGCTATTTCGGGCGTTTTTACAGAAGTTTGTCCGGCTACAATAGCACCAAATTTTGTCGAGCCCCCACATTGTGCTACTACTTTTTCAATATTTTCAGCCTCAACTGAGTATAGGATAAAATCACACAGGCGAGATACGGCAATACCGTCTTTTAATATTTCTATTCCAAATGGACTTAACTCATTTTGTAAACTATCCTGATTTTGTGGGAGGTCACAACCAAAAACCTGAAAACCTGCTTTTGCCCATAATCGGGCAAACATTTTTCCCATATCTCCCAAACCTATAATTCCTATCTTCATTTCGTGTTTTTTATTAGGCAATTGAGATTTATGCCATATTTTTGCTCAGTTTTATCTTAGAAAGACAAAGTTTTCGTTTTTGCATAAATCAATGTACAAATTAACAACAAATCTAAATCAATACGAATCCAATTTTTAAATTTTGCCCATGCGAACAATTCTGTTGCTAATCGTTTCTAATACATTTATGACCTTTGCCTGGTATGGACATCTAAAAAAGCCTGATATGCCAATCTGGAAGGCCATTTTAATCAGTTGGGGAATTGCATTTTTTGAATATGTATTTATGGTACCTGCCAATAGGCTGGGGTACGGACAGTTTAATGCTTTTCAACTGAAAACCATTCAGGAGGCTATCACGCTTGTAGTCTTTATGGTATTTGCCGTATTATATTTAAAAGAACCTCTCAAATGGAATTATCTGGTAGGTTTCGGGCTGATATTTCTGGCTGTATGGGTGGTTTTTAAGAAGTAGTGTTTCCGACTTTTCAAGTCATAAAAAAAGGACGATTTGAAAAATCGTGATACATTATTTTTCAAATTCAATAATATGTTCGGAAGCGTATGAATCATCCCCGGGTTTGATACGCTTTACGAAAAATCTTGCTTTTTTACCCAATTTCAGACATGTATTTTTATCTTTAATATCCTCTTCGGTATTCAAAGGTTGTAAAGATGGGTACCATAAAATGTATCCCGGCTTATCAAATACCAATTGAGGTTTTGTCCATTCCTGCGAATTTGTTCCTGCCGTAAGGTCTGCATTTTTATTGAATGAAATATAGACTTTATCTCCTTTCCAAGATTTACCTTCGGTTTTTCCCATCATCATCACCCAACAATTAAGGTAGGTGTTCCAACTGACTGATGGACCCCAATGAAAGCCGGTAACAGGTGCAGAGGCAGGGCCACCGCCTTGTTCTATGGGTATCTGCAAAGAAGAAACCGGTTTGCCGATGCCATTATGCGGAGCATTGAACCCATTGCCGTCCCATCGTTTAGCTTTTCCAACCGGATTATCTAAATCGGCTAAAGCTATTCTGGCAATACTGATACATTGTCCGCCCCATTCGGTTTTAGCGTCATAAGTAGCTTCCTTATACTCACCCGGATATCCATATTCACCATAGAACAAATATAAGTAGTCGCCACTTGCTACGGCTGATGGGTCACCTACACCTCCGGCAAAAGTATTAGAACTATTATGAGGTTTCAAAATCATTCTTGGATTAAGGTCTTCAATAAATAGTCCTCTGTTTTCCCAGCTTTTACCACCGTCAACCGATTTCATGATACCAATTCTGCAAACAGCAGCCGGACTTGTCTCACCTGTTAACCCTTGCGGCCATTTGTCTTTCTTATAGCCTTGTCCGCTTTTTGCATCATAAGGAAGCGTCTGCGGATAATTCTCATTATGATACACCGAATACAGCGTTTTGCCTGAAGCATCTTTAGGTGATTGATAAACTGTTTCAAACCACACGGCTCCATGTAACCCCTCTTGTCCGATAGGAGCGTTGAGAGGCATAATAGGTGAACGGAAGTTTTCTTTAGTACTTTTAAATACTTCATCGGCATTTTTGCCATCGGCATATTTCAGGTCTTTGGCATATCCCCACAGGGGGTCTTCACCGTACTTACCCGGAAAAATTCTGAATGTATCGCCTACCCAGACCTCAGCCATATTGCAATCTACAAATGAATTGAAAGTGATTTTTTCGGCAGGAGTCAGTTTGAATTTGGGGTTAAAGGCTTCTTCTTTTTGTGAAGTTGAACAGGAGTTCAGAAGTAATGAGCCTACTACAGTAGTGATAGCAGAAATTGAAAGGAGTAATTTTTTCATAGGTTGAAAAGATGGTTTTACTGTATTCTTTAGGTTGATTTCTTGAGGTTTATCAAAATTACTATTTTCTCAATTCCTGAAAACAAAAAAGGATTGTAAATTTCTTCACAATCCTTTTTTGAGTATAAACGATATTTTACTTTTCTGTCAGGCCATATTTGCCGACATACTTTTTATACAACCTTTTTTGCTTATCGTCAAGGTCTATTTTCTTGCCTCTGATAAATGCGTGCTCTACTTTGCTTGTACGCATATCTAAAATATCTCCTGCTGATACGACAATAGTTGCCAGTTTACCTAATTCTAACGAGCCTACCTGTTTATCAATGCCAAGAATTTTAGCATTGTTGAGTGTAATCATTTTCAAGGCATCTTCTTGTGCCATGCCAAAAGCAGCGGCTGTTCCGGCCACGAAAGGCAGGTTACGGGTACGCCAGAATTCTTCGGTATAGTACATCCCTACGGTTAAACCAGCCTTCATTAATACATTGGGCAATTTGTACGGATTCCACACATCATCGTCAACTGTATTGGGCAAGCGGTGTGTACCGTTTACAATTACCGGAATATTGTTTTCTTTTAGAAAATCAATCGCCAATTCTGCTTCTTCGCCACCTACCACTACAATTTTTGAAATTTTGTATTGTTTCGCCAATTTTACTGCCTCAATGATTTCTTTACCGCTATTGACACGGATAAATAATTGTTTTGAGCCGTCATATAATCCTTTTAATGCCTCTAATTGTGCATTTTTTGGATTAGGATTGCTGATTTCGGCATAAGCCAGTCCTTCTGAGAAAAGTTGAGCCAACTCGTTTTTTTGCTCCATGTATTTCTCATTTTTCTTAATCGTAAACTTCAATTCTTCGAAACTGAACTGACGGCTTACCAATGCCGGATAATTTAACCAAACACCATCATCTTTTTTCAAAGCGGCATCTTCCCAGTTCCAGCCATCATATTCCATAATAGCCGATGTGCCTGAAATAATACCACCTTCCGGTGTGCTTTGTCCAATCAGGATACCATTGCCACGTAAGGTAGGAATTACCTCAGAGTCTGTATTGTGAGCAATCAGGGCTCGCACATGAGGGTTAAACTGTCCTGTTTCCTGATTATCTAAAGTGGCTCTTACCGAGGCAATTTCTACCAGACCTGCCAAAGCAGAAGGAGCAATAATACCCGGATAAACTGATTTGCCAGCTACATTGATGGTTTCTGTAGCAGCTTTATCATAACTAAGAGACGCATCACCAATACCTGTAATCACACCTTTGTCGAATACAATGGTGCCATTCTGAATAATTTTACCATCGCCCACATGGATAGTACCACCAACCAGTGCGATAGGTCGGGCTTGTGGTTGCGCAGGTGCCTGATTCTGGGCTTTCATTCCGAAGCTGAGTAATGCTAACCCAAGAACTGTTATATATTTTTTCATTTGAAATCTTGTTTTGAACTGTAATTACTTTGATTAATGCTTATTTTTTGTCTGAATGGTCTGAATCCATCATTATTTCACTTGATTCACCACGGTTTTCGGTTACACCCATTTCCATGATAGTATCACAGTGAATTTGCAGGTTACGACGTGGCATTGGTCTTTGTGTCGGATTTCCTGCCGATTTTTCAGCCAACATTTTTAACATTAATCGGTTACGTTCTTTTGCTACGCTCTGGTGCATTTGCTCGTCTTTTTCTACATCAAAATAGACAGTACCATCAACAATTGTTTTTTCAGGGCGTGCATAAATAGAAAGCGGATTATTGTTCCAGAGTACAATGTCAGCATCTTTACCTACTTTGATACTGCCTAAACGGTTGTCTAAGTGTAGCATTTTAGCAGGGTTCAGCGTTACCATTTTCCAGGCATCTTCTTCTGACACACCACCATATAATACAGTTTTGGCAGCTTCCTGATTCAAGCGGCGAGCCATTTCGGCATCATCTGAGTTAATGGCAGTATTTACACCCATTTTAGTTAAAATTGCCGCATTGTAAGGAATTGCCTCTTTTACCTCCATCTTATACGCCCACCAGTCAGAAAAAGTAGAAGCGGCTACTCCATGATTTTTCATTTTGTCAGCTAATTTATACCCTTCTAAAATATGGGTAAACGTATTGATGTTGAAATTGAAAGCCTCAGCCACTTTCATCATCATATTAATTTCAGACTGTACGTAAGAGTGACAAGTGATAAAACGCTTTTTATTCAGGATTTCAACCAGTGCATCTAACTCAAGGTCTTTTTTAGGAGGCGTTACGCCGTTTTTATTAGACAGCCCGTTGTAGGTTTTCCATGCTTTTTCATACTCAGAAGCTCTTTGGAATGCGTCCATGTATATTTGTTCTACACCCATACGAGTAGCAGGGAAACGGGTAGTTTGTTGTGCACTGTTCCCTTGTTTTACGTTTTCGCCCAAAGCAAATTTGATAAAACCATCAGCACCTTTAATTAAAAGGTTGTTTGGATTTTCACCCCATTTCAGTTTAATCAAAGCTGATTGACCGCCGATACAGTCAGCCGAGCCGTGCAATAACTGAGACGAAGTAACTCCACCTGCCAACTGGCGGTAAATATTGATGTCTTCTGAATTTACCACATCTTCCTGACGAACTTCGGCAGATACACTCTGAACCTCGTTGATAGAAAATAAAGCAATATGCGAATGTTCGTCAAAAATACCGTTGGTCAGGTGTTTACCAGTGCCATCAATTGTTTTAGCACCTGCCGGAGCTGAAAGGTTTTTGCCAACCTGAGCAATTTTACCATTCTGAAGCAGCACGTCTGTATTTTGTACAATGCCTTCTTTTTCGTTGGTCCATACCGTAGCGTTTTTAATCAGAAGGGTTTCCTGCTGAGGCTTGGTTTCGCTGCCATACGCTGTGAAAGGAAAGAGTACCTTACCTATTTCGGTAGTTTTTGGTTTAGTGGTATCTTTTTTGGCTGTTTCTTTCGCTGCCTCTTTATAGATTGCCGACCATTTTACTTGTCTGCCATCAGGTAATACGCCTTCACCTTTGATATTTTTACCATCATAATACCCACTCAAACGCGTATCATTCGGGTCTCTTCTTTCTAATTTAGTAGTGATAGTAAATAAGTCCGATAATCTGGTAACTTTAGTGGCAATTTTCACTGTATCATTGGCTAATACCTGATACTCGGGTTTATCAATTTTACCAGAGATATTCAGTTTCAGGCCTGTCTTATCACCAACTGTTAAGTCGTAAACCCCTCTTACATCAGTTACATTCATGTCGCTGATGATATATCTTTTACCCTGAATCCAGTTTTCATAAATCACATTGTCTTTACTGAAAAGATTGTCAGAAGTAATAATGAAGTTGGCAACCATACCTTTTTTGAGGCTACCTAACATGTTATCTACTTTCAATAATTTAGCAGGGGCACTTGTTAAGGCTTCAAGGGCTTTGTTTTCTGGCAGACCATTTTCAATGGCTTTTCTAAGGCTTGTCCAGAAATCAGCTTTGTTTCTGAGTCCATTGGTAGTCAAGGCAAAGTTAATGCCTGCTTTGGCTACATATCCGGCATTGTAAGGAGCCATTTCCCAGTGTTTCATTTCTGTCAGTGAAACCTGTGAGGCATCAAACGGGTCTTCAACATCATAAGCCGTCGGGAAGTTCAGAGGCAAAATCAATGAGCTGCCTAATGCTTTAATTTCGTCAAGGCGTTGATATTCATCACCAATGCCTTTAAAAATATACTGAACTCCAAATTCTTTCCCGATTTTATCCCCTCTCAATACAGCTAATTTATCAGTAGCTTCATAAATTTGCGCTAAACCCTGCATTTCATTAAATGCCTCTAACGAAAGGTTTCTTTCTTCTTTATTGCCACCTTTTTTATACCATTCGGCATCGTAATATGTCTGACGAAGTAAAGCCACAGAACCCATCATAGAAACCGGATAAGTTTGTGTAGAAGTACCTTTGTTCAGTGAGTAATGTGCCGAAGATTTTTCTTTCATTAAAAGCTCATGTTCTTTACCATCACCCAAAGCAACCAATGCGCCTGTGCCACGCACAATCCCATCAGCAATATGAACGCCTGCGGCACCGAAACCGATTTTTCTCATTTCTTCGGCTTTTTGTGCATTGGCTTTAAATTCTTTGGCGGCGTCCACTTCCGGTTTTACTGCCTGGTTCCAGTCATAGGCACCTTTTTTGCTGCTTTCCAATTGACCACCACCAAATCCACCACGACCACCTTGTGGACGAACGATTTCGGGCATGCCGTAATCTGAATAAATATCAATCAGACCTGGGTAAATTCTTTTACCTTTAAGGTCATAAACTACCGTTCCGTTCGGAACTTTTAAGTCTTTACCAACTGATTCGATTACGCCATTTTTGATATAAATCATGGCATTTTCGAGTACAGTCTGTGCATCAACCACGATGGTTGCATTTTTGAAAGCATACTGACCCGGACGTTCATCATAAACGCCATTGCGGGGAAATGTAACTTGTGAAAATGCTTGAATGTTGATGAGTAGAATGAAAAAACTGAGAAGGATTTTCTTCATGGATAGGTTTGTGATGTTTGGTTAATGATATTGCGAATTTGATAATTTTGCCTTAATAAACAAAACTATTAATACTTTTGCAGTCAGAATCGTCTAAATGTTATAATAACGCTTTTAAAAGTGAAAATTAATAGACAGAGAGCAATCTCAAAATTTAATCATTTCTCGGCTGAAAGTACCCCGTTTTTGTTTATAGTCGACTTTCAGGGAGAGAATTGTGTGGTGGAACCGCTTGATAGCATTGATGAAAGAGAACTTAAATTCTGGGTAAACGGAAAGACAAATGTTAGTATTGAAAGAGGGCAGGGAAGTGGAGAGGGCAAGGAAGTAAAGCTGGAAAAGTACCCATTAGCTTTTGCGCAATATAAAAAAGGGTTTGATTATGTGCAGAAGAATATTTTTCAGGGTAATAGTTTTTTGACTAATTTAACCTGTGAAACACCTGTTGATTTAAATATCAGTTTGTCAGAGGTTTTCAGGCAGAGCCAGGCAAAATATAAGCTTTGGTGGGAAGATCGGTTTGTTTGTTTTTCGCCGGAGATTTTCGTGCAGATTAATGAAACGGGCAAGATTTCATCATTTCCGATGAAAGGAACTATTGATGCTTCGATACCCAATGCTGAGGACATTCTGTTAAACGACCGGAAGGAATTGTATGAACATACAACCATTGTGGACTTAATCAGGAATGATTTAAGCAGCGTGGCAGAAAAAGTTTGGGTAGAGAAGTTCAGGTATATTGATACCATTAAGACCCAGAACAAAACACAGCTTTTACAGGTAAGTTCACAGATAAGTGGATTACTGCCCGGCAACTGGCGTGATAACTTAGGGGAAATCCTTTTCAGCATGTTGCCCGCAGGGTCAATAACGGGTGCACCGAAAGCTAAAACTGTAGAAATTATTCAGAAAGCAGAGCAGGAAACTTATGTAAGGGTTGGGGGACAAACCAGTAAAAGAGGTTTTTATTCGGGTATATTTGGTGTTTTCGATGGAAAAAGCCTTGATTCGGGTGTAATGATTCGGTTCATTGAGCAAAAGACTGATGGAAGTCTGACCTTTAAAAGTGGGGGAGGAATTACCGCCAACAGCATAGCCGAAAAAGAGTATGAAGAAATGATTCAGAAAATATATGTCCCTATTGTTCGAGACCATACGGTTACAAAACCGAAAACTGTACAATCTTGCCTGCCATAACCAACGCATGGAGCAAAGCCGCAGGGATTTGTTAGGGATTGATGAAAAGATAGAATTAGCTGAACAAATTCAGATACCTGATTGGGTAGAAGAGGGTATGTACAGATGCCGCGTAAGTTATAAAAACGAGATAGAAAAAATAGATTTTTTCGAGTATAGGTTCAGCCATCCTGCAATCATTCAGCTAATTGAAAATCCGGGTATTACTTATCCTTACAAATTTGAAGACAGAAGTCAGTTTCAGCAAGTATTGTCAGAAAACCCGGGGGCTAATGATGCCATTATTACCCATTACGGCTGCTTGACTGATGCTACTTTTGCCAATGTTGCTTTTTTTGATGGAAAAGACTGGCTGACACCCGATGTGCCTTTATTGAAAGGAACCAAAAGGCAATATTTATTAGAGAATAAAATTCTGATAGCGGCTTCAATCAAAGTGGAACATCTGAAAGGTTTCAGGCAGTTATCTTTGATTAATGCCATGCGGGATTTGAATATCGTTTACGATTACACTTTCCACCAAAACCATTTGATGATTCATGGCAATTATTGAAAATTTGATTATTGGTGCAGGCCCATCAGGGCTTTCTGTAGCTGGCAGGCTACGTAAAGCAGGCATACCATTTGAGATTTTAGAAAAGACAGATAGCGTAGGTAGTGCCTGGAGAAATCATTACGACCGCCTGCATCTACATACCGACAAAAAGTATTCAGCATTGCCACATTTACCCTTTCCGAAGGATTATCCGACCTTTATACCCAAAAATCAGTACATAGCTTACATCGACCAGTATGCTGACTATTTCAACATCAAGCCTATTTTCAATCAGGAAGTTACCGCTGTCCGAAAAAGCGGAGACCTTTGGGTAGTGAAAACAAAAGATAAAGTCTATGAAGCTAAAAATGTATTGATAGCTACGGGGTACAACCGTGTACCTAAATACCCAACCCTGAAAGGGCAGGGAAATTTTAAAGGCGAGATAATACATTCGGAGAAATACAAAAATGGCAAACCCTACAAAAATAAAAATGTATTAGTAGTAGGATACGGAAACTCAGGTGCCGAAATAGCGCTTGATTTATATGAAAGTGGAGCAAAAGCCTTTGTGTCTATACGCAATCCTGTCAATATTGTAAAAAGAGAATTTAAGGGACGTTCTACCCAGAGTCTGGCTATTTTTTTTATCCGCTTTGGTAATACCGTCTATGATTTTATTGCCCGGCTTTTCAAGAAATTAGTGTTAAAAGCTGTAGAAGGAACGGGCATTCCTATTTCGCCTCTGGCACCTTCCGAGCAATTACGCACACTTGGTAAAGTAGCAGTAATTGATGTGGGTACACTGGCACAAATCAAGGCCGGAAATATAACCGTAATGCCTGATATTGAAATACTGACAGACCACGAGGTTATCTTTAAAAATGGCAAAAAATTGCCCGTAGATGCCATCGTCATGGCAACAGGTTACCATGCCCGTTTAGAAGAGATTGTAACCGATATAGCACCTATATTGAACGAAAGAGGATACCCCAAAGCCATGTGGTTTAATGAAGAATCATATAGTGGACTATACTTTGTAGGCTTTAACCTGCCGCTTACGGGTATTTTAAGAGACATCAATCTTAGCTCCGAGAAAATTGTCAGCCATATACTCAAAGGTAAATGACTGTAAGTCAATTGTTTGTCCAGTTCTGTATTAGCTTACCTTTTAATAAATAAATGAATAATTATTCGATAAAATGTTTCTGAATATTTTATCCAACGGTTATATTAGTATAATTTTAATTTTACTATTAGCCTGACTATTAGTAAATTAGGTCATTCTTCGGAATTATACTAAGCCATGAAAAAAACTTTTATTCTTACCTTATTTTTCTGTTATGGGGTATGTGCCCAAACCCCTGTGCTTATTTCAGACCTTAAAGGCAATAATTATAATGCCAATGAGCAACTGGTGATTATTGGTAGCACCGTGTATTTTCGTGCTGATGATGGTATTTCAGGGCAAGAACTCTGGAAATCTGACGGTACAGCGGCTGGTACAGCTATAGTAAAAGACATCAATCCGCTGGGAGGAAGTAGTAACCTCAGAGAGCTCACTAAAGCGGGTAATACCTTGTTTTTTATTGCCTTTGACTACAATACAGGCTATGAATTATGGAAATCGAACGGTACTGCAGCAGGTACTACCATTGTAAAAGACATTGCTCCATCCTCCGAAAGTAGTCTGCCGCTTAATTTAACTGCATTTGGTAGTACCCTGTATTTTTCGGTTTACAATAATAGTCAATTGTGGAAGTCTGACGGTACAGCAGCAGGTACAGTCATGGTAAAAACTTTTTCTGCCAATAGTAGTGTTACCAAAATTATATCAGGCGGTAATATTCTATATTTTACAGTAACCAACTATACGAATAATACCGAACAATTATGGAAAACCAATGGTACAGAAGCAGGTACCCTGATGTTGAAAGAATTTGTTTTCTCAATTTATAGTTATGTGTTTTCCGGTAATACTTTGTTCTTTAATGCTTCTGATGGGGTTACGGGGGTAGAACTCTGGAAATCAAATGGCTCGGTAGTAGGTACTGTATTGGTGGTTGACTTAAATGAAGGAGAATATGGAAGTAGCCCAGGGTATCTGACTGAATTAAACGGGCTGATCTATTTTTCGGCTATGGATAGTTTCTATAAATCAGATGGTACAGCAGCTGGAACCCAACAGATATCTAATCGGGATGCCTATTATCTGACTAAAGTTAATGGTAGTCTGTATTTTGTTGATTATGAAGATGAATTCACGATTTATAAATCAAATGGCACAGCAGGAGGCACAATCTTGCTGAAGAAATTTGAGAGGTATGACAATCAGACTACAAATTTCAGGTTTTTTGGGTTGGCAGATGGCAGTGTTTACTTTGTAGCCAAGGAGTATGAACATGGTGAAGAACTCTGGACTACCAACGGCACTCCCGCCGGAACACTTCTGGAAGATGACCTGAGACCGGGTATATATAGCGGTTTCCCTAATAATTTTTCGGTTGATGGTTCAACTGTTTATTTTACTGCTACCAATGGGGTAGCTGGGTATGAATTATGGAAAAAAACAGGAACCTCTGCCGCAGTGATGGTGAAAGATGTAAAACCTAATAATTTCGATGCCAACCCTAATAATCTGGCAAAATTGAATAATTTTCTTTTTCTGAATGCAACCGACCAATATAGTACCCAGCTTTTTGTGGTAAATACAGGTAATTCCAATTTCAATTTGCAAGGCCTTGGCGTACAAGAAGTTTCAGACTTTCTGGCATTTAATAATAAAATGTATTTTCAGGGTAAACAATATAATGGCAGAGAGCTATGGATGTCTGATGGGACAAACATATCGCTGGTTAAGGATATTTATACAGGCACAGCAGGAGGAGGTGTACAGAATAACAGTAATCCGGCCGAACTGACCAAGGTAGGAAACTTTTTTTATTTTGCTGCTACCAACCTCGGTGACAGAGAGCTCTGGAAATCAGATGGAACAGAACTCGGTACAGTTCAGGTAAAGAATATCAATGCAGGAGGAAACAGTTATCCTAATCATCTGATAGAATTTGGTAGCCATCTTTATTTCTTTGCTATTTCATCTTCAGCTTATCAGTTATTTAAGTCAGATGGCTCAAGTGCAGGAACAAACCCTGTTCCTTACAGTTCTGCTTACACCATCAATGCCGCTGAAGGAGCCATTGCCAAAACCAATTCGGAACTTTATGTGAAGGTAAATACAGCATCAACCGGAGCTGAAATATTTATACTTGACGGTACTTCATTAGCATTACTGAAAGACATCCGGTCAGGTTCAAATAGCAGTGAGCCCGGTAATTTTACTCCGGTGAATGACAGGCTTTATTTTACTGCCAATGATGGGCCGAATGGAGAGGAACTCTGGAAGACTGATGGAACACCGAATAGTACAGAAATAATAAAGGATATACGACCGGGAAGCGTATCTTCTAACATTAATAACTTGATTAAATTTAATAACTACCTGTTTTTTTCGGCCAATGATGGGGTAAACGGGCAGGAATTATGGAGGTCTGATGGTACCCCCGAAGGCACGTTTATGGTAAAAGACATATTGGAAGGAGCCGTTGGAAGCAGCCCTTCAAATTTCTGTGTGGTAGGCAATACTCTTTATTTCAGTGCTTATCATCCCAAATTCGGCAGAGAATTATGGAAGACCGATGGAACCGAAGGAGGTACTGTATTGGTATATGATTTATTTCAGAACGGCGCCTCTGAATCTCATGATGCCAACCCGACTCAATTGTTTGAAATGGGCGGAAACTTGTTTTTTGCGGCAGATAATGGTACCAGCGGCAACGAACTTTTTTATTTTAAACCCTGCCCAACCGGTGCCACATTTAACCAGTATACTTATTCGCCCACTTATACGTATCATGCTACACAATATATTGAAGCCTATCATACTTTAAAATTTGGCAGAAGTGTTAATTATTTTGCCGGAAAAGCTGTAGTACTTAGCCCCGGTTTTACAGTATCTGCTGCCCCGGATAATGACTCAAACGGAAATAATACTTTTCGGGCTGAAGCAAGAGGGTGTAATTAATGTTTCCCACACAAAACCTTTATGGCTATGAAACGAGAAATAATTACGCTATTTTGCTGTATCTGTAATGGTTGCCCGGACTACGGCGTCGTTAGACAATAATTTTCAGGCAGTAATTTGGCTATTGGTTAGATATTATATCAATGGCTCTCCCTACCATTACCGGAAACGGCATAGCTGAAACTCTAGACTACCCAATGCCTGATTGAAAGCCATACATCTTCTTGATTTTCAGACTTTTAGGGGTAAAAATCTAAAGAATCGACCGATAGGTAAAATTCGGAGATTTTCTTCCCTACTTTTTGGTATTGTTTATACTTTTGCTTCGTAAGTAAACAACAATCAACACATAATACACTTCTTAGTGCAAATTAAAAACCATGAAAAGACTATTCTTTACATTGGCATGCTATTGCCTTTTTTTTACAGAAAACACCTTCGCACAGATTTACATTGAGGAGGTCACGAATGGGTCTGTAACTATTTCTCCGCAGGGTATCAGGGGTAAAAACGGAAACCCCGGTGGCAATGACACCAATACCTCTTTAGGTGCACAAGCACTCAAATCAACCAATGCCAATGGCAGCCTCAACGTAGCCATAGGTTTATCAGCACTTTTTGCCAATACCTCTGGTAGTAGAAATACTGCGGTGGGTAGTCAGGCATTAAAAAATAGCCTTACGAGCCTTGATAATGTAGCTATTGGTAATCAAGCATTATTTGAAAGTACCAGAGGCATAGGAAATGTTGCGGTGGGTAGTAAGGCATTATTAAATGTGACAGACGGAATCGGCAATATTGGTATCGGAACTAATGCGTTAACAAAAATTACCTCCTCAGTTGGTCAGATAGGTATTGGTGACAGAGCTTTATTTTCTTTAACGTCAGGGTTTCGTAATATTGCTATTGGGGCAAATGCGATGACCAACAGCACTGATGCACAACAAAATCTGGCTATAGGAGTAGATGCGCTGTTTAGCAACATTATTGGAAATGCCAATACCGCACTGGGAAATGACGCTTTGCGATTGAATCGTGGTAGTTTCAATACGGCTACCGGGTTTCAAGCCATGCATAGTAATACTACCGGAACCTATAATGTAGCATTGGGTTATACGGCAATGGAAGGGAATGTATCAAGTAGTTTTAATACCGCTGTTGGAGCCTATGCAATGGCAAATACCTATAGAATAGCTACTCCTAGTTCTACTTATAATACGGCAGTGGGTTTTGAAGCCCTGAGAGGCGGGAGTGAGGATTCTAATAATTCAGGGGCTAATAATACGGCTATAGGTGGTAATGCCATGACCCAGAATACAACCGGAAGTAACAACGTAGCAGTAGGTGCCAATGCGCTGACTACCAACCTGAATGGAAACAATAACGTAGCTGTTGGTTATGAAGCCTTACAAGCAAATATATTAGGTAGCCATAATGTGGGCGTAGGACACTGGTCTTTAAAATTAAATACTTCAGGCAATCATAACATAGGTATTGGTTATGCGGCATTAGCCAATAATACCAGCGGAGAGTATAATACGGCACTGGGTACTCAGGCGCTTCTGTCAAATGGTATAGGGGTAAATAACGTAGCTTTAGGGTTTAAAACCTTAACGGCTAATACGAATGGCGAAAACAATGTAGCAGTTGGTTACGAATCATTACTTGCCAATACAGTTGGAATTAATAATGTAGCTATGGGCTACCAGAGTTTGCGTGCCAATAATTTCGGTAGCTCAAATACTGCACTTGGGCATACGGCTCTGACTCTTGTTACGAATGGTAGTTCTAATACTGCCGTCGGGAGCTATGCGGGCAATAGTATTACTTCTGGTTCAAATAATGTGGTTATCGGGAATAGCGCAGGTAGTGGTCTTACTACGGGTTCTAATAATATAGCGATAGGAAATGGCGCTTTATTGCCTTTAAATGCAGGCAATGACCAGATAAGATTAGGAAATCAGGATATTGGTTTTGCAGGCATACAAGTAGCCTGGACAATTACCTCAGACAGAAGATGGAAAGAGCAGATTCAACCTTTGCAATTGGGCATGGACTTTATCAACTCTCTGAAACCTGTTCAGTATGTCAGAGGCAAGGATAAATCGAAAAGTACGGAAATGGGCTTAATTGCACAGGATCTGGAACAAACGCTGAACGATTTTGGCAGAAAGAATATGGGACTTCTGAAAAAAGACGATAATGGTTATTTATCTGTACGTTACAACGATTTATTGGCACCCATAATTAAAGCCATGCAAGAGCAACAGGTAATGATTAATAAATTGACAGAAGACAACTATAACCTCAGGGCAGAGGTGAAAGAAATAAAAAATGCAATTACCGGAAGTAACAATAAGACAAGAGTAAAAACAGAACCTAAGACAGAATCGGTCGTTAGGTAAAATCCGGAGGTTTTCTTCCTAATTATATGCTTTGCAACGCATAAAAATCTATTTATTATACACATTTCAGGCAAATCAAAACATGAAAAGACTATTCTTTGCAATGGCATTCTATTGCCTTTTTGTTTCCGGAAACTCACTGGCACAGATATATATAGAAGAAGTAAATGATGGGTCAATAACTATTTCTCCAAAGGGGATCAGAGGTAAAAACGGTAATCCCGGAGGGAATGATACAAATACCTCTTTAGGTGCTCAGTCCCTTAAATCAAATAATACCGGGGCACTTAATGTGGCTATCGGACTTTCAGCGCTTTTCTCAAATATCTCTGCTTCCGGAAATACCGCAGTAGGTACACAGGCATTAACCAGTAATACAACAGGCCCCGGAAATACCGCTATTGGAGTTTCTTCATTATTTAATAATGTTTCGGGGCAACAGAATACTGCAATAGGCAGGAATGCACTTTTTGGTAATATCTCAGGAAGTGGGAATGTTGGTATCGGGAAAGATGCTTTGCTTAAATCGACCCAAGCTAATTATCTGATAGCAATCGGAGAGCAAGCCATGTATAATATGGCCACAGGAGCATTTAATATAGCCATAGGGAGATATAGCCAGTTTGCAGACACCGGTGGGTCGGATAATGTGGCTATTGGTGAAAATTCTTTAAGGAATAATAATATGGGTTCAAATAATACTGCTATTGGAAGCCACACACTTAGCAATAGTGGGATAAGTGTTTTTAATACGGTTGTCGGAAGCAAATCCATGCAGTTAAATATTCAAGGTTCCGCAAATACAGCTATGGGGTATCAGTCCTTACATAATAATTCTTATGGTAGTAATAATACTGCCAACGGCTATCATTCAATGTTCTATAATCAGACAGGAACTTATAATGTAGCAATTGGTATAGCAGCATTGTACAACAGCCGTGCGAGAAGTTTTGATACGGCCATCGGTGCCTTTGCTATGTCGAGCGAGTATAGTGGAACAAATCCACAAGACGGATATAATACCGCAGTGGGATATTCTGCTCTAAGAGGAAATATAGTGTCAAACACAGGAATCTATAATACTGCTTTAGGAAGTAATGTTATGTTTAGTAATTCATCAGGAGGTTATAATGTTGGCGTAGGAGGCAAAGCCCTGTATTTGAATGAAACTGGCAGTAATAATGTAGGAATTGGATTTGAGTCATTGTCAGCTAATACTAAAGGAGATAATAATGTTGCAGTAGGGTATAGAAGTCTGAATGCCAATACAATCGGAGAAAATAATGTAGCTATTGGCAATTTAGCTTTATTTTCCAATAATGCCGGTGTGAATAATATGGGTTTGGGATTCAAAGCTTTGTATAACAATACTAACGGACAGAATAATGTGGCTGTTGGTTATGAATCCTTAATTGCCAATACTGTCGGTATTAATAATATAGCAATGGGTTATAATACGCTGCATGCCAATAGTTTCGGTAATTCAAATACGGCACTCGGCCATACTGCTTTAGAGAATGTAACCAATGGTAGTAACAATACAGCTGTTGGAAGTTATGCGGGCAATAGCATAAGTACAGGCAGCAATAATGTAGTGATTGGTAATAGTGCAGGGTCTGGCCTCAGTACAGGATCAAATAATATTGCTATTGGCAATGGAGCACTCCTGCCGTCAAATTTTGCAGATGACCAGATCAGGTTAGGAAATCAGGATATTGGTTTTGCAGGCATACAGGTTGCCTGGACTATTACTTCGGACAAAAGATGGAAAGAGAATATTCAACCACTCAAATTAGGCATTGACTTTATCAAATCATTGAAACCTGTGGAATATGTACGTAAAAATGACAAGTTAAGAAGTGTTGAATTGGGATTGATAGCTCAGGACCTGGAACGGACATTAGATGAGACAGGATTAAAAAATCTGGGTTTATTAAAAAAAGATGAAGCAGGTTTTTTATCAGTACGTTATAATGACCTGTTAGCACCCATAATTAAAGCTTTGCAAGAACAGCAGGCAATGATTGAAAAACTAACACTGGAAAACAGAAGTTTACAGAACCGAATGGTACAGGTAAACCAAATTTTAGCGTCAATCAGTAATGAGCCAAAAAACGGAACAAACGCAGAAAAATAGTGTCAATTGAACCCCAGTAAAGACACAAATTAATTGGGTTAAATTGAATAGTCAGACAGTAGTAAGCCATTGCTTACTGCTGTTTTTTGTTTTGCGTATATATTGTAAGGTTAGTTGTTGGTTGACAAGGGTACGATTATTTTACCATTTAGTAAAAAAAAAGTCAGATTTATTGCCATTTTTATAGTTCGTGTTTCTTTGATAGGTATTTTTATTATAAAATAAATCCGTTCAAATTTTACCAAAAATAATGACCATGAAAAATCTTTTATCTGTCTTTAGTCTTTTATGTTTTTTGGCCTGTGGGCAATTACAGGCTCAAGTGTATGTAGAAGAAGCTGTAAATGGTGGCATTACAATTTCACCTTTAGGTATAGTCGGAAAAAATATAAACCCTAATGTCAATCAGACAAATACTGCTCTGGGTTCTCAGGCATTAAAATCTACCAATGCTAACGGAAGCCAGAACGTTGCCATTGGGTTATCTGCTCTTTTTGATAACTCCTCAGGAAGTCGGAATACTGCTGTGGGTAGTCAGGCACTGACTAATAATTCAACAGGGCAAGGTAATACCGGAATTGGCTATAATAGTTTGATGAATGTTACCACTGGAATAGGAATTGTTGGTATTGGAGAATACGCACTCAATGCCGCTACTACTGCTGCCGACAATGTAGGGGTTGGGCGTTATGTTTTATTTGCAAACAAAACAGGAGTTGATAATGCGGCTTTGGGAGCATGGGCCTTATATTCTAATGACGGAGGACATGACAATACCTCTGTTGGTAGTAAGACTTTATACTTCAGTAACGGAAGTTCTTATAATACTGCGATCGGAAGCCGGGCACTTTACTACAATACGGGTGGAGCCGCCAATACAGCTGTTGGATATTATTCTATGTTTAATAATACATCAGGTCATAATAATACGGCTAGTGGCTATCAGTCAATGGAGGATAACAAGATAGGAAAAAATAATGTGGCGATTGGAACCGGAGCTATGACAGGTAGTGTAGCACAACATTATAATACGGTTGTAGGGTCATCTGCTATGGCTTATGGATATAGTAGTGCATCTGAGTCAAGTGGCTTCAATACAGCTGTTGGTTATCAGGCCTTAAGAGGAAGTACCATTGCTGCAAATAACAGCGGTACTT
This sequence comes from Emticicia agri, assembly GCF_004168285.1. Lineage (GTDB taxonomy): Bacteria > Bacteroidota > Bacteroidia > Cytophagales > Spirosomataceae > Emticicia > Emticicia agri. The sequence continues at coordinate 96,537 of NZ_SEWF01000018.1, read as the reverse complement.
ATAATACTGTGGTGGGTAGTCAGGCTATGTTTCTCAATACTAGCGGGCAAAATAATATAGCAGTTGGATTTCAGGCTCTATATTCAAATGCTTTAGCTCTAAACAACGTAGGTGTTGGAAGTTATACTTTACATGCAAATTTTCAAGGGGCAGCTAATACAGCATTAGGACATTATAGCTTATCAAGTGTTACCACAGGTAACTCAAATACCTCTGTAGGAAGCTATTCAGGCGGAAATATTAATTCGGGTAGTCAGAATATCACCATTGGTAATAGTGCAGGTTCAAACCTTACTTCGGGTTCTAATAATATAATAATTGGTTCAAGTGCTAATGTTCCGATTGCATCAGGCAACAACCAGATACGTATGGGAAATAATGCTATCACTGATGCTGAGATACAGGTAGCTTGGACAGTTACTTCTGATAAAAGATGGAAAGAGCAGATTCAATCACTTCCATTAGGAATAGATTTTATTAAATCTTTGAAACCTGTACAGTATGTGCGTAAAAATGATAAATCTAAAAGTGTTGAAATGGGCTTAATTGCACAAGATTTAGAGCAAACTTTAGTTGATTTCAGAAAAGACAATATGGGATTGCTGAAAAAAGATGATAATGGTTATCTGGCTGTAAGATATAACGACCTGATGGCACCCATGATTAAAGCCATGCAGGAGCAACAAGCCATGATTGAGAAGTTAATTAAAGAAAACCAAAGCCTTCAGGCTGAGGTAAGAGAAATAAAAAATACATTGGCTGCCAGTAGTAACGGTAACGTTATTTCAAACGAATCTAAGAAATAAGACATTAGGTAAAATTATTAAGATGCCCTGCGCTAAGCGGAGGGCACCTTAATAATTTTAAGGTAAAGCAAATGCTACATATTGATTGCCTTTTTTTGCCCCCAGTTTGGTTCCACCGCAAGCAAGTACAATATATTGTTTTCCGTTAACCTGATAAGTTGCCGGAGTGGCAAAAGCCGCCGCAGGAAGTTTGGTCTCCCACAATAATGCACCTGTTCGTTTATTAAATACCCTGAATTTTTCGTCTTTCGTTGCTGCAATAAACAATAAGCCATTGGCTGTTACAACAGGGCCACCATAATTTTCTGAACCAGTAGTTGGAATCCCTTTTTTGGTTAAGGATTCATATTCGCCGAAAGGAATTTTCCAGAGATATTCACCCGTATTCAAATCAATTGCATTTAAAGTACCCCACGGAGGCGAAATGGCAGGTAAGCCTTTGCTGTCTAAAAACTTATTGTATCCTGTGCTTACATAAGGCAGATAAGGGTTCTTAAATCCTGCGTTATTAGATGCACCTACCTCTTTCTTTTCTTCACCAAACAAAAAGGCCACAACCGCCTGTTTTTCTGAGGCACTTAGGGTAGTAAATCCGGGCATCATGCCTTTACCACTACTGATAATCTGTGTTACAAAAGCCTTATCCCGACGTTTTTCTATGTCTATTAAAGTAGGATAACCACTCTTGCTGTTACCTTTTCTATCTGCTCCGTGGCAAGCCACACAAGAAGTGGCATAAATTCGTTCACCGGTGCTAAGTCCTGCCAATACGTCTTGTTTAGGGGTTTCTTTCATGGTTAGTATCCATGCCATTTCATTGCTGTTCACATATAAAATGCCTTCTTTTGGGTCGGCAGCAGCACCTCCCCATTCGGCACCACCATCAAAGCCGGGTAGTATAACCGTACCTTCTTTACTTGGCGCAGCAAATCTGTTTCGTTTATAAGTTCTGAATTTTTTCAATAATTCCTCACGGTCTTCGGCATAGGGACTGATGTCGTTTTCCGTTAAGGTATGTGCCTGACGAGCATAGGGAGCAGGTTTGGTTGGAACGGGCTGGGTAGGCCAGGCAACTTCTCCGGCAAGGTCTGACTTAGGTGCCGGAATTTCCTGAATCGGGAACAAAGGTTTTCCGGTTACTCTGTCGAACAGATACACATATCCCTGTTTGCTTGTCTGTGCTACTGCATCTACCATTTTACCATTATGCTTAACCGTAATCAGGTTGGGTGGGGCTGGCAAATCTCTGTCCCACAAATCATGATGCGTAGTCTGGAAATGCCAGAGCAGTTTACCAGTCCTGGCATTCAGGGCTAAAAGGCAATTGGCATACAGGTTTTTACCCACGCGCTTGCCACCATAAAAATCATATCCTGCCGAACCCGTCGGAACATAGATTATGCCTCGTTTTCTGTCAACCGCCATTCCCGCCCAGTTATTGGCCGCACCTACTTCTGTATTTTTATACGCTTCTTTCGGCCAGGTATTATAACCGGGTTCGTTAGGGTAGGGGATGGTATGGAAAGTCCATGCCAGTTTTCCTGTTTTTACATTAAACGCTCTGATGTCTCCCGGTGCGGCATCAGCCCCTTCCGAGAGCCTTACAGGCATTACTATCAAATCTTCAAAGACAGTTCCTGGCGTATTGGAAATAATAAATTTCTTTCGGGCTATTTCAGGCAAACCTGTGTGCAAATCTACCCGACCATTGTCGCCGAATGAGGGAATTGATTTTCCTGTGGTAGCATCAATTGCGTACAAATATTCGCCTATGGTGTGCAAAATTCTTTTGTCATCGCCATTGCTCCAGTAGGCAACCCCACGGCTGGTACTGGCAAAGTTTTTTAGTTTATCACCAAATCGCCAGATTTCCTTACCAGTAGCAGCATCTAAAGCAAAAGCCTGTACTGATGAAGTTACACCATACAATACGCCATCAACGATAATGGGATTTACCTGCATTTGTCCCGAGTCAGGCGTTGCATAGCTCCAGGCTACTTTCAGGTTCTGAACATTCTCAGGTTTAATCTGGTCTAAGGTGGTGTAATGATTCCGGTCAGGACCTCCCAGATATTCATTCCATTCGGTATAATTTTCGTTATCGGGCGTATAATTTTTTTGAATGGCTGCGGCAACCAGAAAAATACCCAGCGATAGCAGGGCAATAGAAAGGCTTTTTTTCATAGGTCGTAATAAGTGTTATGTTTAATAGACAATATAGTTAGTGCCTAATTTTTATTTGTATCTTCTATTTTATCAGAATCATACATTCGGGTGTCTTCGTAGTTTTCAAAAATCTCAGGGTACTTTATTTTTATCCAGCGATATTGTTTGGCTGATAAGAAAATAAACTGAGGCCCTGTGAGTTCGTCGTCATCACTACCCGATAATTCATAAAAGGTATGGTCAGAATTTTGCTCTGCTAAAGATTTATTTACTAATTCAATCAGCTTGGCTGTATCAAACTCAAAATAATCGTACTCTGGCTGGTTGTCTTTATTTTTTGTCTTAGGAATACCTTTGATAAACTGACTTTCGCTATATTTTTTATTGTTCAGTTCGAAACTATACTTGAAGGTTCTGTCGTTGTTTTCGCCTTTTTTTAGCATTTTCTGAAAATTGTCTTCTATTTTCAGCGGATTAAATTGTCCTTTGGCTATGGTTTTTAGTGAATCAATCAATGCTTTATAGACATCTCTATAATAGTCTAACTCCCACATATTGCTTTTCGCAATAACTTTTGGAAGCGTTTCGAGCAATAATTTGCTTGAAACAGGTGAACGTCGGAATTTCAGAATGAAATCTTCTTTCTGTGCTTCATTCATTGGCTCAATAAATCCTAAGCGGCCAAATTCAAAAAGTGTATTCTGCAAGCTATCACGACTGAACTCACGGTCATACATGCCAAAATCAACATAATTATTGGGTAGTGTTTCTGCAACCAGATTTGCCTGTGTACTATCAAATAGCACAAATGAAAGCATCGGGCTTCGGTAATCACATACAATAACCAATCTATGCGGAGAGGCGGTGTCGGTCAGATAATCATTTATGGTTTTAAACTGATTTTCACCTATTCCCGGAAAATATTGAGATTTTTCATTTTTAAGCGAATCGAGGGCATTCTGAATTAACTTGGGCATTGAAACATAAAGTGTTTGCTCATAAGGTTTACCATTGATTTTTAATGATACCCGATATTCACCGTATTCGTTTGATTCAGATGATTCTCTGGCCTTTTTATAATTAATTTCTGTAAATCTGGCATCAGGCAATAGTTTAGCACCGAATTTATTAAGAATATAGGTATAAACTTCAGTTTCATTTTTGCCTGTCAATTCGTTCATATCAATCAGCACCGCTTGAGAACTTACTTTCAAGATGTCAGATGGTTCTTTGCTTTTTTTCAAATCGAGTGTTTTTCTGGCTTCTTCGGTCAGCATATTTTCTCTTTGCAATGCATCTGCAAATTCTTCTGTACTGAATGCCGCTATCTGCGACTGATAAGAGTGGTAGGCGTTTTCAGAAGCAGGCTCACTGAATATCTCATGATGGTTATTCTCAATGTAATCGTACTGTTTCTTAGTCAGAAAAATGTAATTGCTCCGGTTTGTATAATCAAGGTAATTAGGATTTCTGGCGATTTTATAAAAAGTACCATCAATCTTGTTTTCTTCCAAGGCTGCGTTAATCAGTTCAATGATTTGATATTCGTTCAGATATAAATTATCAAAGTCGAGATAGTTGTTTTTTTTCAGACCTTTTTGCGCTTCTATTAGTTCTTTGTCAATTTTAGGTATTTCTTGCTTGTACTCATATTTTTTATCTTTGAGTCTGAAACTCATTACCAGATTGCGGTCTTTTTCTATGCTTTTGGATAATTCGTTTTCAAAATTATCAGTAACCTTTTCTGGTTTAAATTGCCCACGGGAAACGCGTGTCAGTTCAGCGATGAATGTTTTAAATGCGTTTATCTTTTCAGTTTCATTTTTCTGGTCAAAGTCGGTCTGGGCAATAATAGCCGGAAAACTCAATAAAAGACTTCTTTTGACATTACTTCTGTTTTCAGACTCAAATCTGAAATCAACAATGGCTTTTTCTATGGATTCCTGGTTGTCAGCCGGCAAAATATCATTTTCCTGAAAGTCTTTGATGATAGCAGTAAGGTTTTCCCGACTGAATTTTTTCGAAAAATCCGGTTTTTCTAAACCCAATAGCATGCCTACATAAGCATTATCCTGAAAACCTGATTTAAAAGCAAGGCTTTGCACACTATCTACCAGTGCTAATGCTTTTCTTGCATCTCTGACAGGGATTAAAGGGTTTATATCATTGGCTACAATAATGAGCCTTTTATTCGATTTTTTGTCTATCAGATAATCATTGATTGATCGAAAATCTTTAATGGCAATTCCAATGAGCGGTGACAGAACCACTGCATAAGATTGGATAATAGTAGAGTCGATGTGTATATCTGGAGGAATAATTTTATTGAGGGATTTCAGCCAGGAAAAGTCAGTATCTGCTTTTTGCGCATAGTTAAGACCATCAACCGTATATTGCAGGCGATAAGATTTTTTGTCTTTATTGAAAGGATTATTGATTCCCAGACCCATTGGTCCGTTCAACGAAGGGCTTGTTTGAGTTTTGTTAATCTCTTTTACTGAAAAATTGCTAAAGGCAAACTCCGGCAGTAGTTTGTTTTTTATTTCACTGAAAAGATTCTTGTAGATTTCTTCCCGTGTGAAATTCCCTTGTTCATTCGGAATAACCACTACATTGTTGCACAAAGACAGGATGTCTATTTTGCTTTTTATTTCAAAAGGTGTATAAGAATTTTTAAGCATTTCTGCCTTTTCTTTGGCTAACATGCCTGTTGCCTGTAAACTATCTATGAAACTGATTTGAAGGGCTTTCTGAGCAGCATAATTATCGTAAAACCAGGTTTGTCTGGCGGCATAAATAAAGAATCCAAAATCGTTAATGAGTTTAATACGGTCTTTTTCGAGCCATTGTAGCAATTCATCATACACTCTCTTATCTATCAGTTGAATTGCTCTCAGTTTATCGGCTAATAGCAGGTAGTTTTCTTTAGAGGGTTTCAGGTTCTGTTCTAAAGCTAAAAAAGAAATAGGATTCTTGGCATTTACTTCGCCTTCAATATCAGGCTTGAAATACATACTTTCACCTAAGATTCTTTCAGCCATTTCACGGAGTTGAACCAACTCATCTGCTGCTGAGCCTACATTACGAATGACTTCAAAAAGACCTATATACCCTAATATAGCTGCTCTTGATTTAAATACGGAATCAGGAAGTTTATTTAATCCGCCAAAGGGTATTCCTGATAAACGTTGCTTGATGGCGGGGTTGTCTTTGGCTATGGCTTTCAGGAATCCATCTTTACCAAACTCTGAAATAATGGTTTCTTTTTGTAGGGCGTCAAGGTATTTTTTGACCTGGTCTTCAGTTAAACTCTGGGCAAAAGTGGTAAGGCTAAAAAAGGAAAATATAAAAAAAAGTATGTGTTTCATAAGCAAGCAACATTTTTATCCAAAAGTAATTTACTTTCTGCTATTTAACTATATATGTGTGGAATTATTGAGTGATTGAGTGATTGAGTGATTATTTTTTTGAAATTAAAGACTAAACAAATTACTACATATTGCAAGCGTAAATCCCTTTTAAGAATAATTACTCAATCGCTCATTCATTCAATCACTAAATTCATCAAACCATTGGCCATTTAAAGGTGCTGGTTAATTTAATTTTCATTCCGGTAGCAGAAGATTTCCTCGCAGCCTCTATGATTTCTAAGACGTGCAAAGCGTGTTCTACATTAATACGGGGTTCAATGCCTTTTACCAGACTTTCGCCTACCACTCTTGCCCCTTCCTGCCATTCATAACCTCCTTTGTCAGTTGCTGTTAATAACGGAGGTTCGGTCCATGAGGTATCTAATATAACGCCATTGGTTTCCCAGTCATAGCCAATCAAACGCATATTGCCATAGTCTCCAAAAATCTGGATAGAATGTAGGCTTTGTGCTCCTGCTTCATGTCCGTGAGGGTCAAAGTAATTGAACCCACACATCACGTGTGAGATAATACCTTTGTCGTGTTCGAGCAATATATGGGCATTGTCTTCTGCCTCTACTTTTATTTTGCCTTTGTCGTCCACATTTCTTTCTGGGTTCACAATGCTGGTCATGGCCATTATACTTCTGGCCGGACCCAATAAACCTGTTAGGGTAGCCATATTATATACCCCAAGGTCAGGCATACTGCCGCCTCCTTTTTCATAAAAGAAAGCACTCCAGGTAGGGCCTGTATGCCCGTATTGACCATGAGCAGAGGCAATTCTGCCCAATTTACCCTCCTGAATGGTTTTGCTCATAAAAGCAAACTGAGGGCTGTTCACTACTGCTGGTGCTCCCCAGATTCGGAGTTTCTTTCTTTTGGCTAATTCAAGCAATGCCTTTCCTTCGGCATAGGTGTTTGCCATCGGTTTTTCGCTCCATACGTGCTTGCCTGCCAATAATGCTTTTTTGTTCAGGTCGCCATGTGCCTGCATATCGGTCAGTGTTACCATCATATCAAAGGGTACACCTGCCAGCATATCGTCAATATTGCCGTAGGTTTTTGCATTGACTTTATATTGGGTATTCTGGTCAACGGCTCTTTGCGGCTTTATATCGCACAGGCTCACAACTTCTATTACCGGAGATGATAGTAATTGAGGTAAATAGCGGTTGCTGACATTGCCACAACCAATAACAGCCACTTTTAATTTTTTATCTTCTTTTTTAGCAGCAAAGCTTTCTAAAGACGAGAGTAGAAAGGCGGCTCCTGCAGCGGCAGTATATTGAAGAAACTTTTGTCTGGATAGGGTCTCCTGCATGATTTTGTTGTTTTATTGCCTGAATGCAACTAAAGAACCTAAATGTACAATTTTAGCAGAAGATGTGGAAGCTAATAGGCTATATTTTTATGTGTAAGTATTACAAAACTGTAGGAGATGAACTCCTATAAATGAAAAAGAGGTAGTTCGTTTGTGAACTACCTCGGGTTTAAATCTCCTAAGATTTTTAAAATGTCATTCGCTGAACCCTGACTGCGTTGAGAATCGCTAAGAGGGCTACGCCTACATCGGCAAATACTGCCTCCCACATTGTGGCTACTCCGCCTGCACCCAATAGCAGTACAATTACCTTTACCACAAATGCCAGTACTATATTCTGAATAACAATGTTTTTTGTGGCTTTACCTATCCTGATAGCCGTTGCAATTTTAGATGGCTGGTCGGTTTGAATCACCACATCGGCTGTTTCAATGGCGGCATCGCTACCCATTGCGCCCATTGCAATACCTACATCGCTGAGTGCTAATACAGGAGCATCATTAATACCATCGCCTACAAATGCAGTTACCTTTGTTGGGTCTTTCCGTAACTCTTCAACTTTTTCTACCTTATGTTCCGGTAATAAATCTCCGAAAGCTGTATCAATACCAATGGTTTTAGCTACTTTTTGGGTAATAGAAGTTTTATCACCACTGAGCATAATGGTCTGGGTTATTCCATTTTTATGCAATTGTTTAATTGCCTCAACGGCATCTTCTTTTATCTCATCTGCAATAATAATATAACCTGCATATTTTCCATCAATAGCTACTACTACAATTGTTTCTACAATTTGCTCTAATGCTTTATCGTAGCCTATACTGAATTTCTGTAACAATTTAAGATTACCCGCCAGAACTTCTTTGCCGTCAACATTCCCTTTTAGCCCATGCCCTGAAATCTCTTCAATATCGGAAACCAAGAGTGTCTTTTTACCAGAGGCATATTGGGCAATGGCCTTGGCTATCGGGTGAGTTGATTTACTTTCCAGTGCTGCTGCCAGTTTTATAAATTCTTCTTTATTCAGGTTTTCGGTAACCATGTTCTGTACCTTGAATACGCCTTTAGTCAGGGTACCTGTTTTGTCCATTACCACTGTATTTACTTTGGTTATGAGGTCGAGGTAATTGGAGCCTTTAAACAGGATACCATTGCGAGAGGCTGCTCCGATACCACCAAAATAACCGAGAGGAATAGAAATGACCAATGCACAAGGGCATGATATAACCAAGAAAATCAACCCCCGGTACAGCCAATCATTGAAAACATAATTTTCAACAAAAAGCGCTGGGAACAGAATTACTGCTAATGCAAGAAAAAATACAACAGGTGTATATATTCTGGCAAATTTCCGAATGAGCAGTTCGGTTTTGGCTTTTCTTGTGGTGGCATTCTGTACCATGTCAAGAATACGGGCTAAAGAACTGTCAGCAAACTTTTTGCTGACTTTCAACTCAATCACTTTTTCCAGATTCAACATTCCGGCCAGTACCGGCTCACCTTTCATAATGGTTTTAGGTTTACTTTCTCCTGTAAGAGCGGCAGTATTGAAACTACTGCTTTCACTGAGCATTTCTCCATCTAATGGTACTTTTTCACCTGCTTTAATCTGAATTGTTTCGCCAATCTGTACTTCTTCAGGTTTTACTTCCTGATAGGTTTTGTTTCTTAAAACACTGGCCGAAGCAGGACGAATATCAAGCAATGCTTTTATATTATTTTTAGCTCTGTTCACCGCCATACTCTGGAATAATTCTCCCACGGCATAGAACAGCATTACTGCCACACCCTCTGGGTATTCGCCTATCACAAAAGCACCGATAGTAGCCATTACCATTAAGGTAAATTCAGTGAAAATTTCTTTTCGTCTGATGGCCTCCCACGCCTCTTGCATTACCGGAAAACCTACCGGATAATACGCAATCAGGTACCATGCCAATCGGATATAGCTATTAAAGAAACTATTGACAATATAATTATCTAATGCAATACCCACCAATAACATAGCAAGGCTGATAATAGCAGGGAGGTATTGTTTCCAACCTACGGCTCCACCATGTTCATTATTGTGGTCATGTTCAGGGTCGTGTGTATGTTCCTGCTCTGCCTCATGAGCGCAACATTCACTATAATTTTTATGCGCTTTTTTTGCAGCTCCTTTCGGAACCAGCAAATCTTTAGCATGGGCTTGTGTATAAATTTTCTCTTCCAAAGAACAGCAAGTCATTTGCCCTTGCTCATCATAAGTATGCACATGATTAGGGTCTGTATTGACACCCGGTGGATGCTTATGCAGATGTTCATGGTCGTGGTCATGTTTCATATATGTATCATTTTAGAAACCATTATTAATTAACATTTACAACTTTATCTTAATTCCCCCGTTGAATGAACGCCCTTCTGTGTGTGTATAAACCTCATTAAACTTAGGAGAGTTGTGGGCATCGAATACCACTTTTTCAAAGCGATTTTGTCGGGTATCTGTAAAGTTTTCAGCATTGGCAAATACGGTGATTTTACCAAAAGTTTTCTCTAAAAATAAGCCAAACTCCCAGTATTGCGGGGTTAAGCGGCCATCGCTTAATACCTGTCTGCCTGAATAATATCCCTCTAAGCCAACCTTGAAATTACGGTGCTTCTCAGCCAGTAGTGCCATATTTACTTTGTTTTTAGGCAATAAAGGAACTGTCTGATTGGTGTTTTTATAAGTAGCTTTGGCATCGGTAAAGGTATAGCCAACAAAAAACTTCACCCAGTCGGCAAAGGTAAACCTCAGATTTGTTTCAAAACCTCTTGACAATACAGGCTTTGCAGCATTTTCAAAATAAAGCTCACCAATGGCATTTGTTCTGAGCACCAGAGGTTCGTTAATCCGGGTAAAAAAGAACATTTGGTTAGCTGTAATACTGAAATTATCGCCGAAAGTATTCTGGTAGTTAAAGTCAAAAGTACTTCCATACGATTTTTCAGCTTTTGCCTGGGTGTTAATTGCCAGCACATTCTGAAAGGCCAATGTTTCGGTAGCTTCCGTAAACATGGTCGGCAATTTATAGCCTAATCCACCACCCAGGCGGCTACTCCAATGCTCTGAAATTTTATATAAGGCCGAGAATCGGGGTAAAGGAAAAACGTCATATCGTTTGGCATAGTCAAGCCTGAATCCGCCTTCCATCAGAAATTTTTCTGTTATATCCCAGTTATCCTGTATATAGGCACCTGCAATAAAATTATTTTCAGTGCGTGGTTTCAGGCTTTCTTTTTCCTTGAAATCGTCAAAAATCAGGTTGGCACCTATCACAATGTCATGATTGTTTTTGTGCGATATAAAAGAAAAGTCGGTATAAGCATTGGTTTGCAAACCTCTGAAATTATATCCGGGAACTTTAATTTGCCTGTCGAAAACACTGAAACTTTGCTTAAAAACAAACTGTTTGTTTTCAGAAATCTGATTACTCAACTGCAAGGTTGAAATATTGCGCACCGATTCGTTTTTTTCGAAATAAGTATGCTGACTGTCGGCTTTCCCATTAATCACGAATACATCACCCCCGAAACGATTCTGAAAAGTAGTCGAATTGCCAGCTATCAGTTTGGTCTTATCACTGAAATAGACAAATAGACGTGGGTTAATGTTTAAATCCCGGTTCTTCGGAATTTCAGTAAAGTCGTCTTTGTCCACATCATAAGGTTTCTGAATTGTACCCGAAACCAGTACAGAGTAGCCAATTTTATTATTTCGCTTGGCCGAAAATGCACTGAAATTAGTTCCTCCTCCGGTACTTGTCTGGTTAATAATCGCAGAAAACTCCTGTTTTTCCCTCGGCTCTTTAGAAATAAAATTAACAACCCCTGCAATAGCCCCACCACCGTAAAGTGTAGAAGCCGAACCCTTGATGATTTCTACCTGACGAAGGTCTAAAGGCGGAATGTCCAACAAACTTAATCCACTCGAAAACCCACCGAAAGTCGGAAAACCATCTTTCAGAATCTGGGTGTATTTTCCGTCAAGCCCTTGAATCCTGATACTCTGATTAGCCGATGTATAGCTGGTCTGCTGTACCTGTATGCCTGTGCTTTCATGCAGAATCATAGATACATTATTGGGTCGCATATTGGCTTTTTCATCAATTTCTTCTAAGGATATAGCCTCAATACGGGTAGGAATATTTTCAATATTACGACTGATACGGGTAGTAGTAACCACTACTTCTTCTAATTCTTCATGAGCACTCTCCAACAGTACCTCTATGTCTGAACTAACCGGGAAAGTGATTTTCTGTTCGGCATTTGTATAGCTAATAAATGAAACAAGAATGGTTCGTTCGCCATTTGCAACGCTTTTCAGACTGATTTTGCCTTCAATGTCCGTTGTTCCGCCAATTCTTGTTCCTTTAATGGTAACTGTTGCGCCAATCAAAGGCTCTTTTGTTTTGCTGTCTTTTACAATAATTGCAGGTTGGTTTTGTGCAAAACTGAGGTGTGTAATCAGAATAAATATATATACTAAGATGATTCGGTTCATTTGCCATAATTTTGTTAATACAATAAACTTTAAGGCTTACTGATAAAAGCAAGCACTATTAATCAACCGGGTTCTTCCGGTCGATGCGTCAATAAGTCGTATTAAACTGATTGTGGCGGTTGCCAGCGCAAGAAAATAAAATTGGAGGTATCTTTGATTTCGTAAGCGAAAGTTACTTTAGCATAGGCATCCTTAAAAACAGGTACTTGTGCCAAATAGGGCGAAATCATTATAGTACCACAGCAGGCACAGCTACAAAGGGGTGAACACAAATCTGAATCGTCTCCGTGGCAAGCCTGAGAATCAGAATGGCTACACACTATGGTTTGAGCGGCTTCTACTACACTTGCAGCCGTATCATGACAAGGCATACAAGCTAAAAAAAGCAGGTAAAAACTCATAAATATGTTAGCAAACCGATTCATGCAACAAATGTAGGGAACAAACCCATGCAACAGGAGTGCAAGAAAAATATTTATTTTTTTGCCCTGTGTATCAGTCAGGGTGTTAATTTAATACTTTTGCAGACTCAACCTAAATGAATGGCTCATGTGAAGAAAACTCTTAGCTATATTGTTCTTTCTCTTATCAGTCATCTCTCTGTCCGGCAGCCGAAACCCAATGCGCTTCTTGATTTTGTCAATACTTTGATGGGTACAACCTCAAAAATGATTTTGTCGGCTGTTAATACCTTTGATGCCGACAAAATCACAGAATTTAAAAAGACACATCAGCTAAGTCAGTGGATAAACGATATGGGCAATTTGCCATTTTGCCCATTACAGGCAAGAGCCGTTTTAATGATGATGAAAGAGCAAGCTGGTTTTCGCATAAATCATGTTGATCTTTAAAAAAATGGTGTCTTAGAACAGGAAATCGGTACCAAAATGCTTCGATACCGATCTACCTAATTAGGTTAGCCATCTCTAATTATTTGGCCACATTATTTTGTTCATCTCTCAATCAGAATTCGGGATAACTCATGTGTATTACTATTCAATCCATACGTTCGGCCTTGAAACTGTATCCTCCGGTTGAACCATCCGGCATTGGCCATCGCCATTTTCCTTCATAAGATTTAAAATCTTCTGTAAAAACAGACTTACTGTAATTATTAGAACCTCTATCGCCAAACCAATACCACATGGTATGGCCCTCTATATCATAAGTATAAGAAAAATTACTTCCGTCTATATCCATTAGCCTTGACCTTAGTGTTTGTGTATTTTCATCAAAACCAATGTATTCTACTCCCTTATGCCGTTCTTCTCCTTGTATGAGGTCAAAATGATGAACCAGAAAGAAGCCTCCTTCCATCCACTCAAAGGTAGACGTTGCCTGTAATCCATCATCGCCCGAGATTTTCCATTTACCAACCAGTGGCTGCAGTTTTTTTAATTCCGGATAAGGCGTTTTAGGCAATTTGCCAGCCAACGCATTGTTATTCTCAATCATTGTGTCATTTTAGTTTAATTTGTATTTTAACAAATCCTATCCTAAAATGTTATGCCAGCGTTTCTGAAAATCAGGAATGACACTTAACCAACAGAAATAAGTAATTTCTGATTTGCCTTAATAGTTAAATCATGAATGGCTATAAAAAAAATCGCCACAATATGCGGCGATTTTTTTGTTTAATACACGATGAATCTTACCCATCGACAATTGAAGAGTGTCGGTTGGAGTAATAAAATTTTTAATATATAATCATAATATTTTCAAGATAGATTAGTTACCTTTTCGCATCTCCTCAATCGTTTCGTATAGGTAACTAAGTAATACCAAAACCCATGCCAGAAATTATCAGGCGGTAGCATTTGTGCTAAAAATTTTATTTTCCATCAAAAATTATTTTAACACCTCTACTTCGATTTTAGAATCAGAGTAAACTTTATGGGTGGCTTTGATAAAATCTGCTTCGTCGGCTTTGAAAATATTAGGTACAAACTTCTGCGGATTACGGTCAATTAAAGGGAACCAGGTACTTTGCACCTGAATTTGTATTTTATGCCCCTTTTTGAAAGTATGCAATACATCTTGTAGCTGGAAATTAATAGTTGTTACTTTATTAGGTACAGTAGCCTCCGGTTTTTCAAAACTATTTCTGAATCTACCTCTTAAAACCTCACTGCGTACCATCTGGTGATAATTAGCCATCATCATTTTTTTATCTGGCATATAAGGGTGATTAGGCTCGTTGGCCGGATACACGTCTATCAGTTTTACAACCCAGTCGGCGTCGCTTCCAGTGGTGCTTACTTTTAATTTGGCAAAAATCTCACCGCCCAAAGTTATATCTTCTGTCAATACATCTGTTTCAAATACCAGTACATCGGGTCTTTTAGCCGCAAAACGTTGGTCTTCTGACATATAATTGAAAGGCGTAAAACCGGTCATGGATGTTAAGTCTTCGCTGTAAGGTACTGGTTTTTTAGGGTCGCTTATATAAGTGCTGGCAGATACTTTGGCAGGTTTTGTCTGGTCAAGTTTGCCATCACTATTCAGATAAAAAGTCAATTTCTGAGCAGAGGCTGACGGCCATTTGTCAAATTGTTTCCATTCTTTAGCGCCTGTATCAAACAAGTAAGCATCTGGTAAGCCTGTTTTGCCGTCTGCTGGTCCTTTCAGAAAGTGCGTAAAAAACTGTGCTTCGATATTCTTCTGATAGAAAGTAGCGATACTATCTCCGAAATAAACATTACTATGTAAAGTATGACCTGTTTCAGCTGACCATCGGCCATGCCCAAACGGCCCCATTACGAGGGTATTATAAGTATCCGGATTATTCTTTTCCAGTTTCTTGTAAACATTCAACGGGCCGTATAAATCTTCAGCATCAAACCAGCCACCCACGGTCATAACGGCGTGGTTTACATTTTTCAGGTGAGGTAGTATGCTTCTTTTTTGCCAGAACTGGTCATAGTTGGGGTGGTCAACGGTTTCCTGCCAGTAAAAATTATCTTTGTAATATTTCTGTACGTTTTTTAAAGGGCCTAAGTCTAACTGAAACTGGTAGCCATCACGCATATTACTGGTATTTATCATCTGGCTGGCGTACCATTCTTTAGAGGTAGGGCCAGAGTGCTGAATACCGAATACGGGGAAGGTAAACAGATACGCCTGAATAAAAGCACCATTATGATGGAAATCATCAAAAAAGAAATCACTAACCGGGGCTTGCGGCGAAGATGCTTTCAAGGCTGGGTGCGCATCAACCGCTCCTGCTACTGTATAAAAACCCGGATAGGAGATCCCCCATTGTCCGACTTTACCTGTATTATAATTGACATTTTTCAGCAGCCACTCAATAGTATCATACGTATCCGAACTTTCATCAGGTGCTGTTTTATCGTCATTTCCCGGATTATTAGGTGTCATATTTGTCCATGTACCTTCCGACATCCAACGGCCTCTTACATCTTGATACACAAAAATGTATTTATCTTTCATTAAAAAAGTAGAAGGACCTAACCGGAACGGATATTTGTCTTCGCCGTAAGGAGCTACACTGTAACAGGTTCTTTGCATCATAATCGGGTACTTAACCGTTTCAGAAGCATTTTTTGGCACATACACGGCTGTGTGTAGCTTGGTGCCATCTCTCATGGGTATCTTGTATTCGTACTTATTGTAATTTTGTTTCACGTAGTCGGCTTGTGCAAATGCCGCAAAGGAGCATAGCACAAGAAAGAGAATTTTCTTCATGAAGTGTCAGTTTAGAATGTAAGGATAAGAGTAAAAAAATCGGGTGCTAAGTTAGCCGAAAGAGAGGGCATTTTACAAAAAGAGCACATAATTTTTCGATTATGTGCTCTACAGTTTCACTCACTTAGAATCAGAAAAATATTGCTAACAAACAGATTGATGCAATGATGATTACTGAAATTACCTTTTTGGTTTTAGCGTGGGTTACCGCACGGGATGAACGGTAACTGAGTTGTACCGGTTGTCTCATAGATTATTAGATGTACTTTAGTGTTTAGGATAGTTTTGGAAACTCTTAACGACGAGGTAAAGTTACTGTATAAACCAAAAAGTTTCAAGTTAAATTAATATTAAAAATGCAACTTTTTTTTTATACTAAGTAATCTCTTTGCAAAAACCGTTCCATAACGTATTTTTGCAGACTTTTCATTGAAACCGCAAATAAATGTTAAATAAAGATTCAATTTTACGTATAGCCCTACAAAAATCAGGAAGATTAAGCGAAGACTCATTTGGACTTTTTAAAGAATGTGGTATTAAATTCGAGAGTGGTACAGGCAAACTCAAAACCTCCTCTTCCAACTTCCCCGCAGAGTTTCTTTTTTTACGAGATGATGATATTCCGGGCTACGTAGAAGATGGCGTTGCCGATATAGGAATTGTAGGCGAGAATGTATTTGTGGAGTCAAACCGGAAGGCTGATGTAACCTATCGGTTAGGTTTTTCTAAATGCCGTTTATCTATCGCCGTACCGCGTGGCGTAGAATACAGCGGCATCGACGATTTTCAGGGTAAAAGCATTGCTACTTCTTACCCGCGTATTCTGGGCAATTTCCTGAAAAGCAAGGGTGTAAAAGCTGAGATACATGAAATCAGTGGCTCGGTTGAAATTGCGCCAAGCATTGGCCTTGCCGACGGGGTTTGTGATATTGTGAGTTCGGGGAGTACGCTGCTGAGTAATGGACTGAAAGAGGTTGAGGCTATTTTTCGTTCGGAAGCTATTCTGATTGCTAATAAAAAATTAGCTAAAGAAAAGCACGAAACGCTTAATAAATTGTTATTCAGAATAAGAGCAGTACAAACTGCTCAGAATTACAAATACATTCTGCTGAATGCGCCTAATGAAAAACTGAACGATATTATCAATATGATTCCCGGCATGAAGAGCCCAACCATTGTGCCTTTGGCTATGCCAGGCTGGAGTTCTATTCATTCGGTACTGGAAGAAAATCAGTTCTGGGAAAATATTGAAGCGATTCGTGCGGCAGGTGCAGAAGGTATTTTGGTGATTCCGATCGAAAAAATGATTTATTAACACAAAATTATTGTTCCCATGACTACCTATGACACCTCCGCAGATGCCATAAATGCTTTAGTAGGCAAGGGCTATGACCATAATTTTAATCTGAAAGACGAAGTATTGTATTGCCACACCAACCATACGAGTCTGCAACCTGACGAATTTCAGATTGATGAGGTATATCGCTTTGAAGGAGAAACCAACCCTGATGATGAAGTAATTGTGTACGCTATCTCATCAACGTCAGAGAATATCAAAGGTGTTTTAATAAATGCGTATGGGGTATATGCCGAAAGCGTATCGGCGCAACTGGTTGAAAAACTGAAAATTATTCGATAAATGAAAATAGTTTCTTTTCCTCCACGCATTGAGTGGAAACAATTACTGGCACGACCTGTACAGGAGATGGCAGCTATTGAACAGAAAGTACAGCCGATTCTGGCCAAAGTAAAAGCAGAAGGCGATCAGGCACTCAAAGAATTTGCGCTGAAATTTGATAAGGTTACTTTAGAGACTATTCAGGTATCTCAATCTGAAATTGATGCAGCCGAACAACAACTATCAGAAGAACTGCGAACGGCTATAAAACAGGCCTACCATAATATATATACCTTTCATGCAGCCCAGCAGCAAGAACCTCAGGTGATTGAAACCATGCCGGGCATTAAATGCTGGAGAAAAAACGTAGGGATTCAGAAAGTAGGATTTTATATTCCCGGTGGCACAGCCCCACTTTTTTCAACGGTGCTGATGTTGGGCGTACCAGCCCAAATTGCCGGATGTCAGGAAGTAATTCTATGTTCACCAAGCAATCACCCTGCTATTTACTATGCCGCCAAACTGGTAGGTGTAACGCAGGTTTTCAGGGTAGGAGGGGCACAGGCCATAGCCGCTATGGCTTATGGCACAGAAACTATACCACAGGTTTATAAAATATTCGGGCCGGGAAATCAGTATGTTACGGCGGCCAAACAATTATTGAGTAAAGAGGGCGTAGCCATTGATATGCCTGCTGGGCCATCAGAAGTAGCCGTAATGGCCGATGATACAGCTGTTCCGTCTTTTGTCGCTTCCGATTTACTTTCACAGGCCGAACATGGAGCCGATAGTCAGGTACTATTAGTAACTACGAGTAAGAAACTGGTTTCTGCTGTTAATTTGGCTGTATCCGGGCAACTGAATCGTTTACCCAGAAAAGAACTGGCAGCACAGGCTATCGAAAACTCAAAAATTATTTTGTTGGAAAGCGAAAAAGAGTGTATTGACCTCATTAATGATTATGCACCCGAGCATTTGATTCTATCTGTTGAGAATTATGCAGAAGTAGCCGAAAAAATTGTGAATGCAGGGTCGGTGTTCTTAGGCAATTATACCCCTGAATCGTGTGGCGATTATGCTTCAGGTACTAATCATACCTTGCCTACCAACGGTTATGCCCGGGCTTATAGTGGAGTATCCTTAGATAGCTTTGTAAAAAAAATAACCTTTCAGGAAATATCAGAAACAGGGATTAAAAACATCAGTAAAACGGTTGAATTAATGGCCGAAGCAGAATCGCTGGAAGCCCACAAGCGTGCCGTAACGCTGAGAGTTGAGAGTTTATCTTAAAAGTTGATTTTAACTATCAATCAATTAACCATCATTTATACCTGCTGAACTCATGAAAAATTTCCTTTGTGTTTTATTAAGTATTATTTGTACTTATGCTTTTGCTCAGGAAAAAATTACTGCTATCAAAGCAGGTAAATTATTCGATAGTGAAAAAGGAATCTTTTTCGATAATCAGGTAATTCTTATCAAAGATAATCTGATAACCGAAGTAGGAGGTAATGTAAGAATCCCTGCTAACGCACAGGTAATAGATTTAAGTAAAAAAACGGTTTTACCGGGTTTGATAGATTGCCATACGCATATCACTTTTCAGCCGGAAAATTATATGGAAGACTTATTTCGTAAATCTCCGATTGATGTAGCCATAACCGCACATATCTATGCCAAACGGACTTTGCAGGCAGGTTTCACTACTTGCCGTGATGTAGGAGCCAGCGAATATATCGATATTGCTTTACGCAATGCCATTAATTCAGGCAAGGTAGAAGGGCCAAGATTATATGTGGCCGGATTTTTTATAGGAGCAACCGGAAGCCACGGAGATTTAACAGGTTTTTCTCCTTATGTCCATTTTCAGCAGGAATCTGGTGTGGCTGATGGGGTAGATGGCGTAAGGAAAATGGTGCGTAAGAATATTAAATATGGCGCTGATTTAATCAAGTTTGGCGCAACAGCCGGAGTTTTAACAGAAGAAGAATCAGTAGGGGCACCACAGTATTCACAAGAAGAAATGAATGCTATTGTGGAAGAAGCAAAATTGTGGGGTAAAAAAGTGGCCGCACATGCACATGGTGCAGAAGGAATTAATATGGCAGTTAAGGCGGGTGTATCCTCAATTGAACATGGAAGTTTCCTGAATGATGAAGGAATTCGCCTGATGAAAGAAAAAGGCACTTATCTGGTGGCTGATATATATAACGATGATTATATTCTGTCAGAATATTCGAAAATGGGTGTTCCTCAAAAAATTATTGACAAAGAAAAACTGGTGGGTAGGGTTCAAAGAGAGAATTTTCAGAAAGCTGTCAAAGCAGGTGTAAAAGTTGCTTATGGTACTGATTCGGGCGTATATCCGCATGGAGATAATGCTAAGCAGTTCTTTTATATGGTAAAATATGGCCTTACACCTATTCAGGCTATACAGGCTGCTACTATCAATGCGGCTGATTTGATAGGTATTAAAGACAAAGCAGGCTCTATTGCAGTAGGAAAATGGGCTGATATAATTGCCATTGATGGAGACCCGCAACAAGATGTAACGGTAATTGAAAAGAAGCTGACTTTTGTAATGAAAGACGGAAAAGTTTATAGGAATCAATAAAGATTTATAGATATAGAAAAGTGCCTATCTTTAAGATTAGAGTTAGGCACTTTTCTATCAAAACTCTCCAATCAGCCATTCTACTAAATTCTCTTCTGTTTCCAGATTCAGTTTTTTCCTGAGTCGGTATCGCTTCAATTCCACGCTTCTGTAAGTAATATTTAATAACTGGGCAATTTCTTTTGACGAAAGGTTCATGCGCAAATAAGCAGAGAGCCTTAAATCACCCGGTGATAAATCAGGATAACGTTCTAATAGCTTTTTGAAAAACTCTTCATGCACCCGATTGAAGTTCTGTTCAAATACCTGCCAGTCATGGCCTGATGAAATATTATTATCAATTAACTTAATAATATGGTTGAGTGAACCGGCTTTGATATTTCCCTCTAATTCCTGACTTTCTGCTTTTAACTGTTGCAACAATTCATTCTTTTTTATCAATTGCATAGTAGAATTAGCCAACTCTTCGGATTTGCGGATAATATCCTGCTCTAATTGCTCATTACGTAGCGTAATAATTTCCTGCTTACTTTTTTCCTGTTGTCGTTTTAATTCTTCTTCTTTCTCTTTTACCAGTTGCTGATTCTGGTCTTTCAACCTTTTCAGGTGCAGTTTGTATAAATAATAATAGATACCTATGAACAATAACAGATACAGCGTCTTGCTCCAGGGATTCCAGTACCAGGGGTCATTAATGATAAAATGAAGTACAGTTTCGGCATCACTTGTATTGGTGAGTAAATGAAGGGTATATGAGCCGGGAGACAGGTTGTTAAACTCTTTTTCATAATTTTCCGAAAACTCTGACCACCTCATCATATTGTTCTCTAACCAATAACTGAATTTGACCGAAGAGGTATAGTCGGTAGAGCTGAAAGTAAAAAGTAAAGTGTTCTGGTTATACTTAAATGTCATATTTTGTGGAGTAGAGTTGTCTGTAAAAAAATGAGATAACTCCGGGTGGTTTTCTACTTTTACACTTCTGATAATAGGTTTTCTGCCTTTTACCCCTAAAAGGTTCAGAATGCTGTTGCGGTCAAGAATGGTAAAGCCGTTTTCTTTGCAAAAAAGAAATGTAGAGCCAAATACTTTTAAGTTTTCATAATCGCTTACCCAGGTGTCTTTTTTTAAAGGTAATTCTAACCAGACATTTTGTGGCGACACCATTCCGAACGAACCATTGTTTTTTAGATACCATTGTTCATTATCGCTTATAGTAAATATTTTCTGAATATTCGTATGGTTTTTAAGTGCCACTATCGGCTGGAAAGTCTGACTATTGTCATGGTATTCCAAAACACCTTTATTACTGGTTACTACAATTTTATTTCGGATTCTTGTCAGATTTTTAGGGACAAAATCCTGCTGAATGGCTGTTTGTTTGTCAATCTTCCGTAAGTCGGCAGATAATTGTAACCTGAAAATGCCATTGTTTAAAGTATTGATAAAAATTTCGCCATTTTCATTTTCTTCTAATTGCTTAATAGGAGCCGAAAAGTTATCAATTGTATGTGAGAAAACCCATTTACCTGATTTATCTTTCTGGTAAATACACAATTTGGTATAAGTACCTTGTATCAGATGATTAGGGTAGTTTTTCAAAGGCTTGATAACTAAACCACCTGTAATAGTAGAGATAGGAGTGGCTTTCAGGTTATCAATCCTGAAAGTGCCATTGTTATGCCCGCACAACAATTGGTTGTCAATTACTTCTAAATCCCAGGTCTGGCTTTGTGTATTGGCAACCAGACTGAATTGTCGGTTACGCCCATCTAACAAGGTATAAAATACCCCATGATTGGTAGCCAGGTATAATTTATTCTGAAAAATAGCTGCGTCGAACACCGTTCCTAATTCTCCTTCAATGTCTTCAAAGTATTTAAAAGGCGAACTTAATGCTATCATAGAGATACCTTTGTCTAAGCCCAACCACACATTTCCCTTTTCATCGCTCTGTAACGAAAGCACTGTATTATTCTGTAAACCATTCTTCTGGTTGAAATTATTAGTAATAGTACCCTGTGCATCTGTAATGACCATACCATTTAGTATGGTGCCGAATACATAACCTCCATTGGTAAGCCTTACGCCACCATTGAGCTGGTTTTGCTGAACAAACAACTGCAATTGCTGATTGAAAGGCTTAAAGCTACTGCCATTATAGATATATATTCCTTTACTGGTGCCGACAAGAAAACCTGAAATATCATTGGTAGGTAAAATGGTGTGTACAGACTCATTTTTTAGAAATTCACTGTTCTGAACAAAAACAAACTGATTATTGATGATTTCGTACAAGCCTTTTTCGAGTACTTCCAGAAAATAGCGACCATTTACATCGAAAGCAAAAAGGATATTACCGGGTGTAGGTAGTTTTTTAACAGTATTGTTCTGAAGAAGAAACATATAAGCAAACGACTGAAAAATAATGCCGTTTGAGGTTTCTACGATATGCCAGATTTCTTCCTGATTAAACTGGCTTTCTTTGATAAGGGGTTTCAGCGAATGATAGGAAAGCGAGCCGTCAGCCGATTTGTCCCAATACCCGAATTCACCCAGAGCACCTGTGTAAATCCTTCCGGTTTTATCACAGATAACCGACCTCACAATTTGTTTGGCAGGTAGCTCATAGGTTGTCCATTGAGTTCCGTCAAACTCTAATAGGCCTTTAGAGTTTGCAAAATACATGAACCTGTTCACGGGGTTCTGGGCAATACCCCAGTTCTGCCGATGGGCTTTATAAATCTGGTGTGAGTAATTGAATAAGTCTGGTTGGCACAAATCTGCCAGTCTTTGCGAATAGGAAATATTCCAAAGTAGCACAAGCAGCCAGCAGCTAAGAATTTTATTCAATTTTTTAAAGAGCAAGTGTTTAATGAGCTGTTTTTTTTAATGATGTGGTAAAAATAACGAAAAAACCTATAAAACAGGCAAAATGATGTAGTATTGATGTGGCAGTTTTTTAGGATAATGTTTTTAAAAACCTGTACTTTGTGCCGGATAAATTAAATAAAATCTTTGTTTATTTCAATAAAGTCTGTTTTTTAAACATTATTACTTTACAGATAGTTATTTATATTCTTCTGAATGTTTGCTTGATAAACTCAGGGAATGATGTACCGACCCAATCAATTCTCTGGTTTCTGATTCGCTGTATTTTAATGTAAACAACACAACAAAACAATTTCTGTACTCTCGTAAATTACCGTATGAATAAAAATTCTCTTAACAGTTCAATGAAAAGAAGCGTAAGCGTTTTGCTTCTCTTGCTCAGTTGTTCTCTTGCTTTTGCTCAATCTAAAATTTCAGGAAAAGTAATAGACCAGAAGACAAAAGAAGGTATTCCGGGGGCTTCTATCAGGATAAAGGATACTAATACCGGAACGGTAGCCGACTTTGAAGGAAACTTTAGTATCAATGCTTTACCCAATGCTACGCTTGTGGTTTCTTTTATTGGTTATTCAAATAAAGAAGTAGCGGTCAATAGTCAGACCGAACTAACTATCGGACTTGAAGAGGCCACTAATGAATTGGAGCAGGTAGTGGTGATAGGCTATGGCTCGCAACGTAAAGTAGATGTAACGGGTGCTACCTCAAGTGTAAAAGGTGAAGAATTAGTAAAACAACCTGTTATGACCCCAACACAGGCCATTCAGGGCAAGGTGGCAGGGGTACAGATTATCAGTAGCGGTCGTCCGGGTAGTTCTCCCAATATCCGCATTCGTGGTACAGGTACTGCGCTGGCTGGTACAGCCACACTTTTTGTGGTTGATGGGGTATTAACCGACGACATCAGCAATGTAAATACCGCAGATATTACCAATATTGATATTCTGAAAGATGCTTCGGCTACGGCTATTTATGGGTCTCGTGGTGCTAATGGTGTAGTAATTATTACCACCAAAAAAGGAGTATCGGGCAAAATGGTGGTGAATTACAACACCCAGATAGGGATGCGTTCGGCGGCTAATCTGGTAAAAATGGCTAATGCCGCAGAATATGCCAACTATGTAAGTGCAGCCAGTGGCGGACAACCCTTTCCTGCAGGAACCATTTCAACAGATTGGTATGGTGAGATTTTAAGAGAGGCTTTTATGCAGAATCATAACCTTTCTATCTCAGGAGGTTCTGATAAATCAAAACATTATTTAAGCCTTGGCTACTTGGGCGATGAAGGAATTATTATTAAAAATAATTTCAGACGCTTTACTGCCCGTTTAAACGATGATTTTACACTTCACGAAAAACTGAGAGTAGGTCTTACTACTTCTTTTACGAATAGTCGTGACCAGAACGTAAATCTGAATGCCGCATACAATAATGCCTATAGAGCCGCGCCGACAATTGAAGCCATGAAAGATGGTAAATATGGCAATACTTCGCTCTTTCAGAATGTGGGTAATGCCGTATTGGATATTAATAATAACGATGATTATACAGTACTTAATCGCTTACAATCATCGGGGTATCTGGAATTTAATCCGATTAAATCATTGACATTTCGTAGTAGTATAGGAGGGGATTTGAATTTCAGAAATGCACGTGAGTACAACTACCAGTTTAATAACGACCAGACTACTTTTATTTTAGCAGGTGGAAATCAGCGTAATCCGAATAGTAATCTGACCGTAACAAACGAAAATATTTTCCGGTGGGTCTGGGATAACACCTTTACTTATAACAAGACTTTTGGCAAGCATACCTTAAATGTAATGGTAGGTACAACAGCCGAGCAATATACGCAAAGTAAATTTTCGGCGTTTAGAAGAGACGTACCAGCCTCTAAAAATCTCTGGTATATCAACACGGGTAATGCTAATACCTCTACCAACTCAGGCGAGGGCGACAAGTGGGCAAGAAATTCTTACATCAGTCGTTTAAATTATAATTATAATGATAAGTACCTGTTTACGGCTACGATGCGTGCCGATGGAAGTTCAAGATTCCCTCCGGCTAACCGTTGGGGTTACTTTCCATCGTTCGGGGCAGGTTGGATACTGACTAATGAAGAGTTTCTGAAAGGACAATCATTGTTTCAGACTATTAAACTGCGTGCAAGCTGGGGACGTGTGGGGAATGACAGAATCAGTTCTGATGGCTATATTGTAACAGTTGAGCCAAATCTGGCTTATCCATTTGGTGGAGGTGTAGCTACTTTGGGTTCAGCTATTACACAAATCAAAGACCCGAACCTGAAATGGGAAACCACAGAAGAGGCAGATTTAGGATTGGATTTTAGTATTATGAACGGAAAATTGCAGGGAGAGTTTGGGTTCTATGATAAAAAATCTAAAGACCTGTTGATTAATGTAAAAGTACCATCGGTAACAGGTGATAAAGATGGCGTAGTATTGACTAATGCTGCTTCTATCAGAAACACCGGATTTGAAGCCGCATTGAACTGGCGGGATAAAATTAATGAAGACATGAGTTACAGAGTAGGAGGGAATATCACTTTCAATAAAAACTCTGTGATAGGTCTGAATGGTGGTCAACCGATTATAGACGGCGGTATAGGCGCATCGCAACAATATACTACTAAAACCGATAACGGACAGCCCGTTGGTAGTTTTTATGTATTGCAGGTTTTAGGCGTTTTCCAGACTGATGATGAGGTAGCTGCCTATAAAGGTTCAAACGGACAGGTGATTCAGCCAAGTGCCTCAGCCGGAGATTTCAAATATCAGGATACAAATGGTGATGGTAAAATTGATGATAATGACCGTGTTTTTGTAGGTTCCTATCAACCTAAAGCCTTTTTCGGGCTCAATGCCGGATTTACCTATAAAGACTTCGATTTGAGTGTTGATGCCTATGGCAACTTTGGTAACAAGGTGTATAATGGTAAAAGGGCGTTCAGACAAGGGTTATATGATAATGTTGAGTCGTCTATGGCTTACGAACGTTGGTCAAGAGGAAGTGGCATAAATAGTGAGCCTGCTGCTAACTCGGGTAACCTGCCTGCTTCTACCTACTTTGTTGAATCGGGCGATTTTATCCGTATCAATAATATTGCTTTGGGGTATAACCTTTCGCCAACATTGCTGAGCAAACTGAAGATTGCTTCTGCCAGAGTGTATGTAACTGCACAAAATTATTTCACATTTAAAAAATATTCTGGATTTACTCCTGAATTACCGGGAGACCCAACAAAAGCGGGGATTGAATTGAATGCGTATCCAACTTCTAAAACATTAGCCTTTGGATTGAATGTCGGGTTTTAATCATTAGCGAATTTTAATTATGAAATCGATGAAAAAAAATATTTTCAAAATCAGTGTTTCAGCGTTTGTGCTTTTATGGGCGAGCTCATGTAGCAGCGATTTTCTGGAAGTACCTCTGCAAGGCAAACCAACTGCTGAAACTGACCCGAATCTGGCGCAAAACCTGGTTGTAGGCGTATATAATAGTTTAATGACAGGCGAAGCTTTCGGCTCAGAAGGCGATGTGCACGGATTGTCTTTTGTAACAGCCACCACTATCATTTCTGATGATTCTGATAAAGGCAGTACTACTACTGACCAGCAAGGAACGGTAGGTGTTATTGATGATTTTTCAGTTACCTCAACCAATATTTTGGTACAAGCGCTTTGGGCAGGTCATTATAATGGAATTGCTAAAGTGAATAATGCTTTGGTAATAGTTGCACAATCAACGCTGGACGATGCTACCAAAAATCGGTTGATGGGAGAAATAAGGGTAATCAGAGGCTATTATTATTTCAATCTGGTAAGGTGGTTTGGTGGAGTACCAAAAATATTACGTGTACCGAAAGATGCCAGCGATGCCAACGTTGACCCTGTGTTTCAGACCAGAGCAACTGCCGAAGAAATTTATCAGCAGATTATTGAAGATTTACAATATGGTGTAACAAACCTGCCTGTTCGTAGCCAGACAGGTGCCGGAAGAATTGCCAAAGGTACCGCGCAGGCATTGTTAGCTAAAGTATATATGTATCGCAAAGAATGGCAGAAAGCTTATGACCTGACCAAAGAGGTGATGAACTCGGGACAGTATGATTTGATTGCAGACTATGCTACTATCTGGCGACAAGCAGGAGACAACAGTCGTGAGGCCATTTTTGAGGTACAAACCGGACAATTTAATAACACAGATTTTGGTGTAAATGCTTATTCAATGTTTCAGGGACCGCGTGTGGGTGGTAAGGGTGGCTGGACTGACCTGGGTTGGGGTTTTAATAATCCTTCACAAAGTCTCGTGAATGCTTATGAGGCCGGAGATTTAAGAAAAAATGCCACAATCATTTTTATTGACAATAGCGGTAAATATACAGGTACCGTACTATTTGATGGTTTCCGTATTCCAAGCGCAGATTCAGTACAGAATCTTCGTTATAATTATAAAGCCTACCATTCTGAGAATAAAAATGTAGAGAATTATTTAGGAAACCGTGATAAAAAACAGAAGAATATTCATTTACTGCGTTTTGCAGAGGTATTGTTGATAAATGCAGAAGCAGCCAACGAATTGGGTAAACCTGCCGAAGCTATTGCAAACCTGAACAGGATTCGCCAGCGTGCAGGTTTAAAAGCACTGACCGTTGGTTCTCAGTCCGACATAAGAGAGGCAGTTTGGCAGGAGCGCCACATTGAATTAGCTATGGAGCATGACAGATTTTTTGATTTGGTACGTACAGGCCGGGCAGCCAGTGTGCTAAGGGCTTCCGGTAAAAATTTTGTGGCAGGTAAAAATGAATTATTACCGATTCCTTCACTACAGATTGAGTTAAGTGGCGGAAAACTGACGCAAAATAGTGGTTATTAATGCAATCAGTTAACAGAAATACTTACAAATTTATTTACTAATTTTTTTAATTATGAAAACAAAGAAAGTTTCATTGGGAATTTTTGCTGCGTTGATAGTGGCGGGTAGTATTATGGTTTCGTGTAAAGAAGATGCGGTTTCTCTTCCACCAATCGGAGGATTCAACAATGCAGATGAAGTGGCCGCATCAAACCTCGTGGCTTACTGGGGGCTTAATGGTGATGGCAAAGAAGCTAAATCAGGAGCCATGCCTTCAAAGTCTCAGAATGTAACCTTTGCTTCAGGTGGACCTAAAGGACAAGCCGCAAACTTCACTTCAGGGTATTTGTCCTATGATGCCATTACAGCTTTGAATAGTTTGCCAAATGCCACCATCAGTATGTGGGTAAATGTGAAAAATAACGGTACTAATCCGGCATCGTTTTTTACATTGACTCGTCCGAATGAATGGGCAGGAAATATCAACTTAATGGCTGAAACAGGTTGGAGAAAAGCTACAAGTGACACTTTAGTAATCAAAGGTCTGGTGGTAACTAAAGTAGCTGGAAACGACTCTTGGCAGGATTCAAGAAATGAGCCTACCAAAGGTGGGGTTCAAGCAGCCTTGTTTGGTGGTAAATGGACACATATCGTAATGACATGGGACGGGGCTACATCGATGTTTAAAATTTATGCCAATGGTGTAAAAATCTCGAACCCTGAATGGGAAGCAAGAGGCACAACAGGACCATTGAATTTCACTACACCAACCAAAGCGATTATCGGTGCCTGGGGTACAAACGTTTCAGGCGGAACTGCTGAAGCATGGCAGGTGCCTATGACGGGTATGGTAGATGAAATCCGTGTGTTTAACAAAGCACTTTCTGATGGCGACATCAATTCACTTTATCAATTAGAAATGGCAGGAAGATAATCTTCTGTCGTTTTAAACTATCACCAAAGCACCTATCCTTGTGGGTGGGTGCTTTTTTATTCTCTAATTTTAAAAAATTCAGGCATGAAAATCCTCCATTTGGGTGTTACATTAATTATAGTACTGTTTTCATGTAAAACCCAGGACATTGTTGAACCGGAACAGTTTTTTTTCAGAACTGTGGCGGTTAACGGCAGTCAGCCTGCAGGGTTTAACGTGAATAACCTTAATTTGCTGCCCAAAGTTGATATTTCCTTTTCTGCTCCTTTGAATAAAGAATCCGCTCAGACAAATATCACTTTGCAGGAAAAAAACTCATCGGTTAAAGTACCTTTAAATCTGTCATTTTCAAACCTTGACAGTTCGGTTAGCATTAGTCCGCAACAACCCTTGAAGAGTATTACCCAATACGATTTAACGGTTAATCCGGAATTGGTATCAAAAAACAAGACTTTATTGAATACTACTATTAAAGTAGGCATGACAACGCAGGTGGATACAACGGATAAATTCCCTCGTATCAGTGATGATGAATTGTTGACGCTGGTTCAGCGACAAACTTTTAAGTATTTCTGGGATTTTGGTCATCCGGTGTCTGGATTGGCCCGTGAGCGTAATACATCGGGCGATATCGTTACTTCCGGTGGTTCAGGGTTTGGTGTGATGACCATTCCGGTAGCTATTGAACGCGGGTTTATTACCCGCAAAGAAGGTCTGGACAGAATGTTGAAAATTACAGGTTTT
The DNA here is from genome assembly GCF_004168285.1 of Emticicia agri. GTDB lineage: Bacteria > Bacteroidota > Bacteroidia > Cytophagales > Spirosomataceae > Emticicia > Emticicia agri. Next base: position 66,930 of record NZ_SEWF01000018.1, on the reverse strand, counting down.
CTGAAAAATACAGCCAAAAGTTATCATGGGGTATTCCCGCACTGGTTGAATGGAGCTACCGGAGCAACTGTTCCTTTTAGTGCAAATGATAATGGAGCTGATTTGGTAGAAACCGCCTACCTCATACAAGGTTTATTAACGGTTCGTCAGTACTTCACTTTAGGTAATGTTGAAGAAACCAGATTAAGAAAAGAAATCAATGAATTATGGGAGGCAGTAGAGTGGGATTGGTTCACCAAAGGTGGAGAAAAGGTGCTTTACTGGCATTGGTCGCCCACTGTTGAATGGAAAATGAATCACCAGATTCGTGGCTGGAACGAATGTCTGATTACCTATTTTTTAGCGGCAGCTTCGCCAACTCACCCGATTTCTAAAGAAGTATATGACAATGGCTGGGCAGACAACGGAAAAATGAAGAATGGAAGAACTTACTATGGTACCGTACTACCATTAGGATTTGATTATGGCGGGCCTTTGTTTTTCTCGCATTATTCGTTTTTAGGTTTAGACCCACGCAATCTGAAAGATAAATATGCCAATTACTGGGAGCAGAACGTGGCGCATACCAAAGTTAATTATGGCTATTGTGTGGCTAACCCGAAAAAGTTTAACGGCTATGGACCTAATTGCTGGGGATTAACAGCCAGCGATACCAATACAGGTTATGCTGCCCACTCACCAACTGAAGATTTAGGGGTAATCAGTCCAACGGCTGCTTTATCAGCAATGCCTTATACGCCTAATGAATCAATGGCAGCTTTGCGCTTCTTCTATTATAAATTAGGAGATAAAATCTGGAAAAACTATGGTTTTGCCGATGCTTTTAATCTGACAAATATCTGGATTGCCGATTCATTTTTAGCTATCGACCAGGGGCCGATTATCTGTATGATTGAAAACCATCGTACCGGATTGCTCTGGAATTTGTTTATGTCAAGCCCGGAAGCAAAAAACGGAAAGACAAAATTAGGTTTTGAATAATTAACCCAATCATAAAGTAGATATGTTTCATACAGGCCTTTGGCATTTGCCAAGGGCTTTGTTTTTTATTCAAACTGAAAAGCAAAGTAGGTAACAGTACCTTGACCGATATTTCTGATGGCATGAGGCACATTCGATTCTAAAAAGATAATATCGCCGATACCTGCTTTTATCCATGTTCCGGCAATATGTTCCTCGGCTATATTATCAATAGGTAACAGAATCTCAGCGGCTTTATGTACATGGGGCGGGTGACTTTCTAACCCTTCTTTTAAGGTGGTAACATGCATTTCAAAACGCTTGGCCATAGAAGTGGGTTTATCAAAAAACTTTCTGATACCGCCTTTGTCATGCGCCTGAAAAGGAATGTCATTCCAGTTAATCATAAATGAACCACCTGCCTTTTTACCTCTTTCTACGTTTTTGGGTTCTCTCGATTCATAGCGCATGACATAATAGGTAACATTGCTATTGCCCTTATTCTCAAACCCATGTTCTTCGCCTGACATCATTAAGGCTACACTGCCTGCACCTAAGGTTTGCGTTTTGCCCTCAATCGTTACAGTTAATTCACCTTCTTTTACAATAATCATCTCTTCTTCGTCATGCTTATGACTTGGATGAGGCGACTGATGCGGATAAACGGTGGTAGCGTGGATTTTAATATGTTTAAATGCGACAGAGCTTCCTTCAACTAATGGTCGCTGCTCCATATTTTCTTTTTTATTGACAGGTGCATCTGCCCAATGATAAATTTTAGCTTCAATAGGTTTAAGAGATTCCTGACTGACACTGATAAGTGCATAGCAGAAAAGTAGAAAGAATAGAGAATATTTCATCAGGTTGATAGTTTAAGGTCAGATAATGATTAAAGTTTTTTATTAATCACTCATTTATACAATCACTCAATTATTCAAATTCGGAATTTCATTGAGATTATAGTAGATAGTTTTTCCTTTTTCCTGTCCGGTTTTTATCATTTCGTCAGCTCCTTTTGATGCGCCTCCAACCCGAAGTACAGCCGTGCAGAAACTAATTAAATCAACGGCAACCGGATGAAAAATCTGATTAAAAATCTCATCACCCATTTGCTGTGAACCTGCAATAGCAATCAATGGTAAAGCAAACCATTCGCCTAAAACAGGTAAATGACCTTTTCTATAAACTTCTAATGCCATTTCGTTCATCAAATGAACATTTTTTTCAATTAGTACAGGGTCATCATTGGTGCCTGAACGGTATGGGCCGGCAATCAGAATCATTTGTTGTTTCTCCATCTGTCTAAGTATAATTTCGTAAAAATAAAATTATTCAAAGATAGAGTATTTAACAAAGGATGAAACTAAGAAACTGTTTGAGTTAATCTTGTTGAATTAAAAAAGTCGATTTTTATTCAATACTACGCTTTAAAAATCCCGCGCGGCGTCCGCTCATTTAGCGTTGCTAAACTCCGGTTTTTAAACCTTGTCTTGAAATAAAAATCAATCTTTTTTATTTTCAAAATTTAACTCAAACAGTTTCTGAATTTTAGCTAATGGCAAAATTCAGAATTTCTTCTGTAATGCTTCAATAGCTGCTGTCAGATAGACCATAGGGGCATTCCAGTTAATGGCAATCTCGTTAGACGCATAAGAGCAAACATCATCTGTAAACGACTCATCTGCAATTTTAGTGGTATAAGTAGTACATTTATCCTGCTGACCAGGATTCGGCCCTCCTGACAGTAGACCCGGAACAGGCTCAACAATGCCATCAGCTTCTGACGGACGGTGATGTGGGTGCATTACCTGCTTAGACCCAAAGCCTGTCAGAAACGAATAGCCAACGGCATTCCGGCCTAATAGATAATCTAAATTGCCCAATGCCCCTATAAGGTATTTTTTGTCGGAAGTGATTTGATAAGCCTGCAATAATGCAATTCCCTGATTAGCCGCATGAGAACTACTACCCCACATATAATCTCTGGCAGTTTTGCCCATTACTGTGTGATAGGCCTGCTGGTCAACGCCTGCAAGCAAGCCATCAGCAAAATCGGTAAGCATCTTTTTCAAAGCAGGTAAAGCTTGTTTACTTTTGGGTGTCAATAGTTTTTCTGAACGAATTAAACTATAATATCCAAGCATCCGAACCTGGCTCCAGGTGGGTAATGGCAGATTTTTGTCAGGAAAAAGGTCAGTCTGTTCAGCATAGCTGTCGTCTTTTGTAGTAATCCATAGTTCTATGGCTGCCCATATCCATTCGTCGGCACTATTTCTGTCTCCATACTCGCCTGTTACTACATCAGGGTCAAATTGTTTGTTGATTTCATTTTGAAGATATAAGGCTTTTGGATTAGCCTTTGCCCATGCCCAGGCTTTTTTAGCTGCGATAAGGCAAGAATCTGCCAAACCGGGTAATTGTTTTTCATAAGCCTTAAAAATTCTGTTAGATTGTGCCATTACGGCGGCAAAATCAAGCGTAGCCGTAATACTTTTCTGTACTACATAGCGTGGCTTGATGGCCTTATCGGGCATCACCATTCCATCAAATGAAGGATTGGTCAATTTATGGTAAACGCCACCATCATTAGGGTCTTGCATGGTGAGCATCCATCTTAAATTCCAAAGGGCTTCATCTAATAAGTCAGGAATACCATTTTTACTTTCAGGAATGTTGATTTCAAAATCCTTACAGTATTCCGGGTAATCTTCGTACAAAGAAAACAAAGTCGCCATCGTAATGCCTGAGTTAACGATGTACTTGTTATAATCACCTGCATCGTACCAACCCTTGGTTGAAGAAATCAGGGTATTTTCAGGGCGTTCTTTACTTGCAGCAGATGGGTGTAATAGTACCTTATCATCTCGGTGGCCTGCTGCTCTATGCCATTTACCTGCATATTTTTCAGGTAAGTCTGTGGAAACTCTTTGGTAGTAAAATCCTTTCAGCGAGGCTTTTGCGGCTTCTCTGTGAATATCTTTTTTGATTTCAAAAGAGTAGGAGAACCCTTTGTTGCCAATAGAAATATAGTATTTGCCGGGCTTGTGCAAGGCTGAAAAATCTGCAAGCTGGGTAGTTTTCTGAGAAATAGCGTTTGTTCGCTGGTTTGAAAGTTTCCCTTTGAAAACCACTTTTTTCTTATTCTGTTTAATCACTTCAAAATCACTTTGCAGTTCGCCAACCCATACCGCCACTTTGGAAGCATCTGGATAGAAACCAACCTGATTTAGCCGGATATTTTCATTCTGGGCAAATAATTGTTGTAGTGAGAGAAATGCTATAGTCTGCAAAAAGATTTTTTTTAAGTTGAATAGTAGTTTCATCGGAATAGAGTTTTGAAAAATAAAGCCACACTTATTTTAATTATCAGAAAGTATGGCAATAAAACAATACAGCATGATTATACTTGAAATTTATTCTTATTAGCCTTGTAGAATATGTTCTATTTTTTGGAGTTCATCATGTGTGAAATCTAAGTTATGCAAGCATTTCAACGAGTCTTCTAACTGCGAAACCCGGCTTGCCCCAATCAATACCGACGTAACTCTGTAATCTTTTAATAACCACGCCAATGCCATTTGTGCCAGTGTCTGGTTGCGGTCTAATGCCAGGGTATTTAATTGCTGAATTTTAGCAATAACGCCTTCACTCACCTGATTTTCTTGTAAGTACCCATGAGGTTTGGCTGCTCTTGAATCTGCCGGAATCCCTTTCAGGTATTTATCTGTTAATAAACCTTGTGCCAGAGGTGAGAAAGGAATACAACCTACGCCATTTTCACCTAAAACATCTAATAAACCTCCTTCTACCCAACGCTCAAACATAGAGTATTTGGGTTGGTGTATCAGGCAAGGTGTTCCTAATCGGCTTAGTATTTCAATGGCTTTAGCTGCCTCTTCTTCCTGATAGTTTGAGATGCCCACATATAGGGCTTTACCCTGCCTTACAATTAAATCCAATGCCGACATGGTTTCTTCTAAAGGCGTATCAGGGTCAGGGCGGTGATGGTAAAATATATCGACATAATCCAGCCCCATGCGTTTCAGGCTCTGGTCGAGGCTTGCAATGAGGTATTTTTTTGAACCCCATTCACCATAAGGCCCTTGCCACATCAGATAACCTGCTTTAGATGATATTATCAGTTCGTCACGGTAGGGAGCAAAGTCTTTCTTCATTAAAACTCCGAAATTTTCTTCTGCCGAACCAGGAGGCGGACCATAATTGTTGGCTAAATCGAAATGGGTAATGCCATTATCAAAAGCAGTGCGTAAAATGGCACGATAGTTTTCAAATACATCAACTCCGCCGAAATTATGCCAGAGTCCTAAAGATATGGCAGGTAATTTTAAGCCGCTTCTGCCACATCTACGGTAAGTCATTTGTTCATAACGGGAAGGGTTTGCCAGATAGGTCATGTAAACTTTTTTTAGGGTTATTCAAATTTTTTTCCAACAGTCAGTCCTTTCCAGGTATCTGTTCGGAAAGGGCTGGCTGGTAAACCATCTATATTAAATAAATTGGCATCTTCGGGTGCATCAGCCCAGCCATATCTCACTGCCACGGGCTTTAAACCTTTCGGATGATAAACCACTACTTTATCACCAACAATGTCGGCTTTGGCATAGTAAAATGCCTGATTATCGTCTGCAATTTCAAAACCTTTCAGATAACCGAATTTGTCTTTTGCTATTAATCCTTTGCCTGTATATTTAAAAGAAAGTATGGCTTTGTTGTCCTCAAAGGTTACAGACTCAAATAGAGGCCCTGAAGGCAGTACTTCTTGTCCATAATCAAATTTTAGTGCATTTACTGCCAGCCGATGTCCTACGTCCTGCTTGTTGGTAGGATGAATATCCTTTGGATTACCCACATCAGTTGTTACTGCCATTCCAGTTTTGGGCAGGCTCAAAGTCATCGTCTGGGCTTCTCTTAATTCGCCCCAGTTACTGCCCTGATTACTATTCTGGTAATCGCCGTAACTCGACAACTGAACAAAATAGAATGAAAAATCATCTTTCCACTGTTTACGCCAGTCATTAATCATAAGCGGAAAACTCTTTCTGTATTGATAGGCTCTTGAGGCATTACTTTCACCCTGATACCATAAAGCCCCTCTGATGGCAAAAGGTACTAAGGGCGCAATCATTGAATTGTAAATAGTTGTTCCTAAATTATTACTTGAATGAAGGTATTCGTGTGCATCGGCAAATGAAGGCATAATTTTCCAGCCATTAGCCAGACTGATTTTATCAGTTCCGGCGCTTACGAATAAATCATCTGCTCCGCCCATCAGTCCCAGTCCATACCATGACGGATTAATCATTTTACCGAATTTTATCATCAACTGGTTATTACCTGCTTTCCAGGTATTAGCCGGAATACGGATTTTACGAGTGCCTTTTTCTGCACCTTCGTACACCAGTTTGCCGTTGATGTAGATTTCATTCTGGCTATCCTGAATGCCTAAACCTAAAGTAGTTTCTTTAGTGACCATATCAGCAGGCATATCAACTGTACGCCCCATATACCCATTCCCCCGGAACATCCAGACACCTTTCCAGTCCCATTGTCCTAATGGATTTCCGACACTTAACCATTTTGAGAAATCATAATTGGCTTCGGTGTATTTCTTTTCATCGGCTATGGTTGGCGCAATTTCGGTACCAAGCAAGGTTTTCATGGTTTTTTTGTCGTGTATGGCATCGGCATCAGCCCAGTTGTCAGGCAGGCTTTGCGCATAAGATTTCAGTTCGTCATCAGTCAGCATAGCTTCACGGCTAATCCACCCTTCTATCTGAGACCCACCCCAGGAAGAGTGAAGCAAACCAATAGGAATGTTCAGTTTCTGATACAACTCACGGGCAAAAAAGAATCCTACGGCTGTGAAATTGCCAACAGTTTTCGGTGAACAGATTTTCCATTCGCCTGATTTCAGGTCTGTCTGGGGTGTCATGCTTACCTCATGCGCTACATAAAACTGTCTGATTTGCGGGTAATCGGCATCTTTCTTTTCTTCAATATAATTGTTTGCCTGTGCCACCGGCCATTCCATATTCGATTGCCCTGAACAGAGCCATACTTCACCAATCAGAATGTCATTGATAGTCAGATTGCCCGATTTGGCCGTAGCAGTCAATTGGTGAGGGCCTCCGGCTTCCATAGGTGAGAAGCGAACCATCCACTTACCTGAAGCATCAGCCTTTGCTGATTGAGACTGGTTGCCTAAGGCTACTTTTACATTTTCGTTTGGTGCTGCCCAACCCCATACCGGAATAGGTTTCTGGCGTTGCACAACCACGTGGTCGGAAAATAACCGAGCTAATTTTAATTGGGCAAATGCTGCTGTGTGAAATGATAGAAGCAGCAGAACCGATACACATCGTTTCATGGCGAGGTACATTAAAGGAGGTTGAATAAGTTTTATGCCTTAAAGTTATTACTTTTTATACAATCTCTTACGACAATCTTCTGATAACTTCCATACAGGCACGGGCGTTGTGATAGGGGCATTTCCAGAATCCGGCTTTGTCATGCCGTTTCATGGGTTGGTTATTGCCATCTAAACCCCAGTACCATTCGCCACTTGGCGTTACCAGAGATTTTTTGATGAATTCCCAACTTGCCAGCGCATGGTCTAAAAACGATTTTTGTTTTGATATTTCATAAGCATTCAGAAAACCAACCATCGCTTCTGCCTGTACCCACCAGTGTTTTTCTTTGTTCAGATGATGGGCATCCTGCTCGTTGAACATGCCGCCATCGGTATCCAGCCCTTTTTCTGAGGCTTTGGCAATCTGCACAGCTATTTTTTTTATTTCTTCCAGCCGCTTTTTATCACCTAAAACCTCTGCGGCTTCAACCAATAACCACGATGATTCAATATCATGCCCAAAGGAGACAATATCCGATTTTACTGTCCAGTCGTCGGCAAAGAACAGGTGTTGGGTATGGGTTTGTTTATCTACAATATGTTCGGTAAAATCTTTTAACAGTCCTTTGATTTGTTTAGCAAGATGTTCATTTTTCCAGACTCTGTATAGATTGGTATAAGGCTCAATGATATGCAGATGCGTATTCATTGATTTTTTCTGGTCTTCTTTGCCTTGCGTAATCACCTTATCTTGCATAATTTTCCAGTCGGCAGTAGTTACCTCATAATACCCTCCATGTTTCTTATCAAAAGCCACATGTTCAAGAATCTGAAACAATTCAATGGCTTTGTCTAATGCGTGTTTGTCATGAAATGCCCGATAGTATTCAGAAAAACCATATAACATAAAGCCTTGTCCATAGATTTGCTTATGGGTTTCTTTAGGATTCCCTTGATAGTCAACCGACCAGTAACCTCCACTGTTTTTTGAGTCCCAGAAATGCGCCAGCAGATATTCATAGGCTCGCTTGGCTGTTTCTTTATAAATAGTTTTAGGCTGATGAATATAAGCCGAAGAGAATGTCCAGAGAATCCGACTGTTTAGAACCAACCCTTTTTCGGCATCGGTAATAATCTTATCGTCGGCTGTGATTTTTCCATAAAAACCACCATTTTCCTGGTCGATACTATGATTAAGCCAATAATTCAGAATGTTGTCTAATTCTTTCTCTACTTCGCTGCGAAATGTTTTCAAATCCATTGGTAAAAGATGATTGGGTTGATTAGGGTATTATAAAAGATAATGTATATACTCTTGATAATCAGGCATTAATCAGCTTTGATGTCTTCGAATAAACTAATTTTTTTTCAATAATCCTATTCAGGTTTCTACAGTAGTCTATTAATTTTTTTATGCTCCGGTGGCTACGTGCATACGTGTATCCGACGAGGCTTATTAGATAAAAACTGTGCCGTCTTCATCTAAAATATAGCCATTAGAGAACGCTACATGAGACACGTCTCCCACACGTTCGGTGCGGGGGCTTTGAAATATCCTGCAAATTTATGAATCACCTTTGTTAAGTCATAAAGGTTGGTCATAAACATATATAATACATAACGTAATCCGTCGGCTGTATTTCTTACGCCATGTAACAGATGTAACCAGCCTTATGGCGTTTTCAAAGGAGCCGGGCCTTGTCCGTTTTTTACTTCATAAACGGTATGATAGCGTTTTTCGTCAATGATATATTCTTTTTCAGCCACTGCATTTTCCATCGAATCGGTAAAGCCTAAGCCAATGCTCCCTCCGGTTCCTGCTTCAATAAAACATCTTGAGAACGTGTATAAAGTGTATATTTCCCATTCACAAATTCAGGGTGCAGTACCACATTTCTGTGTTGCGGAGAGGGGGTTTTAAATCAGGCAAACGTTCCCAATCAACCAGGTCTTTGGTGCGTAGTATGCCACACTGTGCTATCGCAGCTGAATAGCTGTGAATTTGGCTTTTGTCGATACATTGAAAGGAGTGCAAAAATGCTTGATTAGAGTTTTTCTGAAAAAAGATGTTCACCTATTGAAAAAATGTCAGGAGCTTTTTAGCTTTATGAGATTAGTATGCAGGTAATGATTCCTGTCTTGAATGTTTCAGCCATTTTGTCAGTAAAAATGTATTGGCAAACTTCTTGACAATTTGCTTATAACTATTAAAAAAGGAGAAAAAATGTTATCTTTTTTGTCGTCTTCAGCTACTGAAGACAATTCTATACAACAGTCATCGAATGATGAGCAGATTTTAGACGCTTATTCCCACACCATTACGCAAGTAGTAGAAAAAGCCAGTAATTCGGTAGTGCAGATTAAAGTTTTGAAAAAAACTATTCAAAACCAGAATCAGCGATTGAGACAACCGCAGGAAGCGGGTGGTTCAGGTTTTATTATTTCGAGCGATGGATTTGTTATTACCAATAATCATGTGGTGAGCAATGCCGAAAGAGTAGAAGTAGGATTGATGGATGGGAGAGTCTTTGAAGCAACCATTATAGGGACTGACCCTTATACCGATATTGCGGTATTAAAAATCTATGCCGATTCATTGAAGCCTTTACGGTTCAGCGATTCGGATAAACTGAAAGTCGGACAGATAGCTATCGCTATTGGTAATCCTTTGGGTTTTCAATATACCGTAACGGCAGGTGTGGTAAGTGCTTTGGGTAGAACATTAAGAAGCGAAACCGGAAGAATGATTGATGATGTAATTCAGACCGATGCTTCTTTGAATCCGGGTAATTCGGGCGGGCCTTTAGTTAATTCTTTTGGTGAAATTATCGGGGTAAATACAGCCGTGATTGCTGCCGCACAAGGTATCTGTTTTGCAGTTTCAGCAAATCTGACCAAATATGTGGCTGGAAAACTGATTTTAGAGGGTAAAGTAAAAAGAGCACAATTAGGTATTGCAGGGCAAGTAGTAAACCTGAGCGAAAGAATGATTGGTTATAATAAATTAACTACTCGCACGGGTGTATATATCAGCGAGGTAATTGCTGATGCCAACGCCCATAATAGTGAGCTTCACCGGGGTGATATTATTGTAGGTTTGAATGAAAAGCCCATTTCTTCGGTAGATGATTTGCATAAGATACTGAACGATGAATTGATTAATCAATATGTTACGGTGAATCTTTTGCGTGGAGGTACCAGGAAAAATGTAAAAGTACTGACTGGAGAGTTGAGATAATGGAATGTTATCGGTAAAGAGCCTGACCTGCTAAAATAGTACATCTTAGTTGGCGTAGAATTGTGCGCTTATAGAGTATAGGTGCTATTTAAAACGTCAGCAGGTTCTTTACCTGAAACAATCCTGTACCTTCAGATGTTAATGTTATAAAACCATTATACGCATCAATGCACACCTTGCATCGTACTCAAAAACTGCCCTTAACTGTATCACAAGCCTGGAAATTTCTTTCGGCACCAGCTAATCTTAAAGTTATAACGCCCGCTTATATGGGTTTTGAAATGACCTCACTACACCACGGTTCAGAAATGTATGCGGGACAAATTATTACCTATATTGTAAAACCCGTCTTAGGTATTCCGTTAAAATGGTGTACTGAGATAACCCATGTACAAGAACCCGATTATTTTGTAGACGAACAACGCTTTGGCCCTTATACATTCTGGCATCACCAGCATAAACTAAAAGAAATTCAGAATGGCGTATTGATGGAAGATATTGTGCATTATAAACTTCCTCTCTGGTTTCTGGGTAATATCGCTAATAGTTTGTTTGTCGAACGTCAGTTGGCTGATATTTTTGAGTTCAGGCAAAAGAAACTTATCGAACTTTTTGGTGAATATAATGAAGACATCTCTATTAAAAACTAAAGGCTTCGAGATTCAACCCAAATCCTTTAGTTTATACTGATTGGTAAAACCTATTTTTTCAGATACTTATTAAACCAACTTATATATCGCTCGAAACGGTCTTTCTGGAAACTCGGATTTGTAATTCCATGAAACTGTCCGGGATAGATAATCAGTTCAGTTGGAATACCCAAAGACCTGAAAGCCTGATACATCTGTTCGCTCCCAACTGACGGTACATTAAAATCACTTTCGCCTACCATAAACTGGGTCGGCGTTTTAATGCGGTCTGCCTTTAAGAATGGATAGGAGAGCGACACATATTTATCAAAATTTTTCCAGGGTGAGCCTAATTCGTTTTCATATTGCAGAATATACTGGTCAACACCATAGAGTGAAGAAATCATGGCTACACCTGCACCACTTGAAGCCGCTTTAAAGCGGGTATCAGTTGCAATGGTATAGTCTGTCAGGATACCGCCATAACTCCAACCACCAATGCCAAGTTTATCGGCATCGGCTATGCCATTCTGTACCACATAATCTGCTGCACCTAAAATGTCAATCACCTCTTTATTTCCCCAGTCAGCCCATATAGCTTTGCAGAAATCCAATCCACGTCCGGTTGAACCTCTGTAGTTGACAGCTACTACATTATATCCTGCACCTGACAACATCTGACGGGTAAGGTCGAAACTAAATTCATCCTGAGCTACCGGACCTCCATGTATCATAAAAATAGTAGGCAATTTCTCTGTTTTGCTGGCATTGGCAGGTCGGTAGAGTATGTTTGAAACACTGGTGCCGTCTTTGCTTTTAGAGGTAAACCCCTCTACGGTAGCCAACGATAATTTTGAAACAAAATCTTCGTGGTGCTTCGTTAATCTTCGGGGTACATTGTTCTCTAAGGCATAAATCTCCAAGGGTGTCTGTGGGTCACTCATGGTAGTCAGAAAATTACCTGATGGATGCCTTTCTAACGTATTAAATGATTTATTTCCACTCAGAATTTTGTTCATTTTACCATCAGCAATAGTAAACTGGGCAATGTATCTTATCCGGTCATCGGCTACAAGTGCGTAAATACTGTTTCCGTCTTTCGACCATCTGGGGGCTGTTACTGGTCTGTCCAATGCTTTACTCAATAAGGTAGGTTCACCACCATCTTTTGAAATAGTACATAGAATAGACTGGTCGTACATGATATAGTTTTCAGAAGAGGTACTTCTTAAGTACGTAATTCGCTTCCCGTCAGGGCTCCATTCCATAGAACCATCTCTACCTGTCCAGGTGGTGAGTTGTTTCATTTTGGCATTCGGTTTGGCATCAATTACCCATATATCCGAGTTTTCATTTCTATCAGGGTCTTCAGTACGGTTACTGATGAAGGCAATCTGACCACCATCCGGCGACCATTTCGGATTCGTCTCATCAAAATTACCTTTGGTTAGTGTATCAATTTTTTTGGTAGCAATGTCATACAGATATAAATGCACAGGTTTCTTAGTCAGATATCCCTCCACATCCTGTTTAAACTGAAATCTATCCAATACAATCGGTTTAGGTGTTTTGTTTTTAGAGGTATCGGCAGGACTTTTGATAACCAGCGCAATCTTTTTGCCGTCCGGCGACCAGGCATAGTCTGTTAGATCGCCTTTTTTCAAGTCTGTTAATTGTTTAGCTTCTCCGCCTCTTCTGTCCATCAGCCATATCTGGCTGCTTGTTAGTCCGTTTCTTGCCGATACAAACGAAAAATATTTTCCATCAGGACTCCATCGTCCCTGAGATTCACCATCGGGGCTATAGGTTAACTGGATAGATTCTTTCCCATCCCACGATACCATCCAGATATCGGCATTCCGCTTATTTTTTATAGAGTCAACAGAAGAAAGTGTATAAGACACCCAATTGCCATCAGGCGAAATCTGTGGGTCGCTTATATTCTGTAAGCGGTAAACGTCAGAGGGCTTTAAATTTCTTTTAGTAGATGTTGATTGCGCATAACCAAGCGTGAAAGAAAACATAAAGACGGCCAGCACAGGCACGAGTTTTTTCATGAAATAAGGTGATGTTTAGTGAGTTGTCAAGTAAAGCAATAAAAATACAATCTTTTAAACTCACTAAACATCGATAGTGCTAATTTTTTTTAGGTAGCCAGCCCTTCAAAACACTTGTTCCGATTTTTAAATCCAATCGATAAATATCTTTTTCGGTTACAATCTCCCAACTTATGGGCAATGATTTGTTTTGCTGGGCTCTTTCATAAATCTCTTTCAATGCTTTATTCGGGAAATAATAAAGGAAATCCATTAATTGAGGATAAGTGGTAGCAGTATTGATTTTTACTAAAGGCTCGTTTGTATTTAGGTTATTGTCTTCAATAGTATTAGATGTATTATTAGCACAACCAACGAGTTTTGTTTTAAACACCGCACCTTTGGGCGCCTCAAAACCCGGTTGGAGAGTAATACCATTTTTAGCATCGTAGGTAACCGTTTTATTGTTACTGATGCTACTCTGCCCCCAGATATTTTTACCATAAATAATGGTGGAATCTTTTGTAATGGCATCTCTGATGGTATAACCGTCAGGGCATTCAAAATCCCATATCCAGAGTTCCTGGCCTTTCAGGGTGTCTGTGGCAGAAAAGTATATTTTCTTATTGTGATATAAAAATTTGTCTTCATCTTCACTTACAGTGGTACTTTTAAGAACTAATACTTTCTTAAAGTTTTCTTTGTTACCGTCCGTAATATAAAAATGCAGGTGAGTGGGGGTTGAAACATGAGTTAATAAATACCTGTCGTCAATATTAAAGAATTTACCCGTACCATAGGGGAAATCATTCACCACATTATCAATAGTAATTAAATGTTTTATCTGATTATTTTTATCAAGCTCATAATAGTCAATTCCGCTCCCAGTATTTATGGTCAGATAAAACTTGTCTTTCAATTGTTTTCCGGCGGCAAAATTACGGTTGTCAATGTGTTGTGTACCGGCGCTGGTTCCATTACTACACCACAAAGTTCCATTATTTATAAAGTATAATTTATCATTATAAACGCCCAATGAATTATACCCGAGTGGAGTTAATAATTTTTTTGTACCATTTGTGGTTCCATCGCTTACCCATAGTTCATATGCGTTACCTGGTTCGCCATAATTATACTTTTCAAAAAGTATTTTTTTCTGCATGGGCCATATCTTAATTCCACTGTTAAGACTTGTACCGGGTAATTGGTCAGGTTGTGCTTGGAATAGTTTTACTGTTCCTGATTTTTTGCCATTTGTTTTCCATAAGGTTGAAAAGTCATTGGAGATAAAGAATAACATGGTATCTACCTTTGTTATCCCAAAAACACCATAATTACCTGTCCCGTTATTCAATGAATCTAAATAAACGGCTAATTTAGGATTTAAAAATGTGGCATCAGATTTCCAGAGATTTCCGTCAGAACCGCAGAAATACAAAGAGTCGTTGAACTCCACCTGTGTCGAGGAGGAACGGATAGGTAATGCACTTAATAATTTAAGTGTTCCAGTAGGAGTAAATTCAACGAATTTATTACTCAGGTTAGCGATATAATTGTTTTTAAATTTTGCTTTGTTATGAAATTCGGTATCTAAAACGTGGCTATTAGTATTACTTCCATCAAACTCTGCATACAATGAAGTAGTAGAGCCATTGGTTCTCCATACTTCGTTTCCATGTGAGATATCGTCTGCCGTGAAATACACATAATCTCCAAGGCCAAACATCAATCTCGGATTAGATGAGGCTATTTGTGTATTTATATCTTTCACCATAAAAGTACCGGCAGCAGTTCCATCAGTACGCCATAATTCATAGCCATGTTGCCCGTCAGATGCACTAAAGTAAAAAATATCATTTACTACCCCTACAGCATTATTGTAACTTCCAAATGCAAGGCCTGGTGCTAAATCAGAAATTTTCTTTACAGTGTTTCCGTCAAATACCCAATAAATAGCATCTCCTGCAAATTCATTCACATTGTTAACTGCAATTCTTTTTTGCTGACAGATATAAAGCTTATTGCCACTACTGTAATAATTAAACAAATCATTATAATTCTGAGGAATAGAAAAGCGAAAAGTGTTTGATTCAAGACTTCCATTATTTTCATAAAAATTAATAGAATTATAATCCGGGCTTATATCAGCGTAATAAAATTTCTGAGCATTGATTAAGATATAATTCTGTAAATTAATTAAAGTGTTCGTAACATGATTAACTTCAGAGGTAGTGGAATTAAATTTACTGATTCTTATTTGCCCATTACTAAAGGAAATAAAATACAGTTCATTAGCAAATTTAAACGGAATATGCACAGAATAATTTGTGTCGCCATCAATTTCAGAAACGACTTTTTGTGTACTTAGACTGTCACCTTTAGATTTCCAGAGCTTAATTCTGTAATCTCCTGCATCAGAACGTTGAAAATACATATCATTATTGACTACTTCGTATCCATACATGCTAACTCTATTATTTTTGAATGTGGTGGTGCCGCTTATAGTACCATCAGTAACAAAAAAGTTTATAGACCCATCGTAGAATGAATGATAATATTTATTATTTAGATAAAATCCTTGCCCGGGATATTGAATTCTGTCAGGCATAATTATCTTCTTCTGCAAACTGGTACCTGCTTCTGTGCCATCAGTTTTCCAGTAGTCAAGGGCATTACCGTTTCTATCATGAATTAAAAAGTATAGCTGGTTATTTAGTTGAAAAAAACCTAAAAAATTAAACTCGTAACCATAATAAACGTATTTTACCAAATAGGTCGAGTCATTTTTAATCTGGTATAAATTACCTTGAAGATATAGATAATTGGAGTTTTTGAACTTGTAAGATGTAGGTGGATTTGAAAAATTTCTGTGGTTAAATTCGTTGGTAGATATTTTTTTTATAGAGCCAGATTGCCCATTAGTAATGTAATATGCATAATTACCATCTTTAGTATCGTTGGCTCTGAAAAAAAGTGTATCTCCCGAGGAAAACGAACCTCCTTGAAAAACATAAGCATTATCAGTTCCTTGTGCTATGTCTTTAAGAACCCGTTGAGAAAAGGCAGGATATAAGCTGCCAATTATGAGAGCAAATAATAGGATAGTTTTTTTCATTCAGGTTTTTAGTCAGTTAAATCAGGTTGTTTGATCAGGTTTATTTCATTTTAGGTAAAAATCCTTTAATGGTATTAAAGCCGATTTTTAAATCCAATCGATAAATATCTTTTTCGGTTACAATCTCCCAACTTATGGGCAATGATTTGTTTTGCTGGGCTCTTTCATAAATCTCTTTCAATGCTTTATTCGGGAAATAATAAAGGAAATCCATTAATTGAGGATAAGTGGTAGCAGTATTGATTTTTACTAAAGGCTCGTTTGTATTTAGGTTATTGTCTTCAATAGTATTAGATGTATTATTAGCACAACCAACGAGTTTTGTTTTAAACACCGCACCTTTGGGCGCCTCAAAACCCGGTTGGAGAGTAATACCATTTTTAGCATCGTAGGTAACCGTTTTATTGTTACTGATGCTACTCTGCCCCCAGATATTTTTACCATAAATAATGGTGGAATCTTTTGTAATGGCATCTCTGATGGTATAACCGTCAGGGCATTCAAAATCCCATATCCAGAGTTCCTGGCCTTTCAGGGTGTCTGTGGCAGAAAAGTAAAATTTATTTTTGTGAAGAATAAACTCATAATCACCTACAATCGGATTGGATTTTTTCAGAACAAAGGCTTTCTTTATATTTTCTTTGTTACCATCTGTTATATAAAAATGATCCTCTCTGGTATCCGTATCCTTTATGATATTTAGTATAAATCGCTCATCTAATTTATAGAAATCTGAAAAAGAAGTATTGTGCAGATTTGTTGGTGCCTCTACCATGTTTAAATATTGAATGGTATTATTTTTATCTATTTCGAAATATTCAAGATTATAGCCTTCTGGTCTCAATAAATAGAGTTTATCTCTTAATCGCATAGCACCTGAAAAAAAACGCTCGTCAAACTGCTGTGTCCCTGCTAATGTTCCGTCACTTTGCCAAAGGTCAAATGATGAGTTAGCAATAAAATATATTCTATTATTAAGGGTACCCATTACCCTAAAGAGGTTGTCAGCAGGTAATTTACGTGTTCCAGCTATTGTACCATCACTCGCCCAAAGTTCATAGTTTGAAGTACTATAATCGGATAATCGTTGGAAATAAAATATTCTATCACTTGCGTAAGGAATTAAATAATTCGGATAAACACTACCCGTAAGGCCTGTGGCAAAACTAAACAGTTTTACTGTGCCGTTTTTTTTGCCGTTTGTTCGCCAGAGTATTGATCCATTATTAGAAGTGAAATACAATAAGCTATCAACTTTTATTAAATCACTTATACCTGAGAATCCTGTTCCATACCCGGTTGAATCTAAATGAACTGCTTTCTTTGTGCCTGCAATGGTACAATCGGTACTCCAAAGATTCCCATCATTCCCCATAAAATAGAGTAGATTCTTGTATTCATGCGGTATTGATAAATAATAAATGGGTAGAAAATCAAGGCTTTTCATATTACCGTCTGGTGTAAACTGATAGAATTTAAAATTAAGATCGGCAATATATGAACTACCATATATTACACTGCATCTAAAATCTGAGCTTGCTACATGTGAATTATTTTGAATTGAACTATTCAAATCAGCATAAAGACTTGTATTTGTGCCATCAGTTCGCCATAGTTCATTGCCATGAGAAATGTCATCAGCCATAAAATACAGATAATTCCCGACACTAAACAAAGGTTTGGCCAAAGATGAAGCCGGGTTTTCATTGATATCTTTTAGTATGTGAGTGCCTGCCGCAGTTCCGTCAGTCCGCCAGAGCTCGTACCCATGCTGCCCATCAGAAGCACTGAAATAAAAAATATTACCAACCACTCCCACAGCATTCATAAAGAGCCCTGTAGCTAAAGCAGGTTTCAAGTCGTTTATTTTTTTCAGTATTAAACCATCATATACCCAATAAGTAACCTCATCTTCAAAACCGTTAGCAGATTGAACCTGTTGACTTACATAATAGTTAGTATTTCCGATAAAAAATTTTATTTGAGAAGACCCCTGATCGGGTATAGTAAATAAAAGATTTTCAGATGCAATACTTCCACTGTTTTCATAAAAGTTCAATGTATTATATTGCCAGGTATAATAATGTATTTTGTTGTTTTTTACAATAGTCTCGTTTACACCATTAAGAGAGTTTGAAATATGAGAAACGTCCAGAGTAGTTGTATCCAACTTACTTATTCGATATTGATTATTACAACTTGATGTGAAATACAAGTCATTATTAAACTTAAATAAATTGTATACCGAATAGTTTGTGTCAGCATCAATAGCTTTCAATACTTTTATGGTACTGGCGCTATCTGCCTGTGTTCGCCAGAGTTTAAGCCTATACCAATTTGGACCAGTATTTTCACGGGGATAGTATATTTTATTGCCTATTTTCTGATAATTATATAACCCAAAATTCTTATTTTGAATCAGATATGTTCCGCTGGCTGTTCCATCAGTAGATATCAAATAATTTCCAGAAGGTGTCGCTAAGCCGTGATAATATTTATTATTCAAATAAAATCCATCTTGGGTTGAAAAAGAATCTGGCACATCAATATAATGGTATAATATCGGCTCTTCGTTTAAAATACTGATTTTCCAGAATTGAAATTTATTTTCTGACCAATTACAGATCAGAAAATGCAGTTCATTATTCAGTTCAAAGAAATTCATCAGAAAATTCGTACCTATACCTTTAATGTGCTGAAGTGAATCACCCTTTATCTTAAAGAGAATACCATGATTAAGCCCATAAATTGTGTTATTAAATTTATAAAAAAGGCTACCTTGTCCAAAATTATGATGTTCAATTTCCGGCTTATAGCGTAATTTTTTGGTAGCTGCAGGAGTTCCGTTCGTTTGGTAGTATTTAAAATTATATCCCCATGTATTGATGTTTGAAGCAACAAAAAATAGGGTATCGCCAGATATAAACGAGCCAGAACTAAAAACTCTTGCATTATCAGTTCCCTGAGCAACATCTTTAAAGATTCGTTGAGAAAAGGCAGGATATACAACAACAGCAATTATTAAAATAATTAATAGGATAGGTTTTTTCATTTAGTTTTTTAGTCAATTATGCAAAAATATATAAACGTATTAATTGAGTGAAGTTTTGACCAACTATTATTTTTCGCTCAAAAACTTCTTCTTAAAACTCAAAGGATTTTCGCCTGTTACTTTCCTGAATGTGCGGTTAAAATAGGAGAGACTTTCAAAACCGCACCCAAAACAGGCTTCAGTTACGTTCTTATCTAAAAGCAAAAGTTTCTGTGCCTGGTTGATGCGGTAATAGTTGAGAAATTCAACAAAGGTGAGTCTGGTTATTTTTTTAAAATATCGACAAAAGGCCGATTTATTTAGATTTGTCAGGGCTGCTACCTCCTCAATTTCAATCTTTTCCTTATACCGCAAATCAATGAAATGGTAGATGCGTTTCAGACGTTCCTGCTCTTTTTTATTATGCTGGTTTTCTACAGGTTTGGGATGGAGTAAAATCATTTCATTACTTTGGGCAAGTACCTGAAAAATGCTCAGGATTTCTAAAAACTGTTCGAAATGCCCCAGATTTTTTAGATTTTTGAGCCTTTTTTTGAGCAGTAATTTGGTGTTACTGCCAAAGGCAATGCCATGTTTGGCTTGTTCAAAAAGCTGATAAACGGCAGATAATTCAGGAATGTTAGCAAAAGCATTTCCTAAAAAGTCTTGCCTGATTTGTACAACTACTTTTTCACATTCGGTTTTTACACCATAATCAAAATTAAGATGAGGGATATAAGACCCGATAAAAACTAAATCGCTTCCTTCAAATCTGGAAATATGTTCGCCTACATGACGGGTGCCATTAGCTCCCTCGATATACACCAATTCAAATTCAGGATGAAAATGCCAGTAAAAAACATCATTCAGCCTTGGGTTGATAATTAGCCTGAACGAACTGTCTGAGTCAGGCGTAAATTCTTCGAAATGCAATTTCATATTTTTCGTAACTGACTTCTAACCAGCATCGTGCTCATTCGCATGTAATTTTGTCTGTTATTTTCAATACGCTGATAAATATATGAATTAAATGTCAATATTGTTCAAAAAATGGTAATTATTGGAGTAGAAAATCGCAGGTAAAACGCTGTAAGTTTGTATCATTATTTTAATTCAAAATATAATAAAATATGGAACTTAAACAACAGACCATGATGCCTACGATGGCTCCGACAATGGCAGTAACTGCTCCGAAACAAAACGATGCACATAAAGATATTCCGGGTAATCCCTCTACTGCCACCAGTAGTTCAATCAAATTAAATGACCGTTCTAACGGAAAGCCATTGAGGGTTTTGAGTGAAGAAGACTGGAATTTCTGGATTCATAATGGCTATATTATTATTAAAAATGCAGTACCGAGAGAACAAGCCTTAGAAACCGCCAGATTTATCTGGGAATTTGAAGAAAAAGACCCTGAAAACAAGGAAACCTGGTACACCGCTCCACGTGCCGAAATGCAGATGAAAGAACTGACCGGAAGTGGTATGGTAGAAGTGTATAACAATCAGCACTTATGGAATAACCGACAAATGCAAAGGGTATATGATGCTTTTGTGGATATATGGGGTACAGAAAAACTCTGGGTAACCATTGACAGAGCCAATCTCAATTTTCCGCTACGGCCACAAGACCAGTTTAAAGGTTTCATTCACTGGGATTATGACCCTGAAACCAAACCACAGAATGTACAAGGGGTATTGGCCTTAGCCGACCAGACTGACGAAAATATGGGTGGGTTTCAGTGTATCCCTGAGTTATTCCGTACTTATGATACCTGGAAGTTGACCCAGCCCGAAGACAGAAACCGCTTTAAACCCGATACAACCGGATTTGAAGATAAATTTGTAAAAGTAAAATTAGAGGCAGGAGATTTAATGATTTTTAATAGCAGTCAGCCGCATGGTATCAGACCCAATCGGTCGGAAGATAAAGTACGGATTGCCCAGTATATTTCTATGATGCCTGCCGAGGAAGACAACGAAGAGTTGCGTCAGTGGCGTATCAACTCATGGAAAGACCGTATTGCGCCGGAGGGTTATGCGTTTCCGGGCGACCCACGTAAATGGGAACAAACAAAATATGAGACAGCAGAGTTAAACGAATTAGGCGAAAAACTTTTAGGATTGAAAAACTGGTAAATATGCAAAATCAACAGTTAATGACAAGTCTCAGCAATGGTGTACAGATGCCATTACTGGGACTTGGCGTATATGACATGTATAAGCAAGAGGCCGAACAGGCTGTATTATGGGCGTTGGAAACAGGTTACCGTCTGATTGATACTGCCAGTATGTATAGAAACGAAGCGGAAATTGGTAATGCAGTACGACAGAGTGGGATAAACAGAAACGACCTCTTTATTACAACAAAAGTAAATAATACTGACCAGGGGTATGAGAAAACTCTTAAAGCATTTGATGTGAGTTTACAGAAGCTGAACCTGGACTATGTGGACCTTTATCTGGTACACTGGCCTATTAAATTTACCAGAAAGTTTACATGGAAAGCATTGGAAAGGCTGTACCATGAGGGTAGGATAAAAGCTATTGGGGTAGCCAATTATCTGATTCCGTTTCTGGAAGAACTGCAAATTGAAGCTACGGAAATTCCGATGGTGAATCAGGTAGAATTCAGTCCGTATCTGTATCTGGAAGATTTACTGAACTATTGTAAAGAACGGAAAATTCAACTACAAGCGTATTCTCCTTTGGTAAGAGGTCAGCGAATGTCAGACCCTAAATTATTAAGTATGGCGGAGAAGTACAAGAAAACTCCTGCACAGATTATTTTACGCTGGGCTTTACAATTGGGTGTTTCTACCATACCTAAATCATCTAATTTGGACCGCCTCAAAGAGAATTTCGATGTGTTTGATTTTGAAATCAGTGAGCAGGATATGGCCTATATCAATAGTTTTAATGAGAACCTCAGGATAGTAGAAGACCCTATGGAATTGTATTAGAATTTCATAGGGTTTTTCCAAAGATTATCGTATTTTTAAGAAAAAACACGGCTATACACCCAAAGAATTCAGTGATAATTATGCCGGAACCAAAACGTATGTTTAAGGTTTAGGCTTGCTGATTGTATTTCCTGTTTGTTTTCAAGGAAGATTTTCTGATAATCAGTTCACCCTCAATGACTTTTGTATAAGGCACAAAAGACTCTTTATTGATGATATTTTCTATAAGTATGCCTGCGGCGGTTTCACCTATTTTAAAAGGAAACTGATGAAAAGTAGTTAATGAAGGCTCAATTAACGAAGCTATCAACTCGTCACCAAATGCAACAATGCCTATTTCTTCTGGTATTCTTACATTCCGTTCTTTCAAAGCCATTATCATTTCAATGCCGTTGGCATAATGAATTGTAAAAATACTGTCAGGTTTTTGTGGTAAACTCAGCCAGTAGTCTAATGCCTTTACTGATTCCTCTTTACTGAAATTGCTATGGTAAATCAGGTCTTCGTCAACCTCAATTCCATGTTTTTCAAGCGCAGCTTTATAGCCATCAATACGGGTTTTGCTAATCAGCAAATCAGCAGGCCCTGCCAATATGGCTATTCTTTTATACCCTTGTGAAATCAGGTGTTCAATCAAAGCAAAGCCTCCTGAAAAATCTTCCTGAATTACTTTAGCCGTGTCAACTTCATTGCATACTCTATCAAAGTGGACTATCGGCAACCCTTTTTTCAGTTGTAGCTTTACGTGTTCAAACGAATTGGTTTCTTTTGAATGGCTGATAAGAAGCCCATCTACCCGGCTTGTTACCAAAGCCTGTACATTAAGTGTTTCGGTATGATGCGACTCGTTAGACTGACAAATCATGACCCGATACCCTGCTTCCGTAGCCACTTTCTGAATGCCTGCCACCACACCTGCAAAGAAAGGCCGTTGAATATCAGGAATAATTACGCCGATGGTATGGGTTTCGCCTCTGTTCAGGCTTTGTGCCAGAAAATTGGGGCGATAATCTAATTCGTTGGCTACTCTTAAAATTTCCTGGCGGGTATTTTCATTGATTTCGGTACTGTTATTCAATGCCCTTGAAACAGTAGAGGGAGAAATGCCCAGCACTTTGGCAATGTCGATAATGGTTGTCTGATGCGGTTTTTTAGTCGTCAGATGATTATGTGGCGTAATGGTAAAATATAGGTTGCAGGCTTTGCAAAACATTCGTTGTTTTCCTCTCACAAAGCCCGAACGGACTACATTTTCTACATTGCCGCATTTTATACATGTTGTCATCTGAAATTATGTTTTTTTAATATATAGGGTTTTGCTTTCGGTGATTTTGTCTGCTACTAACAGTTACCAATTCTGAGACAATTTTGTGAAATTTCATGAATATTACAACTTTTAATAAACTATCGGAAACGTTTCCGAAAACGACACCGATAGGTTTTATATGAATTTTGATAAAATTAGACAGTAGAATCTTTTTTTAATACAAAAAAATAACCTAATATTCTCATGGTATTAATACGGTAACACTTACCTGAGTAAAATACCCGGTAAATGGAACTACTACTACAATTGTATTTTTTATAGAATTACTTAACCACTAATTTCTGTTTTCAGTATAAGAATTAAACCCTTGAAAAAGGGAAACTATGATGAAACAATACCTGTAAAAACAAAAAGCCAGTTGTGCTGCAACACAACTGACTTTTAAAAACATGCCTGATTGACAAGCATTGTCTTGCTCAGAAAACCAATCAAAACAAAACAACCGAAAGTATGAAAAATTTAGTGATTTTACGAAAAATAAAAGAATGAAAAAAGTATAGAAACATTCGGTATCACAACGCTTATTTTCATACATTTTGTTTTTTAGTTATAATGGTGGGTGGTAGTATTCGCCGCCCTCATTTTTTCTGATGTTTTATTAATTCAGGCTGTTATGAAATTTATAGATAGGATTATTTTTACGGCGTTATTACTCATTACTCTTCCGGCATATAGTGAAGTCAAACTACCCCGATTAGTCAGTGATGGCATGGTTTTGCAGCAAAATGCCAAAGTTCAACTATGGGGCTGGGCAAAAGCAGGAGAAGCAATTACACTTCAATTCAATAATCAGACTTACCATACAAAAACTGCTACTGATGGTAAATGGCAGCTTACGATTTTAACTAAAAAAGCCGGAGGTCCTTATGAAATGACGATTTCAGGCGAAAATCAACTTAAAGTTAAAGATATTTTATTGGGTGAGGTATGGGTTTGCTCCGGGCAATCAAATATGGTTTTGCCAATGGAACGTGTGAAAGAAAAATATGCTGATGTAATTGCAAAAACAAATAATCCATTAATCCGCCATTTTTTTATACCCACACGTTACAACTTTAATCAACCACTCGAAGATTTTCAGTCGGGTAAATGGGAGGCCGCCACACCTGAAAACATCATGCGGTTTACGGCAACAGGCTATTTTTTTGCCAGAAAACTTTTTGATAAATACCAAGTGCCTATCGGATTAATTAATGCAAGTGTGGGCGGCACTCCGGTAGAAGCATGGATTAGCGAAGATGGATTAAAAGCATTTCCCCAATATCTGTCTTTAACCCGACAGGTAAAAGACAGTGCGTATGTGAATCAAGTCCGCAGAACCGAGGGAGCTATTACCAGCCAATGGTATTCAAATCTCAGGAAGAATGATGCAGGCATGAACGGACCTAAGAAATGGTTTGAAAATGATTACGATGCTTCGGCATGGCCAACCATGACCCTGCCAAACTTCTGGGAAGATGCCGGGCTAAAAAATACCAACGGGGTAGTATGGTTCAGAAAAGAAATAGAAGTGCCGGAGTCGATGACCGGAAAAGTGGCTAAATTCTATTTAGGGCGCATTGTAGATAGCGATTCAGTGTATGTAAATGGCAAGTTTGTAGGTACAATTGGTTACCAATATCCACCACGGAGGTACGAAATTGCCAAGGATATACTAAAGCCCGGTAAAAATATTATTGTAGCCCGGGTAATCAATACCTCAGGTAAAGGCGGTTTTATTAAAGATAAAAATTATCAGATTATTGTAGGCAATGAAGTAATAGATTTAAAAGGAAACTGGCAATATAAATTAGGGGGAGCTTCAGAGCCGTTGCCTGCTACTACGTTTTTCCAGTACAAGCCTGTAGGACTATACAATGGCATGATAGCTCCTCTGATTAACTATAGAATCAAGGGCGTAATATGGTATCAGGGGGAATCGAATGCAGATAAGCCCGATGATTATCATCTGCTTTTTTCGACTATGATTATGAACTGGCGGCAGAAATGGAATCAGGGTAGTTTTCCGTTCCTGTTTGTACAGTTAGCAAATTTTATGGAGCCTAAAGATTTACCCTCAGAAAGTAAATGGGCAGAGCTAAGAGAAGCGCAGTCGGAGACATTGGGTGTGCCTGAAACAGCAATGGCCACCATTATTGATAGTGGTGAATGGAATGATATTCATCCGTTGAACAAAGAAACTGTAGGCCAACGATTGGCATTAGCGGCTGAGAAACTGGCATATCAAGATAAAAATATCGTATTTTCAGGGCCTACTTATGAATCAATGAAAGTGAAAAAACATAAAATTATTCTGAGTTTTTCGAATACTGGCAGCGGGCTAATGGCAAAAGGTGGAGACGAGTTAAAACATTTTGCAATAGCAGGGGCTGATAAGAAATTTGTCTGGGCAAAAGCCCGAATCAAAGGAAACAAAATTGAGGTCTGGAATGAGCATATTCCCAATCCGGTAGCCATCAGATATGCCTGGGCTGATAATCCCGATACAGCCAATTTATATAACAGAGAAGGGTTACCTGCTTCACCGTTTAGAACAGATAAAAAATAAGTCATAAAGGATTATAAGTTATAAATAGGAAATTAACAAGTATGATTCACACAATGCGATGGTTTGGGCCAAAAGACCCGGTTTCATTAATGGATATTCGGCAGGCAGGTTGCACGGGTGTGGTAACAGCTCTGCACCAGATTCCTGTAGGTGAAGTATGGTCTGTTGAGGCGATTGAAGAAAGAAAGAGACTGATTGAGGCAGATAACGCTCAGTTTGTGCCTTTGCATTGGTTGGTTGTAGAAAGCCTTCCGGTGCATGAAGACATCAAAAAAGGTTTGCCGGGCAGAGACCAGCTAATTGAGAACTATAAAATTTCATTACAGAATCTGGCTGAATGTGGTATCCATACGGTTTGCTATAATTTCATGCCAGTGTTAGACTGGTCAAGAACAAATTTAAGTTACGAAATGCCTGATGGTGGTAAAGCCCTGCGGTTTGTCTGGGAAGATTTTGCGCTTTTTGATTTGTATATTCTGAAACGCCCCGGCGCTGTAAAAGATTATACAAACGAAGTGCAGATAAAATCACTGAACAGAATGAATCAGATGTCGGCCGAAGAAATTGCTACTTTAACAAATACGGTTTTATTAGGCTTGCCCGGCTCAGAAGAAGCCTTTGATTTGCATACTTTTCAAGGGTTATTAGATAATTATAAAACTATCGGCGACAAAGAATTAAGGGAAAATCTTTACTATTTTATAAAACAGGTTGCCCCGGTGGCACAAGAAGTAGGCATTAATCTATGTATTCACCCCGATGACCCCCCGAAGCCATTGTTAGGTTTGCCACGGGTTGTAAGTACGGAAAACGATTTAAAACAATTGATGGAGGCGTGTAATATCAGAAACAATGGGATTACTTTTTGTACAGGCTCATTGGGCATAAGAGAAGATAACGATTTAGCAGGAATGATTGAAAGGTTTGGCGATAGGATTCACTTTCTGCATTTAAGAACTACCAAAAGAGAAGAGAATCCATTGAATTTCCATGAAGCGGCTCATCTGGTAGGCGATGTGGACATGTATGAAGTAATAAAAGCCATCGTAGTCGAAACCCGTAAAAGGAAAAAGGACGATAAAGCTGACTGGGATATTCCGATGAGGCCAGACCATGGACACCAGATTTTAGACGATTTGCATAAAAAGACATATCCGGGCTATTCGGCTATTGGCCGTCTGAAAGGGTTAGCAGAATTGAGAGGATTGGAAATGGCGATTGAAAGAGCAGAAGAACTTGTATAATTTTACTGAATAGTATTTCAGAAAATACAAAAACGAATCCGGAGAAAAGGGAAGGTTTAGTAGGAGTAGTAAAATCGTAGAGAATGATTGATAAATTAAACAAAACCTCAATATATGTTTAGAAAATTAATTTTAGTCTTATGGATTATTTCTTGTAATACATTTGCTGACGATGGTTCCCGGTTATGGCTTAAATATGATTTACTGAAAGATACTCAACAAAGAGAAAGCTATATTGCCCTTACAAAATATATTTCATTCACACATGATTCACCAATTGTTGCCACAGCAGCTAATGAATTACAGTTGGGATTTGAGGGGCTTTTAGGTAAAAAAGTATCGTTTCTGAGAAATATAAGCGGTAAAACAGGCGGTATTGTTCTTGAAGTAAACTCAGATGGTGCCAGTGTGCAGAATTTAGCCGATGATGGTTTTGCTATCAATCATCTAAAAGGAAATATTGTAATCAGTGCAAAAACACCGTCGGGGGTATTGTATGGAGCATTTGAGTTATTAAGAAATATACAGACGGGAAAAAATATCAGTAAAATTGCCATTACCAATAATCCGAAGGTAAAAATCCGTATGCTTAATCACTGGGACAATGCCAATGGTACAGTAGAACGAGGTTACGCTGGGTCTTCTATGTGGAAATGGACGGAACTGCCTTTTAGAATTGACCCGAGGTATATTCAATACGCCAGAGCCAATGCATCTATTGGTATCAATGCAACCTCTATTAATAATGTGAATGCCAGTTCAAGATTTCTGACGCCTGAATACCTTGAAAAAATAAAAGCAGTAGCAGATGTATTACGACCGTATGGCATCAGTGTATTTATTTCTGTCAATTTTGCTTCGCCACGAACCTTGGGCGGTTTAAAAACGTCTGACCCGCTTGACCCTGAAGTACGAAAATGGTGGAACGATAAAACAAAAGAGATTCATGAATATATTCATGATTTTGGTGGTTTTTTGGTAAAGGCCAATTCGGAGGGACAGCCGGGGCCACAGGATTATGGTCGTACACATGCAGACGGTGCTAATATGTTGGCTGAAGCCATGCGCCCATTTAAGGGTATTGTAATCTGGCGCGCGTTTGTATATAAAGCCGACCCCAATGGCGACCGTTTTAAAGAAGGATACGACCAGTTTAAACCATTAGATGGTACTTTCGACCCGAAAGTGATTGTTCAGGTGAAAAATGGCCCTATTGATTTTATGCCACGTGAGCCTTTTCATCCGATGTTTGGGGCATTTCCTAAAACTACTTTGGGTATGGAGTTTCAGATTACGCAGGAGTATTTAGGGCAATCGACGCACCTGACCTATCTTGCCCCCATGTTTAAAGAGTGTCTGGATAGTGATACCTACGCACAAGGGAAGGGGTCAACTGTTGCCAGAGTAATTGATGGTAGTTTAGAGTCGCATCAAAACTCATTGATGGCAGGCGTAGCCAATACAGGGTCAGATGTAAACTGGACCGCCCACCCGTTTAATCAGGCCAACTGGTATGCTTTCGGCAGATTAGCCTGGGATTATAACCTGTCGTCGGAGCAGATAGCTGCCGAATGGATTGCCATGACCCTGACAAAAAACAAAACTGCACAAGACAAAATTAATACCCTAATGATGCAGTCATTACCCGTTTATATCAGCTACACTTATCCGTTAGGTACAGCACATATGATGGGCGAGGGGCACCACTATGGGCCTGAACCCTGGCTGGCTAAAAGCGGAAGACCAGACTGGACATCGGTCTATTACCACAGAGCCGATTCAGTCGGTTTAGGTTTTGACAGAACCGGAAAAGTAAGTAATGCTTTAAGTCTGTATAAACCCGAAGTGCGAAAGCAATGGGGTAATGCTGACGAATGCGATTTAAACTATTTGTTATGGTTTCATCATGTACCCTGGACAAAGAAACTGAGTACAGGAAGAACACTCTGGGACGAACTGTGTTTCAGGTATTATGATGGCGTTGAACAGGTAAGAAAAATGCAAACCAACTGGGAGAGCCTGAAAAATGAGATTGATACCGAAACATTTGAAAACGTGCAAGGTCGGTTGAAAATACAGGAGAAGGAGGCATTATGGTGGCGAGATGCCTGTGTTTTATATTTTATTACCTATGCAAAAATGCCGATTCCGGCACCATTAGTTCCACCCGCACGAAGTCTGGACGAAGTTAAAAAATTAGTAGAAATATACCATTTAAGATGATTGGAGAACAAAAACTGAACGGCCACGAAGCTGCTCATCTGAAAAAAAACGTGTTTTCGTTAGAAGGTAAATTAGCATTGATAACCGGAGGAGGGAGTGGAATTGGTTTTAATATAGCCCAGTGTATGATTGAGGCAGGCGCCAGAGTGGTGATTACCGGAAGGCGGGAACATGCACTTGCCGAATCGGTAGAAGCATTGGGAGAGTCAGCGCAATATGTGGTAAATGATGTAACCGAACTAAGTTTATTAGAAGGGTTAGTTGCACATATTGAAACACATATCGGACCGATTGATATTCTGGTAAACAATGCCGGAATCAATATGAAAAAACCTGCTTTGGAGGTATCAGATGAAGACTTCCAGCGAATTGTGCATACGAACCTCAATGCAGTATTTGCCTTAACCAGAGCTTGTGCCAGACGCATGATTGAACGTAGGAATGGTTCTATCCTGATGATTTCATCAATGGCCGCCTACTATGGAATCGACCGTGTGGTTGCCTATGCGGCATCAAAATCTGGGGTTGAGGGTATGGTAAAAGTATTGGCTTCTGAGTTTTCAAAATACAATGTCCGTATTAATGCCATTGCTCCTGGTTTTATAGAAACAGCTATGATGCAGACCGCTATGAGTAGCGACCCCGACCGGATGAACAAGGCATTGAATCGCACGCCAATGGGCAAATTCGGCAAGCCTGATGATGTGGGCTGGGCAGCAGTATTTTTGGCATCAGAAGGCGCCAGATACATTACAGGGGCATCTTTGCCGGTAGATGGAGGAAACTCCGTAGGATTTTAATAAGAGACTAATTAGTATTGTATCAGGGTTTAACCATGTACCGGATTTAATCTCTCATGCACTATGCAGCAGTTCGAACACTAATAATTTTTTATCACCATAATTTATCAGACAAATGTATTGCTTTACCCATAAAAAACTCATCTTACTTTCGGTCTCACTATTTGCGGCAGTTGCAGGTGCTGCTCAGGGAAAAAAACAACCCATATCACAGCCATTGGTAAGTCATATTTATACTGCTGACCCATCTGCACATGTTTTTAATGGCAGAATTTATATTTATCCTTCACATGATATTGAGTCAGGCATAAAACAGGACGATAACGGTAGTCATTTCGATATGAAAGATTATCATATTTTATCAATGGATAGTCCAACAGGCAAAGTTACTGACCACGGGGTGGCATTAGATATTAAAAATATCAGCTGGGCAGGCCGTCAGTTGTGGGCACCCGATGCTGCTTATAAAAATGGCACTTATTACCTTTATTTTCCGGTAAAAGACAAACAGGATATTTTCAGAATCGGGGTGGCCACAAGCAAAAAGCCTGAAGGACCCTTTAAAGCCGAAAGCAAACCGATTGACGGGAGTTTTAGTATTGACCCCTGTGTATTTAAAGACACTGACGGCAGCTACTATATGTATTATGGGGGTATCTGGGGTGGTCAATTGCAGAGATGGGCAAGTGGCTCGTACGATGCGAATGCTAAACTAAGAACGGCTAACGAAGAAGCTTTGTTACCTAAAGTAGCCAAAATGAGCAATAATATGTTAAGTTTTGCTGAAGCCCCCAAAGATGTGAAACTTGTTGATGAAAACGGAAAGACATTTTTGGAAGGCAATAATGATAAACGCTTCTTTGAAGCGGCTTGGGTTCATAACTATAATGGCAAATATTATTTTTCATACTCAACAGGCGATACGCATTTTATCTGTTATGGCATAGGAGACAGTCCTTATGGCCCTTTTACCTACAAAGGAGTCGTGCTGAAACCTGTTGAGGGGTGGACAAATCACCATTCTATTGTGGAGTTCAAAGGGAAATGGTATTTGTTTTATCATGACGTACAATTATCCGGACAAACACATTTAAGAAATATAAAAGTAGCTGAACTGAAATATAACCCTGATGGTACTATAGTTACGGTTGATGCCTATAAATAAAAGCAAAATGAAAAAAATATATTCCGGTTTATTCATCTTTCTTCTTTCAGTAGCTTTTTTGCAGGCACAGGAAAAGGGCTTGAAAGATTATTATAAAGATTATTTTCTGATAGGTGTAGCCGTAAATCCCAGAATGATGGAGCCCGGTGCTGAATCGACTTTGATAGTACAGCACTTTAATAGCATGACCCCTGAAAATGCAATGAAAATGGGTCCTATCCATCCAGAAGAAAATCGTTATAATTGGGAACCTGCCGACAAAATTGTGGAATTTGCACAGAAAAACGGCTTGAAAGTGAGAGGGCATACCCTTTGCTGGCATAATCAGACACCTAAGTGGTTCTTTACTAAAAATGAGCAACAGGTTACCCGAGAAGAATTATTGGCTCGCATGAAGCAACACATTACTGATGTGGTAAGCCGCTATAAAGGTAAACTGTATGCATGGGATGTTGTCAATGAAGCAGTACCCGATAAAGGTGATGAAATATACAGGAAATCGAAATTTTACGAAATCATTGGGGAGGATTATATAGAAAAAGCATTTGAATATGCCCACGCAGCTGACCCGGATGCTTTGCTTTTTTACAATGACTATAATACCGAAAATGCCTCAAAGCGTGACCGGATTTATCAGTTGGTTAAAAAACTGAAAGAGAAAGGTGTATCTATTCATGGCGTAGGTTTGCAGGGGCATTGGTCTGTGTATGAGCCTACTGCGCAGGAACTTGACGAATCAATCAGTAAATTTGCTTCTTTAGGTTTGCAGGTACAAATAACCGAATTAGATGTATCGGTATATGTAAAAGAACATGAGCGCAGGGAAAAAAAGCCAACAGATATTACGTCTTTCCCTCCTGAAATCCAACAGAAACAAACCGAACAATACAAGAAACTGTTTGAGGTTTTCCGTAAGCATAGAGGTCAACTTACCGGGGTTACATTCTGGAATCTATCTGATAAATCTACCTGGTTAGATTCATTCCCTTTTCCGGGCAGAAAAGATTATCCTTTATTATTTGATACAGAGCTTAAACCTAAACCCGCCTATTGGGAGGTAATTAAATTTTAAGGTTGTCTGTCATTTAGGAAGAGTATTTATTCAAATAAGGTTTGAGTAAATACTCTTTTTTTTACCTTTGGTTAAAGTTTCAACCGTTCATTAGTCAATCAATTAAATATGGAAAAACAGAATTATCAAAACCATGTAAGATATTATCCGCTGCATCATTTTATCTTTTATCCGGTTGCAGGCTTTCTGATGGGGTTATGTATTTATTTCAGTAGCCAATATCAGGAACAACAATTAATCTGGATAGTGATGAGCAGTGTGGTTTTTCTGGTAATCTGGCTTTCTTATATGCTTCGCCAGCATTATGCTTTAATAAATCAGGATAGAATTGTGAGGTTAGAGTTGCGTTTTCGCTATTATTTATTGACTAAAAAAAGACTGGAACTGATAGAACATAAACTTACTTTGAAACAACTATTAGCCTTACGATTTGCTTCTGATGAAGAACTACCTGAGTTAATTGAAGAAGCCGCCGCCATTAACCTTTCGGCAAAAGAAATCAAACAATCAATCAAAAACTGGACCCCTGATTATATGAGGGTTTAACTGAAGGATTAAAAGCAATTGGTAATATTTATTTACTTTGAATGAGCCAAAAGTGCTTTAACTACTTCAGAATCTTACTATTAATGTTTGAAATAATTTTCAACCTATAAATAAATTTTGTACTTTGTTTTTAACCTTTATCAATTTTTCAATAGCGTTTAAATAAGCTAAACTTTATATTTGTAAGGTTTAATTTTATCGCTACCATGAAGGTACCCAATCTATCTTTATTTTTGGTATTGGCGGCAAATCTGTTGTTGTTTTCCTGTAAACCTGATTTGCCTGAAGAAGTAGCTGTTGCTTATGAGGAACTGCCAGACAAACTTGACTATAATCTGCATGTAAAACCTATTCTTTCTGATAAATGCTTTGCCTGCCACGGACCTGATAAAGCCAAGCAAAAAGCCGGGTTAAGACTTGATTTTGCAGAATTTGCGTATGCCAATCTTCCTGAAAACCCGGATAAGGTAGCAATAGACCCTGGAAGTCTGAAAAATAGCGAAGTTTTTTATAGAATCTTATCAAATAAGGCAGACTACATGATGCCCACGCCGGATTCGCACCTGAAACTAAGTGCCAGAGAAAAGGCGGTATTAGTGAAGTGGATAGAAGACGGAGCCGAATATCAACAGCACTGGGCATTTATCAAACCCGAAAAACCCGATTTGCCTGATGTAAAAAATGAAAAGTGGGTAAAGAATCCTATTGACCATTTTATTCTGGCTAAACTCGAAGAAGAAAAACTTTCACCTGCCAAAGAAGCCGAAAAGGAATTACTCCTACGAAGATTATCTCTTGACCTCACAGGGCTACCGCCTACCTTACAGGAGATAGATGTTTTTCTGAAGGACCATAGCGCCGATGCTTATGAAAAGCAGGTCGATAGGTTGTTGGCATCGTCGCATTATGGCGAAAAAATGGCAGTTGACTGGTTAGACTTAGCCCGCTTTGCCGATTCTCATGGCTATACGGTGGATAGATTAAGAGATATGTCGCCCTACCGTGATTGGGTGATTAATGCTTTTAATAAAAACATGTCGTACAAGCAGTTTATTCATCAGCAACTGGCAGGTGACCTGATGCCCAAACCCACCAAAGATATGATTATTGCCACGGCTTTCAATCGCAATCATCAGCAGAATATGGAGGGAGGAATTATTGAAGAAGAATTTCAGACTGAATACGTAGTTGACCGGACGAATACCTTTGGTGATGCTTTCTTAGGACTTTCGGTAAGTTGTGCCAAATGTCACGACCATAAATACGACCCTATTTCACAGAAAAATTACTATGAACTCTTTAGCTTTTTCAATAATGTGCGAGAAGCCGGACAGATTTCATGGGATGATGCTTTGCCATCACCAACGTTACTATTGCCCACACAGGAACAGGAAAAAATAATTGGCTTTATTAATAATCAGATAAAACAGCAGGAAAGTATAGTGGAGAAAACTAAATTGACTGCTACCCCTGATTTTGAAAACTGGCTGAAAACGGGTGCATATAAAAAGCTGACGAAAGAAAAAATACCACAGGCGGGCTTATTAGCACAATATAGTTTCGACGACGGCACTTTGAAAAATGCTATTAATCGCAAACAGGTTGGCAGTATGAAACGGGAGTCGGGAGCAGAAGGAGACAAGCCTATTTTTGAGAAAAGAGACAAGGGGAAGGCAATGGTGATGGACGGCGATAATTACCTCGATTTGAATGGTGTGGGAGTGTTCAGAAAATCGGAGCCTTTTACAGTGGGTCTGTGGGTATATATCCCGAAAGATTTAAAAGAGGGCGTTATTATTCATAAAAGTCAGGCAGAAAGGTTGTATAATTTCAGAGGTTTCCATTTATATCTGAAAAACGACAGGCTTGAAATTAATATGGCGCATACGGCGCCTTCCAATGCCATCACTCGAATTACCAAACAAGCGGTTACCCGTGAAAACTGGATTCAACTGACCATGACTTACGATGGTTCATCTAAAGCTAATGGCTTTCGCTTGTATCAGAACGGAAGAGAGTTGCTGATGGAAACAGGGATGGACCAGCTTACCAAAGATATTTTGCTGAGAGGGTCTCCTCAACCCGGGTTACAGGTGGGTGCCTGGTGGCGTGGATTTGGTTTTACAAACGGAAAAGTAGATGATATTGTGGTATATAACAGAGTACTTACTCCGTTTGAGCTTAAAATATTAGCTGATAAAGCCAGCTGGGAAAATGTGTTAGAACAACCTGATAAAAACGAATTAAAAGAGTATTATTTCTCGGCCATATCGCTTGCTACGACAAAGGCCAGAGAAGATTTAAAACAAACCAGAACCGCATTATCAGATTCAATGGCTCAAGTAAAAGAGATTATGGTGATGCAGGAAATGCCAAAACGTAAAAAAGCTTATATTCTCAAACGTGGAAATTATGATGCTTTGGGTGAGGAGGTGTTTCCAAACACACCTGATTTTATTCTGAAGTTTCCTGATAACCTGCCAAAAAATCGGTATGGTTTAGCGCAATGGCTTACCCATGAAGATAATCCGTTGACAGCAAGAGTAGCAGTTAATCGTTTCTGGCAGAATTTCTTTGGAGTAGGTTTGGTGAAATCAACCGAAGATTTTGGTAATCAAGGTGAAATGCCGAGCCATCCGCAATTATTAGACTGGTTGGCTGTCAATTTCAGAGAATCTGGTTGGGACATAAAGAAAATCAATAAATTGATTGTGATGTCAGCTACTTACAGGCAGGACTCAAAAGCCACCAAAGAACAAAGAGAAAAAGACCCGGAAAACCGATTATTAGCGCATGGCCCTGTTTTCAGGATGACTGCCGAAATGATTCGGGATAATGCGTTGGTAGCGAGTGGGTTAATCAATAAAAAAATAGGGGGACCAAGCATCAAACCCTATCAGCCTGATGGACTCTGGCAGATTAATAGTGCCAATTACAAGGCAGATTCGGGCGAAACAGTTTATAGAAGAAGTTTGTATATTGTGGCAAAAAGAGCAGTACCCAATCCAACGCTGGCAACATTCGATGCCACTACCCGTAGTTTTTGTGTGGTACGCCGTCAGAAAACCAATACACCTTTACAGGCTTTGGTAACGCTGAATGACCCGACTTTTGTTGAAGCGGCCAAGGTGATAGGGGAGCAGATGTACAAAACTTCTGATAAACAAGAGGGCATCAGGCAGGCATATAGAAAACTGACCGGACGAAAACCATCGGATAAAGAATTGAATTTACTTGTAAAGCTACAACAGTCTGAACAAAGCAAATTTAAAAACTCACCTGACAAGGCAAAAGGCTGGTTAAGTGCCGGACAATACCAGGTTTCAGAAACCTCAGACCAGTCGTTGGTGGCGGCCAATGCCGTTGTAGCAAGTACAATAATGAATTCTGATGCAACTTTAACCAGACGATAGCATGTCAGACCACCATCATAAAGAGTTCAGATTAAACACACCGGAGTTTAATCAGTTGAACAAGCAGTTAGACAGACGTACTTTTCTGACCAAAACTTCTTTGGGTCTGGGTGCTTTGGCTATGGGTTCATTGTTGGGGTCTAAGGCAATCTTTGGGCAAAATGGCAAACCTTTGGTTGAGAGACCTCAGAATCTGGAGGAGCAAATTTTTAAAGCATTGCCACATTTTGCCCCCAAGGCCAAGCGGGTAATTTATCTGTTTATGAGTGGTGGCCCTTCTCAGTTTGAGACCTTTGATTATAAACCAAAATTAGTTGAACTGGCTGGCTTGAATCTGCCGGATTCTGTACGAAAAGGCCAACGTTTAACAGGTATGAGTGCAAGCCAAAGCGTTTTGCCAATGGTGCCTTCTCTATTTAATTTCAAGCAATATGGTAAAAGCCAAACATGGGTAAGTGAATTGTTGCCACATACAGCCAGCGTTGTTGATGAGCTTTGTGTGATTAAGTCTATTTATTCAGAAGCTATCAATCACGACCCGGCTATTACTTTTTTCCAGACCGGAAATCAGTTGCCCGGCAGACCTTCTATCGGTTCCTGGGTAAGCTATGGTTTAGGTTCTGATAATCATAACCTGCCGACTTTCATCGTGCTGGTATCTAAGAATGCGCCCAAAGACCAACCTCTATATGCTCGTTTGTGGGGAAACGGCTTTTTGCCATCTAAACATCAGGGAGTGCAATTCAGGTCAGGCAAAGACCCTGTTTTGTTTTTGAATAATCCCGAAGGGTATGATGGAAATGATAGAAAAGAAATGCTGGATTATCTATCAAAACTGAATCAGTTACAAAACGAAGCGTATGGCGACCCGGAGGTGGATAATAGGATTGCGCAGTATGAAATGGCTTACCGGATGCAGACTTCTGTGCCGGAGGTAATGGATATTTCAAAAGAACCTGATGAGGTTTTTGATTTATACGGGTCGGATAGCAGAGATACAGGTACATATGCGGCCAATTGTTTGTTGGCTCGCAAACTCATAGAAAAAGATGTAAAGTTTGTGCAATTATATCATCAGGGTTGGGATCAGCATGGAGGGTTGCCTAAGGGCATAGCAAACCAATGCAAACAGGTTGATCAGGCAACCGCAGCACTCATATTAGATTTGAAGAGAAGAGGACTTATGGAAGAAACATTGGTTATATGGGGTGGTGAGTTTGGTCGCACAGTTTATTCACAAGGTAAATTGACAAAAGATGATTATGGAAGAGACCACCATCCGAGATGTTTTACGATGTGGATGGCAGGAGCAGGGGTAAAAGCAGGATTTAATTATGGAGAGACAGATGATTTTAGCTATAATATTATTAAAGACCCGGTTCATGTACATGACTTTCAGGCTACTTTGATGCACCTGATGGGGGTAGACCACGAAAGATTAAGTTTTAAATTTCAGGGAAGAAGATTCCGTTTGACAGATGTTCATGGAAAAGTTGTAAGAGATATTTTAGCATAAAATGATTTTAATAGATATTTCTACCTTTCTCTACGTCAGGTGTCCTAAATTAGTAGAAATCTTATTCTTTAGGTTGAAAACCAGGCTACAACAAATGAAAGAACAATGGGAATCACAATTGTGGCAATCACACTATAACGCCACAAGGCATTGGCTTTTCTTGCTTTGCGTTCGAAGTAGACCGTTTTCAAATGAGCAATAAAATAACTGTTTATTAGCCAGGTTATAAGAAAAATAATAAGAGCCATCAAGCAGGTTGTAATTTAATATTTTCAAAATTTAATATATCTTTCTGGCTTTTCAAATCTCCGTCCAAATATTGTTAATACAATTCAATTTTGATTAATACAAAGTATACACTTTATGAAAAAACTAAGTTTACTTTTCCTGTTCGTGCTATTCATTACAAACCTTCAAGCCCAAACCAAAGCCCCGGAAATGCTGAAAGGCAATTTCATGGATGATTACAAAATCACCTATACTATCAACGATACCCTTTGGACACAAAAGCCAAACGCCAAATATCATATCATTAAGTGGAATGAAAAGGAACAATATCTCATTGCCAGAAATGATAAAAATAATCCGGCTGATGGCGGTCTTTATACACGCATTGATTATATGACATTTGAGAATATGAGTCCATTCTTGTGGGGTTTTTGTTTAAGTGCTTATAATGCTCAAACAGAAGCACAGGCCGAAGCTGTGAAAATTGCGGATAGAGCTAACCCAAGAAAAGGTTGTAATGGATTTCCGTTTTCGAGGATGAAGCAGGTGGAAGATTAGTACAACAGGCAAAAATCTTATAGTAATGTATCTTGATAAGGTATAAAAAGTGATAATTGTTATTTTTAACAAATGGTAAAAATATATAGGATTGTGATGAATATCTTGCGTCTATGAATGAATTGATAGAATATATTTTGCAATTTGGTAACCTGAATAAACAACAAATAGAACTAATCAGAAAAAGTGCAATTGAGAAAAAACTGGTGAAAGATGAGTATTTTTCTGAAGCAGGGAGGGTTCCAAAACAAGTTGGTTTTGTTGTTGAAGGGGTCATCAGGGGTTGTTATTATAATAATAAAGGTGATGAAATCACCCGATGCTTTATTACTGAAAATAATCTGGTGGTGGATTATGTGAATTTTGAATCGAACAATGTATCTTCAGAATACTTGCAGGCTTGTACAGATTGCACTCTCATTGTGTTTTCTAAACAAAAATGGGAAGAACTTTCTTATACCATATCAGGTTGGAACGAGATTAAAAACAGGATGGTATACATATGTATGTATCAAAAAAGCAGAAAAGGGCCGATAATTTCACAAGATGCTACTACTCGTTATCTGGAATTTATAGAAAATTATCCTTCACTTACTAACCGTATTCCATTAAGTTATATTGCTTCCTATTTAGGTGTTACGCAACAATCATTGAGCCGCATAAGGAAAAACATTCGCTGAATCGCTTTTTAACAAATGGTAAATGATTTCATTCTTATACTTAACAATTTTGCATTGTTAATTAAAAAAAAGTAAAAATGAAATCAGTCTTAATTACAGGTGCCAACAAAGGTATTGGCTTAGAAACAGTAAAACAACTCTCAAGAAGAGGCTTTTTCGTTTATTTAGGAAGTCGTGATATTGAAAAAGGAAATGTAGTTGCAAATGAATTAGCCATGAACGGATTTGTAAATATCAGGCCCATAGAAATAGATGTTACCAAGCCTGAAACTATTTTATCTGCTTATAGCATTATTCAAAAAGAGTATGGACATTTAGATGTTCTGATAAACAATGCAGGTATTAGTGGTATTGTTCCCCAAAACTCACTTGAAACAAACATTGATACCTATAAAGAAGTATTTGATACCAATTTATATGGTGTGATAAGGGTAACACAGACATTCATTAGTTTGTTACAAAAATCTGCTGAACCAAGAATTGTAAATGTAAGTACCAGTGTTGGGTCTCTCGCTTTGCAAAGTAATCCGGAATGGCCCGCTTTTGATTATGCAAAGTATGTAGTTTATGGCTCCTCAAAAGCCGCTATGAATATGTATACCATTCATTTAGCTTATGAAATGCGTGCTACCCCATTCAAAATAAATGCGGTTTGTCCTGGTCTTACCAAAACCGATTTTACTAATTTTAATGGTGGAGAAGTTGACGTGGCAGCAAACCGGATTATTAAATATGCTTTAATTGATGAAAGTGGTCCTACAGGTAAATTTTTTAGTGAAGAAACCAATCCTGAAGTAGGTGAAATACCTTGGTAATAATCAAAGTATAAGTATGGAATGATAAACTTTAATTTCAGCAAATGTAAAAATAAAAGCGTGTGGAAACCACACGCTTTATTCATTCAACTATTATTTGACATCATTTAAACCGTTTCAACCTCAATTTTAGCTTTAGCTTTTTTCTTTCCGCCGATATTGAACAATTTGTTCACTTTTACTCTCCATCCTTCAATCACCATATATACGGCAGGAACAAGAATCAGGGTTAAAATCATTGAGCTTGTCAGACCTCCGATAATTACCCAGGCCATACCATTTTTGGTTTCAGCACCTGCGCCCGATGCCAAAGCAATTGGCAACATACCGAAAATCATGGCCAATGTAGTCATCAGAATCGGACGTAAACGTTCTTTACCTGCTTCTATCAAAGCCTCTT
Source organism: Emticicia agri (assembly GCF_004168285.1). GTDB lineage: Bacteria > Bacteroidota > Bacteroidia > Cytophagales > Spirosomataceae > Emticicia > Emticicia agri. Next base: position 26,051 of record NZ_SEWF01000018.1, on the reverse strand, counting down.
TTACTCCCATACCCTCACTTTTCAGGTGATTGGTAAAGTCAACGATTAAAATCGCATTCTTACACACCAACCCCAGGAGCATAATCAAACCTAAGATAGCAAAGATCGTGAACGAGTTCATCGTCAGTGCCAGGGCTAATATGGCTCCAATCATCGCTACTGGTATCGAGAAAAGTACCACAAAAGGATACACGACACTTTCGTAAAGGGCAATCATAATCAGATATACTAACAAGATACCGATACCCATTGCCAGACCTAAACTGCCGAAAGCATCTCCCTGATTTTTGGCATCACCTAAGTAGTCGATAATTACTCCCTCAGGTAATTTTGTTTTGGCTATTTCTTTTTTAATATCTTCATTGATAGTACCCGATGGGCGACCTACTGCCGCAGAGTTAATTTTAATTGAACTCAAACGGTCTGTTCTCTCTAAAATCGACTGACCTACAATTTCTGTAATATTGGCAAAGTCAGTCAGTTTTACAATCGCACCACGGCTATTGCGAAGCGTCAGGTTTCTTACACTTTCAATATTCTGTTTATCCGATTTATCGAAAATGATATTGATACCGTATTCCTCACCTTTATCTTTATACTTGGTATTGTTGTTCCCTTGGAAAGCTATCTGAACCGCCGAACCCACATCTGGAATACTCAAACCTAATTTTGACATTTTATCTCTATCAATATTAATCGCTACCTCTGTTTTAGGGCTTTTGGTGCTATACTTCACATAGTCAGTTCCCGGAACTTTCTTTACAATCTGTTTCACAATCGCAGCGGCTTTCACTACATCTTCCTGTACGGTTCCTTTTACTGCAATCTGAATCGGAGCCTGTGCGTTACCGGTAGCCGTAATCGGTTGGATATTCACACTTAGACCCGGTATTCTTGAAATCGTATCGCGCATGATTTGTCCAAACTCATCTGTCGAAATCTTGCGGTCGTGTTTATCTACCAGCGTAACTGTAATCTCAGCCAGGTTACTGTTAGATGAGTTTCCGATAACTGACGCCTGTGTACCTACGTTTGAGAAAACATTGGTTACCTCCGGTCTTGCCATGAGCATTTGCTCAACTTTTGCCACTGCCTGATTGGTTTGTACCAATGGGGTTTCTGGGGCTAAGTCAAGCTGAATCGATAACTCACCACGGTCAGCATTACCGATGAATGAAGCACCTACAAAACCTTTGGAAAGTAGAGTGAAAGTTGCTACAAACAAAAGAATAATGCCTATAAATACATAGCGTTTGTGGCCTAAAGACCATTTCAAAGCACTGATATAAGTATCACGTATATTATCTATAATACTCTCAAAACCTAAATTAAGTTTCCCCCAAAGCGTGTTTTTCTTCAGAATCTCTAATTTACCCCATCTTGAGGCCAATAGAGGTGTTAAGGTAAATGATACAAACAAACTCATCAGGGTAGAGAACACAATTACCAGCGAAAATTCTTTCAGGATATTACCGATTAACCCACCTGCCAAAGCTAAAGGTAAGAATACCACAACGTCAACCAAGGTAATTGCCATCGCTGTAAATCCAATCTCATTTCTACCTTCAAGGGCAGCTTCACGTTTGTTTTTACCCATTTCCAGATGTCGGTAAATATTCTCCAGTACCACAATACTATCATCTACCAGAATACCTACTACCAATGATAAGGCCATTAGTGTCATCAGATTAAGTGAGAATCCAAAGACCCACATCAGAATAAAGGTTGGTATCATGGCAGATGGAATAGCCACCAATACAAACAATGAACTTCTGATACTGTGTAAGAAAAGCACCATCACAATACCAACAATAAAAATAGCCAGATATAAGTCATGCATTACAGCATCTGCAGAGGCTAAGGTATATATCGACTGGTCAGCGGCAATCTCATAATTGAAATCTTTAGACGGATAACTTGTCTTGATTTTAGCCAAGGCAGCTTTTGCTCCTGCACTTACCTCTACTGCATTGGCATCGGTTTGTTTCATAATCTGAATACCAATTGCCGGTTTACCATTAATCCGGTTAAGGGTACTCGGGTCTGTCTGAGAATCGGTTACTGAAGCTACATCTTTCAACAAAATACGGCTGCCATTCCCATTTTCACGAATAACCAGATTTCTGAGGTCTTCTACTTTTTTCAGTTTTGCATCTAAACGTAAAGAGAAACGAGACTGGTCTGTTTTAATATTACCTGCCGGATATGATACGCCACTGCTTGCAATGACCTGATTAACCATTGCCGATGAAATATTATAGGTTTGCAGCTTGTCATTGTCTAAATACACCTCAATCTCACGCTCGTTGCCACCAATAATATTTACCTGTGCTACACCCGCTACGTTTGTCAGTAAAGGTTTTACCTGCAAATCAATAAAATCATATAATTCGGTCTGAGGTATTTTTGAGGTTGCACTCACTTTCAGAATCGGCAGGTCGTCAAGACTTAATCTTGATACAACCGGGTCGTCAATATCTTCAGGAAGTCTGGCCTTAATCTGGTTTACTTTACGCTCGGCATCCTGTTGGGCATTGATTACACTAAAACCTGATTTCAGTGTTACGGTAATTAAAGAAAGACCTTCCTGTGAAGAAGAAGAAATCATATCAACGCCTTCAATAGACGATACGGCTTCTTCCAAGGGTTTGGTTACACTACTTTCTACTTCGTCAGAGGCGGCACCTCTGTAAGTAGTCTGCACCATAATCACGTTTGTTTCAAATTTCGGTAATAAGTTATAGTTCAATGTTTTATAACTGATAAAACCGAAGAGTATAAGGGTAACGAAAATTACTGTAATCAGTAATGGTCGTTTAATTGATAATTCTGTTATTGACATGGCTTCTGATTATTTATTAGGTGCAATTTGAATATTACTACCATCTACAATGTTGATGATACCCTCTGTGATGATTTGCTCACCTTCGTTTAAGCCGCTTAAAACCTCTACGTTTTCGCCTACTTCTCTGCCCAATACAATTTTACGTAGTACAGCTTTGTTGCCTTCTGCTACAAACACATAAGGGTTTTTCATACCGTCGCCTAAAGCCTTTTTAGGAATCTGCAAAGCATTGGCACTTTTGTTCAGGTTAAATTCAACTTTTACATAAGTACCTGCTTTCAATGCCGAATTGCCATTGGCTAATAAGATATCTACTTTATAGTTGTGGTTATCGTCGCCTTGCGGGCTGATATAAATGATACGGCCATTGAATGTTTTGGTAGGATAAACATCAGTAGTGATGCTTGCCGATTGTCCTAATTTCAATTCATATACATCTTTTTCGTTGACATACACCACAGTTTTTAACTGACTTACATCTACGATTGAAGCGATAGGGGTTCCGATATTGGCATATTCTCCGGCTGTTAATTTTTTGTCGGTGATGATACCGCTGATAGGTGAAATAATTTTGCCATCGGCAATTTGTTGTTTCAGTTGCTCTGCCTGAATTTTATTATTTTCGTAATTAAACTTGGCATCTGTAACCGCAGTCTCGTTAATTGCATTTCCGGCCAGTAATTCTTTGTTACGCTCATAGTCTGTTTTGGCCTTATTGATTGTCAGTTCAGTTGATTGCAGATTGATTTGTTTGATTTTCGTATCAACCGTACCAATAGTCTGACCTTTGGCAACTCTTGAACCTAACTCGATATTCAATATTTCAATTTTGCCTTGTGTACTGGCTGTTAACGTTGCTTTTTCTTTAGGCTCTAAAACCGCAGGTAAGGATAAATTGCCACTTACTGGAAGTAAAGCTACTTTGGTGGTTGTTACAAATATGGCTACCTGACTACGGTCAACTACTTTTTTACTTTCGTCAATTTTCTTTTTGTTGGCTACCAGTTTAAATGATATGGCACCTATAACGCCAATAATAATAGCTATTGTGATGATTCTTGTTTTCATTGTTTTGTATATTAAAAGCTTTGTAGCCTTCGATTAATTTAAATGATGTTCTGAAATTATTTTAACTGATTGACATAAGTAGAAAGATTTCCTTGCGATTTCTCCAGGTCAACACGTGCGGTTAAGAAATTTAATAATGATGAAATGTAATTGCTTTGTGCTTCTTTGTACGAATAATCTGAGTTAAGAAAATCGGTCAATGAAGCAGTTCCTTTCTGATATTGCAAACCTGTATTTTTCAATATCTCTTCGGCAAGGTCAAGCGTTTGTTTGTTGTCGTTCATACTGGTATAAGAACGGAACAAAGCTGTATTGGCATTCTGGAATTGTAATGCGTAGTTTCTTTCGCTTAATTTTAAGTTTTCCTGTGCGTTCAATAAACTTAACTTGCTTTGCGATAACTGGCTTTTCTTTCTGTTGCCATCAAAAATCGGAATATTCAGTTTTAAGCCAATAGAAGAGTAATCGAACCAGTTACCAAACGATTTGCCAAATTCATTGCCAAAGGTTTGTGCACCATAGCGGGCATAAGCTCCCATAGTAGGATAGAAGGCCAGTCTCTTACGCTCTACATCTAATTGCTGTAAGGCAATATTGTTAGACTGAATCTTAAAATCAAGCAAATTCTTGGTATCTAACTGATTGCCAACCGGCATGCTTACCTGCATTGAATAATCTAATGAATCGTTGATGGCTATGTTATTGGTTAATTCCATACCCATCGCATACTTCAATTTATTCAGGGCTAATTCCTTATTGGTTTTCAATAATGCTAATTGCGACTTGATATTGTTCTGGCTTACTTTCATGCGGTCGTAGTCAATTTTCTTGGCTACACCTTTTTCGTATTGTAATTGCAGGATTCTCAACAACTCATCGTATTTCTTTTGGTTTTCTACCAGTAATTTTTCCTGCTCATTATAAGTAAGAATCTGGTAGTAAGCCATAATTGTGTTATAGATAATGTTTTCGTTATTCTGCAATAATTTCAAATCAGCAATCAGCGTGTTTACTTTATTAGCCTCTTTGGCTACGGAAACCGTTCTGTCAAATAAAACCTGGTCAACTTGTGCTACCAGATTGGTATTGTACTGGTTACCGAACTGAATTCTGATTTCTTCCGGACTGAATGCACCCGCCGGAAGCACCGTTACCTGACGTTTCAGGTTGTCGTCAAAAGTGGCTGTTCCATTTACCTGTGGTAAATAACCTGCCAGCGCTTCTGTCTTTTTTTCTTTAGCAATCAATACTTCGTTTTTGTAGATAGTGCTGCTTGGATTGTTTTTCAGGCTGTAAGCAATGCTTTCTTTCAGACTGAATAAAACTGGTTTCGGTTCTTGCGCTTGTGTGATAACCGATACCATTAAAAGGAATACTGCTATCGGTAATGCTTGTACTTTTTTCATTATTTTGTACTATATTGAGATTTAATTAAATTTTTTTAGTTCTGAATTAAAAGAACCAATGATGTCAAAAAAAAAACTACTTTTTAGATAGTTCCCACTTCTTGAAAAGAGCCGGAATTTCTCTGTTCATAAACTCCATGAAATTGATGAAATCTTCAAGTCCCCGATTAAACTCTTTAGTCGAGTGAGGTCTCTGGTCAAGCACTTCACGCATGGTTTTATGCACTTTATCAAACTCCAAGAATTTAACCTTCATATTTTCTTTCCAATCTGACAGATTACTCTTGAAATAGCGTTTTCTATCGCCAGGTTTGGTAATATATTCGATTCTATCCATTGAAAGTAATAAATTCAGTGCATTACTGGTAGCACTTTTGCTTAAATTCAATTGCTCACGGATTTCATCAAAGGTCAATTCTAATTTATCTGAAACTAACAATAAAGCTGCTATTCTTGCTGCGGCTGGTTGTAAACCGTTTTCGAATATAAGGCCGAGTTTCTCAATAAGCGCTAATTGTCTGTCTGTTAATTTTATAATGTCCATGTTCTGTTTTGCGTAACGGTGCAAAGGTAAATAGTTTTTTTGGTTCTGCAATAAGAGAACCAAATATTTTCAGAGAAAGTTTGATTTTGTTTGAAATATCCTATAAAAGTACAATTCTGTGCTATGAGTGGTGATAGTGTAGGATTAGAGGCTGTGAGAAGTGATAAATCATAGCTGATTCAGCTACTTTTTTTGCGGAAATCTTCAGGTGTGATATGCTCGTATTTTTTGAAGAACTTGGTAAAATAGGAATTATCGCTGAAATTGAGTGTATAGGAAATTTCAGAAATACTTAGGTTTTGATTGACTAACATTCGCTTAGCTTCTAATAAGACCCTGTTTCTGATTACTTCGCCTGCCGTGATGCCTAAATGCTCTTTGCATAGTGCGTTGAGGTGATTAGGCGTTATATACAGCAATTCTGCATAATCCATTGGTCTTTTCAGACTGATGTAATGCTTCTCAACCAGTTTCTGGAAGTTTTTGAGTAAGGTATAATTGAAGAAAGGAATCGAAGGTAGCTTATTGCTATGTGTGTGCTTGTCTATTTCTAAAAAAGCCCGTAGAAGTAAGACCCTGACAATATCCCAGCGAAAAGTATTGTTATGGGTAGAATGCTGAAGAATCTCTTCAAAAATCTTTGCAACAGGTACTTGTAGTTCTGCTGATAGATTAACGACACTGTCTTCTGCAATACCATTGAAGAATGAGAAGGTTTCAAGGTAATCGGGTCTGAGCAAAAAAGACTGAAAAAAGGAAGTGGAAAAATTGACAACATAGCCATCTACTTCTCCTGCAAAATCCCAGCTATGCACTTGTCCGGGTACCATAAAATATATCTGGTAAGGTTGCACCGGAAAGCTACTGAAATCAATGGTGTGGCTTCCACCTCCTTTGGTAAATAATAACAAATGATAAAAAGTATGTCTATGCGGCTTTATCAGGTTATGGTGTGCCTGCAGGTATTCAGCAAATCGGCTCACCAGAATATCGTCATCTCTGAAATCTGTCAGATTACATATATCAACTATCGGAATATGATTTGCCGGACTCATAGACATTGAATACTAATGAATAGCCTGTTTAAATTCAGGTTTGTAATCATTAAAAAACTGTAACCATAACGAACGAGACAGGCGATAAAACACAGGAAATAAAATAAATGTCAATAATAAATATAAGCTAATGTATAAACGCCAGTCCACTCTGTTTTCGAAATAAAGGTAATAGGCTACAGTTGCTGTTACAAACAGTGCGATATTAAACGCATAGCTAATAAACATAGAGCCATAGAAAAAACCAACTTCTTTTTCATATTTCAGATGACATTCCGGGCAATGTTTGTGCATGGCTGTCATTTTGCCTAATACAAAAGGGTTTTTGGTTTCGAACATATCACCCTCCTGACAACGAGGGCATTTCATTTTTATAGCGGCTTCAACTTTGTTCATGATTGTATTTATTTAATGATACAAAGGTAAAATCTGCGCTGTTTAAACTCTGGTAGCAAATATAGAATCTATGGTACTAATTACTGATTAGGATATTTTTTAGAAATCTTTCTTGCTGAATCAATAATCTATTCTTTAAAATCACTTTGTTAAAAGCGTTAATTAGATTGTATAGCCCTGTGAAACGTAAACCATTACCTCTCTACCTAATCAGGTAATAAAAAAGCCCGATACTCCTTCGAATATCAGGCTTTCAAGTTAGAGTTAATCAAATTAAATATTCCCTTTCTTAAATTCTTTTACCGCATAATCTGCTGCTCTGGCAGTGATAGCCATGAAAGTAAGCGATGGGTTCTGTGTAGAGTTTGAAGTCATACATGCACCGTCGGTTACAAATACGTTTTTGCAGTGGTGCATGGCATTCCACTTATCAAGCAATGAGGTTTTAGGGTCATTTCCCATACGAACACCACCCATTTCATGAATATCCAGACCCGGAGCCTTTTTAGGATTATCATGTGTCTGAATGTTTTTGAAGCCTGAAAGTGTCAACATTTCAGTCATTTGCTCATGAAAATCCTTAATCATTTTCTCATCGTTATCATCATAAGCTACCGATGTTCTGATTAACGGAATACCCCAGGCATCTTTCTGGTCTTTATCTAAAGTAACAAAATTGCTTTCTTTCGGAATGGTTTCGCCCATCATGTGTGAACCTACACGCCAGTTGCCGTATTTTCTGTCGAACAGGTTATTTTTTAATTCTTCACCAATACCGTTGTTATCGGTATAATTCATACGGCTGCCACTGAATCCGGCGGCATAACCACGTAAGAAATCGGTTTCCTGTTTGGCTAAATTTCGGAAACGAGGAATATAACTTCCATTCGGACGGATACCTTCAGTTTTGCTATCCAGTAATCCCTCATATTCTGCCGAAATGGTAGTACGGAAATTATGGAAGGCAATATATTTACCTAATAAACCATTGTCATTTCCTAAACCATTCGGGAAACGGTTAGAAGTTGAGTTTAATAAAATCAAGTTAGAATTAATCGTTGCCGCATTCACAAAAATAACTCTTGCGTAGTATTCAGTCATTTGTTTGGTATGTGCATCAATTACCCTCACGCCACTTGCCTTATTTTTCTTCTCATCGAAGATGATAGAATGAACCACTGAATCAGGTTTCAGGGTTAGTTTACCTGTTTTAGCTGCCCAGGGTAGGGTAGAAGAGTTACTGCTGAAATAACCACCATACGGGCAACCTCTCTGGCAGAGGGAACGGTTCTGGCATTGTCCACGACCTTGTTGTGTATGAATAGGTTTAGGCTGTGTTAAGTGGGCACAACGGCCAATGATAACCGGACGGGCACCTTTGTAATGCTTTGCCATTTCGTTGGTAAAATGTTTTTCTACACACGATTGTTCGTGCGGAGGTAAAAATTCACCATCGGGCAATTGCGGCAAGCCATCTTTATTGCCTGAAATTCCGGCAAACTTTTCTACGTAGCTATACCACGGAGCAATATCTGCATAACGGATAGGCCAGTCGATGGCAAAACCATCACGGGCAGGGCCTGTAAAATCATAGTCTGACCAGCGCTGTGTACCTCTGGCCCACATCAATGATTTGCCACCCACCTGATACCCGCGAATCCAGTCAAAAGGTTTATCTTGTATATAAGGATGTTCGTTGTCTTTTACAAAAAAATGTGCAGCGTCTTCGTTGAAAGCATAGCAACGGCTGGCAATCGGGTTGGCATCTCTGAGTGCTTTCGGAATCTGACCTAAATGCTCAAATTCCCAGGGTTGCATCATGGTTGTTGGGTAATCGGTTACGTGGCGTACATCACGACCACGTTCAAGTACTAAAGTGCGAAGTCCTTTTCCGGTTAATTCTTTGGCTGCCCAGCCACCGCTAATACCTGAGCCTATAACAATTGCGTCAAAGGTACGGTCTTTGACTGAATCTATATTTAAAAATGACATAATAGCTTCTGAAGAATAGAGTATTGAATAGATTGTAATTAATTACCTCGGTTAAGCTTTTACAGGCACACAACCATGATAAAAGCCAGGAGCCATATTAAACCTCAAGACATTAGTCATGTAGAATTCAGAGTTAGTATACCCCTGAATGGTCAGGCGTTTAATCATATTAGCAAATTGCTTCGAAGTGCTATCTGAAGAGTCAAGCATTTTGTTAATCAGTTCTTTCTTTTGCGTAGCATCCAATGCCACAAAAGATTTCTGATAAGTTTGTTGTGCCAGTTCTTCAGTCTTTTTAAGGCCATCTTTAAAAGTTTTCTGCTGAGTTTCGCCATAACAATCATTAATCATTCGCATGGCAAACTGGTGTACTTTCAAAGATTTTGCACCCGGGGTAGAGGTTTCGGGAATGATGGTTTCAACTATTTCGCCCAATAGTTCTTCATCATTATAGGTTAATTTGGAGATTTTACCAATAGATTCTGGTGTCCAGTTGGTTGCCCAAGAGGGGAGTGCTACCAAACTTCCGAATGCTACCGATAAGCTTTTAATCGCATTGCGCCTTTGCATAATTATTTTAATATTTAATTGTCGTAAAACCATACAAACTTAAATATTAAAACTTAAAATGTCGCAGATTTAGTATGAGAAAATTATAGATAGTTAGAAATACTTAGTTTCTTGACCTCTTTTCATACGATTTACCATACTTCCTTTTCTTTTCAGCCTCGTAATCTCGTCTCACATTTACCTTTTTATTTTTCTCGGATTTTTCATGAAAAGCAGGTCCGACCTCTTCTTTTTTAGGTCGTTTTAAAGCAGGCTCTTTCATAAAAACCTTCGGCATTTCATCTTCTATCAGTTCGTCTGATATTTCGAGTTGCTCAGGTAGTGCTGATACAGGAATCTGATAATTCATTAAGGCTTCAATTGCCTGCCTGATTTCAGCATCTTTATCGGTAAAGAAACTGATGGCAATCCCTTTTTTATCCTGCCTCCCGGTTCTACCAATACGGTGAATATAGTTTTCAGGCACCTCGGGCATATCAAAATTAATGACGTGCGATACTTCCGAAATATCCAGTCCTCTGGCTACAATATCAGTAGCTATCAGAATCCGGTAAGTGCCATTCTGAAAATTATTGATGGTATCGAAACGATTGTTCTGTGATTTATTGGAGTGAATCACTCCCAATTGAGAAGCAAACTCCATTTCAAGTTCATCGAACAATTGGTCGGCCAATTGTTTGGTAGCTACAAAAACCAAAACCTTGCTTGTTTCGGCTGGCTTTGCCAATAGTGTTTCTAATAGATTGACCTTTGTATAAAAATTGGGGAGTTGGTAAGCTATTTGTGAGATATTATCTAATGGGGTTCCTGCAGGTGCCGCTTCAATTCTGATAGGTTGATTGAAAAAGTCTTTGATAATCTGTTCTACCTCATCTGTCAAGGTAGCAGAAAACAATAGGTTTTGTCTTTTTTGCGGCAATAAATCCAGAATATTAACTAATTGCGGACGAAACCCGAGGTTCAGCATTTCGTCTACTTCATCAATGACAAGTTTCCTGATAGACTTGGTTTTTATCACATTCATCGCCAGTAAATCTATCAATCGGCCGGGTGTACCAACCAGTATATCGGCACCATTAGCTAATTCTGCCACCTGTTGCTTGATATTTACCCCCCCATATACCCCAACTACTTGCAGGTTTATGTATTTACTTAACTGCTGCACCGATTCTACTACCTGTGCTACCAACTCTCTGGTAGGTACAATAATAAGCAATTGCGGATTCTTTTCTTTCGAGAACTGATATTGTCTTAAACTCGGTAGCAGATAAGCAAAGGTTTTACCAGTTCCGGTTTGTGCTATGCCGCATACATCCTGCCCTGACATGATGACAGAAAAAGCATTTTTCTGGATAGTGGTAGGAGTTGTATAGCCTAAATCGTTTAGGGCATTGAGTAAAGGTTTATTCAGATTTAAATCTTCGAAAGTCATTGGCTGTAAATTATACGGGTACTGGCAGATTGATTATTGATGCCATTAAAATATCCTAACGCTTGTTGGCGGTAAGAAGTTTCAAAACCTTTTTATTAACCCGGTAATCGGGTAAAATCAGGATTATTGTCTAAATAATAGATAATATAACCCGTTCGGTCGAATGTTTTTGGGAAAAGACCTTTTGTTGATTATTTTAGCTTTTCAATCATCTGATTATTATTAACTATATGAGACAAAAACTAAACATTCAGCCACTGTTCATAATGCTTGCCTGTGCATCACTGACATTTTCGGGTCATGCACAGGAAACTAAAAAACACTTACCTATTATTGATGTACACGTACATGCCATGAAAGTGAACCCTGCATTTGCCAACGACCTTTGTCCGTGGTTTCTAAAAAACATGCCGGGGAGTGACCCTAAACAACCTGCACCATCTTTTTTAAGTAACGGATGCGCCGACCCTTTAAAAGCAGCCAAATCAGACAAGGAAATGCAGGATGCTCTTTTAGGAACAGCCGAACGATTAAATATAATTATGGTTGCCAGTGGAGATGCTACTATTCTTCATAATTGGCACAAGGCTGCACCTAACCGAATTATTCCCTCAATAGGAATCAGCAACCCTAAGGAAATGACAGTAAAGGCTTTTGAAGACTCCTTGTCTAAAGGATTTTATAAGGTAATGGGGGAGGTAGCTCCTCAATACCAGGGCATGTCTCCAAGCGATATGAGTTTAGATGAATACTTTGGGGTGGCCGAAAAATTAGGTGTTCCGGTGGGTATCCACATGGGTACAGGGGGGAATGGTATGGCTAATATTACCGCACCTAAGTACCGTGCCTCTTTGGGACGTCCGTTTTTATTAGAAGATATGCTGGCTCGCCATCCTAAACTAAAAATCTGGGTTATGCACGCAGGATACCCCATGATAGACGAAATGATTGCCTTAATGGGGGCTAATGCCTATGTATATGTAGATTTAGCCGGATTTATCTGGAGTTATCCGTTAGAAGAAATCCATGCTTATTTGCAACGTTTAATTCAGGCAGGTTTCGGTAAACGTATCATGTATGGTACCGACCTGATGATATGGCCTAAACTCTTAGAAACTTCAATCAATGTGATAGAAAGCGCCAATTACCTGTCAGAAGAGCAGAAGAGAGATATTTTCTTTAATAATGCCGTAAGATTCTTTAATCTGGACGAGAGCAAGTTTAAATAATTTGCGAAGTAGTTAAAACGTAAAAAACCATTGAGGAATGGTTTTTTACGTTTTAAACTGGAATAGTCTTAGAAGTTGTTTGAGTTAAATTTTGAAAGTAAAAAAGAGCGATTTTTGATTCAATAAGATTAACTCAAACAACTTCTTAATTTTTCTTTGTCATTTTTTCGTAAACTTTCATACCCAATTTTTGTCCCCATTCTCTTCCTATATTCGATGATTCTGCTATGATTGCTGGTGTTTTTTCAACCATTTTTTTCCCTGTAGGGCTTTCAAAAAAGGCAATCATGTCTTTAATTTCCTGGTGTGTGTAGTTTTTATCATAAATAGGCACATAGAGTTCTGCTACTTCGTCATAATTAATAGACTTTAAAAATTCATCCCAGAAACCTTCAGGTAAACCATTCTGGTCAGCCTTGTCTTTCATGCTTTGTGCCATTGACTCAACTCCTGCTTTGGCATTATTTGCTGTACCGCTTACAATTAACAGCCTTTTAATATCTTTCAGTTTTTCATCGTTGGTCTGACTGAAACTTACGAAGGAAACGAGCGTAAATACGAAGATTAATAAATGTTTCATGATTTTGTTTTTGCCTTGATTAGACACAGATTTATAGTGAAAACGATTGATGCAATAATACAGGATTTTTTAGTCTATAGCAAGTTGTCAGGTGTTTGGTCAATAATAATTGACTGTTCATGTTATATTGTTAGCATTAAAAATATATTTTGCTCAAGCTGGGAATTAGCCAAACAAATGACCTACTTTTACAGACTTTCTTATTTGCGCAAACCTTCCTATAATAACATTTGATTCTTAACTGCTAATAGTGTTAAAATCTCTAATCACTCAAACATTATGTTAGCACAGTTAGTAAACATTGCGCTCATCGACCAAGATGAAGACGATCAGCTTTTTTTTCGTTTCACTAAAAATGACTTCAATCAAATCAAATCTATTAATTTTAGAGTGTAAAGAAACTATTCGTTCTAATATTCAAACTCTCGAAAAATTTTTACCAGATATACTTTTTCTTGAATGTCTTACCCAAGGTAGAGAATACTTAGAGGCTATTCGAAGTAATCAGATATTGAGAAATTTATTCTGTGTAACTCACTCAGGTACTGATTATCTAAGTCAGAAAGAAGAATCATTCAACGCCGAAGCAAATTTATTTTATTTAAAGCCCACCGAAAAAGAGCATTTTGTCAAGATACTCACTAAAATCTTAACCTTGAATAAAGCTGATTATTTTCCTCCTAAATTTGAGTCGTTTGTAATTGCATAATCAGATAATTGACATAAAAGCTCGTTAAAACAGCGAGTTTTTGTGTTAAAATAAAGAAACATTTCAAAAACTTATATATGTTAAAAATCTGCCTTGATGTGCGTTAAGAGTCTCAGAACCTGATAGAATATACTGCCCTGCTAAAACCAGTTCCCCAATCATTTATAAAATCTCTTTCTTTTTTTCTGTGCAAGCCATTTGTATTTAGTGATAAAAACAAAAAAAAGTACCCTTTTGAGGTACTTTGTGGAGACGCAGAGAGTCGAACTCTGGTCCGAACATGGCACTTGTCGAGCCTTCTACATGTTTATTCGGTCTTGATTTTCGGGAAAAGATAGGTGTCCGACATACCGAGCCTTTTCCTTAGAAACCTAAATACTAATTAAGTACAAGTTACCCGCACTTAATCGCCTCTGCGGTTCGACACTCCGAACTCCCCAACGGCAGAGGTTAGCCGAGGCGGAATGTGGCTAAAAGGTTAATTCACTCCGGAATTAAGCAGCCATGGCATACGAAGTATTGCCAGTTATTGTTCGGAAGAATTTTTAACAGGAGATTCTACCAACTCCCGACATGCTTTTACTCGCAACCACTCACGCCGTCAAAACCGGTCGTCCCCATGATTGCTGGTCATAATACTACAAAAATCAGTTTTGAAAAGTTCGTCTTAACGAAAAATAATTTATAGCATTCTGGCAAGTGGCTTCGGCCATACGGCTGAAGCCACAACTGTATGAGAAGTAGAAACTACAACTTCATACTCAAAGCAATCCGCTTTCTTGGAATATCTATTTCTGTAACTTTTACCTGAACTTTTTGATGTACTTTTACTACCTCATTGGGGTCTTTGATGAAACGGTTCGCCATTTGCGACACATGCACCAGTCCATCCTGATGGACGCCTACATCTACAAAACAACCAAAGGCGGTTATGTTGGTAACAATGCCTGGTAAAACCATTCCCTCTCTTAAATCTTCTATTTTATGAACATCAGAGGCAAATTCAAATTCTTCTAAAGCCTCACGAGGGTCACGGCCAGGCTTTTGCAATTCCGACAGAATATCATTCAAGGTTGGTAAACCTACGGTAGCGGTTACGTAATTATTCAGATTGATTTTTGATTTTATCTGGGCATTATTCACTAAATCAGCTACTTTCAAACCTAAATCTTTTGCCATTTTTTCAACAATCGCATAAGTTTCCGGATGTACGGCCGAATTATCCAAAGGGTTCTTTGCACCGTTAATCCGCAGGAAACCTGCGCTTTGTTCAAAGGCCTTTGCGCCGAGGCGAGGGACTTTCTTCAATTCATCTCTTGAACCAAAAGCTCCATTTTTAGCTCTGTAATCTACAATATTCTGTGCAAGAGATGGCCCTAAGCCTGAAACATAGCTTAATAGGTGTTTGCTGGCTGTGTTCAATTCAACACCCACCAGGTTTACACAACTTTCTACGACTGAATCAAGGCTTTCTTTGAGCATTTTCTGTTCAACGTCGTGTTGATATTGCCCCACTCCGATAGATTTCGGGTCAATTTTTACTAATTCTGCCAGAGGGTCCATTAATCTGCGGCCAATCGAAATAGCGCCCCTTACAGTTACATCTTTTTTTGGAAACTCCTCACGGGCAATTTCAGAAGCTGAATAAATAGAAGCACCCTGTTCTGAAACCACATGCACCTGAATTTTATCTAACTTCAAGGATTTTACAAAACTTTCGGTTTCACGGCTGGCAGTGCCATTTCCAATGGCAATGGCCTGTATTTTGTAATCGTAAATCAATTTCTTGATTACACCTTCTGCTTCCATCTTTTTATCCATCGGATAAATAACAGTGTCATACAATAAATCACCTTGCTCGTTCAGACATACCGTTTTACAGCCTGTTCTGAATCCCGGGTCTATGGCTAATACTCTTTTTTGTCCTAATGGTGAGGCTAATAATAGCTGACGAAGATTAGCGGCAAATATCTTAATGGCTTCGCTATCTGCCTTCTGTTTCGAGAGGTTTGAAAACTCAGTTTCAATGCTCGGTTTCAATAAGCGGTTATAGGCATCTGTAATGGCATCGGCCACCTGTTCTTTGGCTTCCGGCAAGCCTCTGAGGTAAATTCTGTCTAAGGCATCGGTTCCTCTTTCTGCTTCAATAGATATATCTACTGAAAGGATTCCTTCTTCTTCCCCACGTCTGATGGCTAACAGTCGATGAGATGGAATTCTTGACAATGGTTCTGAAAACTCAAAATAATCCTGATACTTGGCACCTTCTTCTTTCTTACCTTTCTTTACCTTAGCACTTACGATTGATTCTCTTTCAAAAATCTTACGAATGCTGTTTCTTGCCTGAATGTCTTCGTTAATCCACTCAGCCATAATATCCCGTGCGCCTTGTAGAGCATCTTCCACACTTTCTACTTTGTCAGTAAGGTATTTTTCAGCAATAGCTTCAATGTTACGGTCTTTCTGGGCAAAAATAATTTTAGCTAATGGTTCAAGCCCTTTTTCAATGGCAATGCTTGCACGGGTTTTGCGCTTTTGTTTATAAGGCAGATATAAATCTTCTAACTCATTCAGATACAAGGCATTTTGTAGCTTATTCAGTAATTCAGGGGTCATTTTGCCCTGTTCTTCTATCGATTTAATGATGGCTTCCCTGCGTTTATCGGCCTCTGAAAACTTACTGTATAAGTCTTTTACAGAAGCTATCTGCACCTCATCCATGCTTCCCGTCATTTCTTTTCTGTATCGGGCAATAAACGGTACAGTTGCCCCTTCTTCTAACAAAGTTATGGTATTAGTAACGCTTTTTTCTGTCGCACTTACAGCATGGACTATAATTTGTATTTGTTTTGTAGTCATGTTTCCAACCTTTTTAATTTAAAAGGAATCCTAATTATAAAATCGAAAAATCAAAACGCAAAAATCTATTAATAAAATGAAAATTCAACTGTTTGTAGCAATCATTCTTTCCACATTTTCTTTTATGGCTTGTGAACAAGAATCGCAGATTCCTGACGAAAAACAGAACTTAACCAGTTTAGATGCAACTGTTATTAAATATGGTACAAGTTTTGGTATGTGCCTTGGCCCATGTAAAAAAGAAATGACTCTCGTAAATGATGAAGCCGCATTTACTGTTTACCTGAATGGTGGAAGAGGAACAGAAGGTGGTGAACCAAAAACCTATACAGAAAAACTGACAGCCGATTATATCTCGGCAGTATCAAAAACTGTTAATTTTGAAGCATTTAAAAAATTGGAGGAAGTAATAGGTTGTCCTGATTGTGCTGATGGCGGTGCAGAATGGGTAGAAATTACCAAAAATGATTCGAGACATAAAGTAACTTTTGAGTTTGGTGATGATATTAAAGAAATTGCCCCACTATTGAAGTTGCTTCGTGAGAAGAGAATTTATTTTGAAGAAAAATATGTGAAGCCATAATTTCAAACCCTTTTACTGATGAAGTGCCAACTCTTTTATTTAATTGTGATACTGGCCTTTATTACTGCCTGTTCAAATAAAGAGGCAGACAGTATAATGAATCAAGAGATAATCATAAAAGGGGGCTATTTTTTTGGAGAATGTTTTGGGACTTGTCAGGCAACGGTAGAAATTATAGGAACTACTGTAAAATACACTGGAAAAGATAATAGTAAGAACAATGCTGAAAAGCAATGTTCTGCTAAGGTATCAGCCAGGGTTATTTCAGATTTGGAAGCCGCAATCGACTTTGACGAATTTGGAAAACTACCGATGGTAATTGGCTGCCCGGATTGTGCTGATGGAGGTGCCCAGTGGATAGAAATAGTTAAATCAGGCGAAAGCCATAAAGTTGTATTTGACTATAACAGA
Source organism: Emticicia agri (assembly GCF_004168285.1). Classification (GTDB taxonomy): domain Bacteria; phylum Bacteroidota; class Bacteroidia; order Cytophagales; family Spirosomataceae; genus Emticicia; species Emticicia agri. Next base: position 8,372 of record NZ_SEWF01000018.1, on the reverse strand, counting down.
CCTCCTGATGCCATTAAGGAACTTGCTAATTTCTTTTCTGCACAGTTTACAAATTTTAAAAATTGTCGATAGGTTTCATAAAATCTATCACTATCATTTTGAAATCTGCTACTGATAAGCTTGCTTTGTAAAGGCAGTTTCACCTTAGATAATAACTATCTAAGGTGATTTTTTTTGCGCTTATTTCAATAAACCGATTCTATTTATGTACGACCTTATTATTGTTGGCGGTGGAGCAGCAGGCTTTTTTACGGCGATTAACGCCGCAGAGAAAAACAAAAATCTAAAGATTGCTATTTTAGACCGGGGAAGAGAGGTTTTACAAAAAGTAAAGGTTTCAGGAGGTGGGCGATGCAATGTTACTCATGCCTGTTTTGAGCCTACGCAGTTAGTGAACTATTATCCGAGAGGAAATCGGGAATTACTGCAACCTTTTCAACAATTTAACCCTACTCATACCATTGAATGGTTTGAAAGCAGAGGAGTGAGGATTAAAAAAGAAGCTGATGGACGAATGTTTCCTGTAAGTAATTCGTCGCAGAGCATCATTGATTGTTTTTTAGATGCCTGTCGGAAAAACTGTATCGAAATTATTACCAATACCCGTGTTGAAAGTATTGAAAAACAAGACGGACAATGGCAATTGCATACCATTGGTAACAGACAATACCTGGCTAAAAAATTGATGATTGCCACTGGAAGTGATACCGCAGTATGGAAACTTTTAGAGAATCTTGGCGTGAGTTTAGTTTCGCCTGTACCATCGCTCTTTACTTTTAATATCAAAGACGAAAGGATTCAGGATTTAATGGGAATTAGTGTTGAAAATGTAGTTTGTCAGTTAAGTAGTGCAAAAAACAAAATACTTACTACTTTTTCGTCAAATGGCGCAATCCTGATTACGCATTGGGGTTTATCGGGACCGGCTATTTTAAAGTTGTCGGCCTGGGCGGCCAGAGAACTGCGTGAATTGAACTATGATTTTGAAGTAATCGTAAACTGGCTTGGAAAAACTGATATTGAAAAGATAAGACAACACCTTCATCAGCAAATTGGCAATCAACCTAAAAAGAATGTTTTGGCTAATGCAGAGTTTGGACTCTCTATCAGACTGTGGAAAAGCCTTTGTATAGCATCAGGGATAGGTGAATACCAGAAATGGGCAGAAACCGGAAAAAAACATATAAGCAGATTGGTAGAGCAACTGACTGCAAGCCGATTCAGTGTCAATGGTAAAAGCACTTTTAAAGAAGAATTTGTAACAGCAGGAGGAGTGGAGTTAGCTGAAGTTGATTTTGAAAAATTTTCTTTAAAAAAATACCCTGATATTTATATGGCAGGAGAAGTATTGAATATTGATGCTGTTACAGGAGGCTTTAACTTTCAGGCGGCATGGACAGGTGCCTGGATTGCCGCCCAGCATCTATGAGGTTTTCTTTTTCTTAGCTGCCTGAAGCATTTCTGTAAAGACAGACTTTTCATTAATCTCATCTAAGATTAATGCTTCATTAAGTACTTCCAGAAAGGCCGATTCCTTGCTTTTGAAGTCGGCTATATTAGCAAACGTTATTCCGTGTATGTATTTTCTGCCTTTAGACTCTACTATGCCTTGCTCATTTGAAAGCTGGAAGCCTCTCAGAAAACAAAGTTCAAGCCCTGTGGTTGGATGCACTTTACCAAAATAGCAAACATGCTGTTTGATGGTAAACATTGGTGTGTTGATTTCAAGATGCTCACGCATTTTAGGATGAGCTTTCAGAATCAACACTCTGAGCCTTTGCATCAATTGTTGCAGATGCAGCGGTTGATGGTCTATGTATTCCTCAACTGACAGATACTTTATCATCTTTTTTTATGAACGAACCTACTAACATACCTGTGATACTTGCCAGCAAACCCCATATCATGCCCGGAATTTCGGTCGGGTAAAACTCTAAATACAACCAGACGCCTGTTCCGGCTACCATTGATAAAATGGCACCTAAAGCCGTTGCCCGTTTCCAGTATAGTCCTGCTACCAAGGGAGTAAATAATGCCACTAAACTTAGAGAGGAAGATTCTCCGACTAATTCATAAATTTCTGATTTATTCAGCGAAAGTATTACGCTGATAACAGTAATGCCAATGACTGATAAACGCATAACCTGAAGTAATCTTTTATCAGAAATCTTTTCACCGTAAAGCGGTCTTAAGAGATTTTCCCCCACAACTGTTGCAGGGGCTAAAATAGCTCCGCTGCAAGTACTTAATATAGCAGAAAGCAGGGCTCCAAAAAATAGAATCTGCATGCCCAAGCCCGAATGACGAAGCACCAGAGCCGGGATTGTCATTTGAGAATCTCCCTCTTTGATGTCAGGATAGATTAAAGAACCGCACAGGGCAATCACTAAAGGCATACAGGCAATAGATAGATACATAAATGCCGACCAATAGGCACCTCTGACAGCAACTTTCTCTGATTTTGATGAAAGTACTCTTTGAAACACATCTTGTTGTGGTATAGAGCCCCAGCCAATGGTAATCCATGCACCGAAATAAGTAACCCAATTGACAAAGGAGTGTTCTTTGGGTGTAAACCGGAAAAAATCCGGTGGTGTTCTGGCAAACATCTGTCCCCAGCCACCAATCTGACTTACTAATTCGACCATCAGAATCAGTAAGCCAATAATAATAATAGCTGTCTGAACGGTATCAGTAATAGCCACCGACCACATACCCCCTACGTATGTATAAAAGACCACCACAGAAGCGCAAATGAGAATACCATAAATGAAGGGAATTCCGGCAATAGCTTGCAAGACAATGGCTAATGCTACTAATTGGGCTGCAATCCAGCTAAAATAGGAGGGTATCAGAAAAAGTGCTGAAATCCATTCTACATTTTTATTATATCGGATACTAAAATAATCGCTGAAAGTAAGTATATTTAATTTATATAAGGGTCGTGCAAAGAAAAGGCCAATCAATAATAAACATAATGATGCCCCAAACGGGTCTTCGATAACACCTATTAAACCATTTTCTATAAATTCTGAAGAAGCACCCATGACCGTTTCAGAGCCAAACCAGGTAGCAAAAAGCCCTGATGCTACTACATAGGTTGGCATTTTTCTTCCCGCAACGGCAAAATCATTCGCTGTTTTTACGAATTTAGATGCAAACCACCCCACAAGCATAGTGCCTAACAGGTACAGAATAATAAATGTCAGAAGCATAGATTAGGTAAAGGAATTAATTAAATAATTTTAAAGTTTTGAAAATAGTAAATTTTCCTTTTTATTCCCGAAGAACTGCAATTTTTATAGCAATTTGTTTACCAAGTTTAAAATTTCGTTAGAGAAAAGACCGTAAATAAGTTTTTTTAATTTAAAATTTGTGACTTTGTTTTTTAATTTAAGTCCAAATTGACAAATATTCGTTAAATCCTATTTTTAACTAAAAATTGCGCAACTGTGACCCACCTTATTGAGAGATTTACAGAAATATTAAGAAAAGGGAAATATAACTCCCAGACTATTGCTGCTTACCGTAATGCCATTTTTGTTTTTTATAATCACTTCCGTGATTTACCACAAAGTAAAATTACTGAAGAATTAATTTCAAATTACCTGTTAGACTTAAGTGAAAAAAAAGGTGGAACAACAGATGCGGCAAAGCAGGCGGGCAAGGCAATAAAACTTTTCTATGAGGTAATTTTCAAGCGTAAACTTGGTATTAAGGCCTCTGGCGAAATAAAAGAGGATACATTACCGGAGATTCTGACAGAAATTGAGGTAGAAAGTATCATAGGCGTATTAGATAATCCGAAACATAAAGCCTTAATGGCAACTATTTATGCAATGGGTCTAAAATTGAGCGATATTTTAGTGATGAAAGTAAATGACCTGAATCTGGACACGAGGCTTATTATGGTTCCGCCGTCTAAAACAGACAAAGGTAGAAAACTGAAAATACCCCGAAAACTGATTCCGATTCTAATGGCTTATTTTGAAAAACATAATCCGAAAGAATTATTATTTGTAGGAGAAAAAGGGCGACCTTATAGCCCAAGAAGTGTGCAATTGGTATTTCAGCAGGCACTTATGAAAGCGAAAATTGATAAAAATGCTACAGTTCATACCCTCAGGCACAGCTACGCTGTGCATTGTTTAGAGAGAGGGATAGATATACACCTGCTAAAAGAAATTCTGGGACACAAATACTTGCAGACAACCTCTATGTATTACCAGATAGCCCAGATAGACCTGGCTAATATCAGAAGCCCCTTTGAAGATTTGGAGTTAATTTAAAACAATCCCAACAAAATGTAAAAGTTTTGTTGGGATTGTTACTTAATCCTCCATACTTGCTTCTTTTAAAACAATAGTTTTCTTTTTCAGAGAGTTCAGTTCTAATTCGCTTAACTCTGCCCGGTTTTTGGCCACATCAATTGCCGTATAAATGGCTTCAATCATCGAAGATTCATCAGCCTGATTTTTACCTGCAATATCATAGGCTGTTCCGTGGTCTGGCGAGGTGCGAACTTTCGGAAGCGCTGCCGTGAAGTTTACGCCGTTTTCAAAAGCAATCATTTTAAAAGGCATTAAACCCTGGTCGTGATACATGGCCAGCACAGCATCATATTGTTTCCATGCGGCTGTACCAAAGAAACCATCGGCAGGAAATGGACCGAAAACCAGCGTGCCTTTTTTCTTGATTTCATTTAAGGCAGGCTGAATGATTTCTTTTTCTTCGTTACCTAAAAGCCCGTTTTCTCCGGCGTGCGGATTCAACCCTAAAACAGCGATACGGGGTTTTTGAATATTAAAATCTCTTTTGAGCGAAGTATGAATCTGCTCAATCTTTTTGATAACTAATTCTTTACTGATTTTACTTTTCACCTGTTCAATAGGCAAGTGTCCGGTTACCACACCTATTTTCAGTTGCTCGCTTACCATAAACATCAATACATCTTCGGTGTCAAATTCTTTGGCCAGATACTCTGTATGACCCGGAAAATTAAATTCTTCACTCTGAATATTATGCTTGTTGATAGGGGCCGTTACGAGCGCATCTATTTTGCCTGCTTTCAGGTCGGCTACGGCTCTTTTTAGTGCTTCAAATGCTACCTTTCCGGCTTCCGGTGTTATTTTTCCCGGTTGTACTTCCAGGTTCTGGTCGTTTACGCAATTCAGCACATTTACCTGCTTATGATTCACCTGGTCAATTTTCTGAATTGTAGAAAACTGCCAGTCTTTCAGTTCCAATTGCTGGCGATAGCGGTTAATGATTTTACCGGAACCATAAATAACAGGAGTACAGATTTTATTTAAACGATTGCCTCCAACGGCTTTTAGTATTACTTCCGGGCCTATTCCATTGAAGTCACCAATACTGATTCCTATCACAGGTTTATGTTGTTCGCTCACTTTTCTATTGATTTAATTATTTCAATTCTTGCTTAAATTATATGCGCTCATTCAGAACAAGAGAATCTTTGAACTTTCAACGCTTATTCTTAAAAATATATTGGACAATTTTACCTGTAAACGTAATTTTGCCGCAATTTACTGACAAACATACGATAAAAAAAATACTGTGAATACAATTACGTCCGGCAACCGGGGTTCAGTTTTAATAGTAGATGAAATGCACGTGAGTCTGTTGCCCATGCTCGAAAAAATAGGTTATGTGCCCGATTATCAGCCAAAAATCCAGCGACAGGAAATTATGGATATTTTAGGTAATTATGAAGGCATGCTTATCAGAAGCAAAACGAGAGTTGACGACGAATTGCTAAAAAATGCCACACAATTAAAATTTATAGGTAGGGCAGGAGCCGGCATTGATTTGATTGACGAAGTGGTTGCCGAAGAAAGAGGCATTGTTGTTTTTGCCGCAAATGAGGGCAACAGGGTAGCAGTAGCCGAGCATATTATTGGCATGTTACTGGTATTAATGAATAACCTGCTGATAGCCGACAGACAGGTAAGAGAAGGCAAGTGGCTGAGAGAGGAAAACAGAGGATACGAACTCTTGGGTAAAACGGTTGGTATTATAGGCTACGGCAATAATGGCGCTGAAACAGCCAAACGACTTTCTGCCTTTGGTTGTAAGGTGCTTGCGTATGATAAATATAAAGTTGGCTTTTCAGATGCGTACGCCACAGAGGCTACCATGAAGGAAATTTTTGATAAAGCTGATATTCTGAGCCTTCATATCCCGCTTACGAAGGAAACTTTTCAATTAGTAAATTCAAATTTTCTGAATTCATTTGCCAATGATATCTACTTTGTCAATGCTTCTCGTGGGGAAGTGGTGGTTTTAGAGGCTATTGTAGAGGGGTTAAACTCAGGCAAGATTAAGGGTGCTTGCCTTGATGTGTTGGAAAATGAAAAACTAAGCCAATTAAATCAGAAACAGAAAGAAACTTTTGACCAGTTAATAAAATCGGATAAGGTAATTTTCAGCCCTCACATTGCAGGCTGGACACATGAATCTTATGTAAGAATCAATGAAGTACTGATTGAAAAAATTGAGAAATTGTTTAATTGAGCCATAAATAAATAGGTTTGAGACTGTAAATTTTGCCTTGGTAGGTTTGGTTTGTGCTCCAACGCATGCGGTCGAATGACCTACTTATAGGGAAGCCAAGCTATCTCTGAAACTTACACACAAACTGTCTAATAAAGCATATAAATTAAAGCCCACCCAATAATAAGTGATTTATTGGATGGGCTTTGTTAAAAAATGAAATATTCAAGTTAATAACCTTTTTCAGGACGAAATAGTTAAGCGAATAGTAATATGAGATACGATACTTGTAAAAATAATAGTTGGAATAAATTCATCCAATCCGATACAAAAACAATCAAAATATCCTTTTTGATTCTTACAAGACCAAAATGAAACAATTTGTTTCCCAACTACAGCATTTATGGATTTAAACTTTTCGTACAGCTTTTGGTTATTGAAGTACACCTTGTCCAATTTTTTCAATTGCAGTTCATCAGTTGAATCATCCGCTTGAATCAGAAGTATGAATTCATCAAAACAAATAAAAACCTTACTATATAGATTTGCATTTATTTCTGATGGCTTAACGATAATATCATTTATAATTTGTCCTTCTATTTCCATGATTAATATTTTTGGGCCTTAGATGATGCTTGTTTTAATATTTTTATTGCTGTTTGAGCTTTTTGATCTCCTGTGGCTGCCAAGTTCGCAACCTCTAAAATTTTCATGCCTTTTAAGGCGTCGTCAACTACGCTAAGATTGCCAATTTTTCCACCCCTTTGTAAAACACCTTCTGATAGGGTCATCTCTATCATATTAATTAAACTTCCAAGTACTTTTTTGCCACCATTTGTAAGTTTAGGAGCGACACCCCCACCACCAGTAGCATCCAAGGCAAAAGACACACTGCTTATCACCACGCCGGTTGCATCTTTTTTCATCATTGCATCACTTAGCTGTGCTGCACTACCAAGCACTGGTAACTTTTCTGTCCCTTCTAATATTCTTTCTTTAGCTTTCTCATTTCTTTCGTTTAATTCATATAAAGACTGCCTTCTATCGGCATAAGTTTTTGCCTCCTCCTGTGATTGAGGTTTTATATTGAATCCAAAATAATCCAGTAATCGTTGAATTAACCCAGGAGGGTCTTTTTCATTATCTTGATAACTCCCACTCACGCCTACAACCCCAGAACTATTCTGGTAACTCTGTGTACTATACCCATCAGAATAAGTAAAATCTTTTGCCTCTTCTGATGTCATTCCACTTGGGTCAATAAATCTTATAGGATTATTATTCCCATATACGTAGGGTGAAAATCTTCTTGATATGTCAGCCAAAGGGTCAACTGCATGCCATCTACCAATGGGAGCATCATACATCCTCGCCCCGAAGTCATACCAATCTAATCCAAACTCTTTGTATTGTTCTTTACCTGAATACTTAAAATTATCCTGGTTATGTTGTTGGAAACTATTAATATCTAACCCCCAGGGGTCATAGTCATTCGCTTGTACTAAAACAGGTGGCTTATATACGCCGCCCATAGGATACCGTTCAGAGAACGGCTGGGCGCCCCAGGCTGTCGCAGCGGCTGTTTAAACAATCAGCCGAACGATGGCAATGTCATTATTGCAAAAAAACAAACACCATAAATGCATCGGTGTTTGTTTTCCACGATATAAACTATTTTCTTTTCTTCTTCTTTGGAGTTTCTTCTTCCTCGTCATATTCCTCTTCTTCTTCTTCCTCCTCGTCATATTCCTCTTCTTCTTCTTCTTCTTCTTCCTCCTCGTCATATTCCTCTTCCTCCTCCTCGTCGTACTCTTCTTCTTCTTCTTCCTCCTCGTCCTCTTCTTCTTCCTCCTCCTCGT
>NZ_SEWF01000017.1 GCF_004168285.1 Emticicia agri | reverse complement strand
CCGCATAAAATTCATCCTGAATAGTACGATGGAAACGCTCGCATATACCATTAGTTTGAGGACTTTTGGCCTTAGTTTTAGTATGGTCAATATCTTCTATAGCCAAATATAATTGATATTCGTGTTGCTCCCTATTACCACAATATTCTGTACCCCTATCAGTTAAAACTCTTAGTAGACGAATCTGATTTTGCTCATGAAAAGGAATAACCTTATCATTGAGCATATCAGCGGCTACTAAAGCGTTTTTCCGGTCATAGAGTTTAACAAAAGCTACCTTTGAATAAGTATCTATAAAAGTCTGTTGATAAATATGGCCTACTCCCTTAATATTACCTACGTAATACGTATCCTGTGCTCCTAAATAACCCGGATGATGTGTCTCTATTTCTCCATGAGCCTGTTTCTCAGCTTTGGCTCTTTCTAAGGCTGTTATTTGCTCATCTGTAAGGATAATTCCTTCCTGATTAACCTTCGCTTCCAATGCTTTTAAACGTTTCTTAAAGGTAGCTAAATCATGTCTTAACCAGATTGAACGTACTCCACCAGGAGAGACAACTATACCTTGTTTCTTTAGCTCATTTGATACTCTTAGCTGTCCATAAGCTGGTAAGTCCAATGCCATCTTGACAACGGCTTCTTCTACTAACGTATCTACCCGATTTTTCTCTATGGGTTTTCTGCGACTAATTTCTTGAAGTGCTAATTCACCACCTTGTTCATAGAGTTCCTTGAAGCGATAGAAACTATCTCGACTATAACCCATTACCTTGCAAGCCTTTGAGACATTGCCTAAAACATTGGCAAGTTCTAATACTCCTAACTTGTTCTTGATGATTTTTGCCTGTGTTGTCATTTGATTTAATCTTTAATTTTAAGTTACTAAATAAATCGTAACTGTCAGATTAAATCATGACTATTTCAGATAAATATCCTGCCGTCTCTATTTTTAGAAATGGATTGCAAGCTATTAGTAATTGTATAATTAGCTGGTTTGATTTGAACAAATATTTGTCCTTTATTAAGAAAAAAAATATTCAATAATCCAAATTGTATAGTAGTATACTATGGACTATAATCTTACCACCTAATGTGCTTGTATCAACATCAAAAGGTAGAAAGCCTAATACTTCAATGAATTTTGGATAATTATATACTTTTGGAATTCCTCGGTTATATTCCCAATATACTACTGCTTCCTCGGTTACTTTTAATAATCTTGCAAGCTGTTGTATAGTGAGTTGTAGTTCAATTCTTCTATTCCTGATTTTATCACCAAGTGTTGTTGGTGCTTCAATATAGCCTTTAATTGGTATTCTAAGCGTATTTCGCAAATCGTTAAAAGGCAACGCAGCCCTCGCCAAGCAACAACATCTGGCAGGCTAAAAACGAATGGTTTGGCAGAGAGGTGCTACCGGAATTGAAACGAGTCCTAAATGATATTTTAACTATCCTTAAAACCTCATCAAATGAACTATCCCCATACGGCTGTGCTTTAGAATCAGTGGCTGATAGGATAGCTATTGACTGATAAGTGATTTTCGCCGTATTAGTGGCTATAATGATTACTGATAAGGCATTTGTCCGACCAACGAATGTTTCGGAACATAATTAAGTAACAAAAAGGTAATAAAGCTAAGTAGGGATCTAATAGTGTAACTATATTTGATGCACTACAGAGTATATTCGTAAATACAATATTTGTTAGCTGTAACGTCTAAACTAAAAAATACCACTGCCATTGGCAGTAGTATTTTCTATAATGTACAGTAGGAGAGAGGCTACTTCGTTTTAATTCCACGCCATGACCCCTAATTACACCCCTTTATCTCGGCCTTAAATACACTCCCTGTTTCAACCACAAAACCCGGATTCAGAACAATAGATTTTCCGGCTTCCATTGAAATATTTGGCGACGGGCTGAATGTAGGGCTACCAATCTTCTTGGCAGATTCTTGTATGAGGCTATTTTTTAAACTGTGTCAAGTAAAAGTTTCAGCAAATTTATAACTTTACTTAAACACAGTTTTTTTATGGAATCGAATCAAGACTTCAATTTCGAGGATTTCAAAGCTGAAGCCATCAAAGGGCTTTACTCAGGCAAACCTTTGACAGGCGAAAATGGCATTTTTGCTCCAATGTTAAAGCACTTTTTAGAGCAATCATTGCAAGGAGAAATGGACGCTCATTTGGCCTCAGAACGAGCAAATGGGACAGTCAATAGGCGTAATAGGTCTTCCTTAAAGCGAGTAAAAAGTAGTGCTGGGGAATTTGAACTTCAAACACCCCGAGACCGTTTGGTAAATTTCGAGCCAAACATTGTTCCTAAGCGTCAAGTAGTTCTGACAGAGCAGTTAGAGGGTCAAATTATTTCGATGTATAGCCGAGGGATGACGGGGCCGCCCGTGCGGCTATTCAGAAATAGGCAAACATTTACAGGAAATCTACGCTTACAGCCTATCACCGAGTGAAATTTCGAGCATTACTGACAAGGTTTTGCCAATGCTTCGGGAGTGGCAACAGCGACCCTTATCGAGTATTTATGTAGTAGCATGGCTTGATGCGATGTACTATAAAGTTCGTGTAGATGGAAAAGTAACGACACGAGTACTTTACAGCGTTATTGGGCTTAATTTACAAGGAAAAAAGGAAGTTTTAGGCATATATTTAACCGAAAGTGAGGGTGCGAAATTTTGGCTAAGTGTCTTGCAGGATTTTAGAAATAGAGGGGTAGAGGATATTTTCATCGCTTGTGTAGATGGTCTGAAAGGTTTTCCAGAAGCCATTGAAGTGACATTTCCAAAGGCTCAAACACAACTTTGTGTTGTTCATCAAATCAGAAATTCACTACGTTTTATACCACAGAAACATCTTAAAGAGTTTATTGTTGATTTGAAATCCGTTTATCAAGCACCAACACGCATAATTGGTGAAGAAAATCTATTGAAATTATCAGAAAAATGGAGCAAATCCTATCCAAAGGCTATTGAAGGCTGGGTCAATAACTGGGAAAATTTATCGGTCTTTTTTCAATACTCACGCTCCATTAGAAAAATCATTTATACAACCAATACTATTGAAGCCTATCATCGCCAAATTAGAAAATTAACGAAAACCAAAGGTGCTTTTACCTCTGACAATGCTCTTTTGAAACTAGCATATTTAGGCATCATTAATATGGATAAACTTTGGAATAAAACTGTTTTTTCCTGGAAAGAAATTCTATCGGAAATTACAATTATTTTCGCTGATAGAATTGGCAAACAAGATTTCGAGTTATAAGTTCTGGTTGAAAAAACCAGAACTTATAACTCGCTCAATTAGTTTTGACACAGTTTAAAAAATATTCCCATAGCTTCTTATTTAGAACCAAATAGCTCTGTTCAAAATTATTAATGACCTTGACTTATTGGAGCCAATTACTCCTTTCTCTTTCTTAGTTTCAATTCGGTTTCTCCACTAAATACCTGACCATTCTCGTGTTTGTAGTACTCCATAAAAGTACACAAACTCCTTGCACCTGTTATTGACAAAAGAGCATTAACTTATTTTTTGCTTTTAATGGCATTGTATTCCTCTACTATTTTCTTAATGTCTTTGGCCTGATAGCCTTCACTGCCGATTTTTTTCATTAGTTCGGGTGCATCAGCAAAAAATTCTAAGGCTGTATCCATAAAATCTTCTTCCTGTCCTTTACGTTTACCCATATTTACTTCTTTCCCCGGTGCATTGTCCCATTTCAGATAGTAGTGTTTAGCCAATATGGTTTCATTGACAAAGGTTTGTCGGTTATTTACGGTTTGTACTTGTCGGGTGTGCTCGGTAGCTTCGTAAGAAATCAGGTTTAATATGCCTTTTACTACATAAGCGCCCAGGACAGTTTCTGTTTTCTCTCGCTTTTTGTTAGTTTCTACTTCTATCTGTGCATATTCTCGGGTACCCTCAGGCAGGTTTTTAATAATAGATTGTACCTCTTTATTCTGAATTGTTGACTTTTTACTCGTTTTGGCATCTTTAAAAGTAAAACTTTCATTGGCAATTGGAGAGGTGCTTCCTTTCAGTACAGTGCCATTTTTCAGGGTTATTTCGGTAGAATAATACTTTACTTTTTTGGTAAGTGATGACTGGCAGGCAGATATGCCAAGCAATAGCACAAAGAACAAAGTAAATCGGTTGGTTAATCGGGTAAGAGAAGCGGTCATTGACTGTGTTTATTTCTTTGGTTAAGCCTACGGTAAGGCGAATCATGGTCAAATATAATAAAACTTTGAGTGATTAATAGTAAGGCTTGTAAACAGAACCAGACCTTATGCCCCTATCAACAAATTTCAAAACACGGCAACCAATAGTATTTCTGCATAATTATTCCGCTATTTCAATACTTTTTCACTGATTATCTGTAAATTACATTGAACCTGTTTAAACTTTTTGTTTAGCAACGAGAATGTGCGATTTTTTAATCAGATGAGATTATTTATTGAGTGCGTAGCAGCGCTACGGACGAAATAAATAAGCGAAATATGATTGAAAAATAGCCATTCGCAGTCAAAAGAAATAAGTTTAAATAGGTTCATTGATAATATCAAAAAACTATCGGGCGCAATACGATTGATTAAGGCTGATTTACAAGAAGCTGATGGTCGTGCTGCGCTCTTTTTATTAAAACTCCTTTCAAATTATGAAACAGTTATCCTCTGAAAAACTTCAAAGAATCCAGTCAGTAGATATTCTACGAGGATTGGTGATGGTATTAATGGCGATTGACCACGTACGTGTATATGCGGGCGTTCCGGCCGGTGGTTATACTGCCGACCTGTTTTTTACACGTTGGGTTACTCATTTCTGTGCGCCTTCTTTTGCCTTTTTTGCCGGAACAAGTGCTTTTCTGTACGGACAGAAAATAGCAGATAAAACGCAGCTGATGAAATTTTTATTGACAAGGGGATTATTTCTGGTAGTACTCGAACTAACAGTCGTCCGGTTCTTCTGGACTTTCAGTCTCGATTATAGTTCATTCATATTGGCAGGCGTTATCTGGATGTTGGGTTGGTGTATGGTTTTGTTAGCACTTTTTATCCGGCTCAAGGCAGTGGTTATAGGTATTATTGGCGTGTTGATGATTGCTTTCCAGCAGGTCTTTAGTTATGTGCCAAAACTATTTCCTGAATCTATGCAAAGTTCGGTTGGGTCTATATGGGAGTTTTTTTATCCGGCAGACTTTCAGCCATTAGGCGGCATCGCAGTACTCTATGTATTAATTCCTTGGATTGGTATCATGATGGCAGGTTATGGATTTGGGCTGATTTTATTAAAGAAGCCTGCACTTCGTGATAAAATCTGTTTAGTCATAGGCCTACTGGCCATTATTATATTTGCGATTGTAGGCAGTAGAATAGTCTATTACAACAATAGACCCGGCAATCCGATGCCCTTGTTTTTCAGATTACTCAATCAAAGCAAATATCCGCCTTCGCAACTATATGTACTCATGACTCTGGGGCCTGTTATTGCGCTTGTACCATTGGCTGAAAGACTAAAAGGTTGGTTTACCAATGCTTTGGCCGTTTTCGGGCGTGTGCCAATGTTTTATTACCTCATGCACATTCTGTTGATTCATATTACTGCTTTAATCGTCAATTATCTACGTGACGGAGCCACACATCAGGAATGGTACGTAACTGCTCCTTTTGCGCAAGTACCCGAAACCAACCGATGGCCTTTGTCTTTACTATACCTTGTTTTTCTGATTGATGTCATAATTCTCTATGTAAAGTGCCGTTGGTACGATGCCTATAAAAAAGCACACCCTGAAAAATGGTGGTTGCGGTATTTATAGGTCATATATAAAATGTAATTTTTATGCTTAATTTTTGATTGATACCGTATATTTATTCGTTCTTCATTTAGTTATTACTAATCAAACCTATTTAATTAAATGAAGAACTTTTGCTCTCAAATTGTGATTGCAATAGCTGTTTTTGCTGTAATTTGCTTAGGCTGTCAAGAGAAAAAACAAGATATAGCAGTAGTTAAAGCTGACTCAACTTGCGCACGGATGTTGGGGGTTGATGAAATGATTTACAAGCATGAGCCTATAGATAAGACTTTAAGTTGGATTAAAGACAGATTCCGTTTAGATACAGTAACCAAAGAAAAGGATTTTGAAATCAGGATTTTTCTTGAACAAAATTTTGGAGGGATTTTATATATCAACTATTCATTGGTTAATAACCAATGGAAAGGTTTTCATGTGAGAAATCAGAATAAAATTAACACATTAATACCACCCAAGGGATGGGAAAATTTTACAGAACGCCTTAGAGATTATAACGTTTTCAATTTACTAACGCATAAAGAAATTGAAGATGGCAAGTATGGCAAATACGATATTGGCTTAGCGTATAAATCTACTGATGGTACTCATTATTATGTTGAGATAATAGCAGGCAAGCAATACGAGTTTCGTTATTATGACAACGTTGATATTGACATAGTAAACTATCCACATTTTGTAGAATTACAGCAATTAAGTGAATTTCTTAAACTCGTTATTCCTCATTATGCAGATTTTTTAAAGAATCAAAACGCAGATTGGGAGAAGGTTAGGCGCCGTAATAAATTAATGGATACAGATTCTAATTCATTTATAAGCAGATAAATTGGCTGAATGTATCTGATTTTCTATCTTTGAGCATATCCAAAAATGCAGCAGCCCTCATGACTACCAACCAGCAGATTGACCAGATAATAGCTACTTTATATAATAAACAGGTAAAACAAGGCTTAGAATGGACACAATTGCCCGATTATGAGACACTTTGTAAAGAACTGTTTGCCGATATACCTAATCTGTCAGAAAAACACTATCAGAACCTGCTGTATATGCTGAGCAGTAAACGGCTGATAAATACCCATGCCGAAACACCCGAACAGGCTTATCATCATCAGATAAGTTTACGTCCGGAAGTAATTAGCTGGTATGAAGAATTTCATTCTTACTTTGCCTATTTAGAATATCTTGAACAGCAAAGACAACCCAAAGCCTTTCGTGAAGAGTTAGATGAGGATTTTGATTCAGACCTATCAGAAAGAACGTCTATTTGGGCTAAAATGCCTGTCTGGGCGAAGGTGCTGTTGGTAATAGGTGTGATAGCTGCAATTGTAGTGGTCGCAACGGGTTACAGTGAATAGCTATTTTTCAAATTGTTCAAGCATAATACTAACGGCAAGACAAAAGATTTAAGCCTGCTAATCTATCCTACCAATTCCTCTACATTTTTCTACTATTCCTTTAATCTCAAAATAATTCTTGCAAAACCTTTGCAATGTTCAATCATAATCATTTATTTTAATATCTAAATATTTTAGTTACTAAAATAAATTGATTGATAGTGAATGAATCATTAAGTAATGAGCAGATTGAGACCATCAGCGAATTAGGAAAACTCTTTTCTGATGCTACGATTCTGATGCACGAAGCCATTGCCCGAAAAGCAGGTTTATCAGGTACTGACCATAAGTACTTAGGCATACTGATACAAAAAGGGGCTATTACAGCCGGAGAGTTTGCCCAGTTAACAGGCTTGACAGCCGGAGCTATAACAGGCTTAATGGACAGGCTTGAAAAGAAAAATTTAGCAAAACGTCATTTTGATAAAGATGATAGAAGAAAAATAATGATAGTGCCTGAAACCGAAAATGCCATGCAATTATTAGGAGGTACGTTTGCCATGCTACAAAGCAAAATAGTGGGATTGATTGCCACTTTTTCAGCCGAAGAAAAGGTAATTATTGAAAAATACCTGCGCTCGGCTATGGCTGTAATGAATGAAGTAACCCAGGAATTAAACAACGGACAATAAAATGGAACATATAGCCAAAGATTATATCTCAAGAGGAGCCACCTGGCTTTTTATTACTACCCTTATTTATTTCCTGATGAATGGGGCGCAGATTTTTGAAACTGCCGTAATTGTACCTAAATGGACGGCTGCACCTACTGAATCTTTTCAGTTATTCAAGGGTAAATATGGGCTTGATTTTAAAACATTCTGGATAGCGATGCACTCGGTTCATGAAATAACCTTTATCATGGCCATTGTATTCTGTTGGAAAATAGACCCCATCAGAAACTGGCTGTTGATACTGTTTTTGATTCATTTTGCCGTTAGAGTATGGACATTGGCTTATTTTGCTCCCAATATTATAGAATTTCAGAAAATAGCCAATGCAGGTAGTAACGTAACAGATTTGTTGAGCAGAGCTACACTCTGGCGGACGCTGAATTATGTTCGGGTTGGGATTTTTATTGCTGTTTCTTTAGGCTTGATTCCGCTTTGTATCAAAATGATGAACCTCAAATTTGAGTAAAAGGTATTACTTTAATCCATTGAAGAAATCCTGTACCCAGGTAAGGTTAGCGATTGTTACTAAAACCAATATAAGTGCATAGCCATTCGCTAAGTTTTCTAAAACACCTCCCCAAAATTAAAGTATATATTCCGGGAGCCGTCTCCACCAATGCCGTAATCTATAGCTAAATTTGCCCTTGAAAATTTATTGATACGTATCCGCAGCCCGGCACCTACGGCAGGCATAACTTTCTGAAATTTGTTAGTAGATAGTTCGCTAACTGTTTGCACATTAGAGAAGAGTACCCCTCCAAATAACTGATTTCTGGTAATGGCAAATCTGTATTCAGCTTCAAAATACATCATGTTTTTTCCCCTGTACCGCCCTTGGATAAAACCCCTGCCTGTATTTACGTTTGTATCCCAACCTGTGCTTGGCATATCCAGATAAGGCACCGTGCCACGTGTAAAAAAATTGTACGACCACAAAGCTAATATATGGTCAGAGTTTCGGTTCAGGCTAAAATACTTACGGGCATCAATCAGTAAAGAAGGGTAATCCGTATTACTACCTAATGCTTTAAGGCTTTGTTTAAAAACAACGTTGGCATATATTCCTTGTGTGGCACTCAGAGAATTCGTGCGACTATCGAATAATAAAGCTACTGTCGGGCCTGAGGAAACCGTTTTACCCGAAACTCCCAGCGTGTAATCCGAAATTCGCTCAATAATATTGTCATTGACATAACTTTGTGTTTTCCAATGATAATCATACTGGTAGCCAATACCCATATATAGGTTTTTACCCACACTTTGCATAATGGTCTGGTATAGTTTCAGATACCTGAAATTCATATCAATTGCATCTTTCAAAGAAGTATTCATACCCAGGCCATAGGTGGCCTGAGGGTAATCCATAAAACGCCAGTCGGCTGAGAAATAATATTTGTTGTCTTTAGAGAAATAGCTGGTGGTATATTGCAGGATTGACTGTTTATTCTGTGTATAGGTAGCTACCAGATTGAGCACTGAAACATTGGCATTGGTGTTTCGAATAGCTACATTAGCAATTAATTGCAAAAAAAGATTACTCTGTGGGGCATAGCCGGGGGTAGGCAAAATGGTTACTACTCTGCCGCCTTCTTTCAATGAGGTAGAGTCGCTCTTTCTTGGTTTCTTAAAATGAACTACTTTCCTGAGTATATCAATGGCGTCCCGTTGTTGAGAATAGGGTATCTGAGCCAGGAGAATCGTTGGTACGAAAAACAGGATAATAATAATGCTTACTCGTTTGCTCATAAGGTCAACAGAAGCTTTAATTTAAGTATATGTGGATATAAGAACCATCCGGGCAAAAATTGATGCCTGTCGGTATTATACTTATAAACGAAATAAAACCAAAAAGGTGGCAAAATACCACCTTCTTTGCAAAGATTTTTCTGATATGGCAGAATTCAGCGATGAGCCACCCTAATTAAACGAAATATGCTGCAAGCCTGTAACCTCTATAACAATCGTTTATTAAAGCAACCCACCACTTGATTCCTGACAAATTATTGCTCACCAATCTTCTCTACATTCATTGTTGTACTATCTGTATTTCAGGCAAGCACAAAGCACACCCTTTTACATTTTTCTGTTTTTCATTTTCCGGTTTTTCAGTTTAAAACTCTCCTTTTCCCCTCAATTCACATGATTCTTTACATACTCAGCTAATACTTTATCCATTTCATGAATCGGCATTTCGTCAGACAATTTCACTTTGCTGATTGCTTCTATAAACGGAATCTGGTCTGAGAAAACTTCTTTAATATTAGCGGCAGTCAGTGGATAAATAGCTGATTGACTATTGCGGCTAAAATAGTATTTACCTGCAAATTCATCTTTTATATTGGCTTGGCCTGTTACATCGCCCAACTTATAGAAAATAACAGATAAGCCCTTAGGAGCATAAGCAATAGCATAATCTTCATTATTAAAAGTGCGATAATCCTGGTTATTTTTTCGGAATCCCCAGATTTCAGATTTGGCAAACTTGGTTTTTTCTGCATTTTCTATTAGAATCACCTTGTTGTCAAATTCACGGATATGATTCTCTTTCGATTTTTTATCAAAACCCATTTCCGGAATACCATTCTCAAATTCATCTGCATTTAAGAAAATACCATTCAGCGGAATATCAGAGATAAATGCCGTAGTTGTGTTATTAGTAGCTAATGTAGTAGCAACTGTTTGCGCATTGGCCAGAAAAGGCAAGGCCAAAATGCCAATCATCATGATGTTCTTTTTCATTGTCTTGTTTGCGTTTTAAAATAATATAATGATTTAATCAGAATAGAGTAGAGGTATGTCCTATCATAAAATCTTAGAAACGGTTTGAGTTAAATTTTGAAAATAAAAAAGAACGATTTTTACTTCAAGACAAGATTTAAAAACCGGAGTTTAGCAGCGCTAAATGACGGGTTTTAAAGCGCTGTATTGAACAAAAATCGACTTTTTTAATTCAATAAGATTAACTCAAACAGTTTCTACATTATGGTTTATTCTTTATGGTTGTTTTGATGCGACAAAGTAAAAGAATGTGTTTAAAAGCGATTTTAAATTGATATTAAAGGTAGGTTAAAAACGTAATTCACCGGAAATCTAAGGAGATTCAAAGACAAACATCGGACAGTGCCCGATTTGCCTTTCTGAAAAATATCTCTTTTATTATTATTGAGCTTGTTTTTATGTATTACCTAAAACTATATACAAAGCTGATGCGCTCTAAGAAAACACTAAAAAAAATAGGCTGGGGATTGTTAACTGTTTTTATTTTAATGAATATAGTGGCTTATTTCCATGCGTATAAATTTACACATTTTGCCGATAAGAGCCTTGTGCGAACAAAAAAGAACTGACATGGATGCACAGACTGAAATCTTTAGCTTTTGGTATCAACAATCCAAGACCTACCAATGGGCAATTTCCAACAAAGCCTTACCAGACCATTCAATTAAAAAGTAATAAGATGATTGAATGTTGGTTGATAAAAAGAGAGAATGCTAAAGGAACAGTAGTTTTGTTTCATGGATTTGCCGGAGAGAAATCATCACTTTTAGAAAAGTCGGTTGTTTTTGAACAACTGGGCTATAATACGCTACTGGTTGATTTTATGGGTTCAGGCGGTTCTGAAGGCAACCAGACTACTATTGGTTTCTTTGAAGCAGCAGAAGTAAAAACCTGTGTTGATTTCTGAAAACAAAAGGAGAAAACAAAATTTACTTATGGGGTACATCAATGGGTGCTGTAGCCATCATGAAAGCCATCAGCGACTATGGTATTCAACCCTCAGGTATTATGATTGAATGTCCGTTTGGCTCTATGTATGAGACCGTTTGTGCCAGATTCAGGCTCATGCAAGCACCCACTTTTCCGATGGCAGCTTTACTGGTTTTCTGGGGAGGACTACAAAACAATTTCTGGGCATTCGGACATAACCCAACAAAATATGCCAGAAAAATCACCTGTCCTACACTGTTACTGTATGGTGAATTAGATGATAAGGTAAGCAGGGCAGAAATTGATGAAATACTGGTTAATATTCAAGGCAAGAAACAATTGAAAACCTATCCATTGGCAGGGCATGAAAACTACCTGAATAAATATGAAAGTGAATGGAAAGGAGATATTGCCAATTTCTTGTCAGCGTTCTAAACTTTATTTGACCAACAGAGTTCCAATAGTGGTTAAATAACAGAACTTTGTATAAGATCATTAATCACTATGAACAAGAAAATTCTTTTATACGCATTTATCTATCTGCTTGGATTGAATTTTGTGATGGCACAACCCGTAGCGCAAAAAGTTACTATGCCCCACATACCTGCTTCTCTGGAGTTTGCAGGCGAAAAAGTGCCATTAGAGAATCCTATGATACGTGAGCAACTGGAGCAGGAACTCATTAAAAACGTATATAAACATTCATCAACTTTGATGATACTCAGTCGCGTAGGGCGGTATAAAGAGAAAATAGTGAGTATATTGGCTAAGAATAAAATACCTGAAGATTTCTTTTACCTATCAGTAATTGAAAGCGAGCTATGGCCTTATGCCAATTCGGGTAAGGCGGCAGGTTTCTGGCAGTTCAGAGATACAACAGCCAAAGAATATAAACTGGAAGTAACCAAATTTGTTGATCAGCGCCGTGACCTTGAACTCTCAACACAGGCTGCCTGTAATTTTCTGAATAACTTGAATAAGACTTTCAGAAACTGGACACTGACAGCGGCAGCCTATAATTCAGGCCGTACGGCTATCATGAATACCCTGAAAGCACAGGCGGTGCAATCTTACTACGATTTACACCTGACTTTAGAAACCAACGATTATGTATTCAGGATATTAGCTTTGAAATTGATTTGTGAGAATCCGGCTAATTATGGCTTTGTAGTAACCAAAGCGGAGCCTTTAGAGCCCACAGAAGTGGTAGAAGTGAAGGAAGATGTAGATCTGATAGAATTGGCAAAGAAACATAACATTAACTATAAAACACTGAAATATTATAACCCCTGGCTGGTGTATAATCCGGGTTCTATAAAGTCAGATAAATATTATGAACAAAATAAATTGATGAACGTAATGTTTGAGGTAAAGGAGGGGAAAAGCTATAAGTTTGTGGTGCCCAGGCGGTAACATGAAATACCTGACCCATGCCGTTTCAATCTATTGCGATTCATTAAGCATTAGAAATAAAAATTACTGCGACATAATTGTAAAACATTGTATCTTTCGTAAAAATTAAAGCTGGACTGTCTTACAAACCATTAATGATACGATATTTACGTTTACTCATTTACTTTTGGGCTCTGTCTGCATCAGGGCAGACCTATCATTTTGATATATTAAAGCATCTCAACACCCAGACAGCAGATTCTCACCCTTTTCAGATGGTGAAACTTGATAATCAGGTAGTGGTATTGCAGGAAGGCATCGACACAAGCGATTTTCACCATCATATTCCACCCAGATGGGAACTCTGGAAAAGTAATGGAACAACTACCACTAATTATGCCAATACCACAGCGCTTTACGGATGGTTTAGAGGAGCACAGGTTATTAATAATAAGTTGCTCTTTTTTGATGATTATAGCATAGGTTTATCTGACCCTAATTCATCTCTGATAAAAAAAATTCCGTATACTCCTGGTGGGCAACCTGTTTATTATGTACCTACACCGGTTTCCTTCAATAATAAAATCTTTTTCCAGTCTACTGCCTATAAAAACGGGCAACTAACCGGAAGAGGGTTAGAACTAATGTATTATAATGAAACTACCGACAGTACCTATCTTCTGAAGGATATCTGCCCAACTGAAGGCTCTGTGCCAAGTAATCTTGTAGTGGTAGGTGATAAGCTGTTTTTTGTGGCTGACGATGTAGGGGGAAATTATACATCTAATAGAGAACTATGGGTTACCGATGGTACAAAGAACAGCACAGTTAAGGTAAAAGATATAAACCCTGACGGCTCTGCGTTTAGTTATGATGGCCTTCTGGCAAAATTTGGAAACAAAATAATTTTTAAGGCTTACAACGGCGTAAATAATGCATTGTATGTCTCAGATGGTACTGAAGCAGGTACATATCCGTTTAAGAATATTCAGACATTTTCGGAGGTTCCGAATCAATACATAAATATTTTGGGAATATACGAACTCGGCACTAAGGCATTTCTTTTTATAAATGTAGGAACCAAATATGAAATATGGGTTACCGATGGCACTGATGCCAACACAAGACGTATAGCCTATTATAAGAACTATGGCATATTTGGGCCTAATGAAATTGCCTCTAAAGATGGATACATATTCTTTATTGCAAATGAGACTCTTTATAAAACTGATGGAAATATGGTAGTAATTGTATCAACGGGCCATATTACACCATATGAGAGTTCTTTTAAAATGGTCTATAATCCAGCAAATCAGAATTTATATTTTTCTCATGGCAAAAGTATTTATCAGACTACAGGAGACTATAATGGGACTATCCTGATAAGTGATAAGTTTTATAAAGAGACCTCCTGGGACAATAACCCTATTGAGTTTGAGGTAGTGAATAATAAGGTATTGGCTATATGCCAGCCAACGTATTTTGATTTTGGGAAGGAGTTGTATGAAGTACGGTCTGACACCATTAAAATAGTATGTGATTTCCGTAAGCAATCAAACGCACCATACATTTCTCCAATTTTTAATCATCAAGGTAAAACCTACTTTTCAGCGAAAGATGGACGGATGGAATACCCTAAAATATTTGAAACCGATGGAACGCCTGAAAATACAAGGGGCGTACCAGCAAAAACCTATCAACCAACGGAGACCAGTTTTAAGCTGAATAACTCCTTGTATTTTCTGGAATATGAGGTACTGAAAAAAGCCAATTTTGCTGCCGGAGTGAGCGATACCATTAAGATTTTGCCTTATCAGAGCTGCACTATCCGCCCGGTTTTCGACGAAAATAAGGCCTATTTTTTAACGTTTAGTGGTTATTCGTATCAATACAGCTTATGGCGTACGCAAGGAACGGAAGCTACTACACAAATGATATATACTTTTGTTGATTCCCAACTGTTATTTATGCATATAAGTACAGAAGGGTTGTACATATTTACCCAAGGTTCCGGCAGTATGAAAGTATGGTTATTAAGACCTAACTCTACTATCCCTGAATTATTAAAGTCGACTAATTTTTTTGCTATTGGCCATGTGAATCTCTATCCCTCCTTTCGAAATAAAACTGCATTTGTCATATCAGGTGGCTCAGAAAGGCAGATCTGGCTATCTGATGGCACAACAGAAGGTACAATTCTGGTAAAGACCCTTGGAATGAATAATTCTAATGAAGAGAGCGATGTTTATTTTACACCCGATTATTTTTATTACTTAAGATCACCTTATGGTGCAGGGTCAACCTTATGGAGGTCAGATGGAACGAATGAAAATGTGGTGTATAATATATCAGGTACAGGTGAAGAGCAAACAGGGACAGGTATTTTAGCCCTATGCAATAACATACTTTATATAGGCCTGAATAAAGATTACAGCGAGTTTGGCTATCTTTATAAATACGATATTACAACTGGCGAGGGTTCGTGGCTGAAACAGGTAGGAAAGTTTAAGCGAAGAGATTTTATAGGTTTAGAAAACAATATGATTTTTTCTACTTTAGGCAATGGTAGTGAAGGTACTGATAATATGCGTAAAAACTATTTATTTTTAAGCAATGGAACAGTAGAAGGCACAAAGATGATAATCACGCTTGAAAAAGATGAGTATTGGTATGGCAGATTTCCAAGTACAGGAACTTATCCATTGAGTGAAAAAGAAATTCTTGTATCAGTAAGTGATGATTTTTATAACCAGGAATGGTTTGTTTTCAGAATCTGTAGAAATGAATTAAGTTTAAGCGGTATTAGCACCCAATCAAAAACTGAGCGGTCTGCCAGTATCATTGTCTCTACTGAAAAATTGACCGGGAACGCACACATTAATTATTATGCCCCCAATAGCATTATCCTTAACCCGGGATTCACGACAAGTACTTCCGGCATATCTTCAGGTATATTTAAAGCTGAAATAAATAATAACACATGTAATTTCAGAAATTGAAAATCAAGATGATTGCCATATTTGAAGAAGGTAATCAGCAATTATTATTAAAAAAAATTAAAAATTCCCTTTTTTGTAGAAGAATTTTCTCGAAAAAATTCTATTTGTTTAAACAAAATTGTTTGGCAAAAATCCCTCTCCATATAATTACCAAGTACAAAATTAACTTTCTTTGATAAAACACGATTTTTGCACTGAATTGATAGATATGAAAGGTTTTTGGTAGAAACATATTCAAATTTTAATGTTTCTTATTTGAAAAATTTTATTCTTATTTTTTTTGGCATGAAAACTGCTTAAAATAGTACAAAATAACTGATTTTAGGAGGGGAGAATTTTTTTTTTCAATATTATGATACTTTCTTTGGAAAATACAAAAAAATAAAATAAAATTTGTAATCAGTCTATCCTTAGACTGATTACAGCAAAAGTTGTTTTAGAAAGTCGTAAGATTTTATCTTACGATTTTTCTTTTTTATAGACTGCCTATTACTCATCAATAAAAAAGCCAAAGCCCTGTTTTTATACAGGCTTTGGCTTGCTTTGTTTTCTGGCGATTCGGATTGGCAAAGCTAAAAAATCAGCTCACTTTCTATGATTAGCAAAAGTCATTTGAGAAAATCGTCGGGTCAACACAAGTCATCTCATCTACAAAATTTAGTTTTTTATTTTAAAAAAACAACAATTTGTCGTATTTTTTTAAGTACTTCTTGTTAAGTTTTATGCAAGACTGTAGGAGCTACGGAAGGAATTGGTATATATACGTATTCTGTCTTTGAATAGTTATAAATATGCTATCAAACCCGTTAATTTCTATGGGTATGCTGCCTATTCAAATCAGAAATTTATCAAGTGAAACGAAACCTTTTTTATTGAACAGTTGTAACTTATTTAATAGGAGTAAAACCTCATGACAACTTTTCTACCATTGAGTCTTTAGCCTATTATTACTAATTTTATATGAATAAATACCAACTTGCTGAAATTAATATTGCCCGTATGAAAGGGGTGAATATCAATGACCCCGTGATGAAGGAATTTGTTGATAATTTAGATGCCATTAATGCGCTGGCTGAAAACAGCGAGGGTTTTGTATGGAGACTAAAAGACGATAACAATAATGCTACTAACATTAATCCTTATGACGATGAGCGGGTAATTATCAATGTATCGGTATGGGAGTCAGTAGAGACGCTTGAAAGATATGTTTATAAGAGCCTGCATACTGATTTTCTGAAACGCAGAAAAGAATGGTTTCATCATTTCGGGAAGGTTTATACAGCCCTATGGTGGATACCTGCCGGACAATACCCAGCAGTAGAAGAAGCAGTAGCAAAACTGGATTACCTGCAAAAAAATGGAGCATCTTCTTTAGTTTTTGATTTCAGAAATAGATTTTTACCGGATACTCAGTGAAAGGGGAGGCTATCAAGTAGAGGCTACTATGTAATTAGCTGTAATCTCTAAAATTCAGAAAACTTTATATACAAACGCTAAATCTCACAATGAAAAACCTGATAATAAGACCTGCACAAAAAGAGGAAATAGACATACTTATAACCTTTGAACAAGGCATTGTTGAAACCGAACGCCCGATGGACAGCACCTTGAAAGACGATGAAATCCATTATTACGATTTAACCTATTTAATAGAAACACCCATTGCTGAGGTGGTAGTAGCTGAAATAGACGGCCAGTTAGTGGGTTCGGGTTATGCCTTAATAAAAGAAGCCAAGCCTTATCAGAAACATACACATTATGCCTATCTCGGATTTATGTACGTAAAACCCGAATACAGAGGGAAAGGTGTAAATAAGGCTATTTTAGAATCGCTCAAACAATGGGCTATTAATAAAAATATCAGAGAGATTCGTCTGGAAGTATATCAAGAGAATATAGGGGCAAAAAAGGCGTATGAAAAAGCAGGATTTAAAGGCAATTTATTAGAAATGCGTATGAGTTTAGAGTAGATACTGAGGAGGTCAATGATTTTAAAGCAATTCAGATGGAAAAAGATTTTATACCAGTTGACAAGCAAAATGCCTCGCATTATTTGTGGGGAGATAGTTGTGATAGCTGGGTATTGGTTGACAGTGCAGGTTTATCGGTCAAGCAGGAGGCTATGCCCGGTGGTACGAGAGAAAAATTGCATTTTCATACCAAGGCCCAACAGTTTTTCTTTATTCTGAAAGGTACCGCTACATTTTATCCGGCAGGAGAAAAGATACTGGTGAGTGAGCAAAAAGGTTTGCTGATAAAGGCGGGTACTGAGCATTATATTGCCAATGAAACGAATGAGTTGCTTGAATTTCTGGTGATTTCTCAACCAACTACCAATAACGACAGAACCACACTTGAATAGCCTGAGCGTATATTCAACAAAAGTAAGAAGAAAAGCCAAACAGGAAACAGAGGGGGGCTGACAGATTTATTAAACGAATCGGTTTCTTGTTCACTTGATATAGAAAAAATCTGTATAAAAGTAAAAGCTGTTGGCTTTGTTCACAATGCCAACAGCTTTTGTTTATGGTTTGCCTCTTTATGCTAAAAATCAGCTGTAGAATTTACTATCAAAGACCTATAGATGATGCTTTTATTAACGCCTCCACCTGTACCCATTACCACGTTATCGGGGTAGTTGCCACCTAAAATAATTACTCTTCCATTATTAGGTGTATTGGTTTGAGCCTGAGAAAAATTGTAATAGGGTCTGGTTGTTAAGCCTGTAGTATTGCTAGCTCCTCTATACATATATCTGGTACCAGTAGCGTGATTATATAAAAACAACCCTCCGTTTCCATAAACATTATCAACTCCCCCTGCTCCCCAATCTTTATACAATTGCGCTTTTCTTAAAAGAATTTGCCTGACCCCACTGGCATCTAAATAAGAATTGGCCGACCAGAATGCCGCAGCCATACCGGCTGCATTTGGCGTTGCACAACTGGTACCGCCAAAATCGCCACCATAAACAAAGGTAGTTGTATTGGTGGGTGCACTTATTTTTGGAGCTAAATTACCACTATTGGTAGGCCCCTGGCTACTATAACCTGCTATAATGCCCGTTGTACCCGAAGCAGAGCCATACGATAGTCTGGGAACAGCACCCACCGAAAGTACATTGGCATTGGTTGAATTGGAAGGAGAAGTATTAGAGCCTGCCTCTACTGCATATTGATAGGCTGAACCATCGTCATGGCTGAATATTTCGAATACAGGAGAGGCACTGCCAATCTTACGGACAGCTATACCTATACTAACAGACGAACCAGTGCTATTAGTCCAGCCTGCCGCCTCAAAAGTAAGACCTGAATTAGTGCTTGAGGCAAGAATAGCATTGTCAGAGATTCGATAGATATAAACATCATAATCAGAATTAGCTACAGGATTCCAGGCTAAAGTAACACCGGCATAACCACCATTAGGTACTGTTCTGGTATTTAGTTCGTCTGTCCCGGAAAATTGATGCCATCCATTACCATTACCATCGCTGAAATTACCTTCCCAATGCGTATCAGCTCTATTGCCACAAGAGGTAAAGAAAAGTATGCCATTGTTGCCTGCGTCAGCAGCAGCAGCACAGGCAGCACCTGTATTGTCAGCCCAACCGGTATTATAAGTAGATAACGACATAGAAATTACATCAACTCCATGTGCTTTGCATAACGTTACAGCAGCACCTTTTTCTGTATCATTGGCTACATCATATAATTCATAGACTGAGTCTGGTGCATGGTCGAATACCGTTTCAACACAGGCCGTGCCGTGTACTGAACCAACACTCATAGCCGCTACTGTATTTATCTGGGAGCCACTACGCCACATATAGGCAGGCGTAGGACAGTGGCCGTTAGTAACAGCAGAAGAAAGACTTCCAAATCCTGAATCAAAGATGGCAATCCTGATACCAGAACCTCCTACCGATGAATAACTATCAGAGTTCATCAAGGTTGGCCCCTGATTGTCATGGTAAATTTTCCGTACAGCAAACATGAAATAGTCTTTGTCAAGTTTACTACCCAGGGTCATTATTTCGTTTGCTTTCAGCCATATACTGGCCCGGTTTTTCCATTGCGTTTCTACTTTAAACCCAAGTTTTTCCAGATATTCAACACTGATTTCGTCTTTTATTTCTTCGGCGGCATAATCGTTTTTATAGACAATTTCTACATTTACGTATTTTTCTCCTAACTCATTTTGTCTGGTACGTAATCCGCTATCCTGCATTCTAAGTTCAGCATTGGCCACACTTGTAAGAGCTATCTGCCCAATCTGGTATAATGAAGCATCAATTCTTAGATTTTCGGGAACATTTTGTAGTGTCGGGGCATTTGTTAAAGTCTGTGCATAACTCCCCATGCAGATGCTCATACTTATTGCTATGATGAATTTTTTCATGGTTGGTTACATTATTATTTTACACCTAAAAGAACTAACACCAAGCCTGTATTATTATCTAAGCCAGTAAGCGCTTTACCAATAATAGCTCCCTGGGCTTTTTTATAATTTGAGACTTTCATGGCATAGCCGGCTTTATCCGAAGTAGTCAGTAAATCGCCGGGTTTGATAGCCGCCTTAGAGGCGTCAGCTTTTACATATACACGGCCATTAATAGCAATCGGATAATCGCCGCTTACGGCCTGATTGTCTTTCTGATGGAGCATCAACCCTGCTGATACACCATTAGCCCCACTTACAATACCTACCACATTTTTATCATAAGCTTTGCCGGAAATGCCAAGATTACCGCTATTATCGCTTAAAACAGATACTACTGTGCCTGCCTCTACTTTTTCTTCAGCTTTGATATTAAAGTATTCGGCTAAATCAGCCCCTCCTTTTATCTGAAGTTCATCAACCACAATTCGGCTTTTGCCACTACCACTCCAGTCGCCGTCTATTTCAAGGGTTCTTGCACCTGTTGATGGGACATAAAAATTCATTTCTCCGGCGCTGGCTGCTGCATCAGAGGCTCTTATCTCTACCGATTTTACGCCGGTATTAGTGTACATAATCATTTCCCCGGCACTTCCTGTTCCAAGTGCTTTAACCAATACTTTATCTGTTGAGCTGGTTTCTAATAGTAAATTCCCATCTCTTATATTTAATTTTTCTGATGGTGTAGAAGCTCCTAATCCTACATTGCCATTACCTACGGCATTAATTACGTAGGGCAAGTTATTATATTCTATTCTCCAATAATTAGAGGCCTCGCTTGCGCTATTCAGGTAACTTTGCGCAACCCATCTGTTCGAATTTTCATCAGTTGTCCAGTTTATTCTTGAGAAACTACCACCTGTTGAATTAATTCTTATATGCGGATTAACATCACTACCTGCATGGTTAATATGCAATTTAGCTACCGGGCTAAATGTGCCAATACCTACTGATTTGTTTACTAAGTCGAATGTCGCCACATTTACACTGTCGCCAATAAAATTAAATTTATCACCTACGTCTGCATATTGCAATCCCCAATCTGTGTTGAAGGGACTATGTTGAAGCACCATTTTTGGGGGGTTTGAAATACCAGTTTTGAAGATATTTACTACTGGTTTTGTGCCAGAGTTAGAAAGGATATTACCTTCGTTTGTATCACCGGGCAAAATTGTTACTGATTGGGCATCTGAAAAATAGATAACACCAAAATAACATAAAGCGAGTAGAAATGATTTTTTCATAAGAATATTGTAGATTTGAGTAAATACTTGCACAAATATTCTATAATGTTTATCGCATTTGCCGTTATTATTTATTAAATGGCAAAAGTATTTACTTAATGGTTGAAGAAAAGTGAGGTTTTGTCGCTGTATTAAATTGGTTCATCTGGTTTTAAACAGATATACTGAAAGTTATAGTGTGGTTATTAAGGCTAAAATAAGGTATTGTCTTTAGTAAAGTCAGCCCATAAAAAAGGTAAAGACGCAAAAATAGCGTCTTTACGAAGTAAACAAACTTTTAAAACAAAACTACGAGAATTATAAAGAGAAAGTTTTATAGCATATTGTTTAATTGGCTAAAGCAATACTATGAAAATAGTATTGCTCATTCAGTATAAAATTAGGTTAATAAAGGAGCAAATCACGTTTGCAACCTGCTTCTTTTGTAAATATAAAAAAGTTAAAGCGGTTTAGTAAATTTCAAGAGATTTTTCTTTGAAAAAATTATTAAAGGGTTTTGTTGCCCTAAGAATCCTATACTATTGACAAAGTTGTTCAGGATTTTAATTTCTTTTTAAAATTGAGATGTTTTGAGGGGTCTAAATCATTAGTACTGCATCATTTGCAAACACATGAAGCTAAAAGAGGGAAATAGGCTGAAATTGAGCAGTTTTGCTTGATAGAGTCAACAGATAGAAGTAAATTTAGGTATAATAACGATACAGCCTATACGCTAAATTATATAAAGTTTTAAGGCAATACAGCACTTTCGGCATCGCTTAGAATTTTCGCTAATGTCTTTTCATCTATCTTAGACAACTTTTCTAAGGCTTTTATATAAATATCATTTTCATTGATTCGCTCAAAGTCTCCGTTTACAAAGTGGCCTTTGTTTTCTTTCTTCAAAACACTGAGAATAGATTTAGGATTCATATTAATTACTTTCATTTTATCGCCGTGAAAAACTAAGTAATAAATTTCTTTATTGCCGATTTCTCCATCATATTTCTGATTACTTCTGCCATAGCCACTCCCGGCAATAGAATTATTGATTAATACAGGAACTAAACTACGCTCATATCGTTTCAAAAACTTTACCTTCCCGCCAAAGAGTTGCTCATAATACCGGTCTTTAATATTTACAAATTCGTGTCCGGCAAGTGTGAAATTTATTCTTCTGAGTGGTGTGATTTTGTCTGCCAATTGAGCCAGAATTTCATCATTTGCCAGATTTAATAGAACAGGTGCAGTAATCGGGGCAGTAGAGCTATCAACAGAAAAAGTAACAGGCTGAAAAGTATCGATAAAAAACGGACTGCCCAAAAAAGAAACTGAACGAGGTGCCAGGCTCGACCCTGAGTCTCCTGTCTGGGCTTTTACCTCAACTGTTGTTACTTTTTTCCCATCTATTATTTCTACTTTGGGCATCTGTGAGCTTAAAAGAACATTGAGATTTTGGGCATAAGTGCCCGAAAATGCCATAAAAGCTATCAGCAAAAATAGTATCTTGTTCATACGTTTTTTCGTTTTTATTGTTTTAACCAGGTGAATGCTTCCTGAATATATCTTTGCTGGTCTACATCGGTAACATCAGGTTCAATTTTTTTGCCGTAAATTTTCTTTGTTCTGTCAACCATAGTCGAAACCGTCAGAAACAGTACAGCTCCGTCGCTCATATTGTAGCTCTGGTTGGCTGTTGAAAGTCCACAGGTGGCCATACCAAAAAATTTTGTCTCCGGTCTGGCTTTAAAAGCCACAGCTATTGCTTCTCCCGAGCTTGCAGTACCCTCATCAATAAACACAGCAACTCTCGGATTAGGTTTTTTCAAAATATAAGGATTACTCATCTGAAAGCCGAGTGTATTGCCATTTTTGTAGCCCCACTCAATAATATTATTTAGCGGATCAATAAAATACCCTGCTACTCCCTCGCCTAAAATAGGACCAATCCCACCCATCATTGGCCACATATTGCCACCACGGTTTCCTCTCAGATCTACAATCCAGCCTTTGAGTGACTCACTATCTGCCGCTTTAATAGCATTCTGGATAGCCTGTGCAAAATCATCGGCTTGCTGTTGTGTACCTGAAAACGCTCCGACTTTCACATATCCTATTTCCTTATCTGCAGCAGGTGTAACTGGTATGCTACCGGCACAGGTAGGATTATTTGCGCCAAAGGTATATGCCCCCTTGGCATTTATAAAGAAGCTATGATTATCTTTCAACTGGGTAAGTGCAACATAAATAGCTTCAGACGTCTTAATATCATTTACATCTTTCGCTCCCTTGGCTGTTTCCAGTACAGTTTTTCTGAAAACAGCCCAGTCAATGTTTCTTTTGTTCACAGAATAAGTCTGCATAATTACCATTAGTTCATTAAGATATGCTTCAATAGCAGAATTTAATTTTAATGGCTCGGGTTCTTTTTGGCAAGCATTGTTTAGCAGAACAACCGATACAAGAATAAGCAATAAGAGTTTTTTCATACGTTTTGTGTCATTTTCAGTCACGGAATATAGAGGCTTTGTTGCCCTTATAATATCAGAGTGAAAAAATACAACAAAAAGTTGAATCAATCCAAATTTTTTATTTAACTCTATTGACTATACTTCTGATTTTCCAGCTTAAAACGCTTCATTTATCAGTTCATGATTCACCATTGCTCCGGCTGCCGATCCTGATGCTACGGCCATTGCCACCGAGCGCATAGGGTTTGAGTTATCACCACAAGCAAAAACATCTGCCACATTTGTCTTCTGAAAATTATCAATTTTTATTAACCCATTTTCAGTTAGTTCGCAACCTAACGCCTCAGGAATACCTGAATGTTGTACAAATGCAGGTCGTGAATAAATTGCATCAAGGGCAATAGTTGAGCCATCTGTCAGAGCCATTTTCTCAATTTTACCTGCTGTATGTATCAACCTTTCTATGGGCGTATCCACAATCTTTATCTGATGTTTTTTAATCTTTGCCTGTTGTTCTTCACTGAGTGTTGATGCCCCATTCGTAAAGATAGTCAGGTCTTTTGTCCAGTTATTAATTAATTGTGCATAATGAAAAGCAGCATCACCATTGGCAATAACACCCGTTTTCTGGTGATGTATTTCATAGCCATGACAATACGGGCAATGAACAACTGAAATACCCCAACAAGCTGCAAAGCCCTCTATATCAGGCATCAGGTCTTTCAGACCCGTAGCAAATATTAATTTTTTAGCATGAAAAACCACTTCATTTTCTACGTCAACCACAAATCCTTTGGCAGTTTTTGTCGCATGAGTAGCTAACCCTTTATAGAATTGTACAGTCTTGTAAGCAGCTATCTGAGCCAAAGCAATATTGGCTATTTCCTGTGGCTTTTGTCCATCTTGGGTAAGAAAATTATGTGAGTGAGGGGTTTGGCGGTTACAAGGTTGCCCGCCATCAATCACTAAAACCTTTCTGAGAGCACGCCCTAAGCTCATAGCTGCCGATAACCCCGCATAGCTACCACCTATAATCATTACTTCAAACTCCTGACTATCTGCCATTTTACTGGATATGTTTTAAAACTATTGAATCATTATTGTATAAATATTCTAATAATTTCATAAATGCAATATTGTTGCAAATGGTTCCTTTGAAGATACTTAATTTTTCATCTATATGATAGATTATAGATTAAAAGATATGCTTGTATTGAAAAGCTGATAGCGACCTAAGCAAGCCTAAGCGTATAGAAAAATAAAGGCAGAGTAAGTAAAAAGGGGGTCTGGCATACTATTTTAGCATGAATTGATACATAACAAACCATAAAATTCATGTACAGATTTTTGATTTTTCTTTTCCTGCTGTTGTCAGCTACTACTTATGGGCAAAAAGTTGCCAATTTCTCCTATAAAAAATTTAGTGCCAAAGACTTTGAAGCCTATGGTTTCTGGGTAAATGCCAATCAGGTAGGCGATATTAACTATTCTTATAAAACACCTGAAGGCGATATAAAAAGTATGAAATTGCAGTATGAGGGTACAGATATGCTAAAGGGTGAAAAGGCATTTAAAGTCCTTTTTCCAAATAATCTACGCTTATATGTGATTCCGAGAAAAAACAATACTTTAAAAATTGCAAGTCTTGACGGCAAATATTCCAAGACTTTTACCTGGCTATATGAAGGTCCGGTTGAGGGTAGGGGTACTTTTTGTGAACCTTGTGCAGAAAATGCCGAGGAAGCTACAAAGTTGTTGAAAGCGTATTATCTGAAGTAGGTACTTACTAAATTATATAGGAGCGAAGCATGAAGACTTATTCATGCTTCGCTCTATTTTCTTTATTTAGTATTCAGAATAAGTACAGATGATTTCAGGTTTCCCAAACCTATTATCATAAATTTATTCTCACTCATTTTAGCTAAAGCCGTAAATTTGAAAGCAACCGAACCACCAAAGGTTTTAGTCTCCCGGTTTTTCCAGCCATCATTTGTAATATAAATATCGCCGTAAGGAAAGAAGCCCATATCTTCATAGTGCATTCCTACGCCTATGGCCTGCTTCTGATTAATAAAATACATCTTGAATACATCAGGTATTTTCCGGATAGTATAATCGTTTTTTGAGTTTACATAAACTATAGTAGTATCTCCTTTCAGGACAGGGGTATTATCTGCAAAATAGATTTCATGAAACTGATTATCAACAGACGCCTTGAATGGTAGCCAGTTTTTACCACCATCTTGTGTGGTATAATAAGCACCTTTAGACCCGGCAATTACTCCTTCATTACCGTATCTGAAATTGACAGAAGTGCCTGACACCCCATCCGGTAAAGTGTATTTAATTATACTCTTCAGGTTATGGTCAATTTTCCATAAAGCCTTGCCTCCTTCAAGCATATAGGCATTCGACTCCGCAGGAAACGAAATAGATAGAGGTTCAATCGCCGCACTTTCTTCAACTATCTGCCATGTTTTGCCTGCGTCTTCAGATTTCAAAACCACTCCTCCTGAATTGTCAGCACCAATAATATACCCTACTCTTTTATTGGAACTGAATTGAATACTTTTCAGAAACTTAGTAGTTGGCGATTCAAGTTTAGTCCAGTTTTTCCCTCCATTGGTAGTTCTGAAAATATTTCCACCATTGGTAATAGCAACACCTGTAGAGTCGTTGGCAAAACTTAAGTCCATAAAATTACCCACAGGCAAGTCTGATTCTATCTGCACGAGCTTGTCAAAAGAGAGGTTTCTGGCAGGAGCAGGTTCCTGACTATTACAACTGATTAACAGGAGCCATAAAGTGGCTAACAAAAAAATGGTTTGTTTCATGAGTATTCATATGCTTGTTTAGCTATGAGATACTTCAGAGCCATAAAACGTTGCGACGAGCAGGTGTTTTTGTATGGAATTTTAGGTAACGGTAGGGGTAGGGGTGCAAAAGATTATTGGGCATCATCCTTTTATGATAATTCCGCTATCCACGATAACTCATGCGTTTAAGCAATTTTAGGTGCGAGACAATACCACCCCAATAGGTTGTTTGATTCGGTTGTATATGGTGTTCTTGCAAAATGGCATATAAAATCCTGTTAAGTTGAGGATAATGTATATGATGATAATGAGGAAATAAATGATGTGCAATATGGTTATTAAAACCTCCAAGAATAAAATTAGCTGTTGAACTGAAAGGGTGCATATCATTAGAACTCTTAATCTGATTCATTAACCATGAGGTATTAATATACCCATTAGCGTCAGTTTTAGGATATTGCGTTTCTTCTACATGATGGGTCATAAAAAAAGTAAACAGCAAAAACAAAGATTGAAAAATATGCATACAGAAAAAGCCAGTTAAAACAACAGACCAATGTTGCAGAGAAAAAAGAATAGGCAATAAAAGAACGAGACTGATGTAGCATATCTTTTGTAACCAGAATAAAACATGATACCGGAACCCTTTATTAGAGGTATAGCTGTCTTTTGAAAAAAGAATAACAAAATCTTTGATAAATATCCAGAATAAAGAATAAGTAGTATAGGCTAAAGGTGCATACCAATGTTGATATTGATGATACCAATAATGCTGACTATCAGGAATGACACGAATCAATTTTGAGATTTTCAGGTCTGAATCATAATCTTCTACATTAGGGGCATAGTGATGCGAATTAATATGTCTTTGTTTCCACGCTTCTGCATGTGCACCTACAATTGTATAAATAATAATAAAGCAAATATTGTTGAGGTTTTTGCTTTTAAATATAGTATTGTGCGAAAAGTCATGAGAGAAGTTAAAGGCCAATAAGAGAGAGGCAAACCCATAAAAAATAAAGCAAAGAATAAAGCTAACAGGATTGATAATTTTATATAATGCTGTGTAACTTATGCCCATCAAAAACACATAGAAAGCAAATTTTAGCCATATAGTAAATAGAAAGTTTGTCTTATCTATAACAAGTTTTTCGGCAACCTGTGCATAGATAATTTTTAGCAACTCACTGTCTTGCGGAATATGTATATGCTTATCTCTCAAATGGTATAGGTTGAGTTTTTTGCTGAGTTCCCATTGCCTTCAGGAACCTGAAATGAGATTTCAGAGATTCTATATAAGGCATTTCCATGTAAGTTATCTGGTGTTTGATAGCCAGTTCTCTGAAAATCGGTAAAATATCCAGATAGTGAACATGACAGATATTGGGCAATAAATGATGCAAGGCGTGTGCATTAAAACCACCTAATGTCCAGTTGAAAAAAATGCTATCTGCATTGTAATCAACAGAGGTACACATCTGCAATTTAGGCCAACTCATATCCAATTGATTATCTTTATCAGGTGAAGGATGTGCTACATAATCAGATACATGAGAAACGCCTAAAACACCAACAAAGAGCAATGAAACCATAAAATGGTTGAGTAGGAATGCTAACAACACATTACTCCATCCAAATGGCAAAAAATAAATTGGAATCAGAATCATATAACCTATATAGAGCAGCTTATAGATAATTAATCTGACAATTTCGATGGGTGGAATTTCTATTTTTATAGTTCTGCTTGAGTAGTTAAACAGCATGAGCGTTTCTCTGAAGAAGAACCAATTAAGGGAGTAAAGAAGATATAAAAAAGGCGCATAAATAAATTGATATCGATGAAACCATTTGATTGGTTGACTTTCTGTCATACGAAACACAGGGTTATTCAATACATCGATATCGCTACCCTCAATATTGGTATATAGATGATGTGACTCGTTATGATTTTTACCCCATACATAGGCATTGTTGCCTTGT
This sequence comes from Emticicia agri, assembly GCF_004168285.1. Lineage (GTDB taxonomy): Bacteria > Bacteroidota > Bacteroidia > Cytophagales > Spirosomataceae > Emticicia > Emticicia agri. Next base: position 102,576 of record NZ_SEWF01000017.1, on the reverse strand, counting down.
AGATTAAAACTAATCGAAAAAAGAAATTTATTCCAGAACTTACTCTTTACAGCTACTCCATGTGCGGCATCGTGTGATATATTAAATGCAGTAAGCAGAATAGAAAGCCCCATGAGCAAATAAAAAATATAAAATGAGGTAAGCGAAGTGCTGGTAATCATGAGGGAATATAACAAAATATCAAGACTGAAATACATAAAAATCTTGAATAACATGATATGATTTCCAGTCTTATGAATCTCCTTTTCTGCAAAGTACAAGTCTATCCGCTCTATTAGTTCTTTATAAAATGCAGATCCCTCGTCTTTCGAGAATTTAAGTTTGTTCATGCGCTTAACTATTTAAACGTATAGCGTTTTAGTTAAAGGAATATTGTATTTCATTGAAATAAAGTTTGTCAGAACGGTATAGATATTCTTGTTTCTTTCTTAATCTAAGAAAGATATGCTTTAGAAATTAACAGAGTCATATCATAGTTTCTCACCATTTAATTCTCCAAACCCACCATTCAAAAACTAAACCCTGCCATCCAAGCATTTTTAGTTGAGCAGCGCTATATTTTCTATGACCTTTGTGGGGTCAAAAATAAAAACAGAATAGCACAAACACGCCATGAAAACTTTTTATAACAATCCTCTAAAGAAATTTCTTAACTATCCTATTGCTTGTATGATGTTTCTTTTCGGGATTATAAATTTAAGAAAACTGCTGAAAAACTTATAATATGGATTGAATTAGCTATTACTTTTAAACAGAAAAATAAAGGTTTTCTACTATTATTTTTCAGATAAAATTTTTTAGAATAAATAATTTTATTTGAATTTATGGAATTTTCAGATATTTTTGAAAATATGGACATAGATGAAAATTAATTAATGTCCCATTCAAAATATCACTTTTTGGCATTTTGGGTTCTTACTATCCTGATTTGATTAAGCAAATCATTTTTGCGCTCTCTCGGGATACTCAAACTTTTAGTAGAAGACTTCATCCATAATTCAGAGGCATCAAGCTTTTCAAGATATTTAAGATTAATCAAAAATGTTCTTGAAAGTTTATAAAAATTGGGGAAAGAAAAATGTTGAGACAGGTACTTCAGATTCATGGCATAGATATCTTCAGAGCCATCAACAGAGTGAATAATGACATAAGAACCACTTGCTTCCAGATAAGTAACCTCAGCAATGTTTATTTTCTTTAATTCTCCCTGTTTGACAGGTAAAAAAAAGTCTTGATTGATAACAGTTTGGTCGGAATTTACATTAGTATAAAAATATTGCGCTGCGAGCTCAATTTGAGTGATTAACATTCTTGGCTGGATGGGCTTTACCAGATAAGAAAATGGAACTGTCAGTTTGGCACGTTTAAAAACCTCAGGGCTATCATTTCCGGTTAAAAAGATAATAGGCAAAGGTTGTATTTTATTAATCAACTGGGCTAAAGCAATTCCATCTAAATTTGAATTGTCAAGATTAATATCTAAAAGTACCAAGTCCGGTTTATTATTAATAAGCAAGGCAAGTGCTTCATCAGATTGTCGGGCTATGGCAACCACTTTAAACCCGGCAGGCTCAATAGTCTCTTTAATTACCTGGGCAGTTAATACATCGTCTTCAACAATAAGGACTTTTAAATTTTCTGAAGTCATAGCATTGTATTTTAAAATGGTATATAAGAAAGTTATATTAGCTGAGCCTGTTTTTAACGAATCTGAAAACTTAGCTCGAAATACATTCCCTTTTTAAATAATAGACTATAAGAGCCATATAATTGCATCACCTGCATCTGAATGAGCTGTAATCCGAACGACTTCGGTTTATCAAGATTTACTTTTTCTGAAAAGTCAGTTTGCCCATTATCCTCTATAATCATGGTCAATATTTCTTTTTCAATACTTATATTAATTGCGTATTTCGGCGAAGGATTATTGGGGAACGCATATTTGCAGCTATTGGTGGTGAGTTCGTTGAGTATCAGCCCCAGAGGTAGTGCCTGGGTTGGAGTCAGGTAAACATCCGGTATATTAATTGATAATTCAACATTTTTGCAGTCAAAACTATGTAGTACAATCTCTGCTACCTCTGCAAGAAAATCAGGTAAAGGAACCATTGCTAATTGATTACCGTTGTACAAAAGTTTGTGGAGGGTTGTCATGGCCTCTACCCTAAGCTGAATCTCTTCAACGGCCTGCTTTACTTTGCTATCTTTTAAACGATTGCTTTGCAAGTGTAACAAATCTGACAATGCCTGTAAATTGTTTTTTAATCTATGGCTTTGCTCTCTTACCAATACTGCATTTTGATTACTGACCTTGCGATACTTTCTAAAAAGAATATAGAAAACAATAGCAGAACCTAATAATAGTAAAGAAAGCGTAACAACTATATAAAAAAGGTTGTTCTGGCGTTTAAAATTCTCGGTTTGTAATACTAATTCCTGTTTTTGGGCTTCGAGCAATAATTCCTGGTTACTTGATTCATTTGCGCTACCTAACAACTTTAATAAACTGGCTCTGTCGTCTGATAACTTGCGCTTTTCTAACTCTGTTAATTTTACCTGATAGTTATAGGCATTTATCCAGTCGCCTCTTTTAACAGCATATAAAGCATTACATGCTTGCAGAAGTATATTTACCTCCATACTTAAAGGGCATTTTTCATGAAACAGACGATCGGCTTTGTCGAGCAATAATTTTGCTTCTTCCAAATTATTATTTAAAAGTTTAGCTTTAAAATGATGAAGCGTGGCAAGCGCCAAAGTAGTATATTTATCTTCTTCCGGCTCTGAATCTAATTGTTTGTATCCTGCTTTGGCATAATTGTCAAAGTCTTCCAGATGTATTTGCCCTTTATCGAGGCCGATTTGTTTAATGGCCTCTTTATCATCTGTTAATTTAGCTAATGCTTCGGCCTTGTTTAGGTAAAAAACAGCACTGTCGAGATGCGTAGCTACTGTAATTCCGTTGGTAGTAGACCAGTTATAGGAGTGCAACTTTGCCAGATGAACGTAAGCAATAATTAATCCTTTCTGAGAATTAATTATCTGATGAATACTGATGGCTTTGTAGCAATGAAAAAAACTCTGGATATAGTTGCCAAGGCTTTGTTCACACTCTGATAGCCTGACGTGAATTCTGCCTGATTCATATATCAAGGGTTTTTTCTCTAAAATGTTCAGCGACTTAATGTACCACATCTTAGAGCGGAGGTAACTCCGTTTGGTATTAAATTCCCATTTACCTAATAAATAATATGCCTCGGCCAATAAGAGTGAATCTTTTTTAAGGATGGCATCCCGGTACACATCTTTTGCATAAGTTAATTTTCTTTCTTCAATTTTTGATTGCCCAAAACACTGATAAGAACTCAAGAAAAAACTAACATAGCCTATTAATAATAAAAAAAACACTTTGTAAAATAGCACTGACAGAATCTTATAAAATTCATGAAAACTACAATTCACAAAATCAATCTGCTGTTTCATGGATAGATTGTTACAATTCAAAAAAAACGTTCTTTTCTTAAAAAAGAATCTTACTCTTTGCAAGTAAAAATAGGTTAATCTACGCACAAAATCCACATAATTTTATTTAAAGGCGAATTCTGGAAATTTTGTTTTTCAGACCAGAGCAGGCTTTACAAAAGCATTTCTTCATTTCATCAACAGATAAATACATTTCACAAACTCTATATCTCTTCTTTCACAACATCACTGATATTGCAGTCATTTCTATTTTTAAAAACACTGGTACAATAAAGATTGTGTCAGTTAAGATTTTTTGAATGAAAATTAAAAGCACCTGGGAATTCTTTACTATTTAATTGCTAAAGTGACTATGAAGATTACTGAAAAAATTACCCTTAACCCCGAAGACATTACCTGGTTTGAATCAGATATTAATTATACGAAAGTGAATCTGACAAACGGGCGACAGTTGATTATCTCTTACACCCTGAAAAAAATAGCTGATCAGGTAAAGTCTTACTCAAATTTTATACGTATCCACCGCTCATTGCTGGTTAATAGCAACCATATCCACTCCATAGAAATTTCTGATAAAGATATATTTATCTATGTTTCAGGTAATCATAGATTACTTGTTTCGAGAAGGAAGAGAAACTTGTTGAAGGAGATTGCCCTCAATCTATGTTTGCATTAGAAGTACTTATATACAATCGTTTAATTAATCATTCATTATAAATTAAAAACATCATGAAAAGACATTTCCTTTGGTGTATATGCTTGTTGAGTAGTGTAGTATCGTTTGGGCAATTGCAAAATCTTAATGAGACAAATTCTATTCATAGTTTTGAAAGTACTACTCAAATATCATCATCTAATTCTTTAGCTTGTCCATCTCCCTGGGCGCTATCAAACTAAAATTTGTTATCAACATCAATAAGTTTAGGATGGGAATGTAATGAACAGAATGCATTGTTTGAATTACAATATAAATCCGTTAGTTCATCAACCTGGACAACAATTACTGATATTCCAAGTGATGGTAATGGTCAGGGCGGAAATGTTAGTTTAACAGAGTTATTACCTAATACGACCTATCAATGGCGGGTAAAAACCATTTGTGAAGTGGAAAGCCCTTCTGCTTATATTGAGGGGACAAACTTTACTACTGTGTGTCCATCTCCCTGGGCGCTATCAAACTATAGTTTGTTATCAACCTCAATAAGTTTAGGATGGGAATGTAATGAACAGAATGCATTGTTTGAATTACAATACAAATCCGTTAGTTCATCAACCTGGACAACTATTACTAATATTCCAAGTGATGGTAATGGTCAAGGTGGAAATGTTAGTTTAACAGAGTTATTACCTAATACGACTTATAAATGGCGGGTAAAAACCATTTGTGAGTTGGGGAGTCCTTCTGCTTATGTTGAAGGTACAAACTTTACTACTGTGTGTCCATCTCCCTGGGCGCTATCAAACTACAATTTGTTATCAACTTCAATAAGTTTAGGATGGGAATGTAATGAACAGAATACATTGTTTGAATTACAATACAAATCCGTTAGTTCATCAACCTGGACAACAATTACTAATATTCAAAGTGACAATAATGGGTATGGTGGTAATGTTAATCTAATAGGTTTGTCACCTAATACGACCTATCAATGGCGGGTAAAAACCATTTGTGAATTAGGAAGTCCTTCTGCTTATATTGGTGGTACAAACTTTACTACTATATGTCCGATGCCATGGGCACTATCAAATTATAGCGTTGCGTCAACCTCAATAAGTTTAGGATGGGAATGTAATGAACAGAATGCATTATTTGAAGTGCAATATAAACCTACGAATTCATCAACCTGGACAACTATTACTAATATTCAAAGTGATGGTAATGGCTATGGCGGGAATGTTACTTTAACTGAACTATCACCTAATACACCTTATCAATGGAGAGTAAGAACTACATGCTCATCAGGAAGCCCTTCTGCATATATAGGAGGAACAAACTTCACAACTCTCTGCGCAGCTCCAACTGGCTTGGGAACGGGGAATACAACACTCACTACCACAAACTTAATCTGGCTAAGTGTTAGTTCGGGTATTAGCTATGAGATTCGCTATCGGGTACAAGGAAGTAATACTGCCTGGACAACCCAGACGGTGAATGCCCCAACACCAACGCCTAATTCTACTATTATCCATCCAATCAGTGGGTTGACAGCACAAACCAGTTACGAATGGCAGGTAAGAACGCTGTGTTCTCCACTCAATACAGCCTTTAGTAGTCTGAATAATTTTACAACCAATTGCCCTTTGCCTACAAATCTGACTACTACTGATATTACTTCTACCAGTGCTAAACTCAACTGGAATGTAGGCATGAGTGGCGTAACCAGTGAATTGCAATGGCGATTAACAGGTAGTAATACATGGACAACCATTAGCAATATAGCCACCACTTCGTATCAGTTAACAGGTTTGACAGTAGGAGCTTCCTATCAATGGCAGGTACGTGTCAATTGCTCACAGAGTGTTAATTCTAGCTATGCCACTCCTGTTTCTTTTTCAACTATTTGCCCTTTGCCTAATAATCTGGCTATTTCAAATTTAACGGCCACATCAGCACAATTGAATTGGTCTGGCGGCTATGCAGGGGGTACCTATTCTTTGCAATGGCGCTTGCAAAGTAATGGTTCATGGACAACAGTCAACAATTTAACTACCTCATTGTATACACTGTCAGGGTTAAATGCCAATACAGTATATGAATGGCAGGTGAAATTGTTTTGTACACCAACTGTAAGTACTGCTTACGCAGGACCAAGTACTTTTTCAACACCTACTACTTGTACAAATATGTTTTCTATAAAAGATGGGGCATGGAATGACCCATCGATATGGTCATGTAACAGACTGCCTACTAACGCTGATATAGTGCAGATTAAGCATATTGTTACAGTACCAGCAGGATATGTAGCACAAGCACAACAAATTACTTACGCACAAGGGCCAACAGTGAAATTCCTGCAGGCTGCTCAATTAAACTTTTTACATTAAGAACACTCATATTCAAATATTTATACAATGAAAAATATCATCGTTTTAACATTATTTATACTTTCTGTGACCAATACAATGGCACAGATAATTGAAACTCCGGCCAATAGTATTCTGGCTGTAAAGAGTGGTATTACCATTCCTGATACAAGTTCGTATCGTATCAATGGGTCGTCTATTTTAAAGACAAAAAATACTTCAAATGTTATTTTAGGTTTTAATGCAGCTAATACTATTATAACAGGGCAAAATAATGTTTTCTTGGGAAGTAATTCAAACGGAACTACCTCTGCTATTTCAAATTCAGTGGCAGTAGGGGTAAATGCCAAAGTTGCCATCAACAATGCTATCGTTTTAGGAGATACTGCCAATACCAATATAAAGGTTGGTATTGGTACAGCCGCCCCTCGTTACCCGTTAGATGTAAAAGGGGTAGTAAATATGCGTATTGGTTTAAATTCACCCTCATTAAAAATCAATGACCGTGAGTTTTTAGCTTTAGATGCAGACGGGTCATTTTTGCTTTCTGATTTCCGAATCAAATATAATCACGAGAGAGAGTGGTCTGATAAGGTATTTGAAAGTAATTATCAGTTAATGCCTATAGGAGAGGTAATGAATTTTGCCAGAGTGCATAAACGTTTGCCTAATGTCCCTTCTGCTAAGGAGGTGGTAGAAAAGGGCGTAGAAATGAATACAATCATTGCCAAACTATTAGAAAAAGTTGAAGAACTAACAATCTATACGGCTAATCAAGCTGAGGAAATTAGCTTATTAAAAGGAAAATTAGCGGCATTAGAAGACAAAAGTAATAAGAAATGATTCTGAATTTTCACCTTTATTGGATAATATAATATTTTCAAAATATTCTGAAATTTCAAATAAAAATAAAATCCTCTCTTCGCAAGAAGAAAGGATTTTGTTTTTTAAAAGTTCCCCTTCAGGGGTTAGGGGCCTCTTAATCCTCCAACCCCGTCGTATTCGCAGGCTTCTCAAAAGTCCACTCCGTACGAATCAACTTCTTCTGAGCCGGATAAACCTCATCCAAAGTATTCGCATCATACACACGGCCATTCTTGATAACCATTTTCAACGTATTCGAATTACGGATGTTCTCCAATGGATTCTTATCCATAATCAACAAATCAGCCAGTTTACCTTTTTCGATACTACCTAAATCCTGGTCTAATCCAAGGGCTTTTGCACCCAAAATAGTAGCCACTTTTAAGGCATCATGGTTTTTCATGCCCCCACTTTGCATCGACCACAATTCCCAGTGATACCCTAATCCCTGAAACTCTCCGTGACTACCAATCCCTGCCAAAGAACCACTTTCCACCATCGATTTCATCGATTTCGCATGTTTCTGGAACACGTGTTCTTCCGGCAAAAACCACGTACTTACCCGACGAGTTTTCTCTGCCAGTTCATCATACGGCATAAAATGCTGCATCTTCTTGTCATGATATGGATTCTCAGTCTCAAAATAATAGATTTCAGCAAAAGGCCCGCCATACGATACTAATAGGGTAGGTGTAACCGCCATTTGCGAGTAAGCAATACTTTTCACCACATCGTTATACAACGGATACACCGGAATCGCATGCTCATGACCCGGATAACCATCAATCATATTGGTCATGTTCAGCTTATAGTTCAGACCACCCTCGGTAGTGGGCATCAATTTCTGATCTCTCGCTGCCTTAATAATCCACTGGCGACTCTGGCGATTCCCCGTCAGATACATCTTGATATACTTCGAATTATAGTATTTGCTATACTGTTTCAAAGCATTAATCGCCCCCGTTGAATCTTTGATATTATACGCCCAGAAACCAACACCCGGCCCTGTTGAATAGATTCTCGGCCCGGCAATCTTACCCGCTTCTACCATATCACCGTAAGTAAATACATCGGTCGTAGCCGTTTGAGGGTCACGGGTAGTCGTTACACCATACGCTAAATTAGCAGCATAGACCCATACCTGATTTTTCTGGATACCCCACTGCGGCCACATGTGTGCGTGCGTATCCACAAAGCCTGGTATGACCGTTTTCCCTTTTACATCTATTACTTTGGCCTTGCCCGTCCCTTTCAGCGTCCCGCTCTTGCCTATTTCCTTGATACGGTTGTTTTCAATTAATATATCGCCATTTTCTATCACCTCATTGCCTTTCATCGTAATTACACGAGCGCCTTTCAACAAGACTGCTCCCGTAGGCATATCACGGCTGAAATAGATTTTTATCTCAGTTTCCTGTGGTTTATACTTCGGCTCTTCTTTTTTCACGGCTGCTTTCTTCGCATCTTTTACTTTCACGCTATCGGTTTTAATCTTAATAGTGTCCGATTTTGCTTTGTTCAACGAATCTGCCTTGCGTTTCTCTTCGGCTTTTTTAGCCACTTTCACGCTATCGTCAAAAGTCTTGGCTCTTTCTAAATCGTATACGATATGATAACGTCCCAACGACCAATGCACTTTCTTCGAATCGCTCGACCACGACGGAAACTCTCCGCCCAGTTCAGTCAGCTTTTTAGCCGGAAACTGCGCAGACCCCACGTCTGCCACCGAGATATTCACTGTTTTACCCGTCTTCGGTACATTCAGCGTATAAATCTCGTTATTAATCTGTGCCAACGCCTGGTCGCCGTCGGGTGCCATAATAATCTGCGAAGCAGGCGAAGGACGGTTTACTTCCATAGCCTGAGCCGCTTTTTCTGAGAGCATACAGTTATGCGCAAAATCTTCACCTTCAATGCTCATTCCGTAAGTGGTGATACCCGTTACTTTTACATGCGTTTTTTCGTCCGTACCATCCCATTTAATAGACTGCAAATCACCATCACCACCGCTCAGATAAATGCGGTCTGTCTGGCTGCTCACAAAGTGCGGCGTAGAGCGGTTACGGGCTTTGTCTATCACCGTAACAGCACCACCATTGGCATCTATCCAGCAAATATCGTCTTCCGAACCATTGGCCACAGGCCCGATAGACGATTTAAAGGCTTGTAAACGAGTGCGAATGAACACAATACGGTCGTTTTTTGGTGTCCAGACTGGTTGGGCATATAAGGCAGACGATTGAGTCAATTTCTGCAAATTAGGTGTGCCTTCTGCATTTACTTTGTATAGATTACCTCCTTCCGGTGTCCAGGTTGTAAATACCAGATTCTTGCCATCGCTCGACCAGGCCGGTTGAGCTTCGGTGAAATCGTTGGTCGTAATCAGGCGAGGAGTGCCATTCGGATAATCTGCTATATAGAGACGATTCAATGCCGTAAAGGCTAATTTCTTCCCATCAGGCGAAGCAATCGCATCACGAATCTGAGTAATCAGGGCGTGGCTGGTATCTGAAACCGGGTATTTAAATTCCAGTTGAGGCCCCATTTCAATTTCCATATCCACATTAAACGGAATCGCCACAGGCTTCTCACCATTCACCCCGATTTTATAAATCTTGCCGCCATAAGAAGCCAACACGGCTGAGTTATCAGGCGTAAACGACATACCCGGCAAAACCCCCATTGTAGCGATTGACTCCTGATCATCCCGTTGGATAGGGTAGGCCAGCCATTTTTCGTCGCCGTTTTCTAAATTACGTAGCACCAATCCTGTTTTATCTTCGTAGCGCGTGCCGTATACCATCCATTTGCCATCGCCCGAAAGCGTAGGCGTAAAGGCCGAGCCATATCTTGAGGTAATGGTAGTGCGTTTGGCATTGTCACGATCGTAGACACCAATCTGGTATTGCGGCATCATGGCATTATAATTCCATGCACCACTGCGTTGCGAGAAATAAATATAACGGCCATCATGACCCACCGTTGCATCAATCGTTTTCAGGTTTGCAGGTGTGTCAATCAATTGTACCCCTCCGCCACCATCGTGGTGTACCATCCACAATTGCACGTTCATACGGCCTTTCGAATAGACAATGTATTTGCCGTCGGGTGTCCAGTCGGCCGAAGTAAAGTTCTGGTCACGGTCTTTGGTTACCTGTACTGTATCTTTTTTCTCAAAGTCGATGTACCAAACATTGTCTGACCCTGTGCGGTCAGAGATAAACAACAACTTTTTACCATCCGGACTAAAGCGAGGATGTGTATCAAAAGCCATCCCTTTGGTTACATTCGTAGCCTTGCCACCTGCAAACGGAATCGTAAATAAATCGCCCATCATATCAAACACAATCGTTTTGCTATCGGGACTCACATCGACCGATAGCCACGTGCCCTCGGTGGTGTTGGTGCGTAGCGTGCGGGACGCTTTGAGCGGTAAATCTTTGTAACGTATATACTTGGTCGTGTCTTTGGTTTGTTTGGTAGTATCTTGCAGGGCAGAAAGTAGCCGCGAATAGATGCGACCTTTAGAAGCAAAGACACCAGCCACCACACAGCACCCAATGCCAATACTAAGCAGGGCTGATTTCAGGGTAAATTCAGGTTTCATTTAAAAGAAGTTTTTTTAGAAGTGTTTTTTGGTAAAAATATTAAAATTTTTGGGGATTTGGGTGGGGAGAAAGGAAATAATATAACTAAAAAGCATGCAACTTCAATATGTTCGCCAAAGTCAAATATGAATAGCCTCCAATCGGGCGATATTTATAAATTGAGGGCTATTTAAAAAATCATCAGGGTCAAAATTATTATTATTTAAAAGTACTTGTGCATATTTTTGAGAGCGAAAAACGGTTTTTAAGTCAATTATACCCATAGTCGGACAGTTCAATAATATTTTATATTTTTCCAATATTAGCTTGCTTATAGTTGTTATCGAAAAAGCAATATTTATGGCGTTAGTTAGCTGTATTTGTTTATAGTTTTTGAAATCAGCTAATCCAAAATATTGTTTAGCGTCTCGAAAATTGAACTCGATTTGGAAACGCAAAGCGTAAAATTTGATAATAGTGAGTGTATCTAAATTCATATCGTTTGTAAAAACCACAGTTCTTGATTGCCTTTGTGTGAGTTGATGAATATGTATCATAACCACAACATTAAGCAAGCAATTAGTCATTTTAGGCGTATAAGCCTTGAATTAATAGAGATTTGTTTTGACATGAGATTCTTTATCTTCGATAGTCTTGACAAAAGATTTTGCATCAATTTTGTTTAAATCAACCATTGTTGCTTTGGTTTTAGGTCTTCCTGTGGAGGTAAGGCAAAATTGGGTGAGCGTTTGACTTAAATTTAGAGATAATTAGTAAGCTGTTGTCCAAGGCTAAAAGCAGATAGCTTTCATGCCCATAGAAGCCGTCAAGTACCAAATGAAAACACTGTAAATCAGGCAATAAAACTTTTAACTGACTACAAACAAGTGCTAAAAAGGTTTTCAAAACTTGATAGGATGCTCCTTGTGACTCTGATTTAGCTTTGTTTTTTGAGCCTTTCGGTCTACCTTTGAGTTTTGAGACCTGGATTTTTGCTAATGCTTTTGATAGCTTGTTCTTTTTAGCAGATGCTTCAGCTTTGGGGTCGTTTAGTAATTGCTTAACCCCTATAATGTAAGAGGTTTCACTGGCAATATCAATGATACTGATAGCTAAGAAACTGATAGATGGGATGACCTGATTGGCAATGGAGGAATAAAATAAACCTATCCCATAGGTCTTTTTGCCCGATTTTGTCTTAACTGTTTCATCTGCTGCTAAAAGATATGGCTTGCCTTTTGATAAACTAATTTAAACAAAAGTAGATTTACCAAAAGCCAATTTACCTCTTTTAAGGCGTAGAAGTGTTGTACTGTCCGATAACTCAATGAACTAAAGCGTGAAACTGATAAAGTCGTCACAGAGTTAGATAATCCTAAAATACTTTCAACGATGAAAGCAAAATGTTGTAAATTCGTCGCACTGAACTGCCCGTCAAGTACGTTTAATAGTTAGGTAATAAATGGCACCGCATCGTCGGTCCGATTTTACAAGATGTTTGGGTCGGGAAAACTTATAACATTTTATAGAAGTGCTTTTGTCCTTTTAACTATCACCAATGGCGAACATATTGTATAGATGAATTATAAATCAACAAAAAAGCCTCATAATTGTCTAATTACAAGGCTTTTACTATTTGTGACCCCGGAGAGGCTCGAACTCTCGACCCATTGATTAAGAGTCAATTGCTCTACCAACTGAGCTACGGAGTCAATGACTATTTTATATTTATTTTGTTTAAACTCTCGACCCATTAATTAAGAGCGAGTAGCGCATACCGGGCGACGCTCGCTCAATTGCTCTACCAACTGAGCTACCAAGCCGTGCGGTCTCCAACCTTGCAAATTTAATTTTTTTTGAATTGCCTCTGTCAATTCTACTAAAATTATTTTCGGTTTCAGAAGAGTATCTCAAAAAACTGCTAACTTGCTTGTATTACTATCTGCTAAAAGACTTATGCAAACGTTGACACATTACCGCACTTGTAATCTCTGTGAAGCCATGTGCGGGCTTGAAATAAGCGTAGAATCCGGGAAAGTAACCAAAATAGAGGGCGATAAAAATGACCCTTTTAGCCGTGGACATATATGCCCTAAAGCAGTAGCATTAAAAGATATCTATGAAGACCCCAATCGATTGAAATTCCCGGTTAAACGTACCGCAGAGGGTTGGCAACAGATTTCCTGGGAAGAGGCTTTTGAAGAAGTTGTCAACCGGATAAAGGATATAAAGTCAAAATATGGAAATAATGCCGTAGGAATGTATCAGGGGAATCCATCGGTGCATAATCTGGGTACTTCTATGAATTCTCCGGCTTTTGCTAAATCTTTGCACACAAAAAACCTGTTTTCTGCTACTTCTGCCGACCAGTTACCCCATCATTTTGCTGCATGGCAAATGTTCGGACACCCTATGTTAATGCCTGTTCCAGATATAGATCATACAGATTATATGCTCATTATTGGCGGAAACCCGATTGCCTCTAATGGCAGTATTATGTCGGTGCCCGATGTGGCTAATCGTTTAAAAGCTATTCAGAAAAGAGGAGGTAAAATAGTAGTAATAGACCCAAGATTTACGGAGACAGCTGCTAAGGCTGATACGCATCATTTTATCCGCCCCGGTACAGATGCTTTTCTTCTGTTAGCCATGATTCAGGTTATTTTTGCCGAAAATCTTTATAATTTAGGCAAATTATCTGAATTTACTGATGGAGTAGAGACCTTGAAGGAAATAGCTTCATCATTTACTCCCGAAAGAGTAGAAAAGCAAACAGGTATTGCAGCCACACAAATCCGGCAATTGGTTTATGATTTTACGCAGGCAAAAGCGGCTGTTTGTTATGGTAGGGTAGGGGTATCAGTGCAGACATTTGGTAGTATTGCTCAATGGCTCATTAATGCTATCAATGTATTGACAGGAAATTTAGATAAGACAGGAGGGGCTATGTTTACAAGCCCGGCAGTAGATTTTCTGGCAAGGGCCAAATCAGAAAATAAATTTAATCGCTGGCAAAGCAGGGTCAGAAAGTTGCCTGAATTTTTGGGTGAGTTACCTGTGGCTACTATGGCAGAAGAGATGCTGACCGATGGAGAGTCACAAATAAAAGCCATGATTATCAGCTGTGGTAATCCTGTACTTTCCACGCCTAATGGAGGGCAGTTAGATAGAGCATTCGAGCAATTAGAGTTTATGGTGGCTATTGATATTTACATCAATGAAACTACCCGTCATGCCCATATTATTTTACCCCCTGCTACCGGATTAGAAGTTTCCCATTATGACATGACTTTTCATGTTCTGGCAGTCAGAAACACAGCCAAATACTCAGAAGCCTTGTTTTCAAAGGCAGATGGAGCTAAATACGATTGGGAAATTTATCAGGAATTAGCGCATCGTTTAACCCACTCATTAGCTACTCCTTTTACTCCTGAACCACCCGAAATAAAATTAGATATGGGTTTAAGGTTCGGGCCTTATCAACTCTCTTTGCAACAGCTAAAAGACAATCCTCATGGAATTGATTTAGGTGCTTTGAAGCCCAGTTTGCCACAACGGTTATTGACCTCTGACAAACGAATCAATATTGCTCCCGAACTTCTGGTTAAAGATATAGACAGACTGCAACAATCGTTAAGAAATACTGGAATGCAACATGGCTTTAATTACCTGTTGATTGGCCGAAGACACCTGAGAGATAATAATTCGTGGATGCATAATTCAGAGCGATTAGTGAAGGGCCGGAATAGATGTACTTTAATGATGCACTCAGCCGACGCACAACAATTGAATCTGGATAGTCAGTCGATAGTTAAAGTGAGTTCAAGGGTTGGATGTGTTGAACTACCCGTTGAAATTACTGACCACATGATGCAAGGGGTTGTAAGTATGCCACACGGCTATGGACACGCCCGCAAAGGAGTACAATTAGATATAGCGGCCAGATATGCAGGTGTAAGCATCAATGATTTAACAGATGAATATGTTTTAGATGAACTGACAGGCAATGCGGCTTTTAATAATGTAGCCGTAAAAGTGGAAAAAGTAAGTTGAAATAGTTAAAAATACAGGCAAATTTGCACTCGTTTCTCTATATTTGTACCCAATCTTTTCACTTATCTAACCTACTAACTGCAATGCTTACCTCCCTTTCTAACTTTGCCCGTCGTTATGCTTTGGGGCGAAATGTATTGATTTTCTTTTGTCTGCAAATGCTTATTTCTGCGGGAATTCTTCCTTATATGCAAGGTAAATTTGACCCTACCGGTATAGTGGGTGTTTTAGACTTAATGTTTGGTTTTACGCCTGATGAAGCTTATGATAAATTAAATGCGTATGGAGAGGAAGGAAGAAAGTATTACTTATTTGCCGAAGCAGTAATTGATATTATTTATCCTATCATTTACACTATTACCAATGTTCTGCTATTAAGCTATGTATTTAAAAAAGGTTTTGCCCCTAATAGTTTTATACATCAATTAAATATATTTCCCATTTTAGCCACTATCGGCGACTTTGCAGAAAATGCAGGCATTATTGCCATGCTTAATGCTTTTCCGGAAAGAGCTGATGCCGCAGCCAGTTTTGCCTCTAACGCCGGAATGTTCAAGTGGATAGCTTTTGGTATGAGCATCGCCTTGTTTCTGATAGGTGTTATTGCATGGATTGTTAAGGTAGTAAAGAAAAAATAGGAGAACGGAACATGGAAAACGAAACACGGAGAAAGTACAAAAATTATTACTTTTTCCATTCTCCTTTCTCCAAAAAAAAGCATTTTATCACATAATTATAGAAAAACATGGAGTATAGAAGATTTGGACGTACCGACTGGAACGTCAGCGAAATAGGGTATGGTATGTGGGGATTAGCAGGGTGGACTGGCTCCGACCAGGACGAGGTAGGGCAGTCGCTTGACCGTTCGGTTGAATTAGGCTGTAATTTTTTTGATACAGCCTGGGGTTATGGTGCAGGAAAAAGCGAGGAGATTTTAGGGAATGTATTGAAAAAATATGCGCAGAAGCGCCTCTATTTTGCTACCAAAATTCCACCTAAGAACTTTACATGGCCTTCAAAATCTCATTTTTTATTAGAAGATTGTTTTCCGGCCAGCCACATTATCGAATATACAGAAAAGAGTCTGAAAAATCTGGAAGTTGATTGTATAGACCTGCAACAATTTCATGTGTGGGAAGATGCCTGGGCTAATAACGATGATTGGAAAGAAGCCGTTACTAAACTCAAGCAAGAGGGTAAAGTAAAAAACTTCGGTATCAGTGTAAATCGTTGGGAGCCAAATAATGTATTAGAAACCCTGAAAACTGGTTTAATTGACACCGTACAGGTGATTTATAATATCTTTGACCAGAACCCGGAAGATGAGTTATTCCCATTATGTAAAAAACTGGATATTGGCGTAATAGCCCGTGTGCCATTTGATGAAGGTACCCTGACAGGCTTATTGACTAAAGAAACAACATTTCCTGCCGATGACTGGCGTTCGACTTATTTTGTGCCTGAGAACCTGATTCCAAGTGTAGAACATGCTGACGCATTAAAACCATTGGTACCTGAAGGCATGACGATGCCCGAAATGGCTTTACGTTTTATCTTAGGCAATGATGATGTGCATACCATTATACCGGGTATGAGAAAAATACGCCATGTAGAAGCCAATATCGGTACCAGTGATGGCAAGAAATTAGACGAAAATCTTCGCTTAAAACTCAAAAGCCATCGTTGGGATAGAACCCCAACAGAGTGGTCGCAATAAAATTGGAGAAGGGAGAATGGAACAAGGAAAACGGACTTTTATGGCGCGAACCGAGCGACGGGCGCTTCCAGTTCGCCGTATGGAAACTAAGTAAGGTTAGCGTACGACAATAATCTTAGTCTAATAAAGGACTAAAATTTTCTTCCTTGTTCCGTTCTCCTTTTTCCTTTCTCCAAAAAAAGTATGTTTTCAACAACAATCATCGCCTGTATAGCTGCTTTTTTTGCAGGCTTTATCGATTCTATCGTAGGGGGTGGGGGCTTGGTGCAAGTCCCTGTTTTGTTTATTTTATTTCCCGGCTATTCGGTGCCGCAGATTATTGGTACCAATCGCTTTTCTTCTTTTATGGGTACGGCTGTGGCAGGGTATCAGTATGCTAAAAAAGTAAAGATACCCTGGAAGACTGTCATTTATTCAGGTATTGGTGCCGCTGTGATGTCATATACAGGCGCATTGTTGTCAAGTATGATGAGCGCTCGTATTCTGAAGCCTACCATTCTGATTTTAATGACTGTCATAGCTATCTATAGCTATCGTAAAAAGGACTTGGGACAGGAAGAAAAACTCCGATTTAGCTTACAAGTCATTCCTTTCTGCGGATTGCTGATTGGTATGACAACAGGTTTTTATAACGGTTTCGTAGGGCCGGGTACGGGTAGTTTGTTAGTATTTGGCTTTGTAAGTATTATCGGCTATAGCTTTTTATCGGCCTCAGCTATTTCAAAAGTAGTAAATGTAATAGCAGATATAGCTTCTCTGATTTTCTTTATCAGCAAAGGATTTGTGATGTTTCAGATAGCTTTCCCGATGATGATTTGTAATATGGCAGGGTCTTATGTGGGAAGCAAAATAGCTATTCTGCGAGGAAATGCCTTTGTACGAGTGATTTTTCTGATTGTAGTTTTTGGATTGATTTTTAGATTTGGGTATGATGTGTTGCAAATACTCCAATAATGAAGTTCTCAAACTGCAATGCTCTAAAAATCCCCCTTTATTGATTCCAACAAATCACTCCACACTCCAAATATCTTCTTGAGCCTTAAAATCGGTTAATTACTACTTAAAACGCAGTTAAAATGTCATTAAAATTTGCACATTAAATTTACATTATTTCAAGATTTTATATATTTCTAATATTGTAATGTATTGATTATCAATCTATTAATTTAATATAGTATATTGTATTTATTAGAAATTGTTGAAGCATC
This sequence comes from Emticicia agri, assembly GCF_004168285.1. GTDB lineage: Bacteria > Bacteroidota > Bacteroidia > Cytophagales > Spirosomataceae > Emticicia > Emticicia agri. The sequence continues at coordinate 84,640 of NZ_SEWF01000017.1, read as the reverse complement.
AATGAGACAGCCGTATCAATATTTGAAAATGGTTTAGTAGCTTTGCAGCACGTATGAAAATCTTGAATAGAAATAGTATAGTAAGCCCGCTATTCCAATTATTTGGGATGGTTTGTGGCCTATTCTTAATTACTTCTATTTTTGTTGAAGGCAGTAGCTATACATCTGAAAATGAAAGAATCAATAGCTCATCTTTCAGTACAAGTCACGAGCATACTGGCAACATAATTTTTCAGGATTGGGAGTCAACGCTTCCATACGATTTTTTATCAATCCTGAGTGCCGGAGAAGAGGTAGATTCTTCTGATGAAAGTTCGGAAGATGATTCTACAGAAAGCGGTTTCCCGCTACATATCTCACGTTTTAACTTTAATTTCTTAGAGAGTTCGTTTATAAATTTTAATTTATCTCTTCAAAAACGAATTACTATTCCCTTTTTCTTACTACACCATTCCTGGAAGATTCCATTTAGTCAATTGGTTTCTTACATCCTGTAAGTAAAAATCTATATTTTTTAAGGCATTATTCAGTTTGAAATTTCTTTCAATCAATAGGCTTTACCATTCTTATTTTTAAAATATTCATGAAATATTCAATCATTTTTTTAGCAATCACTGCTTTGTATATGGCAGGTTGTAGCCACGCTGAGCATACAAAAGAAGAAGAGTCTGAGTTTGTAGTAAGTAGCCCTATAAGGGTTGATACTTCTATTAATAAAGAGTACGTCTGTCAAATCCGGGCCAGCAATCATATCGAACTGCGCTCTTTAGAAAGAGGATATCTGCAAAAAATATTTGTTGATGAAGGCCAGCATGTCAGACAAGGACAACCGATGTTTCAGATTATGCCTCTAATATATGAAGCAGAAATGGAAAAATCGAAAGCTGATGTAGAGTATGCTGAAATTGAGTACCAGAATACCAAAATTCTGGCTGACAAAAACGTGGTATCACCTCAAGAACTGGCCTTGGCCAAAGCAAAACTTGACCGTGAAAAAGCAGACTTAAAATTATCAAGTACTCACCTTGGGCTAACTACTGTCAATGCGCCTTTTAGCGGTATCATGGACCGATTTCATATACGTTTGGGGAGTCTGGTAGATGAAGGAGAATTGCTCACTACACTCTCTGACAATAGTAAACTCTGGGTTTATTTTAATGTTCCGGAAGCAGAATATCTCGACTATGCTACCCGTATCAAAAAAGAAGGACCTCAGAAAGTGAAGCTACTGATGGCCAATAATGAGGTTTTTAACCATGATGGTCTTTTTGAGACGGTTGAGGCAGATTTTAATAATGAAACAGGAAACATTGCTTTCCGGGCTACATTCCCAAATCCGGAAGGTATTTTAAGACACGGCGAAACAGGTACAATTCTATTGCCTTCTTATCTTAAAAATGTTCTTCTGATTCCTCAGGAAGCTACTTTCGATATTTTAGATAAAAAATTTGTGTTTGTGGTAGATGAAAAAGGTACTGTTCAAACCAGACAGATAACAACCGGAATTGAAATGCCTCACATTTATACGGTTACGAGTGGCTTGTCTCCAAATGATAAAATTATAGTTGAGGGGTTGCGTAAAGTTAAAAACGGAGACCATATCAAAACTAAATTTAAACCTTACAGGGCGGTTGTTGAAGACTTGAAAAATCTTCATGCAGAGTAATTATTCATTTCATCGACGGCCTTATTGGTTTCAGACAGTGCGACGATTCGCAATCAGTAAGGTATCGACAAAACGCAGAAAAAATGTTTAGTAAATTCATAAAAAGACCAGTCCTGGCAATAGCTATGTCGCTGGCAATCGTCTTTTTGGGAGTATTGGCGATTTTCACTCGCCCCATATCCCAGTTTCCTGAAATAGCTCCGCCTCGGGTAAATATTTTCATTGAGTTTCCCGGCTCAAACGCTGATGTACTGGTAAAATCAACGCTGACCATCATGGAGCGTGCCATCAATGGTGTACCGGGTATGCAATACATGATGTCAGATGCCACCAGTGCCAGCGAAGCTACTTTACAGATTGTGTTTGAACCCGGTATTGACCCGACTATTGCGGCTGCCCGTGTAAAAACACGTGTAGACCAGGTTTGGGCAAACTTACCTGTTTTAGTTCAGCGGGAGGGGCTTATTATTACGCCTGTACAACCAAGTATGTTGATGTACGTCAACTTTTTCAGTACAGATAAAGAGTATGACCAGAAGTTTTTGTTCAACTATGCCGATAATCTGGTGGTTCCCGAATTACAACGTATCAGCGGGGTAGGTCGTTCTGAAATTGTGGGTAGCAGAGCCTTTGCCATTCGTGTCTGGTTGAATCCTGACAGAATGAGAGCTTACAATATTTCTGCTGATGACGTACTGAAAGCCATTGATGAACAAAGCGTGTTGGGTCGTCCGGGTCGTGTGGGTTTAAGTTCCGGTAAGGTAGCGCAATCGCTCGAATACGTTTTTACTTATCAGGGGTGGTTTAATAAACCTGAACAATATAAAGACATTATCATCAGAGCAAATTCGGAAGGTGAAATTTTAAAACTGAAAGATGTGGCCAAGGTGGACGTAGGGAGTGAATTTGTGGATATTTACACCAATAAAGATGGCTACCCATCTGCTTCATTAGTTTTAAAACAAAATCCGGGAAGTAACTCCAATCAGATTATTGCTGATGTGAAAGCAAAATTAGAAGAATTGAGAAAGAATTTTCCACCGGGAGTTGATTACGAAATCAACTATGATGTGTCAAGCTTTGTAAATGCTTCAATTGACCAAGTTTTACATACACTCGTAGAGGCCTTTATACTGGTTTCATTGGTGGTATTCCTTTTCCTTGGCGATTTCCGTTCTACGCTGATTCCAACGTTAGCGGTACCCGTTTCTTTAATTGGGGCATTTGTTTTCATGCAGTTTTTTGGGATTGGTATCAACCTTATTACACTCTTTGCCTTAGTATTGGCTATCGGGGTAGTGGTTGATGATGCCATTGTGGTAGTTGAAGCAGTTCACGTAAAGATGGAGGAAGAGCATTTAACCCCATTTAAAGCTGTACAGAAAGTACTGACAGAAATCAGTGGGGCAATTATTGCCATTACCTTAATCATGACGGCTGTATTCGTACCAGTCGCATTTATGACAGGTCCGGTAGGCGTACTTTATCGACAATTTGCCATTATAATGGCCTCATCTATTGTGCTTTCCGGAGTGGTGGCTCTTACATTGACACCTGTATTATGTGCCATGATTCTGAAAAATACACATGGACAGCCTCGGAAAAAGACACCTATCAATCGGTTTATCGATTGGTTCAATAAAAGATTTGAATGGTTGCTGGGCAAATACACCAAATTGCTGACTGTAATTGTCAATCGTAGAGTGGTAACCTTTGGTGTATTGATAATTTTTGCAGTAGGTATCATGGGTGTCAATACTGTTTTACCTGCCGGTTTCATACCGGGTGAAGACCAGGGACAAATTTATGCGATTATTCAAACGCCTCCCGGTACTACACTTGAACGGACGAACGCTATTTCGCTCGAATTACAAAAAATAGCCAAACAAACCGAAGGCGTGAAATCTGTAACAGCCATGGCGGGTTATGAAATCCTGACCGAAGGCCGTGGTTCTAATGCAGGTACTTGCTTAATCAACCTCAAAGACTGGTCGGAAAGAAAGCAATCTGTGACAGAGATTATGGAGGCGTTGGAAGAAAGAACAAAAAATATCGGGGCTGTTATTGAGTATTTCGAGCCACCAGCCGTACCGGGTTATGGTGCTTCATCAGGTTTTGCGGTTCGATTGTTAGATAAAGGTAGCGAAGTAGATTACCAGAAATTCGATGAGGTAAATAGAGACTTTGTTGCGGAATTGAAAAAACGAAAAGAACTCACCGGATTATTCAGTTTTTATTCTGCCAACTATCCACAATACGAAATACAGGTAAATAATGTATTAGCTATGCAAAAAGGGGTTTCGGTGGGTGCAGCCATGGAAAACCTGAATATTATGATTGGTAGTACCTACGAGCAAGGCTTTGTACGATTTAATAATTATTACAAAGTTTATACGCAGGCTGACCCTGATTTCAGAAAAGACCCCTCAGATATTCTGAACATGTTTGTAAAAAATGACAAAGGTGAAATGGTACCCTATTCAGCTTTTATGAGCATCAAAAAAACACAGGGGCCTAACGAGATTTCCAGATATAACTTATATACATCGGCGCTTATCAATGGAGTACCTGCTCCGGGTTATACGTCGGGTGATGCCATTAAGGCGATTCGTGAAGTAGCTGAATCTACCTTACCTAAAGGCTATGATATAGCATGGGAAGGCTTATCGTACGATGAAGCCCGTCGGGGAAATGAAGCAATTATCATTTTCATGGTGGTGGTATTTTTCGTTTATCTGGTTTTGGCGGCACAATACGAAAGCTTTATCATGCCTTTGGCTGTTATCCTATCCTTACCTCCGGGTATATTCGGCTCTTTTCTGCTATTAAAAGGCATGGGTTTGAGTAATGACGTATTTGCCCAGATTGGTTTAATTATGCTTACGGGTCTTTTAGGGAAAAATGCTGTGTTGATTGTAGAGTTTGCCATACAAAAGCGCAACGAAGGTTTGACAGTACTTAATGCCGCTATTGAGGGAGCAAAAGCACGTTTCAGACCTATCCTGATGACTTCCTTTGCATTTATTGCAGGTTTGATACCACTGGTCAGGGCGCATGGTGCCGGTGCAGTAGGTAATAAAACCATTGGCTCATCTGCTATGGGCGGGATGCTGTTCGGAACAATTTTCGGGGTCTTAATTGTGCCTGGGTTGTACTATATTTTTGGCAAATTGATTGATGGGAAAAAATTGATTAATGACGAAGCTGTAGTAACACTGAGCGAAGACCTGGTAGAAAGACAAACGGAAATTGGTGAACAAAGTAGACTTAGAAAGTTAATTTCAAAAATTCTGAAACAAAATGAAGAACAAAAGAATAAAAAGGTATAGTGTCTTTCTGGCTCTGATTATTGCGTTGGGTAGCTGTAAGGTAGAAAATTTGCCAACTAAAACAGTTACCAACTCATTGCCGGACAAATTCGAAATCAGCGGAGATACTACTAAAGCTGAAAATATTCTTTGGAGGAATTATTTCAATGATAGTAACCTTGCCGCCCTGATTGATGAAGCTCTCAAAAATAACCAGGAGTTGAATATGATGCTTCATGAAATCGAAATCAGCCGCAACGAAATCATGGCAAGAAAAGGGGAGTATCAGCCGTTTGGTTTTTTAACAGCAGGTTTAGGTGGTGAAAAATCAGGACATTATACATGGAATGGCGTTTCGGAAGAAGATGCGAAAACAAGAACAGATAAATTGCCTAAGTATATTGGTGAACAGGCACTTATGGGTACGTTCTCGTGGGAAATAGACGTCTGGAAAAAATTGCATAATGCCAAAGATGCGGCCGTAAAACGTTATTTGTCTGGGATAGAAGGTAGAAACTTTGTGGTTACAAACCTTATTGCCGAGATAGCCAATTCTTATTATGAACTGGTGGTATTAGATAACCAGCTGGAAATCGTACAGCAGAATATTGCACTTCAGAAAGATGCGCTTGAAATGGTAAAGGTACAGAAAGCGGCTGCACGTGTCAACCAGTTGGCAGTGAATCGGTTTACGGCACAGGTATTAAATACCGAAAATCTTAAATATGAGATTCAACAGCAGATTGTAGAAACCGAAAACCGAATCAATTTCTTAGTAGCAAGAAACCCTCAGCCTGTCAAGCGTAATTCTGCCAATTTGAATGATATTCAGTTTTTGAAGATTTCTGCCGGGATTCCCTCACAGTTATTGAGCAATCGCCCCGATATTCGTCAGGCAGAGCAGGAATTAGAGGCGGCGAAATTGGATATTGCTGTGGCCAAAGCCGCTTTTTATCCTAATATCACGCTTCGGGCAGGTATTGGTTTGCAGGCATTTAATCCTATTTATCTCATTAATCCTAAATCTATTGCGGTTAATGTGCTGGGTGATTTGATTGCTCCTTTAATCAACAAAAATGCGATTAAAGCCAATTATTATAATGCCAACGAAAAGCAGATTCAGGCAGTTTATAAATATGAACAGACAGTACTGAACGCACATCTGGAAGTAATCAACCAATTGGCAGGTAATAAAAATTACTCTGAGAGTTATGCCACAAAGGCCAATCAGGTAGAAATTCTGAGTAGTTCTATCGAAATTTCCAATAACCTTTTCAAATCAGCACGAGCCGATTATACCGAGGTTTTATTGACACAAAGAGAGGCTTTAGAAGCAAAAATGGAATTGATGGAGATTAAGAAAAAACAATTGAATGCCGAAGTAAATATTTATAAGGCGTTGGGAGGGGGCTGGAAGTAGTTGACTGGAAAGTAATAATCTCATCATTCATTATTCAATTGATTGTAAATTTTAGGAGACAGTGTACAAAAAAAGGCCCTCGTTTGAGGACCTTTTTTTTATAAATCACTAAAATCGAAACTTTCTAAAAACTTGGTGGTAAAATGACCCGATTTAAATTGCTCGTCTTCCATGAGTTTAATATGGAATGGAATGGTAGTTTTTACACCCTCAATTACAAACTCCTGCAAGGCTCGTTTCATACGGGTAATTACTTCTTCTCTTGATTGACCAGTTACGATTAGCTTAGCAATCATAGAGTCGTAGTTTGGCGGAATGGTATAGCCTGCATACACGTGGCTGTCAACTCTCACGCCGTGCCCACCCGGTAAATGCAGATTAGTGATTTTACCCGGTGATGGACGGAAATTATTGCCCGGATCTTCGGCATTGATACGGCACTCCATCGCATACAATTTCGGGAAGTAATTTTTTCCTGAAATTGGTACACCAGCCGCTACTTTTATCTGCTCTTTAATTAAATCGAAATCGGTTACTTCTTCTGTAATCGGATGTTCTACCTGAATACGGGTATTCATTTCCATGAAATAGAATTTGCCGTGTTTATCTACCAGGAACTCGATAGTTCCTGCTCCTTCATAACCAATAGCCGCAGCACCTTTGATAGCTGCCTCACCCATTTTCTCACGTAATTCCTGCGAAACAATCGGTGATGGAGTTTCTTCTACTAATTTCTGATGGCGGCGTTGAATAGAACAATCACGTTCTGATAAGTGGCATACTTTACCATATTGGTCGCCCACTACCTGAATCTCGATGTGGCGGGGTTCTTCTACAAATTTCTCTAAATATAGACCATCATTCCCGAAAGCGGCTCCTGATTCCATTTTGGCATCGTCCCAGGCTTTTTCAAACTCGCTTTCGTCTTTGATGATACGCATCCCACGACCACCACCTCCGGCAGTTGCTTTCACAATAACCGGATACCCGATTTCTTTGGCTATTTTCTTGCCTTCTTCCACTGATTCTAACAAACCTTCTGACCCCGGAATAACAGGTACTCCTGAGTCTTTCATGGTAGCTTTAGCCGTAGCTTTATCACCCATGTAATTGATTTGCTCGGCAGTAGCACCAATAAACTTGATACCGTATTCGGCACAGATTCTTGAAAATTCGGCATTCTCTGACAAGAAACCATAGCCCGGATGTATCGCATCGGCATTGGTGATTTCGGCAGCAGAGATAATATTCGGAATATTCAGATACGATTGTTTGCTTACAGCGGGGCCAATACAAACGGCTTCATCGGCAAAACGTACGTGTAAACTGTCGCGGTCGGCAGTTGAATAAACAGCCACGGTTTTTATGCCCATCTCTTTACAGGTTCTGATGATTCTCAGGGCAATTTCGCCACGGTTGGCTATAAGTATTTTCTTGAACATAAAGTTTCAATTAGGAATTGTAAGCGTTTTCGGCTATTGAATCAATTAACAAACTTTGCAGAAAAATGTTATGAAACTTATTCTATAAGTCAGGCCTATCAAGGCTCTACTAAGAACAATGGCTGGTCAAACTCAACAGGTGAGGCGTTATCAACCAATATTTTTACAATTTTTCCGGATACTTCTGATTCAATTTCGTTGAATAGTTTCATTGCTTCAATGATACAAACAACTTTGCCTGATGAAACTTCATCACCTACTTCTACAAAAAACGGCTTATCAGGGCCTGCAGAACGATAGAAAGTGCCAATCATTGGCGATTTAATGGTAATGAGGTTGCTTGCGCTGGCAGCAGCAGGTTTTTCAGCAGGTGCGGCAGGTTGAGTAACAGGTGCTACTGCAGCGGGTGTTGGGGCAGAAACAGGAGCCTGAATAACAGGTGCAGGTGCTTGCTGAATGGCTACAGGTGCTACGTTTGAATAGCGTTTAATAGCTAATTTTAACTCCGATGTTTCGATATTTACTTCATCTAATCCTGATTGTGCAATAAAGTCTATCAGTTTCTGAATGTCTTTTGTTTCCATGAAGGGTAAAGATTTGTCGTTTCTAATTGAGTTTTAGTTTATCTGATTCCGGGAGTTTTTTTATAACTAAGACCCCTTTCCCTAAATCCCTTTCCCCAACAGTGGGGAAAGGGACTTTTATTTTTTCTCCCCTCTCCACAGTTGGGGAGGGGAAGGGGTGGGGTTATGCTCCTACAAAAGTAAACATAAAGACGACACCCACAAAGAAATCCGGAACGCTCACGTTTGATTTCAGAATTAAAAAATTCTTAAATCAATTTTATTCACTCCCTATTTCTGCACAATGCGATGTCGTCTGTTATTAGTATTTTATTTCTCTTTTACTCTTGAATCGTATTCGTAAGTACTTGTATTTACACGAATCAATTCGTCGTTTTCAATAAAAAGAGGTACTTTTATAGTTGCTCCTGTTTCAACAGTTGCCGGTTTCGATGGGCTGTTAGCAGTATCGCCTTTTACACCGGGCTCTGTATAAGTTACTCTTAACTCTACATAAGCAGGTAATTCTACACTTAAAATAGTTTCAGTTTCAGCATGAACCAGAATATCTACTTGTTGACCTTCTTTTAGCAGGTCGGCTTGTGGAACCAGTTTATCTTCAATATTTACCTGTTCAAATGTTTCGGTTTCCATAAAATTGAAACCTGTTTCGTCTTTATAAAGAAATTGATATTGTCTTTTTTCTATACGTGCCGTTGTAACTGTTACACCAGAGTTAAAAGTATTATCAATTACTCTTCCGGTGCGTAGGTTTCTTAGTTTTGTTCTCACAAAAGCCGGACCTTTACCAGGTTTTACGTGTTGAAACTCTACAATTGTATAAAGGTCATTGTTCCAATCCAGACAAAGGCCATTTCTAAAATCTGCTGTTGTTGCCATTACTAATTAGTATTCAAACTTAATTGTCAAAATATATTTATCGTTCAAAATTAAAGACCAGACTCACAAAAGGCATTAGTGGAACATCGTATTTGAAACGTCCGAACTCTACATCTTTACCGTTTCTGCGATAGCGTGCGTTATACTGGGTGAATAAGAAGTTTACACCTACTTTAATTGTAAATTCTTCCTGTGGTCTGAAACCAATATAAACCTGATTAGTGGTTGTTCCTCTACCCCCCAAGGCTAAATTCAGGCGTGGCGGAGAAGCACTCAGTGAGTCTAATTTTTGGCCACTGTTGTTTTTTATAGTCAAAGAATCTCTTGTTTTACCAAAAGCGAATCCTATTAAATCAATATTGGCACCTATCAATACTTTTTTTGCCTGAAACTCCAGAATAAGCGGAATGTTAAAGGTATTTACATTGGCACGTGGGTAAGGAATAAAACTTACTTTCTCATTTTTAGCCTCTGTACCTGTATAGGTTTTACCTTTAGCAAAGAAAGAGGTAACTCTGAAACCTGTACCAATAGCAAAGCTATTTTTTTTACCCATTACCAAGGTTTGACTATACATAAATGTCGGTACTGACGTTTTTTTGTCAAAACCATAGCCTAATGAATATTGCTCAACTACCCTCATCTGCTGGGCAAATGTGGATTGTAACCCTAATAAGGTTATTGTTAGTATCAGTAATTTTTTCATTTTACTGCGTTGTGTTAGAATAGTGTTATGATTGCTTTTACTTTTTTAGTACGCCCATTTAATATAGGCAGAACCCCACGTAAAGCCGCCACCAAAAGCCGCTAAAATCAGATTATCACCTTTTTTCAATTGTTTTTCATAATCAAAAAGGCAAAGCGGTATAGTTCCGGCAGTTGTGTTTCCGTATTTCTGTATATTCAGCATTACTTTTTCATCACCAATGCCCATACGGCGGGCAGTGGCATCAATGATACGCTTATTAGCCTGATGTGGTACTAACCAGGCAATATCGTCTCCGGTCAGCTTATTACGCTCCATGATTTCTGCCGATATATCAGCCATATTGGTTACGGCAAATTTGAATACAGACGGCCCTTCCTGATGAATATAATGTAAACGTTGGTCAACAGTTTCATGAGAAGCAGGGAAGCGGCTTCCACCACCTTTCATAATCAAGTGATTTTCTCCTGTTCCGTCAGAACGAAGCAGAAAATCCATCAGCCCATTTTCTTCGGTTGTAGGCTCAAGCATCACGGCTCCGGCACCATCACCAAACAATACGCAGGTGGTGCGGTCGGTATAATCTATGATAGCAGACATTTTATCTGCCCCGATAATAATTACTTTTTTATATCTGCCCGATTCGATGAATTGTGAACCAATAGAAAGGGCATACAGAAAACCTGAACAAGCAGCCAGAATATCGAAACTACCAATAGTAGGTATCCCCACCTGGGTACAAACCAGATTGGCTGTTGACGGAAACATATAGTCTGGTGTTACCGTTGCACATATTACTAAATCTACTTCTTCGGGCTGGGTATTGGTTTTTTTGAGGAGACCTCTAACTGCTTCAGAAGCCATATGAGAGGTGCCTAATTCTTTGTTAAGTATATGGCGTTCTTTGATACCTGTTCGGGTGGTTATCCACTCATCACTGGTTTCTACAATCTTAGATAAGTCTTCGTTAGTCAAAATATCTTCTGGCAAATAGCCATGAACACCTGTGATAGCTGCTCTAAGTTTCATTGTACAATTTTTTCCAACCCCAAACAGAAGGAGAAATTCAGATTTCTTTTCGTTACTGGGGTTAGTTTATCAGTATGAAAAGTATTATTAATTAATAAAAAATAAGCCTGTAATCTTACAGATTACGGGCTTATCTATTTTCGTATGCTTCTACTATTTGCTCGGTTACTTTTGAGTCCACCTGACGCTTGGCCAGAAGAATCATGTTTTTGATGGCTTCAGGGCTTGAGATACCATGTGCCACAATCACATTACCTTTGATACCAATAATCGGGCTTCCGCCGCCTACTTCGTAGTTCATGCGGTCAATCAACGGGTCTTTAATGCCTTGTTCTGCTGCGTAGTCATACAACGACTCGCCCATTTTAAAAATCACGTTTCCTGTAAAACCTTCTGTAACTATCACGTCTGCTTTGCCATCAAACAAATCACGACCTTCTACATTACCGATAAAGTTTATTTTTTTGCTGATTTTTAATAACTGATAAGCTGCCTGAACAACGGTTGACCCTTTTTGTTCTTCTTCGCCGATATTCAGCAAAGCTACTTTAGGACGTTCGATACCAAATGAGAATTTGGCGTATAACGAACCTAACTCTGCAAACTCGGCTAATACTTCCGGTTTACAGTCAGCGTTGGCACCTATGTCGAGCATAAGGCTGTAACCACCATTTTTCAGAGGGAAAAAGCCGGCAATAGGAGGGCGTTGGATATTGCCTACTGTTTTTAATGTAAACAGCGACCCTACCATCATGGCGCCTGTATTCCCTGCACTACAAAAAGCATCTACCTGCTTTTCTTTTAAAAGTTTAAACCCAACTCCAATGCTGGAATTGGGTTTTTGAGAAAATGCTCTTGTAGGATGCTCACTCATCTCGATAATGTCATCGGCATTAACCATTTCAATAGCATGAGCAGGATATTTTAACGTTCGTAAAATATCTAACATCACTCCCTGCTTGCCTACCAATACGAGTTTCGTACCTTCAGGCAAATGGTTAGCAGCTATTACGGCACCTTCGATAATGGCTTTGGGAGCAAAATCTCCTCCCATAACATCAACGGCAATTTTCATAAAGGAATGGCTTTAGTGAATAAATGTTTGCTTGTTTCGGAATATCAGCAAGGTTTTACCTTATTCAAAAATACCGGAATCAAGTAATTTACGAAAAATCTTATGCTTTTTCGTAGCTTTCAACCACTAATTTACCTTTGTAATATAAATTTCCTTCAAATACGTGCGCACGATGACGTAGGTGAATTTCACCTGTAGTGGCATCTACTGCCAATGCCTTTGTTGATAAAGCATCGTGTGTTCTACGTTTATCTCTTCTTGTTGTCGAATGTCTTCGTTTTGGATGTGCCATTGTTCTGATGAATTAAACTAACACCGTCTTTCCCAAGCCAGCATTAATATTTTTTGTACTTATATTTATCTTAATTTTGTCCTTCTTTCGGATTCTTCAGCGATAAGAGAGCCGCCCAACGTGGGTCTATATGCTCTTCTTTTTTTTCATCTTCTTCTGCTCCTTCGTCTGTCGAATATATAAATTTATCGTCCTCGTCGTCTTCTTCATTTCTGAACCGGGGGTGTAATTTCTTCATTGGAAGCGAAACCCCGATAAAGTCATACATGTGCTGGGCAAGGTTAATAGTTGCGGTATGTTGGGGAATAATCTCTATTTCGTCGGTGATTTCTTCGTGTCGGTCTCCAAATTTATAGATATATTTTTCTTTTAAATGAATAGGTTCCTCGAAAGGTTCCAGACAACGATCACACGTCAGTTCTACTACTCCTTCAATATCAAAAGACAATTGCATAAGAGCCGAGTTTTTATCAAGTACTACCTCGGCTTTAAAATGACCGCTTGTAATAATATCCTGTTCAAAAAACTCGAAAAATTCATTACCTCCTTCAAACTCATAAGTGTATTGCTTATTATTTTCGAGGCCCTGAATATGAATGTCATATTTTGATATTACCTTGCTCACGTTTTTACAGAAAGGTTGCAAATTTACTGCTAATTTTGGAATTAAGAAAGTTTTTAGAGAAAATGCTTAAAATTCTTAGAAATCATCGTGCGTTTTTTATCCTGTTCTTCCTGTGGTTGATTATTCTGGCCTGTTTACAGATAGCTTTCTCGCCTACTGAAATGACGTTCTGGGTCAATAGGCATCATAGCCCTTCTCTTGATACTTTCTTTTGGTTGATTACGCTTTTAGGTGAAGATGGCTTCTGGTTGATACCTTTACTGGTGTACCTATACCAATATTTCAGCGGAAAAAAAGACGTAAAAAACAAAGCAATAATGCTTATAATTATTTGGATTACCAAAGGAATTATATCAGTTGGGTTGAAAAATATTTTTAATCTGCCACGACCTATGGAGGTCTATGAAAATAGCGGGCGAGCCATTCATCTTGTCAGAGGTCTGGAAATACATCATTGGCAGAGTTTTCCGTCGGGGCATACATTTACAGGTTTTGCTTTTGCCTGTTTTTTTATGCTGGTAGCCAGAAACAATGCACTTGGTTTTTTATGGCTGGGTCTGGCAATGTTAATAGGGTATTCAAGAGTATATTTATTTCAACATTTTCCAAGAGATGTTTTTGCAGGGAGTATATTGAGTGTGGCTGTAGTGTTGGGGATTATGCTTATTGTGGGGCGAACGTCTCGTTCGCCGTTAAAGCAATTAAGGAAGGAAGAATAGTGTTAATAGATAGCCTACTGGTTAGTTGATAAACCAACTGCGAGCAAGATGCTCGCACCACATGAGCCACAAGTTTATTTTCGATTATCCTCACCCAATACCATACTCAGATAGCTACTATATCGGCTCTCAGCAATCGTGCCTTCTACTACACCATCTTTGACGGCACATTTGGGTTCATCAATGTGCAGGCAGTTGTGAAAACGACATTCATTTAACAATTCCCGCATTTCAGGAAAGTAATGGCTGATTTCTTCTTTTTCCATATCTGCCAGTCCTAATTCTTTGATACCAGGTGAATCAATGATAAAAGTCTCAGGGTTTATTTCAAACATTTCTGCGAAAGTGGTAGTATGTACCCCTTTATTAGCAAAGGTTGAAATTTCGGAAGTACGTAAATCTAAATCAGGCGCAATGGCATTCACTAAAGTAGATTTACCAACACCCGAATGACCGGATAGCAATGTTACTTTCCCTTTCAGCAACTCGTTGAAAGTATCTACCCCAATATTATTAATGGCTGAGGTAAACAAACATTTATATCCAAGGCTTTCGTATAGGTCGGCAAGTGCTTCCTGATAAGCTATCATTTCATCATCTAAAATATCCAGTTTATTAAAGACCAGCACTGTAGGAATACGGAACGATTCGGCTGTAACAAGAAAGCGGTCAATAAAACCCAGTGAGGTTCTCGGAAAAGTTAGTGTGGCAATCAGTATCGCCTGATCGAGATTGGTAGCTAATAAATGACCATGTGCCGTTTTATGTACCGATTGGCGGATAATATAATTTTCTCGGGGAAGTATATCGTAGATAATAGCTGTATTTTCAGTTTCATTCTCAATCTCATACGCTACTTTATCACCCACAGCAATAGGGTTTGTTACCTTTAAATCTTTGATTTTAAACTTTCCCTTTAGCCGACATTGCAAAATATGTCCCTCCTCGGTACGAACTTCATACCAGGAACCTGTGGAACGCATGACTAAACCTATTTTCTGGCTCAAAACTTGCTATAATTTAATTAATTATTCTTTTAATACAATATAAATTAAAAATGCTTAAATTAGTCTTAAAAACTTAAAATTTTTTATTTTTCGTTCTCTTTTAGATTTGCTCTTCTCTAACAAAGCGATAAGTAGTAAACAATTATATACTGCTAAATTTTCGGGCAATTTTCGCTATTATCTACTAATTGTATAGGATAAAAAAAGAAAATTTACCATTAAATAAATTTTTAAGAAATTTTTAAGTGTTTATCACAACGTTTTGTTCGGTTCTTACGTTTATCAGTTATAGAATCATCTATTATTTAAACAAATCTTATACAACCATGAAAAAGGGAGTTTTATTCGGAATCGCTGCTGTAGCTGTGGGAGTTGTCGTTTTTTCTTTAACCAAGAAAACCAAACCAACATTACCTTATTACAGACCTTATGTAAGATAATTTTGCTTATATGTATTGTAGTCAAAAAAATTTTACTCACATATCATATTCTCCTTTATGCCTGTTTTTGTATAAAGCAAGTACAGAGAATCTTTTGCCTATATTTTAAGGGCGTATCTATACGCCCTTAGCGTTTTCTTATGGGTTATTCTTCTGGTACTCTGCCCTTAATTTTGTTTTCTCAATCGGCACAACACCCACTGATTCACAAACCAGACCTCCTCCTAAATTTGATAATTCTGCAATAGTTTTTGGCGACAATTTCAGTCCTAAACAGATAGCGGCTATACTTACTACTGTATCACCTGCCCCCGACACATCAGTAATGCTTCTTAAATGTGCTGCTACATGATGCACTTCGCCTTGAAAATCAATGAAAACACCTCTCTCAGAGAGTGTCAGAAAAATACCATTAACACCTAATGTTTTTTTTGCTTCGGCCACTACTGCTTTAATGTCTTCTAACTTATCGGCATTGAAATCTATTTTCAGGCCTTCTTTCAGTTCTTTCAGATTTGGTTTAAACAAGTCTGTTCCCTGATAATGGGTAAAGTTACGCTTTTTGGGATCAACAATAGTAGGTATCTGGTGTTGCCTGGCAAAAGCCACAATCTCCTGAATACTTTGCTGGTCTAAAACACCTTTATCATAATCTTCAAAAATCACTACATTGCACGATGGAATCAGCGTTTTGGCTCTTTCTATTAACTGGCTTCTTTCATCTGCGTTGATAAGCGTATCCATTTCAGAATCTATTCTTACCACATGCTGCGACCCTGCCATAATCCGCTGCTTTACGGTTGTTACCCTGTTCGGGCTTTGTATAATACCGTCAACAGGTAAAGCACTGTTCTTTAATAATTCAATTAAATCTTTCGCTTCAGGGTCTGCCCCGATTACTGAACATAAAACAGGCGTAGCTCCTAAAGACTTTATATTCATGGCTACGTTACCTGCGCCTCCCAGACGTATCTCTTTGCGCTTTACATTTACTACCGGTATAGGAGCTTCCGGTGAAATTCTTTCTACTTTTCCGAATATATAAGAGTCTATCATTACATCACCTATAATCAAGACCCGCAGATTATCAAAAGAATCAAAAATTTGATTGACTGTCATTCAAAAATGGATTTCGTATTGTCTGATAGTTATTCACAGAATAAAACGGCCCGCCGTTGCGGTCGGTGTCTAAGATAACAAAGGAGTTATTTTATAATATGTGTCGGACTTAAGTCCGACAATGAATGTAAAAACCCTTGTTTCTTTAGCCGACGAATTTTATTCGCTGTCATTACAAATTGGAATTGCAAAAGTAAGGATTTTAAACGATTTTTTTTTAAAATCATACATTTTGGCAGAGAGATTGCGTTATTTGTAAGCAATTATTTTTGAAGTCAATAGTATCAAACATTGAAGAATTGATACATAAAGATTACATTTGCCATACCGACTACCAACAAAACTATGCGTTATAGTATCCTTTTATTAGCTGTACTGAATTCTTTTTTTGCAAAGGCACAAACGCTTGAGCAATTGGGTTCTGCCATCAATACCGAGTTTAATGAGTTGAATCCTATTATCTCACCCGACGATAAAACGCTGTATTTTGTAAGGGTTAGCCATCCTTCTAACAGTTTTGGTACAAAAGGTAGCCAGGATGTATGGTACTCGGAAAAGAGAGATGATGGCAACTGGACAATTGCCCGCCGGATGCCCAACACCATTAACAAAGACCAATACAACGATTTGTTCAGCATTACACCCGATGGGAATAAGATTCTGATTTCAGGGGTCTATCATAATGGTCGTAGAGATAATATGGCAGGTATATCTATGTGCAAAAGAACAAAAACCGGATGGTCGGAGCCAGAGCAGATCGTGATTCCGAAGTTTGATGAAATCTGCAAAGGGCAATACCTGACAGCCTGCTTATCGAACGATGGAAGAACCTTGATACTGGCGTTTAGTGAAAAGAAGAACTCAAAAGAAGATAATCTTTATGTATGTTTTTTAGGAAGAGACGGCAAGTGGTCGAAACCTGAGAGCTTAGGGGCTGATATTAATACCGGAAGTACTGAAACAACGCCTTTTCTGGCCTCAGATAACTATACTTTATACTTTGCTTCAGACAGAAAAGAAGGAGGATTAGGAGGCACTGATATATGGGTAGCCAAACGCAAAGACAGAAGCTGGACGAAGTGGTCGAAACCTGTAAATTTGGGGGATAAGGTAAATACTGATGCCAATGAGTATTCTTTTTCGGTAGCTGCCTCGGGAGAATATGCTTATGTAAGTACCAAGAAAAACTCGGTAGGCAAAGGCGATATTGTTCGTTTTAAACTACGTGAAGAGAAAAAAGAAGCACCTGTAGTTGCAGGGGTTCAAACTTCTACTGATAAATCTGCAGAGCAAAAGAGTTTAGATGATGGCGGCACACCTATTGACCCCAATAGCCTTGCCCCAACGCCTGTGGTAATTGTGAGTGGTAGAGTAGTAGATAGTAAAACCGGAAAGCCTATTCCGGATGCTAAGGTGATTTATAAAGTGCTACCTGACGGTGATGAAGGAGAAGCCTATGTTAACCCAATTACACAAGAATATAAGATTGTGTTACCTTATGGAGCTAAGTATAGCTATAGAGCCGAAGCACCAGGCTCTATAGGTATTGAAAAATTTATAGACCTGACAAAGGTAGAAGTGCATAAGGAAATAAAAAACGATAATATAATAGTGGCAGCAATAGAGGTAGGAGTAGAGTTACCATTAAACAATATCTTCTTTGAATATGCTAAAGCTACTTTGCGCCCCGATTCTTATCCTGAATTAGACAGAATTGTTGATACTATGAAAGAAAACCCTAATCTGGCTATAGAGATTCAAGGACATACAGATAATGTGGGTTCTAATGAAAGTAACCTGAAACTATCGCAGGATAGGGCAGAAGCTGTAAGAAAATACCTGCTTTCCAAAAAGATTCAGGCGGCACGTGTAACGAGTGTAGGTTATGGCGAGACCAAACCGATTGCTACCAACGATACAGAAGAAGGCAAAGCACAAAACCGCCGTGTGCAGTTGGCTATTGTGAGGAAGTGATATGTCTAATTGTCTGAACTTTTATTGTCTGAACTATGCCGCGATGGTGTACCGTTTTAGCTGATTGACCCGCGCGGCGTCCGCTGATTTCGCTGATTAGTTCATGAAATTAGCATAAGCAATCATTAATTTTAATCAAAATACAGTTTATTCTACCTCTGAAAATCAGTGAAATCATAAAATCAGCGGACGCCGCGCGGGTCAATCACAGTTCAAGACTATCTACAATATCACAGTCCGATTCCCATAAATAAAAACCCTGTCATTAAAGACCAGCTTCAAGGCTTGGGTCAGTACTGATTTTTCTACTTCTTTGCCATCACGTGCCATATCAAGGTAAGTGTATTTATGGTCAACGTCTTTAATATTCTGGGCAATAATTGGCCCTTCGTCTAAATGATTATTCACAAAATGGGCGGTTGCCCCTATGATTTTTACACCTCTTTCATAGGCTTGACGGTAGGGGTTTGCTCCAATAAAGGCAGGTAAGAAAGAATGATGTATGTTGACTATTTTATTGGCATAATTTGCCACAAATTCGGGTGAAAGAATACGCATGTATTTGGCTAAGACCACATACTCAGGTTGGTAAATCTCTAAGGTACGTAAGATTGCTTCTTCATGTTGTTCACGGGTTTTATGCTCATGGCTTACATAATGGAATGGAATCCCGAATTTACTCACCAAAGGTTGAAGAACATTATAATTACTTACAACAGCCAAGATATTGGCATCTAATTCGTCGAAATTATAACGAATCAACAAATCGGATAAACAATGATGCTCTTTGGTGCATAGCACTACTATATCTTTTTTCTTTTTAGGATTTATCCTCAGATTAATAGCTGTAGAAAGAATATTCTCTCTCAGGTCTTTCAGTACTTTCTCAGGGTCTAATTCCTGCGGAGCTACAAATTCTGTACGCATAAAAAACTGTCCGTCAGGACTTACATACTCGTCTTGCGATAAAATATTACATTCGTTTTTGTATAGTACACTTGTTACCAGAAAAATAAGACCTTTGGCATCGGGTCCATCCATTAAAAGAATATGTTTAATCATAAGTTTTTCTACTAATAATCTAAAAGTTATATACCCATAAAACCCTGCAATATAATCACAGCACTTATTTTATCAATGTTGCCCTTCACTTGTCTGTCTTTTTTCTTCATTCCTCCGGCAATCATGGTCTGAACTGCCATTTTTGAAGTAAATCGCTCATCTTGCAAATGAACAGGTATATCCGGAAAATGTATTTTCAGTTCTTCAATCAATCGGTTCACAAAGCTTGTTCCATGTGTATCAGAGCCATCCAGATTTTTGGGCATTCCTACTACAAAGGCTTCTACTTCCTCTGCTTGAGTATATTTTTTCAGATACGCAATCAGCGTTTCGCTGGGTACAGTTTCTAAAGCCGAAGCAATAATTTTCAAAGGGTCGCTTACAGCTAAACCTGTACGTTTGGCTCCGTAATCGATGGCAAGTATTCTGGGCAATTAGTTGCTAATTTAAAACTGTTAAAATTAAACTTTATGAATTAAAATGCATTATTTTTTACAAAGACAAGGAACCAAAACCGGAGTTTAGCATAGCTAAATGAGGATTTTGGTAACGCAGTATTTGTGAAAAAGAATCATTTTAAACTAAATGCGTTTGGCTTCTTCCCAAAACACATCCATTTCAGCCAATGTCATATCTTTCAGGTTTTTATTGGCTTCTTTGGCTTTTTGTTCAAGGTATTGAAAACGCTTGATAAACTTTTTATTGGTACGCTCTAAGGCTGTTTCAGGATTCAGGTTAATAAACCGGGCATAGTTTACTAAAGAAAATAACAAGTCACCAAATTCAGCCTCAGCTTTTTCGGCATCTATCACCTCTTCTTTTTCAGCATTGAATAGTTCTTTAAATTCCTGCATTTCTTCTTCTACCTTGCCCCATACCTGACTTTTTTCTTCCCAGTCAAAACCTACCCCTCTGGCTTTTTCCTGTATGCGCATGGCTTTTACCAAAGCAGGTAAAGATTGTGGTACCCCACCTAATACCGATTTATTGCCCTCTTTTAGTTTCAGTTGTTCCCAGTTTTGCTTCACCTGCTCTTCGTTTTCTACTTTTACATCGCCATAGATATGAGGATGGCGAGAAATTAGTTTATCACAGATACCATGTAACACATCGGCTACATCAAAATCTCCGGTTTCAGAGGCAATTCTTGCATAGAAAACCAGATGCAGCATTATATCTCCCAATTCCTTTTTTATTTCGGGCAGGTCTTTCTCTAAAATCGCATCAGATAGTTCATAAGTTTCTTCAATAGTCAGATGGCGCAAGGTATCCATAGTCTGTTTTTTATCCCACGGACATTGCTCTCTTAACTCATCCATAATGGTCAATAATCGGTCGAAAGCCATGAGTTTCTCCATGCGTTCAGGAGGAAATACCAAAGGGAGTTTATTGCTCATAAATCTATTATAGAAATTTTCGTAAAGTTCGGGAATAAAAAACAAAAAAGCCACCTGAAAAAAGCAGATGGCAAAATATTACTTCAATTAATCAATCTTATCAGGTTTTCCATTTAATAGCACAACCAATGGCTTTGGTAGTAGGGGTTACCACAGGTTTTCCCAATAGTAAACTATTTACAGCATCGCTTACATAATGCTTGGTTACATTGACAGGGTCTTGGGGGTTATCGTCAATTGCACCAATATAATGTACTATTATTTTGCCGTTTTCTTTATTCAATACGAAAGCATGAGGGGTACGCATGGCACCAAATGCTTTGGTAATAGTTTGGGTATTGTCGGTCAGATATGGATAAGTATAACCCTTCTCTTTGGCTCTTGCCTGCATATTTACAAAAGAGTCTTCTTCATAAGCTTCGGGGTCGTTCGGGTTAATAGCAATAACCGGATAGCCTTGTGAGGCATATTTTTTATCAATAGCAATTACACGGTCTTCGTAAGATTTGGAGAATGGACAATGATTAGAGATAAAAACTACAATAAAGCCTTTGGCCGATGCGAAATCATTTAAAGAAACCGTTTTTCCATCTACATTCTTTAATTTGAAATCGGCAACGGCATCACCAATACCATAACCTGCTAATCTTTTTATTGAGGTTTCGGGCTGATCATCAGTTATAGCAAATGATGGGAGAGAGAGAAAACCCAATCCTACCAGCAAACTCAAAACCAACCCAATTTTCTTTTTCATGTTATGTGATTTTTTATAAAAAACCTGCTTAAACAAACGTACGTGTATTAGATTTATTTTAATACCGATAGTTTAAATTTAATCACCAGACAAATATAAAAATCTTTTGGGAGATAAGCACTGAATATGTTTGATAGTGTTTTGAGTAGGTTATACCGTATCACGATTTTTTAAATCTTTAGGTGGACTATCACACAAGATTAAGTAGTTTTTTATCTATTACTATGAAACGACGATTTGAAAAATCGTGATACAATTATCATAAACCTTTCAGAATAGCTTTATGATGATGCCCAATGTGATAGTGCATAAAATAATATATTTCCCGGATTGTCATGAGTTTTAAAACAGGATGCCTGATAACAATTTCATCTAATTCTGTTTCTGACCATTCGTCTAAATAATTGGCCAGTATTTCGTGATGTTTAACGAAACTGTTAATCAGAATCGTTTTTGATGGGTTTTCGGGTAGAATCGGAACAAATGCACCACTGGCTTTGATACCTGTACCTAAGATAGTCAGGTAAGCGTTTACTACCCCATCATAATCTAAGTTCGGACGGTCAATCTTACCGAATTGTCTGACTAATACTTCCTTCGGAAAAGCTAATCCCTGATTAAAACCTTTGGCTGATTGTGTAAGATGCAGCATGTTTTCAGCAACTGACCATTTTTCACCAATAGGAGCAAAAAACTGAGTTTCTTCTATGCTTTCGGTTTCATTGGCAAGTTTGCCGAAACGTTCTTTCAAGGCTTGTTGTAGTTCTGGTTTTGTCATGATTGTAAGATTTAATGATGAAAATCATGGGAACGTACACGGCACGTTCCCTGACCTATTACCTGTTAACGCACTATTAAAATCTTCAATGATATATTATACCAAACGTTCGTTTCTTTATCCGAAAAAAATATAATGGACTTGGTTCTCTATTTCTTGCTTATTTTAATTTCAGCATAGAACGGTTAAAAGCATCATAGAGATACTGTTTATCACCATACAGTTTTGAAAACATGACTGCACCTTCAAATTCCATAATGGTTAGCTGAGCCAGTTTGAATGCCGTTTCCGGGTCTTTCTGGGTCATAAAAATTTCTTTCAGAGCGGTTGTCCACTCATTCATGATATTTTTTAATACTTCATGAAATTCAGGTATCACACCTACGGTTTCGAGCGTAGTATTTCCTATCAGACAACCTCCCTCTTTTTCTAAAAGCAACCTCCCCATTTTTTTCAGAAGTTTTCCCATGCGTTCTTCAGGGGTAAGACTTGTATCTTGTGCAATCGGAAAAACCCTTTCTTTCAGGTAATTGTAAATCCACACCAGGAGGTCTTTCATCAGCATTTCTTTACTCGGAAAATAATGGTAAAGACTGCCTTTTAATAATCCACAGTTTTGAGCAAGGTCTTGCATAGACGTATTATGATATCCCTTGGTTCGGAAAACATCTGACGACTTTAGCAAGATTTCTTCTTTTGTTACTTTCTGAATAGGCATTAAAATCTGATTATAAAGACCATTGGCGCGTAGCCGGACAAATGTACAAAGAGTTTTTATTTTACCAAACGATTGGTAGGGAAAATTTAAATTTGATTTATACCATTACAATAACGATATTACCTTTCATATGGTAAATAAGGGTTGTTTTCATAGAGAATATGCCTTTCATCATATATAAAGATTAAAAAATTGGCTGAGGAAACCATATTTTTCATAAAACCGTTTTGTTTTCATTCGGTTTTACAAACACTATCATAACGAGATGAATAGAATTTTTGGACTTGCCCTGGCGGCAGTCGTATTTGTACTGATAGACTTATATGTCTGGCAGGCAATTAAATTGGTGATGCGTTCATCAAGTGGGCTTACTCAACGGATAATTGGCTATGGGTATTGGGGTTTAACCATTATTTCAATCATTGCCTTTATAGGAGTCTTTACCTATATGCCTGCTGCACCCCCGGTTAAAGCCAGTTTCAGGACATTTGTGATGGCAGGCGTCTTTATTATCTATATATCAAAAGTATTTTCGGTATTGGTACTATTTATTGACGATATTATCCGCTTTTTTAAATGGATTGCCTCGTTTTTTCAAAGTACATCTGCCTCAAAACCATCTGCGGTTACCGATAATCTACAACCTGTCTCTACGGGTATTAGCCGTTCGGAGTTTTTAGCTAAATCGGCTCTGGCCTTAGGTGGTTTACATTTAGGTGGCATGACCTGGGGTATATTGTCAGGTGCGCATGATTATCATTTAAGAAGGGTAACACTCAATCTGAAAAACTTGCCGAAGCAATTTGATGGAATGACCATTGCACAGCTTTCTGACATTCATTCAGGTAGTTTTTTTAATAAAACAGCAGTAAAAGGTGGCGTAGAAATGTTGATGAAAGAAAAACCGGATGTGTTTTTCTTTACAGGTGACCTGGTAAATAACATTGCGCCGGAAGTGAAAGACTACATTGATATTTTCTCTAAAATTAAAGCCCCATTGGGTACTTTCTCTACCCTTGGTAACCATGATTATGGAGATTATACTGATTGGGCATCGGCAGATAAAAAACGACAGAACTTAATAGATTTAATGGGTGCTCATAAAACAATGGGTTGGGATTTGTTGATAGATGAACATCGTGAATTAAAAGTAGATGGAGAAAAAATAGGAATTTTAGGTATTCAGAACTGGGGTGCAGGTGGATTTGCCAAATATGGTAATTTAGAAAAAGCAAATGCTAATACTCAGGATTATCCGGTTAAATTGTTGCTCTCGCACGACCCAAGCCATTGGAGAAATCAGGTTTTACCAAAGTATAAAGACATTGATGTGGCTTTTGCCGGGCACACCCACGGAATGCAATATGGTGTAGAATTAGGTAATTTTAAGTGGTCGCCGGTACAATTGCGCTATAAAGAGTGGGCAGGTTTATACGAAGAAGGAGACCAGAAACTCTATGTGAACCGTGGATTTGGCTATATAGGTTATCCGGGTCGTTTAGGTATTTATCCTGAGATTACAATTTTTGAATTGAAATCTGTATAAAACAACAGGGCGAATACCAATTCAGATATTCGCCCTGTTACTATTATGACTTCTATTATTAGCTAAGCAGGTTCCATTTGAATAGGCCAATTCTGGCAAACATGTATAGAAGAGATACTCTTAGTACTCCTAATCCGTATTTGGAACTTCTGACAAAATTGATAGAAGAGGCTTCTTCAAAATATTTGGTGGGGCAAGTAACTTCTGCTATTTCGTAATCTTTCCAGAATATCTGTGCTATCATTTCATTATCGAAAATAAAATCATCATCACATTTACTGAATGGTACAGTTTCCAATACCTGTTTTGAAAATGCCCGATAGCCGGTATGATATTCGGAGAGTTTTTGTCCCATTAACAGGTTTTGTGAAAAAGTCAGGAAACGGTTGGCAATGTATTTATACATGGGCATACCGCCTTTTAAGGCACCTTTGCCTAAAATTCTTGACCCAAAAACTACCGGATAAAGGTCTTCGCCAATAATACTCACCATAGCTCTGATTAACTTTGGGGTATATTGGTAGTCAGGATGTACCATTACTACAATATCTGCCCCTATGTCAAGGGCTTTGTTATAACAGGTTTTCTGGTTTCCACCATAGCCTTTATTTATATCATGTCTGATAACATGATGAATGTTTAATCGCTTGGCTACTTCGGCGGTATCGTCCGGGCTGTAATCATCAACTAATATTACTTCATCAACAATATCAAATGGAATTTCTCGGTAAGTACGTTCAAGTGTTTGTGAAGCCCGGTAGGCAGGCATTACAATTACTACTTTTTTGTTATTATACATAAATTATTGAGTTTTCGGTGCTAATTTGCAGCCGATTTTTGGTGAAATATCACCATTTTAGAATTGGGTTGCAAAATAGTGTATGATTCTTCTGATTTCCAAGAATAAATTATCTCACAACTCATGATAAACAGGCAAACAAAATGCCAATTAATAACAATTAACACACGAAATGCAGATTTCGTATTAGCAAATTTCATATGTCATTATCAAGTGAGACTATATTTTTTATAGGGTTTTCGATTTTTGTTGCATTTGTGATGGCTCTCGATCTGGGAGCATTCAGTAAATCTAAAAGCCATGTGGTAAGTTTTAAAGAAGCTGGTATCTGGAGTGCCGTCTGGGTTTCGCTGGCCATTGCCTTTTTCTTTTTTCTTCGCCAGTATGGCTATCTGATTCATGATATTAGTGATGTAACGCATCTACAGGATGTAAAGGAAAAGTATTATGAGTCGTTGAAACTCCCGCCGAATTTTGAAGCGGCTTTAAGGACTTTTCAGAATAGCATGGCGATTGATTATCTAACGGGTTATCTGACAGAATATTCGTTATCAGTTGATAATATCTTTGTATTTATTCTGATTTTCAATTCGTTCGGCGTTCATAAGAAGTTTTATAAGAAAGTGTTGGTATGGGGTATTTTAGGCTCTATTGTTTTACGCTTTATCTTCATTTTTATCGGAGCTGCCCTGATTCAGGAGTTTGAATGGATTCTGTATATTTTTGGCGCTTTTCTGATTTATACAGGAGTTAATATCCTGCGGAATAAAGAAGAAGATGAAGAAATAGACCCGGCAAAACATCCGGTGGTAAAGTTTGCTTCTAAATATTTTAATGTCTATAAACGCAATGTGATTGACCATTTTTTAGTCTATCATAAACGATTTAAGAAATGGTATATTACGCCATTGTTTCTGGTGATGTTAGTAATTGCAGGTACTGATGTGGTTTTTGCGGTTGACTCTATTCCCGCTATTTTCTCTATTACCAAAGACCCTTATATTGTATTCTTCTCTAATGTATTTGCCATTATGGGGCTTCGCTCTATGTTTTTCTTCCTGGCAAGTATCATGGGTCTTTTCCGCTTCCTGAAATATGGCTTAGGTATTTTATTGAGTTTTATCGGTGTCAAAATGCTTTTACATCATCAGTTATCAGCAGTTGGGTTTACTAATGTTCACTCGCTGTTGGTTATTGTGGGTATATTAGTGGTAAGCATAGGAGCAAGTGTGGTGTTTCCGGAGAAGAAATAATACTATATACTTTTGGAAGACTTTAACACGGAATGTCAATATCATTCCGTGTTACGGCTCCATAGTCTTTCAAATTTCCAACCTTTGGCACGCAGGCTGATTGGCAGATAAGCGTGGGCATCTTTTGGCGTAATGCTCTCATAATACAAATCATCGTCTGTTAAAATAAGAGATTCGTAAGTGCCCGAGTCTTTTACTGTAATGTCTGCGAAAGGTAATTCTAAATAAAATCCCTGATTTTCACGTACCAACTGATTTTTCAATAGCCATCGGGTATTGAATTTTTCTGTTGTATGCGGTTCTGGCGTATAATCTCCCTGCGATACCTCTAAGGCATATTCGAGGTATTTTTTTAATAACTTAGGCCCTTGATTCTGCGATTGGTCAACCTGTAATTGGTGAGGTAAAATACTACTGACAATATAAATAAATTCTCTTGCACGGGTTACAGCCACATTCAATCGGTTTTCTCCGCCTTGCTGATTCAGACTACCGAAATTCATTAATAGCTTGCCTTTCAGGTTAGGCGCATAGCCTATCGAGAAAATCACAATATCATATTCATCACCTTGTATATTTTCGATATTTTTTATTACCCCCCAACCCTCACCCAGAACCGGTGAGATAGTCTGATAAATCAAATCAGCCTGTTTAAAGTTGAAGGTAACTACCCCAATCGTTTTAGACGGAGCTTTACGTTTCAAGTCTTCAACAATTTCTAATACCTTTTGTGCCTCAGTCGGATTTGTATTATTTTCCCAATAGCCATCCAGTTTGATATAACTGATAGCAGGTTTGTTTTTGCTGATTTCGGTATAATGCGGCAATAATTGAAGAGAATTTTTATAAAAATGCTGATTAGAGAAATCTATCAGGTCTAAAGAATGACTGCGATAGTGACCTCTTAACCAAGATTGTGGCAGGTATTGGGCAGCTAAATCAAGCAAGGAGTCTATTTCTAAAACAGTCTCATCTTCGGCGTCCTCATCATAGCGAATCTGATATAAGTCGGTTGGTTGTAGTTGTTTAGAATCTCCGGCAATTACTACCTGTTTACCCCGATAAATGGCTGGGATACCATTTTCGGCAAAACATTGAGAGGCTTCATCAAAAATCACTAAATCAAAAAGTGAATCAGTTGGATTTTGCCCTGAAAGCGGGAAAATAGCCGATACCGATTCAGGGGAAGCCATCCAGCAGGGAATCAGCTTAAATATTTCTTCTGAATGATTTTCTAATAATTTCCGAACCGACCACAGTTTACGTTTTTTGGTAGTCTGGTGTTGTAATTCCCGATAGGTAACCACGTTTTGAAGACGGTTAATTACCAAATCCTGATAAGTCTGTTCACGCAATTTCAGTAATAATATCTCCTGACTCAGCTCCTGCTTTTTAATCACACATTCCTGCAATTCAGTTTCCAATTGCTCTACTTTTAAAGAGCTAACCCCTCTTAAAATAGGATAAAGCATTTCAATATGTTGTGTCCAGGCTATGCGTAGCGAGTTCAGAAATACCTCTGTTAACTCGGTAGTACTTACCGCCGGATTATTATAGCCAAGTAAACGTTTGATTACGTCTGATTCAGTAGTGTTGAAAGACTCCTTCAGTTCATCAGCTTCTACCAGTAAATCAAAATTCTGTTTAAGATAGCTAATACATTCTTGTTTTAACTCCGGTTTTGCCACCAGATTCTCTATCTGTTGGTAAGATACATACAACTGCCATTGCACAAACTCTAATTTGGTGTCAACAATCAGTTTAGCTAAATCTTTGAATGGATTAACAGAAAATGCTTTTGCATGCGTGAATATATCGGTAGTCTGACGGCGAATAAACTCTTCCTGTTGATAAATAGCATAGGCTTTATTAGCAAGTATATAATTCCGCAACTGGCTTTTGATAGTCTCCCAGCTATCCTTTTCATCAATTACAACCTCTTTTTTATTGAGTTTTTCTTTGATGTCTTCAAACGCAATTCGTTGCTGAATTTTCTTATTCAATAGGCCTAATCCTGCTTCATTAAGTGGTAGCCTGTTTTGTGCTAATAATAGTTCAATCTCTCTTTTATCTTTTGAGAAGAATTTCCAGACAAGCGAGTTGAGACCTGACTGGCTGGCTAAGTAGGCTTTCTCTACCTGTGTTTTCCTGAATAACAAATCTCTGGCCGGAATACTCTGTTCAATGCCCTCGTGTGTAAACAATTGCGCTAATTCGGTATAGATTTGTTCTAAATCAAACTGGCGGTTACTGATGAATTTTTTCTCCTGAACAATAGAAGTGAAAACCTCACCGACTTGTGTATTTTCAAAATATTTAATGAAATTCTGGACGGTATTTTCATCAAACTGATTCAACTCGATAATAGAGAATAATTGCCCGTTCTTTTGTTGAAAACCCATAACTGCCTCAAGAGTATCTGTAATTTTTACAAGGTCTGTAAAAGTTCTTTTGCTGAATGAGTTGCGCAATTGCCAGAATTCATAGCCTGCTCCGCTTCTGAGTTTAGCTTCGTATTGAAGGTAACGGCTAAGTCTTCCTTCAAAATCAGCTAATTCATGAAAGGGGAAAGACCTATACAGGTCTTGTAAATCAATAGCAGGTTTATTGAGACTACTGCTCAGATATAACTCTTTTACTGATGTACCGCACACAGATTCATCAAAAAGGGCATCTTTCAGGCTTTGCAACTCTTCTGAAATCTTATCAATTCTGCGGCTGATTTGGGTAAAGTTGCGTTCCAGAAAAATGGCATCAAGTCCTTTGTTTTTCTTCTGATAATCTTCAATCCGTTCTATCTGTCCGGCAATTTTTTCAAAAAGGGCTTTTCTGTCATTCTTGAAATCATGAATCAAAGCCGCAAAGTCGGTCATAGCCACTTTTTGCAGACGCTGGTACACAGTATCTAAAGCCACACGCTTCTGGCAAACTACTAAAACCTTTTTTCCTCGGGCCGTAAAATCAGCTATCAGGTTAGCAATCATCTGAGATTTACCTGTACCGGGAGGCCCCTGTACTACAATCGAATACCCCTCTTTTACCTGCTTGATGGCTTCTTCCTGCGAGGCATCAATGGCAAAAGGTAAAAAAGCAGTTTCTTCTTTAAACAAAGGCTGATTGGTTGGAGGCGTAGCGTGTTGAAATAACTCTTCAAAAGTATCTAATTCATAATGTCCCTCTTCGGCATTTTTGATGAGTTCTTCATAGTCGGGTACCAGATAAGAACCTGCCTGTGGGAAAATACCTAATACTGCCTGCGGATATAGTTTTAGCTCTCCATTACGTTCACTGCTGTCTAACTCCGATTTAGCTAATTTTTCAAAATCAATTAACTGATTTTGAAAAAGCTCCTGATTGAAATTAATTTCAACCGGACTATCTTTCAGTAACTCATATAATTGTGTGCGAAAGGCCAGACTATCTTTGTCAAAATCCTCGAACGATTTCTCTAACCATTCGTCAGGTAGTTTTATCTGATTGAAATAAGAATACGCTAATAGAAAACTTCTGTTGAGGCTTACAGGCTCGTCACGTTGTTCTAAAATCCATTTTTTGCCATTGTTTTTTAGAGTAACCGGAAAAAACAATAAGGGGCAACGCACCGGAGTGCCATCAGAAAGTTTTCCTTTTATAAACGGATAGGCCACATATAAATCTTTAGCTCCACGTTCTTCTTCAATAAAATTTTCGGTTCTTGCCAGTTTGCGCAGGCGTTGGCTTACCTCATTCACTTTATCATACCGACTATCCTGCACATCACATAACGTAATCTGGTTTTTCTGACTAATCAGTTGATGGATATAGTCAAAAGAGGGTTTGTTGTCTAAAAAATTCAGACTATGTAAGTCAAGAAATTGTTCCTGAGGTAAATTTAAGAGTAAAAGCGACCTGTTACGAGAAGTAAGGTTTGTTAGCCGACGAAGGTATGTTTTTAGTAATTTTTGCACTATTCTATGATTTGGGTACTAAATAAAGCCTGCTTTTATCATTCAGACTTCTATTTACAAATTTATTGGTATTAACCATTCATCAACGTTTAACACACCTTAACATTTTCTGTTTGCATTAAATTATTTAATTACCTTAATTCGTTATAGCAATTTAAAACGACAAAGTAGGCATAGGCAACAAACTTATGCTCATTTTGGCGTTTATTTGTATGTATATTATTCCTCATTTCACCTCAAAATTATGTTAAAAACCTATCGACAATTTCCAATCAGGCAGATTGCTATTACTTTGCTTGTGGGACTTTTCTTGTTTGGCGGCGATGTTTTTGCCCAGAAAAAAGAAAAGAAAAAAAGAAAGAAAAAAGGCAACGCTACAGCGATGGCTGAAAAACCGGTGATTCCGGACCCGGTAAAAGTTACTTCAGTAGAAGGAATTACAGAGTACATGCTGGGCAATGGTCTGAGAGTTTTAATGTTCCCGGACCCCTCAAAACAGACCATTACGGTAAACATTACCTATCTTGTAGGTTCTCGTCACGAAGGTTACGGCGAAACAGGGATGGCTCACTTATTAGAGCACATGGTGTTTAAAGGCTCAACCAAACATACCAATATTCCACAAGAACTGACTGACCATGGTGCTCGTCCGAACGGTACTACCTGGCTCGACCGTACCAACTATTTCGAAACTTTCTCGGCAACCGAAGAAAACCTGAAATGGGCTTTAGACTTAGAGTCTGACCGTATGGTAAATTCGTTTATTAAAAAAGAAGACCTGGAAAAAGAGTTTTCAGTAGTAAGAAATGAATTTGAAATGGGCGAAAATGACCCCGAAAGCGTATTGAGCGAAAGAGTTATTTCAACCGCTTATCTGTGGCATAACTATGGTAACTCAACTATCGGTTCACGCGAAGATATTGAGCGGGTACCTATTGATAACTTGCAGGCATTTTATAGAAAATACTACCAGCCTGATAATGCGGTATTGTTGGTAGCCGGAAAAATTGACGAGGCCAAAACCATTAAGATGATAAACGAATACTTTGGCTATATTCCTCGTCCGACACGTGTATTGCAACCTACTTACACTGTAGAACCTGTACAGGATGGTGAACGTTCGGTTACCTTACGTCGGGTAGGAGATGTGCAGGCTATTGGTGTGGCTTATCATATCTGTGGCAATGCTCACCCTGATTATCCGGCTTTAGATGTGTTGCAAGGCATTCTGACAAGCGAACCGGCAGGTAAAATTTATAAAGCCTTGGTTGAAACCAAAAAAGCATCAAGCCAGTATGCTTATTCGTTTACCAACAAAGACCCAACATTTTTATACTTTAATGCGTCTGTTCTGAAAGATAAAGATTTAGAAGATGCCAAAAAGACCATGCTGGCTACTTTAGATGCGGTTCCGACAATGGAAATTACCAAAGAAGATGTAGACCGTGCCAAAAACGAAATTCTGAAAACGCTTGAGTTGACTTTACGCAATACCGAAAGAACAGGGCTGCAATTAAGTGAATACATTGGTGCAGGCGACTGGCGATTGGTATTTATTTACCGTGATGCCATAGAAAAAATAACCCCTGCTGATGTAGCTCGTGTAGCCAAATTCTATTTCAAGCCATCGAACCGTACGATAGGTTTATTTATACCGGAAGAAACTCCCGACCGTGTAAAAGTACCTGAGTCTCCAAATGTAGATGATTTAGTGAAAAACTACAAAGGTCGTGCGGTAGTGGCACAAGGTGAGGCATTTGACCCATCTCCGGCAAATATCGAAAATCGTACCAAACGTGGACAAGAGCCTAATGGCCTTGAATATGCGTTTCTACAAAAATCAACCCGTGGTAATACGGTAAGAGCCAATATTACTTTAAGAATGGGCGATGAACAAAGTCTGCAAAACAAGCAAACCATCGCTTCTTTTACTGCTTCGATGCTGAATAAAGGCACTAAAACCCTGAATCGTCAGCAAATCAAAGACAGTCTTGACAAAATCAAATCGCAGGTATTTATTGGTGGTGGTGGTAATAACGTTGTGGTGAATATCGAATCAAGTAAAGATAATTTACCAAAAGCATTGGCTATTGTTAATGATATTCTGAAAAATCCGGTATTTGATGCCAACGAGTTTGAGAAATTAAGACAAGAAAGCATTGCACAGATAGAGTCTCAGAAAAGCGACCCACAGGGCCTGGCTTTCACAGCATTCCAACGTACCATGAATCCATATCCTAAGAGCGATGTGCGTTATGTAGGAACATTAGACGAGCAACTGGAGAATGTGAAAAACGTGAAATTAGAAGACGTGAAGAAGTTCTATACTGATTTCTATGGAGCTTCGGCCGCTACTGTTTCGGTAGTAGGTGATTTTGACGAGCCAACCATTAAAAATATTATCAGTACTTCTTTGGGTACCTGGAAAAACCCTACTCCATTCAAACGTATTCAGGCTGTTTATCAGGATATTGCGCCGAGTGCTAATGCCATTAAAACCCCTGATAAAGCCAATGCATTGTTCCTGGCAGGTGTGAACTTGCCTTTACAGGATACTGATGTAGATTACCCTGCTCTTATTTTGGGTAACTATATGTTAGGCGGTGGTTTCCTGAGTTCTCGTCTGGCTGTCAGAATCCGTCAGAAAGATGGGCTTAGTTATGGTGTAGGCTCACAATTATCGGGTGCACCATTTGATAAATCAGGTAGCTTCATGACTTATGCTATCTATGCGCCTGAAAACGCCGAGAAACTGGAAAAAGCGTTCTTTGAAGAAATGAATAAAGTCGTAACAGAAGGTTTTACGGAAGAAGAACTGAAAGCCGCAAAAGCAGGTTGGTTGCAAAGCCGCAGTGTATCTCGCTCGCAGGATAATGAGTTATCAAGCCGTTTGAATAACTATCTCTATTATGACAGAACTCTTGCTTTTGATGCTGACTTTGAGAAAAAAGTAGAAGCACTAACCGCAGAGCAAGTAAATGCTGCCATGAAAAAACACGTTGACCCTAAGAAAATATCGATTGTAAAAGCAGGTGATTTCGATAAAAAGCCAGCAACAGGCACAACAGGTACTGCTCCGGGTGTGCAGGGAAGTGGAAAGAATTAATTGTTTAATACTCAATTTACAGAAACAGAGTCGGCTAGCTAACCGACTCTG
Source organism: Emticicia agri (assembly GCF_004168285.1). Taxonomy (GTDB): domain Bacteria; phylum Bacteroidota; class Bacteroidia; order Cytophagales; family Spirosomataceae; genus Emticicia; species Emticicia agri. The sequence goes on along the minus strand of NZ_SEWF01000017.1, from coordinate 50,944 downwards.
TTTTGTTTAATAAGCCTTTATACTCATTCAAACCTTTCTCAGTCAGGTAGGGTACGATCAAAGTAAAGGCAATATTCAGATAAGTAGGTAATTTATCTTCTTCTTTGCCCTCAAACAGAATTTCGGCACTTGCCAGCCAGAAATCACCAATGATAAAAAGCTGATTGAAAAAGTTTTCGTACTGTCCTTTAATAATATCAGGTTTTAAAAATCCGGCCTGAATACCTGCCTCCATACCCATTCTAAAAAAAACTCTGCGACTGGCTACCAAGTCACGGTGTTTTTGTTTCAGCCTCGGATTTCTACGGGTAAGACTGATAAAATCCTGTATCAGAAATCTGTATTTATAGAGTTTTTCAAAAACAAAAGCAGCCAGGGTATAAAACGCCTGTAAGTTTATGGTATTAAAAACAGAGGGTTCTTCAATGACATTATTTAATTCTTCTATTAATTGTTCATAAAGTGTTTCGGCAATGGCATCGGTATTCGGGAAATGATAACACAAATTGCCGTGGCTCATGCCCAGTTCTTTGGCTATATGCCTTACTGTAACTGTATCAACCCCGTATTGATTAAATAATTGTAATGCTGTTTGAAGAATCCGTTGTTTGGTGGTCATGAAAGAATCAGGGAATTTTTAGCGAAGATACAAAAAAAACTCAATTAGGACATTTGTTCTAATTGAGTTTTTGCTTTTATAGTTCTGGTAAGGGTTTACTTTTTGAATATTCTGTATAACCTACCTTCGTCTGTAACTGCATATAGTGCCCCATCTTTACCTTGTGTAATATCACGGAAACGTTGGTTCTCTGACTCTAACAATCTTTCTTCGCCTGTAACTTTGTTATTTTCAATCACCAATCGGGCAATGTGCTTACTGCTCAGGCAGGCCAGAAACAAATTATTATTCCATTCAGGTATAGCGCTGCCGCTGTAGAATGTCATACCACTGGCAGATACCACAGGGTCCCAGTAATAAACAGGCTGTTCCAACCCTTCTTTCTGCTGAATACCCTCGCCAACTTTTTCGCCTTTATATTCAATACCGTAGGTAATGGTTGGCCAGCCGTAGTTTTTTCCGGCTTTTATCAGATTTACTTCATCTCCACCTTTGGGGCCAAATTCATTTTCCCACAAATCGCCTGTAGTAGGGTGCAAGGCCAATCCTTGTACATTTCTGTTTCCATAGGCATATATTTCGGGTCTGGCGCCAGATTTCCCCTCAAAAGGATTCCCACTGGCAGGTTTACCGTCTTTGGTTATTCTCAGAACTTTGCCTAATGCCGAATTTAAATCCTGTGCCTGAGGTCTTGTTTCAAGGTCAGATCTTTCTCCGGTACTCACAAACAGATTACCACTTTTATCAAATACAATTCTGCTTCCATAGTGTTTATCTCCATCATAAACCGGAGTAGCACGGTAAATAACCGTGGCTCCTTCAATCATTTTTTCATCGGCCGAAAGTTTTCCTTTAGCTACTGATGTAAGATTACCTCCCGGACGCTTTTCTGAAAAAGTCCAGTAAATCATGCGATTAGTATTGAAATCCGGGTCAATGGTTATTCCTAACAAACCACCTTGCCCTTTAGCGTCAACTTCCGGTATGCCTTTAATAGGCTCACTTAGCGTACCCGAAGTAGTAGCAATGCGCATAGTACCTTCTTTCTCTGTAATTAATAAACGGCCATCGGGCAAACTTGTAATGCCCCAGGGCTTTTTCAGGTCTTTTGTGAGTACAGCACCCTCAAAAGCTGTTTGCGTTTTTACCGCCGCTATTCTGGTTTGTCCGTCAAAAGCAGGTTTATAATTGGTATTTGGTTTTTCGGTTTCTACCGAAGCCGCTGTTGAGATACTATCTCCATCGGCAGTAGTTTCAGGAGCTTTGGTAGAATTGTTTTTGCAAGAAGAGAGCCCAAGCAGTGTAGCTGCCAGGATTGTTAGCATTTCTTTTTTCATTGTTGTGTTTTATTTGTGTGATCAATAGGTCTTAAAATGTAATGCCAGCAGAGAGGATTGTATTTTAAGACAATTAGTATGTATAACTAAATTGAAAGCAAAATGTCTGAAAACAGCGTGAAATAAATTTGTTAGTGGTAAATTTCAGTAGTAAAACAACCGTTTCATTGGTAGAAAAAGTTGCTTCATTACAGTTTTTGAGGGTTTTAATAAAAATTATAATTAGAACGTTTGTTCTAATTAATTATATTTTAGTACATTTGTTCTAAATTTTAATTATTACTCCAATGACAGCCAAAATAAACAATACCTATTTGCTTTTAGTAAGAAATATACTCGTTGCTATAGGTACGGGTTCTTTAATTGCCTACACTAATTTTCATGTTGAAACCGGATACTGGGCTATGTCTGCTATAGCACTTTCAAGTTTCCTGATTGGTTTTTTAGAGCCTCGCAGAGGCTGGATTCTTGCTTTGATACAAGGGGCTATTGTGATAAGTTTTTATTATATTAAACCTATTAAACCTGTAAGCGAAGATCTGGCCATGTTTACCTCACACATAGCCGTAGTGATGTCTCTAATTTTTAGTTTCGTAGCCGGAGGTTTGAGAAGATTATATCTGAAAAAATAAGACAGAGCTATTTCTGATAAATTTATACAGATGGCAAGGGGTTTTAATAGCCCTTTTTTTATGTTTAATAGTATATAAGCAAATAAGCAAGAGAGTATAAGTACTAATAAGAGAGTAGCTATTATCTCTTAAAGGTTTATAAGTCGGGAAATTCTCTTAACCCAAGATTTTAATTATTGATTAGCGCGCATAAACGCTTATTTTTTACTAATTTACCAACAGACTTTAACACTCTGAATATATCTTCTATGCGTTACCTTTCCCTGATTTCGCTATGCCTGCTTTTTTCTTGTCAGCAAAAAACATCCCAACAGACACTTTCGCCTGAACACCAGAAAGCCTTAGCATCTTTGTCTGTCATGGAGGCCTTTAAAGTAGAAATGGTAGCCGCAGAACCATTAATAGCAGACCCCGTAGCTATGGAGGTTGACGAAGACGGAAATATGTATGTGGTTGAAATGCACGGTTATCCTTTAGATTTGACCAGAACCGGAAAAGTAAAATTACTGAAAGATACTGACAACGATGGCTATCCGGATACAAGTACCGTATTTGCCGATAGTCTGCGGCTGCCTACTGGTATTATGCGCTGGCAGAAAGGCATTATTATTACTGATACCCCTGATGTAATTTATTTAGAGGATACCAATAATGACGGTAAGGCCGATATAAGAAAAGTAATGCTGACTGGCTTTGCCCTTTCTAATCCGCAACATAACCTGAATACCCCCCGCTTTGAATTGGATAACTGGATTTATTTAGGACACGAGGCAGTGGTTACACCTTTTGTATATAAAAAAGAGTTTGGTGATGAGGGCCAAAACATCTATTTTCCGGATAAGCCTGATGGACAAACTTTAGGTAAAAATGCCAATGGCCGTGCGGTAAGATTCAAGCCTGACAGCTATCAGGTAGAAGAAGTGTCTGGGGAGACACAATTTGGCCATACAATGGATGCCTGGGGGCACCATTTATATACCAGCAATGCCGACCATTTGTTTCATGAGGTTTTAGCCAGTCAATACCTGAAAAATAACCCGAACTTATTAGTTTCTAATGCTACTCAGGATATTTCAGACCACGGCAATGCAGCAGAAATATACCCGATTACCGAGAATCCGAATCATCAGTTGTTGACAGATGTGGGCGTAATTACTTCTTCATGCGGGGTTACCTGGTATCTGGGTGGCGCATTCGGAGATAAGTTCAGAAATGTAACTTTTGTAGGTGAGCCTGTGCACAATATGGTTCATGCTGATGTGATTAAAGAGGCAGGCGCAAGTTTTACAGCCAGCCGATTGAACGAAAAATCTGAGTTTTTAGCCTCAAAAGATGATTGGTTTCGCCCGGTAAATTTCTATATCGGACCAGATGGAGCATTATATGTGATTGATTATTACCGTCAGATTGTTGAACATCCGGAATGGATGTCTGACGAAATCAATCAATCAGGTGCCTTATATAATGGTACTGATAAAGGTAGAATTTATAGGGTAGTACCAGAAAAGGGTTTGCCTATGAACTGGCTCGGCAAACTTAACCTATCAAAACAGTCGGATGCTGAACTGGTAAAATTATTGGAGAACGAAAACATCTGGTATCGTCGCACGGCGCAAAGGTTATTGTTGCAACGTCAGGCAAAAGGCGTGAGTAACGATTTAAGGAGTATTCTGAGTAAAAGTACCTTGCCTGAAGCAAAAATTCATGCCTTGTGGTTGTTAGACGGGTTAAAAAGCGTGGAAAGTCAGGATATTATTCAGGCGTTTCGTGACGAAGAAGCAGGTGTAAGAGAAAATGGAATCAAATTGGCCGAAAACTATATCAATCAATTGCCTGCAAAACCCGATGCAGAAAAACTGAAGAAAGAATTGGTTAGCTTGCGCAACGATGGTAATAACAAAGTAAGGTTTCAATTATTGAATACATTAGGGTTTGTAAAAACACCTGAATCAGAACAGGCTCGTCTGGATATTCTGAAAAGAGATTTTCATGATAAATGGATAGGAATAGCCTGTATTGCTTCCTTTGCCGGAAAAGAGAATCAGGTATTTAATTTTGCCATAAAAGAACTGGCTAAAGAAAAATCAGAAGAAACCGCAGAGTTTTTCTCTAATATAGGGGCTACCATTGCTAATAGTGGTAATAAAGAAGTGTTTGCCGCTATTTTTTCTTATATAAGTACAACGGGCGAAAACGCAAATGATGATTGGTGGAAAGCTGCTACCCTAAAAGGAATCTCTAAACTCTGGCATTACAAAGGCATTACTATTACGTTGACTGACGCAGATAAAGAACGCCTGCTAACGGCATTTTCAGACCAAAGCTCACCTGAGTTCAGAAGTGCGTGTCTGGATTTATTAGAAGTAACAGGCTTACCTAAAGGGAGTTCAGGAAAAATAAAAGAAGCTAAAGATATATTGAGCGATAAAGGCCATGATGAAAAACTGCGTGCTGATGCCGTACAATTGCTTTCAATGGCTAATGCCAATGCGTATAAGAAAGACTTTTTACAGATATTGACGCTAAAAGAACCTGAAGTTGTACAGGCAAGTGTCCTGAAAACACTAAGTAAAATCGGAGATAAAGCTATCTTTACATTCTTACTACAAAATTTTAAGGGTTTCTCTGCACCAATTCAGCAAAAAATAGTGGAGTTGTTCATGGCGAAGCCTGACCGGATTCCTCTGTTATTGGCGGCATTAGAAGAAAAAATGATTGATAAATCGGCCATTGGCTGGCGACAAATGGTTGACCTGATGAATTATGAAGAGACCAATATCCGTGCCTATGCCCGTAAGGTACTGGCCGTAAACGAAGACCGCAAGGCTGTATTGCAAGGTTATATGAAAGCATTGGATATGAAAGGGGTACAGGCAAACGGAAAACAGGTATTTGAGAAAAACTGTGCTACCTGCCATCAGATTGAAGGGGTGAATGGAGTTAATTTTGGCCCTAATCTTTCGACCCTGAGAAGCAGAAATGCTACTTCGATTCTGACCGAGATTATCAATCCGAATAATTCAATTGCAGATAAGTATGATTTCTGGACTTTGACTTTTAAGAATGGCACTACTATGGGAGGCTTGATATTGCAAGAAAATGCCAATGTACTAACCCTTAGAGAAGTGGGAGGAAAAGAAAGCGTAATACAGAAAAAAGATGTGGCAAAAATGGTAAAATCAGAAAGTTCTATTATGCCGAATGGTCTGGAAAATGCCATTAGTGTAAAAGAAATGGCCGATTTAATAGCGTTTATTCAGAATAAATAAATGTAATATGAGAAAAATCTTCTTATTGGTCTATCTTGTTTTTTTTAGTTTAAACCTATCAGCACAGGATACTTTGAAACTCAACGGAATTAAAAAACCTGTTGAGATAATCAAAGACCAATGGGGAATTGCGCATATTTATGCCCAGAACGACGAAGACCTGTTCTTTGCACAAGGTTATTCTGCTGCTTCTGACCGTCTTTTTCAGTTTGAAATGTGGCGAAGACAATCCACAGGAACCGTTGCAGAAATATTGGGTACAAAAGATATTAAAAGAGATATTGGCACCCGGCTTTTTAAATTCCGGGGAAATATTGAGCAGGAACTTAATCACTATCACCCTCGTAGTGCCATTATTATAAAATCATTCGTCAAGGGCATCAATGCTTACATAGCTGAAATATTAAAGACACCTGAGAAACTTCCCTTTGAGTTTAAGCTATTAAATATTAAACCCATGCCCTGGATACCTGAAGTAGTTATCAGTCGTCATCAGGGACTATTGAGTAACGTACAATCAGAACTGAATTATGGCAGATTAGTCCATCTGTTAGGTGCGGAAAAAGTAAAAGATATACTGAATTTCCATCCGGGCGAACCCAATATTGATTTAGATAAGAACATTGATGGAAAGTTACTTTTTCAGAATATACTTGAGTTATATGATGCTTTCCGTAAGCCTTTAAGTTTTAAAAAAGAAGAAGTAAAAACCGGCTTTCTGGAAAATACCATAGATGATTCAAGATTTACAGGCTCAAATAACTGGGTGATTAGTGGTAAAATCTCACAAAGTGGTTTTCCGATGTTGGCTAATGACCCACATAGAGCACAAAGTACGCCAGCCCTACGTTACTGGTGCCACCTGAATGCACCGGGTTGGAATGTAGCAGGGGGTGGAGAGCCAACCATACCGGGCATTTCAATAGGACATAATGAGTACGGTGCATGGGGGCTAACCATTTTTCAAACCGATAATGAGGATTTGTATGTATATGAAACTAACCCTAAGAATCCGAACCAGTACCGCTACAAGGGTATTTGGGAAAATCTGAAAATCATTACCGATACCATTAAAGTAATGAATGCTGAGCCAGTGATTGTTCAGTTAAAATACACAAGGCATGGCCCTGTGGTATTTGAAGATGCCAATAATCAGAAATTATTTGCCGTAAGAGCAGGCTGGTTAGAAGTTGGGTGTTCGCCTTATCTGGCCAGTTTACGTATGAATCAGGCAAAATCGTGGGACGAGTTCAGAGAGGCCTGTAGTTTTAGTAGAATTCCGGGCGAAAACATGATTTGGGCAGATAGAAAAGGCAATATAGGGTGGCAAGCAGTAGGTATCTCACCTGTACGCCCTAATTGGGATGGTTTAGTACCAGTTACCGGAGACGGGCGATATGAATGGGCGGGTTATCTCAATATCAGACAACTGCCTAATAAATCGAATCCTGCCGAGAATTATATTATCACGGCAAATGATAATCTTACACCGGAAAATTTCCCTTACCGGAATGCCATCGGGTGGGAGTGGGCGAGTCCGTACCGGGCACATAGAATTGAAGAGGTCTTAGGAAGTGGCAAAAGACAAAGCGTGACGGATTTTATGCAATTGCAGAATGATTATGTGTCTTTGCCTGCCCGAAACTTTGTGCCACTCTTAAAAGGTGTCTCCTCTAAAGACAAAGACACTGAAAAAGCCATAAAACTACTATTGGATTGGGACTTTGATATGCAACCTTCTTCTGTTCCTGCTACCATCTATTTAGAATGGAGCGAACTGATGGAAAAAGAATTGATTAAGCTGATGGTACCCGAGAATGCCCGCACGTATATTAAATACTTATCTACTACTAAAATGGTTGATTGGTTGGTGTCGGGTAGAAAAGAATTTGGTATGAATCCTATTGAGGGGCGAAACGAATTTATTATCGGCTGTTTAGAAAAAGCTGTTCAGGCTATCAGAAAAAGACTTGGCAATGATATGACCGACTGGCAATATGGCCAGTTAAAGAATAAACATATTTATATCACTCACCCTATGAGTGGCCTGGTTGGTGAAGAGATGAAAAATAAAATCAATGTAGGGCCATTTATCAGAGGAGGAAATGGAGAAACGGTGAATAGTACAGGTGATAGCCTGAATCAGACACATGGCGCTTCTTTCAGAATTATTATAGATACCAAAGACTGGGATAAAACACTTGGCAATAATGCACCCGGACAATCAGGTAACCCTGATGACCCACATTACAAAGATTTGATAGACCTGTGGGCAAAAGGGCAATATTTTCCTGTTTATTTCTCTAAAAAGAGAATCAAAGACGTAGCAGAAAAAACAACGATTCTTAAACCCTAAGCATAAGGATTATCTACATTCTTAGGTTCGTCAGTAGGTTTGTGATGAAACCTCTTTATGGTATCAACAGCCCCCTGTTTAAGCAAAGTAGTATCGTTGGCGGCTGTTACAAACCTGAATCCCATTTCTGACATTCTGATAGCCACTTCCGGAGAGGGACATTGTATGCCGGCAATGAGGTTGTTTTTCGCACAGGCGTTTAATACTTTGTCAAAAGCTTTTAAGAGTTCAACATCATCAAAATCACCTTGACGGGGGCGTCTCATAGAGATGCTCAAATCCCAGGGGCCTATATAAAGCCCGGTCATGGTAGGCGTCAGGGCAATATCCTCTACATTTTTTAAGGCTTCAGCCGTTTCAATCATCGACATTGTTACAATTTCTTCAGTCGATTTCTCAAAATATCCTTCACCGCCATAGACACTTGCTCTTACAGGCCCAAAACTTCTATACCCATCGGGTACGTATCTGCAAGCGCCTACAAAACTTTCTGATTCTTCACGGGTATTAATCATGGGGCATATAATTCCATAGGCTCCCATATCTAACATTTTCATATGCGAAGCAGGCTCATTCCATTGAACCCGTACCAACGGAACGGTATCTGTAGTAGAGATAGCCTGAAACATGTTCAGAATTGTCATATGGTCGCTGGCTAATCCATGCTGGGCATCAATCGTCATGGCATCAAAGCCCGAATGTGCTACTACTTCGGCAGTCCATGAAGAAGGAATCGTAACCCAGGCATTTACTACAGTTTTATCTTCTTTCCAGAGTTGTTTCAATCGGTTAGGGCGCATTCGTTTGGTCAGTTTTGTGGTTAATACTAATGGTTAGCTGTCTGTTATTCGTCTCGCATACGTTCACGGGATACATCTCTTTCCTTAATGGTCTCACGTTTATCATAGAGTTTTTTACCTTTTGCCAGTGCTATTTCTAATTTAGCCAATCCACTATCATTAATAAACAAACGTGTAGGTACAATGGTCAGACCCTGGTCAGTGAGTTTATTATCCAGTCGCTTCAATTCTCTTTTTTTCAACAAAAGCTTTCTGTCACGCAAGGGGTCATGATTATAATGCGTTCCCTGGTCGTACTTAGATATATTCAGATTTTTGACAAACAATTCACCATCAATAAAAAAACAATAGGCGTCAGTCATATTAAACTTATTCATGCGTATCGACTTGATTTCTGTTCCTGTCAATACCATTCCTGCATCATACTTCTCTAAGAAGAAATACTCAAATCCTGCCTTCTTGTTAAATACATCAATCTTTTTTGCAATTTTCTCTTTCATAGGTATATACTGTTGTATAGAATAAATAGACTATACGCTTAATAATTCAACAAATGCGCTAAAAGCCAAGCGGTTTGTCTTAAAGGATAATACAAAGTTAAGCATAAAAAAAATCCCTGCCTCAAAAATAGTGACAGGGATTCCGACTTACGTGCTTTCCTAATAATCCATGTATAAGCTCTATCTGGATTCGATTCCAAGTGAGGTTTTTCAAACATTATTGAAACACCCCGATGCAAATCTGAATAATTTTTGATACAAAACCGACCCTCATTTCATGCACTTACTTCCTCAAATTGTGTATCTCTATTCAAATTTTGCGTGTATTACTGTTAAGTAGCGCAATTTATGATATAAAACATGAAAACGCAATTAAATTGAGATTTTTCTTGCAAAAACAAGTTATTCTACCTGTTTTTGCATATTTTAATATCGCTGAATTTAACACTCTAAAACTGTGCCAAGTTCCCTGGTTTATTTATCAAAAGGATACGTTAAAGTGTAAATAATTGATAGTCAGTAAATTATTTATTTTTTTTCTTTTCTATGGGCATTTTTTATTGGGCGTAAATTTATTCAAAAAAAAATGTAATTTTTTTATTTTTTTTTGTTATATTTATATTCTTGCCAAAAAAGACCATAGTTTTTTGGGTAGGAAAAAAAGTGTACAGAAAAACAATGGCTTTTCTCTTCTCCGTACCTGGCTTTTCTATACTGCTTTTGGTAAGCACCTCTATGAATACAATCTGCTCAGAATGTGTAATTGAGTGCAGAAACTTTTCACAGAGTTTAGTAGTTATTTTATTTGGAACAAAATTTTTTAAAATTGCTTAATTCACCCATTTTTTCTACTGCTAAACATCAGGAAACCGCCGTATTGGTTGGTCTGATTACGCAGAAACAAAACGCTGAGCGTACGCATGACTACCTCAACGAATTAGATTTTCTGGCTACTACAGCCGGAGTTGTTACTAAAAAAACATTTGTGCAGAGACTGGAAAGAGCCGACCAGAAAACGTTTGTAGGCAAAGGTAAATTAGAAGAAATAGAAACATGGATTACCGATAACCCTGTTGATACGATTATTTTCGACGATGACCTGACGCCTGCTCAGGTACGTAACTTAGAGGCGGCATTTAAGGATATAAAGATTTTAGACAGAAGCTTGTTGATTTTAAATATATTCTCTCAACGTGCCAGAACCGACCAGGCCAAACGACAGGTAGAGTTAGCACAATATCAGTATTTATTACCACGATTAACCCGTATGTGGACTCACTTGAGCCGCCAGAAGGGGGGTATTGGTATGCGCGGCCCGGGAGAAAAGGAGTTGGAAACGGATAAACGGATTGTGCAGGACAGAATTGCTTTTTTGAAAGATAAATTAGACAAGATAGATAAACAAAGTGCTACCCGCCGCAAAGAACGTAGCCGACTGGTACGTGTGGCTCTGGTGGGTTATACCAGCGTAGGTAAATCAACGCTGATGCGTCGTCTGTCAAAAACTGAGGTATTTGCTGAGAATAAGTTATTTGCCACCATTGACTCTACTGTCAGAAAAGTAGTATTAGGAAATATCCCTTTTCTCTTAACAGATACTGTCGGGTTTATCAGAAAATTGCCTACCTCTTTAATTGAATCTTTTAAATCGACCCTCGACGAGATTCGGGAAGCAGATGTATTAATTCATGTGGTAGATATTTCTCACCCGGCTTTTGAAGAGCAGATTGAAGTAGTGAATTCAACACTGGCAGAAATTGGTGCGGCTGAGAAACCGACTGTTCTGGTGTTTAATAAATTAGACCTCTTTAAACCCGAGACAGAAGAGAATCTGGACGAACACCTTGAAACTGTAACAGAAGAGGATTTGAAACGTAATCTGGAAAAACTGAAAAGAAGCTATCTGACCAAAAATACAGAGAATGTAGTATTCATTTCGGCTGAACACAAAGAAAATATCAGCGAGTTGCGTGATATTTTATTAGATAAAGTTCAGGAAAAACATTTCAAGATTTATCCGAACTGGGATCCTTCTTTGAATCCATTGTATGAATGGCAATAATTGAATGATTAACACACAATTGTAGTAACACTATTCAACCAAACTAAAAAATTAAATAATAAGGCGAACTACAAGCGGGTTCGCCACACAACAAAATGGCAAAAAATAAACATCAATCATATTATGACCAGCAAAAGGCAGAAATTTTAGCTTTTTTGTCGGTCAATACCACACAACCTTATACACTGCAGGACCTTTATCAACACTATGATGTACATAATAAGCAGGAAAAAATGCTCTTTGGTATGGTGATAGAAGACTTGTTGCAGGAAGGGAAAATATATCAGGTAGATAAAGGAAAATATACAGTAGATGCCGAAGCCAATGCAGTCATCGGTCGTCTCGACCATGTGAATGCACGTTTCGGGTTTATCAGACATGAAGAAGGCAAGCCCGACATCTGGGTAAGTGCTGATGATTTGAACGGTGCAATAGAAGGCGACTTAGTAAAAGTAGCAACATTCGGAGAATTTTACCGGAAGGGCGATAACCCGGAAGGAAAAGTAATAGAAATCTTAGAGAGAGGTAGAAGTGAAGTAGTAGGTAAAGTACAGGTATTTGGTAATTATGCCTTAGTAAAACCCGATCATAAAAGTCTGCATGAAGATATTTTTATTCCTAAAGATAAAATCAACGGAGCTACTAAAAACGATCTTGTTATTGTAAAAATCAATGCTTATCCTACTAATACGCAACAAGCTGTTGGTGAAATAATTGAAATCTTGGGAAAAGCAGGTGAAAATAATGCTGAAATGCACGCTATTTTAGCTGAATTTGGCTTGCCTAATAAATTCCCGAAAGAGTTAGAGGAAGAAGCAGAGGCCATTTCGGAAGTTATTGACGAGGCAGAGATTCAAAAAAGAAGAGATTTCAGAGATATTCTTACCTGCACGATTGACCCGCATGATGCCAAAGATTTTGATGATGCCTTGAGTTTCCGTGAGTTAGAAAACGGCAATTACGAAGTAGGCGTGCATATTGCGGATGTAACACATTATGTAAGACCTGGGACAAGGTTAGAAGAGGAGGCATTAAACCGTGCCACATCGGTTTATCTGGTTGATAGAACTATTCCGATGTTGCCGGAGAAATTATCTAATAATCTTTGCTCGCTTCGTCCGAATGAGGATAAACTGACGTTTTCGGCTGTTTTTGAAATGACCCACGATGGGCGTGTAGCAGGTGAGTGGTTTGGTCGGACGATTATCCATTCAGATAAAAGATTTACCTATGAAGAAGCGCAGGAGATTTTAGAAATAGAAGAAGGACAGATAGTAGTTGATGAAGTAGCACTCAAATATCTTAAACCACTGCATACACTCAATCATCTGGCAAAAATCCTGAAAAAAGAACGTTTTAAGAAAGGCGCTATTAATTTTGAAACCAATGAAGTAAAATTCAAATTGGATACTGATGGAAAACCATTAGGAGTAGTGCTGAAAATACGTAAAGACTCACATAAGCTGATAGAAGAGTTTATGCTATTGGCTAATAAAAAAGTAGCTGAATTTGTCTTTAACTTAGGTAAAAAGAAAACTAAAGAGGGCGAAGAGCAGGAGAGTGGCAATACGATGGTCTATCGAACCCACGAACCGCCAAACCCTGAGAAACTCTTGAACTTTGCCAATTTTGCTGCCCGTTTAGGGTTTACCATCAGAACTGATTCGGAGAAGGGTCTATCAACTACCATGAATAAAATGATGGAGGAAGTAGAAGGAACAGGCGTGCAGAACGTATTGGAACAACTGGCAGTAAGAACCATGTCTAAAGCCCGTTACACCACTGAACCATTAGGTCACTTCGGTTTAGCTTTTGAGCATTACAGCCATTTTACTTCACCCATTCGTCGTTACCCCGACATGATGGCACACAGACTATTGCAGAATTATTTGGATAAGAAAAAAGCACCAAGCCTGGAAGAATACGAAAAGAAGTCAAAGCATTCGTCAGACCGGGAAAAATTAGCTGCCGAAGCCGAGCGTGCTTCTATTAAATATAAGCAGGTCGAGTTTATGAGTATGCAAGACCATAGTACTATTTTTGATGGCGTAGTAACAGGTGTAACTGACTTCGGAATTTTTGTTGAAATTACTTCTACCAATTGTGAGGGCATGGTACGTCTGGCAGATTTGAACGACGATTTTTATGAACTAGATAAAGAGAATTTCCGTCTGGTAGGTAAACGCACCGGACGAATCATTACTTTTGGCGAAGCCGTAAAAGTACGTGTGAAAACTACCGATTTAGAACGCCGGAGCATGGATTTAGAGTTAGTAAGCGTAAGCGGAAAAGCCTTTAGAGCATCGTCAGGCACAGCCAATAAAAGTAGAGGACGGGACGGAAGAGGTGGTTCATCAAGAAGAAGTGATTCAGGCAGAGGCGGTGCAAAAAGAAGTTCAGACAAAAGCAGCGCTAACAAAGATAAAGGCAAAAGAAGAAGAAGATAAAAGCAAATATGTTTTTTTCAAAGCGTGATATTCAGTTTAATCTATACGAAGTGCTTGATAGCGAAGCACTTACCCAGTATCCTTACTTTCAGGATCATAACCGTGAATCGTTCGATATGGTTCTGGATGCTGCCCAGCAGATAGCCGAAAAAATGTTATATCCGCTCCTGACAGAAATGGACAGAAAAGAGCCACAACTGATAGCTGGTAAGATAAGGGTGCATCCGGGTATGAAGCCTATTGTTAAGCAATTCGGACAGGACGGCTGGATAAACGCAGGGTTTTCGTATGAAGAAGGTGGGCAACAATTGCCGGTAACTATACTCAATGCCGCAGGCTTTATCTTTCAAACAGCCAATTATTCGGCAAGTGTTTTTCCTTTTCTGACTACCGGAGCAGCTAATCTGATTCGCAGTTTTGGTTCACAGGCTCTGATAGATACTTTCACCCCTAAAATGTACTCCGGCGAGTGGCAAGGTACTATGGCGCTGACCGAACCTAATGCCGGAAGTTCATTATCTGACATCACTACTTTAGCAGAGCCTACTGACCAGGATGGCGTTTATAAGATTAAAGGACAAAAAATATTTATTTCGTGTGGAGACCATGATGTCTGCGATAATGTAGTGCATCTGATGTTAGCCAAAATCAAAGGAGCACCGTTGGGGGCAAAGGGTATATCTTTATTTGTAGTACCTCAGCAAAGAGCCGACGCCGATGGTAAATTGATGGCCAACGATGTAGTTACGGCAGGCGTTTATCATAAAATGGGCTATAAAGGAGCACCTATTGCACATTTAATGATGGGCTCAAACGATAATTGTGAGGGCTATCTGGTAGGTGAGCCACACAAAGGGCTGAACTATATGTTTCAGATGATGAATGAAGCCCGCATAGGCGTAGGCTTGAATGCGGTTTCTATAGGTACGGCAGCTTATCATGCTTCTTTAGTTTATGCCAAGGAACGTCCGCAAGGCAGAAAGATTTCAGAAAAAGACCCAGCCAAACCCCAGACCAGTATCATTAATCATGCAGATGTGAAGCGGATGCTGTTGTTTCAGAAAGCGGTTACGGAAGGCGCATTTGCTTTACTGATGTATTGCAGTAAACTGGCAGATATGGCACACGTAGCCGAAGGAGAAGCGAAAGAAAGAGCACAACTATTATTAGATTTACTGACTCCTATTGCTAAATCATACCCCTCTGAAATGTGTTGTCTTTCTACAAGTGCGGCCGTTCAGATTTTAGGCGGAGCCGGCTATACAACAGATTTTCCTGTAGAGCAATATTACCGCGAAGCACGTATTCACCCGATACATGAGGGTACTACGGGTATTCATGGACTTGACCTGTTGGGTAGGAAAATTACGATGCAGCAAGGCAAAGCCGCACAGGTTTTCTTTGAGGAAGTTTCCCGTACATTAGCAGAAGCAGTTACCATAGATGAACTGAAACCTTTGGCTGAACAATTACAAAAAACTTTGGGTAAAGCGCAACAGGTTACAGGGCATTTATTAGGTCTGGCTCAAAAAGGAGAAATAGAGAAATACCTATCAGATGCTACGCTGTATTTAGAACTATTCGGCCTTGTTACCATTGCCTGGAAATGGCTCAAACAAGCCATTATTGCTCAACAAAATCTATATGAAGCACACGACTCAGACCGTGATTTCTATCAAGGGAAAATTATGACTATGCGTTATTTTTATGAGTACGAACTGGTAAAAGCAGATTCATTGATAAAACGACTACTAAGTGCCGACCAGGTAACTATAGATATGCAAAGCGAATGGTTTTAATGTATACGGAACGCCGCCCGCACGATTTTTTAAGTCGTCCTCTAACCCTGCAAAGAATATAAATAAAGACCAAAAGCCATCAGTAAGAAATAACTTACCAACGAAGCTGCTCCTGCATAATCTTTGGCAATGCGTTGTCCTGTAAATAAGGACAAGATAGCCAATGCCGCTAACTCTAATCCTAAAACAGCAAAATCGGCTTGCCCTTCTACAAAATAGTAAACTCCGCCTAAAAAACTGGTAATACCTGCTGCTACTTCTAAAATAGTGATGACAATAAATAAGACAGTTGAAACACCGCTCAGAAATGTCTTGGCAAATACATTTTGTATATAAGATTTATTGCCGCTGAAATCAATCACTTTATCAAAACCAGATTGTAGAAAGAGGACGCCTGCAAAAAGTGAGATGGCAACCTGTATCAATTTAAGGATGGTATGGTCGAAAATAGGGTTCATAGTATTAGTAGTTTTTGGCAAATATAGGAAAAATATAAAGCTGAAAAAGATTGCGGAATAATATTTTGAAATTGGCAGAATTTAGACTTTTTTTGTAGGTATTTCAAAATAAAATTTGCCTAAAATGGAGTACTCTATTCCTTCTACCCAAAAAGAGTTCGAGCATATTGTGGATGGCTTCCGCTCTAAAACGCTTCCTGTCAGTGAGTGGACACACGAAGCGCATTTGATTACAGGTTTATGGCATGTAGCTGAATTAGGTTATGAAAATGCTTTAGCCGAAATGCAATTGAATATACCGATTTATAATGAATCGGTAGGAGGAAAGAATACAGATTATAGTGGGTATCATGATACCATTACTGTTTTCTGGATATGGCTTCTGAATGAGTTCTGGATAAAGTATTCGGCTGATGAACAGTCATTTGAAAGAGTATGCAATCAGTTCCTGCGAAGCAAATATTCAGATAGAGCCAACGCTTTTATTTTTTACTCGAAAGACTATCTTTTTACGAAAGAGGCAAGATTAGGATATGTAGAACCTGATATTCAGCCTTTGGATTTTGAGAAGATATAAGATTAGCGTGCCACCCCTCTACTCGCCCCGAATAAGGGGGTGGCACGCTTAAGCACTCGGATAAACTACCTTGTGGGATTTTAAAAGTATTGAATAGTCTAATCCAAAATTAACCGTGGCACGGCTATTCTTGGACGAGGATAGCCGTGCCACGGTAGATGTAGAATATCCTTATAAACGAATACCAAACATAATACTATTACCATTTACAGGGTTGTTATCTTTAAACATAGGAGTCATTTGATAACGGGCGAATAAGGTGAAACTTTTATGGCCAAGTTCTGCTGCAAAACCATAGTGAAACTTGTTCATGTTATAAGCACCACGGTCTCGTTTATTGCCATTTTCGCCTTTGGTTTTAGTATAGCTATCAATTCTTGCACCACCGTATGCTCCCAAACCCAATATCCATTTGCTTTGTTTGAAACCAAATTGCAACATCACCGGAATATTGAAATTGGTAACTACTAATTTAGATTTTTCTAACTGGTCTTTTGCTTCTATAAAATCGGCTCCTACAGCCTGATTGGCTAAAGTAATATTCTCTTTTAACATATAGTTGTTCCAGGCAAACTCAAATCCGGTTCCTAAAGCTACATCTACTTGCTTGCCGGTAATCAAACGATGGTTTTTCTTCCAACTTAATCCGATATAGCGAGAGTTCCAGTTATCTAATTCAGGCATATCTTTCGTTTCATACGTATTCAAGCCCAAGTATAAACCAAAGTCTCTGCGAGAAAACATATTGTATCTTCTTTCTTTTCTTTCATAATGTTTCTCGGTATAATCGTTGTTATACTCTTTCTCTTTTGAAGTGCCAAAGTGGTCTTCTTCTTGTGCTGTAGCTCCGAAATTCATGGTCATAGCAACGGCTAATGCGGCAATTGTTTTTACAAGCGTTTTCATAATTGTAATCGTTAAAAATGTTTTATTCTGGATATATTTAGAAAAACTGCCGCGGAGTTTTTAAAAAGACTTTTTTTATTGCTTTTCGTAAACAAGATGCAGAAAGCAAGGGGGAGGGTTGCGCAGAAATGAAAAAATTTTTGCAGGAATGATGAATTGTTAAAACCAGCAGATTAGCGGTCTTTTAACCAGATAATAAAATTTAGGTGATAGAGTTTCAGATGAAATTTACTTCAGCATGAAGTTGAATGCCGAATTTCTCTTTAATGGAATCCTGAATTTTCTGAGATAATTCTTTTATCTCATTGCCTTTCCCATCGCCAAAATTAACCAACACCAGCGCTTGTTTGGCATGTACACCAATATTGCCAAAGCGTTGGCCTTTCCATCCGGCTTGTTCAATCAGCCAGCCTGCGGGTACTTTAACCATTTGCTCGTTGACAGGATAGGAGGGAATAGCCGGAAATTGCTCTTTCAATACATCGAATTGTGCTTTGGGTATCTCAGGGTTTTTGAAGAAACTACCTGCGTTGCCAATTTCAGCCGGATTAGGTAATTTGCTGTGACGGATACTGATAACTGCATCGCTGATAGCTTTAATACTCAACTGGTCGACACCCATCTCTTTCAGGGTATCTTTGATAGCCCCATATTCTATATGGTAAACAGGTGTTTTATTCAATTTGAAATTGACATTCACAATCACATATTCACCTTTTACTGCATGCTTAAAAATACTTTCCCGATAGCCAAACTGACATTCGTCTTTAGTAAATATCCGGCTCTTTCCGGTTTTTATCTCTATCGCTTCCAGGCTTTCAAATACTTCTTTTATCTCTACCCCATAGGCACCGATATTCTGCATCGGAGCAGCCC
This sequence comes from Emticicia agri, assembly GCF_004168285.1. Classification (GTDB taxonomy): domain Bacteria; phylum Bacteroidota; class Bacteroidia; order Cytophagales; family Spirosomataceae; genus Emticicia; species Emticicia agri. The sequence continues at coordinate 32,306 of NZ_SEWF01000017.1, read as the reverse complement.
CGACTGTGCCGGGTATCAACGATAGATTTTCAATACCTGCGTAGTTACGATTGACACAATACAGTACCAAATCATGCCATACTTCTCCTGCACCTACTTTTAACCATATATGCTGGTCATCTTCTTTCAGCTTTTCAATGCCTTTAACAGCAATCTTGATTACAACGCCGTCAAAATCTTTAGTGAGTAATAGATTACTACCACCCCCTAAAATCAATCGTTCAATACCCTGAAATTCCGGATTTTGCAGAATAGCCTGCAATTGCTCAATGCTCGAAACCTCTACAAAATATTTAGCAGTGGCATCTATTCCGAAAGTATTATAAGGTTTAAGCGATACGTTGGTCTGAATGGTCATTGAGAAGAAGATTGTTAATTCAATATGGCACAAATTTAGTGTTTTTTGAATCAAGTAAGGCTACTGGAAAATCAAAATTATCTTTTAAACCCCGGACTCAACAGAATTTGATAACGAAACCAGAATTTCTGAACATGATAAAGGATTGATTGTAAGAAAGTTAATGTTATTAATGAGAAAATTTCATAAAATACCTTTTGTAGTTTATATTTTTTATGAGAAATATGCTATATTTGCATCAACTATTCAAGCTTACTCTTTAGTGTTTGTTTTTACAAACCATCATTTGGCCCTATCTATAAACTTTTATTGTTTTCTACCACCTATTTTATCTTTTTAGCTGATTAAGGCAAATCAAATAATATTTTAACGGATAATTTTTATTGTGTAATTGATTGATTATCAGTTGTTTGTGTTTTATTGTTGCTGTATCGGCGTTTTTGCTTCAAAAAAACTTTTGCACTTCTCTCATTTCAAACTACTTTTACGTAAAAATGAGAAAAGTACAAGTTTACCCTCATTTTAAGTATAAAAAATTCTACTAATCATCTAATCAATGATATAATGAGCGTTTTAGTCAATAAAAATTCTAAAATAATTGTACAAGGTTTTACTGGCTCTGAAGGAACTTTTCATGCCGGACAAATGATTGAATACGGTTCTAATGTAGTAGGAGGTGTTACACCCGGAAAAGGTGGCCAGTTACATTTGGATAAACCGGTATTCAACACAGTTGAGCAAGCCGTACTAGCAACCGGAGCAGACGTTTCAATTATTTTTGTGCCACCGGCGTTTGCAGCAGATGCAATTATGGAAGCAGCCGATGCAGGTATCAAGGTAATCGTTTGTATTACTGAAGGTATTCCTACCAAAGACATGGTGGTGGCAAAATCTTATATCCAAGGCAAAAACGTTCGTTTAATTGGCCCTAATTGTCCGGGTGTTATTACAGCCGAAGAATGTAAAGTAGGTATTATGCCAGGCTTTATCTTCAAAAAAGGGACAATCGGTGTTGTATCAAAATCAGGTACACTTACCTATGAAGCCGTTGACCAGTTGACCAAAGCAGGCTTAGGACAAACTACTGCTATCGGTATTGGTGGAGACCCGATTATTGGTACTACTACTAAAGAAGCGGTAGAGCTATTGATGAACGACCCTGAAACAGAGGGTATTGTAATGATTGGCGAGATTGGTGGAGGTATGGAAGCAGAAGCGGCTCGCTGGATTAAAGAACACGGTACTAAACCCGTAGTAGGTTTTATAGCAGGCCAGACGGCCCCTAAAGGTCGTCGTATGGGTCATGCAGGAGCTATTATTGGGGGTGCTGATGATACGGCAGCAGCAAAAATGAAAATCATGGCAGAATGTGGTATTCATGTAGTGGCCTCTCCGGCTGATATTGGTGCTACCATGTTAAAAGCGCTTGGTAAAGCATAATTGAAAAATTTTATAGAGATGATAAAGGTCAGATGTAAAAATCTGACCTTTTTTTGTTAATTTTGCGCAAAAATTCTGCTTAATAGATTGAAAAAGGCCTTTTATATACTTTTCCTGTTGGTTTCTTTTAACTCGTTTGCTGGAACTGTTGGGCCAAACGGTGGATATTACCTGGTGCATGACTATCATGACGACTGGCAGGTCTATAACGACCGCATGAAAGCCTATGTACCTTATATTGCCGAGCAGCACGTCAATTATCCTTCTCATACTGTTTTTTGTGATATTGAAAGTAACCGGGGCTATCATTTATTGATTCATGCTCAAAAAGAAGACAACTTTTTGTTTATCAATGGCTCTCTGCGCCAGAAAATTCCGGTTAATCAATGGATTGTATTAAATATTGACAGTTTGTATAAGGTATATGAACAGCCGCAGATATATATTACCTTATACGGATCTCCTAATATTGAAGATAAAAAACTGTATTTGGGTTATAAACGCCAGTTGAACCAGAAGCCGATTGTTCTGGCCGAATCGAGCATTAAAGCACAACCTCGTGCTCCTACTCCTTATAAAAACTACTTCGTACTGGTGTCGATGTTCATCCTTATTATGTTTACCTACTTGTCGAACTCTTACGTAAGGGCTTTTGAACGTTACTATAACCTGCGGGACCTGTTTAATACACTGGTTCGCGACCAGTCTTTTTTAATCAACAAGCCTTTAAGCCGCATGAATATCATGTTTATTGTCATGCTGGCTATGATTATGAGTTTTTTTTGTATGCTCTTACAAAGCAAAGGTATTTATGTTTTTGGGGCGAGAACCTTTTTGCAGGAAGGCGAAACGCTGGGTGTACTGGCATCTAATTACTTCCGGATTTGTCTGGCGGTGTTTATGGCACTCATTTTTAAATACTTTTTTATCAGCCTTATCGGTCAGTTATTTAATCTTGAGAAAGTAGTAGATCTGCATTATTTCAAAATCATTCAATCTTCTATTATTTTCTATACTTTTCTAGTAATGATATTGCTGATTTTGTTTTTAGAGTACTTCCCGATTGATTTTAACTGGACGGCCTATCTCTATACACCTATGATTTTGTTCTATCTTATCAGGTTTCTTATCCTGTATTTTACGATAAATCGAAGTGTACCTATACAAAGTCTATATTTAATTTCGTACCTTTGCATTGTTGAACTTTTGCCAATCATACTTGGAATCAGATTCGCTATTTAAGTGTTAGGAAATTAGAAACTGTTTGAATTAATCTTGTTTTGCCCAAAATGATTCTTTTTTACAAATACTGCGTTACTAAAATCCTCACTTAGCTCTGCTAAGCTCCGGTTTTAGTGCCTTGTCTTTATAAAAAATAATACATTTTGATTCAAAAAATTTAATCCAAACAGTTTCTTAAAGTTGATGAAACTGACTTTATTGTTGAAAATTAATATCAGAAATAAACTCTGTATTTGAAACCCCGCAATTTGGATGAGTGAAATGACAGATAAACTTCTTCAAGAACGCCTCCGTAAAGTTGAGAGCATTTTAGTAACACAGGCAAGACCAACAGACGAAAAGTCTCCTTACTTTGAACTGGCTAAGAAATTCAATCTTAAAGTAGATTTCCGCCCGTTTATTGAGGTCAAAGGCCTGGATCATCGTGATTTCCGGCGTCAGAAAGTTGATATTTTAGCACATACGGCTATTATTCTGACCAGTAGAAACGCAGTTGATAATTTTTTCAGAATAGCCAAAGAACTGCGTATTGAAATACCGATTGATATGAAGTATTTCTGTATTTCGGAACAAACGGCTAATTATTTACAGAAATATATAGTTATCAGAAAACGTAAAATTTTTGTAGGACAAAAAACTGCAGCTGACCTGGAAGCCCTGATTCTAAAGCATAAGAGCGAGAAATTCCTGTTTCCGTGTTCAAACATCAGAAGTAATGAGATCCCAAACCTGATGAATCGTAACGACCTTCATCTAACAGAAGCCATTATGTATGAAACTGTACCTGCTGATTTATCTGATTTAACAGAAGTTTTCTATGATATTATCTGTTTCTATAGTCCGTCAGGAATTACGTCTCTGGACGCCAATTTCCCGAACTGGCAACAGAACCATACAAGGCTGGCAGCTTTTGGGCCAACAACGGCCAAAGCCATACGTGATGCAGGCTATATTCTTGATATAGAAGCACCGCTGCCCAATGCTCCGTCAATGACCGGAGCACTTGAACTCTACATAAAAAAAGCAAATCATCTTTCATAGAATTTATTAGGCTAAACTACAAGTTTAGCCTAATTTTTTTCGTTATAATATTACAAATAATATTTTTGCTTATATTGCTCAAGGAAAAAACAGAATATCCCCTGGCCTACTATGAAAAAATTTTACATTGTAATATTGTCTCTGACACTTTTTACAGCTACTGCTCAACAAGATACGCAATTCAGTCATTATTATTTTAATCAGCTATTCTTTAATCCGGCCACTGCGGGTTCAGAGAATGTTACACGTTTTCAGGCTATTTACCGCACACAATATACAGGGTATCAGAGTACGTTCGACGATGGAGGAGCTCCTGTTTCGCAGGTTATATCAGCCAATGTGCCGCTTAAAATGATAAAAAGTGGATTAGGACTTACTTTTGTGAATGATAAAATAGGTGCAAGTATCCAACGTGATTTAAAATTAGCCTATGCCTATCATATTCCGGTAGGGGGTAGCCAGTTGGCCTTGGGTGTAAACGGCGGACTTTTTACCAGAGGAATAGATTACGGACGTTTACGCCCCAGAGATGATAATGACCCTCTTTTAGGAACAGGAATAGTAAGCCAGTCGGCACTTGATTTAGGAGCAGGCGCTTATTTCTATAATCCCACTTACTCAATAGGTCTTTCAGTCAACCACCTTAACCAGCCTAAATTTGGTCTGGCTACCGACGCCACCAATGGGGCAACCAATGTTTTAGACCGTAGTGCTTATCTGACAGGAACTATGCTTTTTGGCGTATCGTATATGATTGATGTAAGCCCGATGTTTTTGTTAGGTGGAAACCTCAATAATATGAGTATTACTACTTTTTCGGCAGGAGCTATAGCTACGTATGATAATACGTATTATTTAGGGGCGAGCTATCGTGTGGGCGATGCCGTAACTGCACTATTAGGTGCGAATATCTTAAATGGTAACTTAAGGGTAGGATATGCCATAGATGTAATTGTAGGCGGAGCGCAGGCAAAAAGTGCTACAACACATGAGGTAATGCTCAGTTATGCCTTATCGCCTCCAAGAGCCGGTAAAAAATCTATTATCCGTACACCCAGATACAGATACTAATCTTATAGGGGTATGGTGTATAGAAGATTTTTTTATTAATTTTTAACTGTTTTTTTGACAATTATTGTAACTTCGGTCTTTAATTTGCAAAAGCAGTACATATTTCCGGTAAGGAAAATTTTAAAGTTTAATCAGGAAAAAAAATGCTATTAGTGAATAGGAGTTTAAATAGCTTCTTATTCCATCACCTTCAGATTGTTATTTTGGCACAATTTATGCCGTTTAATAATAAAACTGAGACTTGCCTTCTCTTTTCTTGAGTGATTGATTAATTTTCAATCGGGCTTATAAAATTACCTGAATTGGTTCAATAGCAGATTGAATTGTCGTTTTTTGGCTTAATAATTGCTATACAAGTGGAGTATTACCCGAAAAATCCAATTTTTTTGATAACTTTGTCTGTTAATACAATAATGTTTTCATAAGCCTCGTTTTTACAACAAATAGAGTAAGTACCCCAAAATATAGATTATTAACTTGTTTTACGCTATGAACAAGCAAATGCTTAAGACCTTATTTAAAAGTCTGTTAATCGTTGCCCCAATTATTATAATGCAAGGTTGTGGTTCTGGTAAGAATCCGATCGGTGGTTTATTTGGTGGAAAGAAAGGAAAAGACGGTAGTAGTAAAGAAGCTGGAATGGATGGTATCCGTAACGGGCAAATCAATGCTTTTGCTCGTAAAGGTTACAAACAGGTCTCTCCAGATGGCATGGTTCTGATTCCCTCGGGGTCTTTAATGATGGGACAAGCAGATGAAGATGTAATGTCGGCGCGCGTTTCAATGAACAAGAGAGTAACGATTGTGCCGTTTTACATGGACGACACAGAGATTACTAACCATGAGTATCGTCAGTTTATGAATCGGATGGTAGAAGATTCGGTTTCAGTATTGGGCGAAGAATTTATTATGTCAACTCTTTATCCTGACACATTAGTATGGACTAAAGATTTCTCTTATCACAATGGCGATCAGATGACCGAGAATTATTACTCTTCTCCGGCTTTTGATATGTATCCGGTAGTAGGTGTAAGTTGGGATGCCGCTCAGTATTTCTGTAAATGGCGTTCACAATTGTACAATACTTATTTAACAGAACACAAATCTTTCCGTTCTCCACGTTACCGTCTGCCTTCAGAAGCTGAATGGGAATGGGCAGCACGTGGCGGAAAAGAAGGTGCAAAGTATCCTTGGGGTAACCCTTATGTAGCCAATGGTAAAGGATGTTTCTTGGCAAACTTTAAACCATACCGTGGAAACTACCGTGCTGATGGGTATCCTTATACGGCTCCATCTAATGCCTTTAATCCGAATGATTACGGCTTATATAATATGGCAGGAAACGTAGCTGAATGGTGCCAGGATGCCTACGCAGAATCTTATATGCCCGTTACCTGGGACTTAAACCCTGTGTATAATGACGATAACGAACCAAGAAAAGTAATTAAGGGTGGCTCGTGGAAAGATGTAGCCTATTTCCTGGAAACAGGTACTAACACTTTTGAGTATCGTAACGAGCGTCGTTCTTATATCGGTTTCCGTTGCGTAATGGATCGTTTGGGAAGCGTTCCGGGCAGAGAATAATATGAATTTATCTATTGCGAAGTATGAAGAACAGGTGTTCGTAAACGAATACGCTCTTCATATTTCGCAATTGTTTTGAATAGGAGTCTGTAGAGTCATAGTTTTACCAAATGGAATTTCTGTCATAGCGGTTAGATTATTTAAAATCACTTGAGTAATAAAATTTCAGACAAGTTCTACCGTTATAATCCATAAAATAAATTTGTTGCTTTAATTTTTAATTAGAACAACAAATTCTTTATTTCGTGTCGTAATAACCTTTTTATAGCATAACAAAATAAAACTCTTAATTTATTTAAACAAATGGCAGCAAAGAATAGTAGTACGAATTTCTTTTGGGATAGATTTATACCTACAATTTACGCATTGGGTGCAGCAGTTGTAATTTTAGGAGCAATGGGTAAAATCATGCACTATGAGGCCCTTGCATTTTTACTTCCCATAGGATTAGCAACAGAAGCAGTAATTTTTGTCCTATATGCAATCCAATCGTTCCTTTTTCCTCCGGTAGATTACCAATGGGAAAGAGCTTACCCTGAATTAGCTGATGATTATACAGGCGAACCTGTAAAAAGAAATATTGCCCCAACACAAGGTGCAGGTTTAACAGCTAAAATGGACGATATGCTGGCAAATGCCAAAATTACTCCTGATATTTTCGATAACCTTAAATCAGGTATCCAAAGTTTAACAGGACAGGTAGCTAAAATGTCAGATCTGAGCGATGCTACTGTAGCAACGAGCGAATATGCTAAAAATGTAAAAACAGCATCAAATCAGGTAACTGCCATGAACAGTGCTTACGGAACAGCCGTAACAGCTATGAACAGTATGGCAGATGCTACCAAAGACGCACAGGAGTACAGAGCGCAATTTGGTAAAATTACGCAAAACATGGGTGCATTGAACGCCGTATATGAGTTAGAATTACAAGATACTAACAAGCACCTGAAAGCAATGAATGCTTTCTATAGCAATTTGACTACTGCCATGCAGGATATGGCTGAGGCCTCTAAGGAAACACAACAATTTAAATCAGAAATGTCTAAATTGACTAATAACCTTAGCTCGTTGAATAACGTTTACGGCAGTATGTTATCAGCTATGAGAGGTAACTGATAGTTATCTGTTTTATCGTCAATAAAGTTTTGGAACTATTATTGAGAGATAAAAAATAATTCTAAATTAAAATTTTTACTAACCGTATAATACTACTATATATATGGCAGGCGGAAAAGAGTCACCACGTCAGAAGATGATCAACATGATGTATCTGGTTCTGACGGCAATGTTGGCACTCCAGATAAGTAATGCTATTTTACAGAAATTTCAACTATTAAATAATAGTATAGAAAGATCAAATTCAGCAGCAAATGATGCAAACGGTAAATCAGTGCAAGCAATTAAAGAAAAAATTGAGAAGGATGCAACTGCTGCAAAGTATGCGGATGTATTACGTCAGGCAAATGAAGTAAGAAAAATGACTGCTGAAATAGACGGTTATATTGCTGGTTTAAAGCAGGAAGTAATCAACGCAGGTGGCGGAATCGACCCTGTAACAGGGGGTGTGAAAAACCCTTCCGAAGAAGAAAAAGTAGCTATTCTAATGGTTGGTGCTAATAAAAATGGGAAAGGATACGAATTGAAGAAAAAACTGAATGATTTTAGTGTAGCTCTTCAAAAATTCGCTGCGCCTAATACTAAATTCTCTGAATTAGCTATTGATGCTTCACAAGACCCGGCATTGGCTAAAACGGATGCATCGACAAGAAATAAGGATTTTTCTGAATTATATTTTGCCCAAACACCAGTTCCGGCAGCTTTGGCAGTACTAAGCCAGAAACAATCGGAAGCCCGTCGCTTAGAAAGTCAGGTATTGGAATACCTGGCGACTCAGGTAGGGATTAAAGAAATCAAATTTGATGAAATTTTTGCAGTAGTTATTCCTGATGCCCGTGCCGTAGTAGCAGGCCAGAAATACCATGCAGAAGTGGCTATCGGGGCCTATTCAAAATCTATTACGCCTCGTATCAGTATCAATGGTACTGCATTACCTATTAAAGATGGTAGAGGGGTTTATGAAATTACTGCACAAGGTGGAGAGTATGATAAAAATGGACAGTTGAAACGCTCTTATAACGCAAGCGTATCTTATCCTGCTCCGGATGGAAGCATGAAAACGATGAACAAAGAAGAAACTTATACTGTATTGCAACCTTCTGTACAGATAGAGTCTGCTTCTATGCCGCCATTATACTTTAAATGTGCCAATGAATTGCAAACATCATCTCCTGGTTTAGGTGCTTTATATGCGCCTACTTTCGGTGGGTCTGGCGCAGAATTTATTCCGGGCGGTGGCGGAAAAGTAACCGTTGTGCCTAATTCTGCACAAGTAGTTTTAAGCGTGAACAATGGTGGGTATAAATTGAAAGATTTCCCTTTCAAAGTTCGTCGTGTGCCTAAACCAACCGTTTATTTCACTACACAAGGTGGTAAAAGACTGGATGAGAAAAGAGGTGAATCTGCTGCAGGTTTAAGAGGTATTGTAGCTGTAGCTGCAGCTGACGAAAACTTTAAGGCTACCAATCCTAAAGACGCAAATTATCGGGTATCTGAGTTTGAAGTAAACCTTGCCCGTGGTAGCAAGCGTGTAGGAAATGTACCGGGCGGTGGCTCTGCAAATATTTCAAGCCTTGCACAACAAGCACAAGCAGGAGACCGTTATGTAATTGAAGTAAAAAAAGTAGAACGTAGAAACTTCAAAGGCGAGATTGAATCAGTTGACGTAGGAAGTGTCATTGTTACAGTACCCTTGAATTAAAAATAATTTATAAATTTCAGCTAATGAGAAAATTACAAGGCATGGCTTTGGGTGTTGCTCTAATAACCAGCCAGTTAGCAGTAGCTCAGGAAAAAACAAATAACAATCTGAATCCGCTTTCGGTGCGTCCGATTAATGATTCAAACGTTATGTACAAAACAACGCTTTGGAGAAAAATTGATTTAAGAGAAAAACAGAATCAACCTCTTTTTGCCAAAGGTGCCGAGATTACCAAGCATTTGATGGAAGCCGTAAAAGCAGGTTTGCTTGATGCCTACACCAATGACTCATTGACAACTAAATTGACTTTAGAACAATTTAGTGAGCGTTTACAAATGAAAGAAGAAGGTGGTGGACTATCGCAGGAAGAAAAAGACGCAGGTTTTGGTGCTGAAACTCCTGCAGGCGGCGGCAGTGACGACGGCTGGGGTGGTGGTGGCGATAAAGCTACTACTGCTACTGATACCACAGGCGCAGGTTTTTCTACTCCAACAGCTATTGCCAGCAGTGCAACCGAGTATTTTCCGAGCCAGCTAACTACACTTGAGTTGAAAGAAGATTGGATTTTTGACAAACAACGCTCTCGTCAGTACTTCGATATTCAGTCGTTAGGAATTGTTATTCCGGCTGCACAAACTACCTTAGGTTTCGACCGTCCGGTAGCTTATTTCAGATATAAAGATTTAGAGCGTTATTTCCGTTCTAATCCAAAATGTATCTGGTACAATGCAGCCAATGTAGCGCAACACAAAAACTTAGCTGATGCTTTTGAATTACGCTTGTTCCATGGCAGAATTACTAAAAAATCAAATGCCAGCGACAGAGATTTAGATGATATCTACAAATCGGCTCGTGAAGGTATGCTTAAGTCAGAGCAATTAGAGCATGAGTTGATGGAATTTGAACATAATTTGTGGGAGTATTAAGAGTAATCTTAATCGCCAGAGAGGGGAGAGGCTTCAATGCTTCTCCCTTTTTTTTTGCCCAAAATCAATTCACACCAAAAAAACGGCATTTCACGGATGTTTTAACACTCTTTAACGTTTTTTAGCTTAAAAAATATTTTTTATAGTGCAACTTTGTATCAGGGTTTTGCATCTAATGAGTGTGAATAAAAAAAGAGTTCAAAACTAATTAAGTAAAAATTACCGTTTATCCAGGAATATGACCATTCATCTAAAACAAAGAAAAATAATAGTACTATGTATTGCATAATACCAAACAAAACATATATCTTTGTAATGTCAATAAAGAAAGGTGAAGGCTCTCTAAAAAAATAAAAATATGAAAAAGCTATTATTACTATTCGCAACTCTATTAATCAGCCTCAATTCGATGGCTTTGAGTTTCCCTCATAATAGTTATGGACAGAAGCGCATTCTTAATCAGGCTGGTAATAAATCTGTAGCTTTAACAGAGGTACAAGCTATAAAAACTTCATTGACTACTATTGAAACAAAATGTGAGGAGAGCGCAACTGAGCAGTCGTTTGTAGAAATGTTTGCCAGTTATATTATCAGTTTATTTACAGAGAAGTTGTTTCAGAACAAAAGCATTGCATTTGAGTCTTTTGAAAAAGCAAAATTTGAGTGCTTCGCTATTAAACAAGATTTTGATTGCCAGGTAATTGGTTAATAATAGACTTGTTGCGATGAAAAGAATTTCGGTCAAAAATAGCCCTTTTTCGCTTACTTTTCGTTTGTTATTTCATCCATAGCTCTGCTATGAACTCAATAACAAGCCTCAACTAAGCAAAAAATGACTTGATTTTTTACTCGAAACTTTTCATCACAACAAGTCTAATAAAGATTCTTATTTTCATACGGTTTAGTTAAGGTTTAGACAAAAAGCGTGGCTCTTTGAACCACGCTTTTCTTATTTTTACTGGTATGAGAATCTAATCTTAAAACTGGAATAAAGGATAATCCTGCATCCAGGTATTGATTTCTTTTTTAACAGCCGCAACAGTTGTTGCTTTGTCATGATTCATTAAGACATCATCAATCAAATCTACAATTCTTACCATATCTTTTTCAACCAGTCCACGGGTAGTCATGGCAGCTGTTCCTACACGCATACCAGAGGTCGTCATGGCAGTTTTATCGTCAAATGGTACCATATTCTTGTTTACAGTAATATCTGCCTGTATCAACGAGTTTTCAGCGATTTTACCAGTTAAACCTTTCGGACGCAAGTCAATCAGCATTAAATGATTATCTGTACCATCTGAAATAACTTTGTAACCACGGTTGACAAATTCAGTAGCCATTACACGGGCATTTTTCTGAACCTGTATGGCATAGTTATAGAAATTCTCAGTCAGGGCTTCGCCAAAAGCAATGGCTTTAGCGGCAATAATATGCTCTAACGGGCCACCTTGAGTGCCAGGGAATACGCCTGAATCCAACAACGACGACATCATTCTTACCTCACCTTTAGGGGTAGTAATACCAAAAGGATTCGGGAAGTCGTTACGCATCATAATCACTCCACCACGTGTACCACGAAGCGTTTTGTGTGTAGTAGTAGTAACAATATGACATTGGTCGAAGGGGTCGTTTAATAAACCCTTAGCGATTAATCCGGCAGGATGAGAAATATCAGCCAAAAGGATAGCACCGATAGAATCGGCAATCTGGCGGAGACGTACATAATCCCAGTCACGAGAATACGCAGATGCACCGCAAATAATTAATTTTGGTCTTTCTTTGTGCGCAGTCTCTTCTACTTTGTTCCAGTCGATTAAACCTGTTTCCTGTTCAACGCCATAGAAAAAAGGTTGGAAATATTTACCTGAGATATTTACAGGTGAACCGTGTGAAAGGTGTCCACCATGCGAAAGATTAAAGCCTAAAATTTTATCGCCCGGTTGTAAACACGCCAAGAAAACAGCCATATTAGCTTGTGCGCCTGAATGTGGTTGTACGTTAGCCCATGTAAGATTAAATAAAGCCTTCAGGCGGTCTATGGCAATCTGCTCAACCTGGTCAACTACCTCACAGCCTCCATAATAACGCTTACCCGGAAGCCCTTCGGCATATTTATTCGTAAGTACACTACCCGCAGCTTCCATTACTTGTGGCGAAACGAAGTTTTCGGAAGCAATCAGTTCAATACCATGTAATTGGCGATTGTTTTCTTTCGTGATTAAATCGAAGATTTCGGTATCACGATAGAGCGATGTTTGGACAGACATATTGATTATTTGATGTACGTTTTAAGAAGTACGAATGATAAGAGTAAGTACAAATTTAATGGAATGTTGTAAGAACATAAATTTTGAACCAAATAATCTTTTGACAAAATTCTAATAAGCAGGTTTTTTCTTGAAAAAATACTATTTCGAGCAAGCTCTCTATCTTAAAACAATGGCACCTTTAATCATTTTATCAATCAATTCGCAGTTAGGTATATACGCTAACTCGGCCTGGTAACTGCCGCCATAAATAAGAAATGGCGTAGGGCGGGATTTAAAAAAAGCTTTCCTATAGGCATCTTCTAACTTCTCTAAACCTAAGTTTTGTCGCCTTTCATTAATCTCTATTTCGCTTAGCGTAGCAGATTTCTCTTTTTTCCAATAATACTTTTCCTTTTTTATATCCCAGTCTTTATTGGGGCAGTTGATATTGTCTTCCAGGCGTAATTGCATCACTAAAACCTTTCCCATCGTACAGGGTTCGTCAGTAGAATACCCGACCAGTGCCTTGATAATAACCGGATGGGCTTTCCCTTCTCTGATGGCCTGTTTAATTATAGGAGAAATGTCTATTTTATCTACCTGCCGCTGAAAAGAACTAAACATGAGTATATCACCTACAAGGGTATTTTCATACAAATAAGAGGAGGAATAATTAGCAGTAACAGTATTATTACGAAAAGGCGGGCCTTGCATATTGGTTTGAAAATATTGGTTAAGGCCCAATAGGTTTTCATCAAGAAACCCATGTATATCTAACATTTTCAGCACTATCAGGAGTTTATCTCTTATAATATCAGCTTCTTTCATGGAGTTAAGTTTCCGAAGGCTATCTACTTGATTCTGTAGATTTTTAGGCATATTATTCATCAATACCAGGCTATCAACAGGCATCCATTTCTGTTCTTTCTCATGCGCTTTAATGTAACTTCGTAATTCGGCTGTAATAGGAGTTACAGGCGGCTTCGTTATTAAACGATATATATTCCGCAACGAATCCCGCAATTCAGTGTTTATCTGAGGTTTTATCAGTTTGGCTTGCTTTTCAAAATTTGCCCATTGCTTGCAGGTATCGGCTACATTCTTAAAAAAGAAATCGTGTCTGAAATTTTCTATCTGATAACCCTTGGCTACAATTTTTTCCAGAAAGTCGAACATCACAGGCATTTTACCAACTATTGTGGCACAAACGGCAGCATTGTAATAATCTTTGGCAAAGGGTTTTTCTACATTGGCAAAAGCTTCGTTATAAAATGCCAGTGCTTCATGGTAATTGGTATCTACAATAGCCAGTTCGGCCTCGTTGATGATGGGATGGTAGATTCGGGTAAAATCTATCTGGGCATAACTAATAGAGCTATAAAAGAAAAGTAGCAATAATAGTTTTTTCATAGATAAAGGTAGATAGATACGTTAACAGCCAGAAAAGATGGATAAAATTAAAAAACCAACTCAAATTTGAGTTGGTTTATCTTAGCATTAACAATTGCTTAACAATTAAGAAAAATATTTTAAGTGTATGGCATACAAGCCTGTAAAAAGAGCAGCGTTAATCAGCGAGGCTATTCCTATCGACCACCCTATCATTCCACCTATGAGAAAAATAGGGGCTAATACCCCAATGGCATTGCCGGCAATATATACATAAAACCCTTTTTTTCGCAACCCCCACATCCAGATACCTCCTAAAATCAATAAAACGCTGGATATAATGGTGATTATTCCTGAAGCCACCAGATTTTTTTCGGTAAAAAGTTTATTCGTTTCTTCCTGACTTTTCTCCATTTCTTCGAGGTCTTTGCCTGATAAGTACTTCGACATCATGTCCATCATCATTTCATTGGCCTGTTCTTTACTGGCGGCTACTTTCTCGGGTGTAAACACACTCGGAATAGCCCCATAAAACTTATAGGCATTCCACAAAAAAGTAAGCACACACAAGATAGTCAGGAATGTAGGCCGCATAGGCACAGTATTTTCCTCAAATGGATTCTGCATAAAGGTTTATTGATAATTTTTGAATCAGATAGCTGTTAACTCAAAAGTATATTCTTCCATAATCAGGTTGGCCAATAGTTTTTTGCAGGCATCTTCTACAATGCTTTCGGCAGTAGCTTTATCGGCGGCCTCAATTTCCATATTAATGTGTTTGCCTATACGGCAATCGCTAAAACCTTGAATGTCAAGGTTTTTTAAACCCAATAATACAGCTTTTCCCTGAGGGTCAAGAATTTCTTTGATAGGCATTACGTCAATCGAAGCGAGGAATTTCATAAGTATTAACCCCCATTCCCGATAAGGGGGATTTTGTTTAAGCTTTACTCCCCTTTGGGAACAGGGGCTGATTTATTAATAAGAGATAAGATTATATATAGAAATATAACCAATGGAATGCCTAAGAATTGCAAAACCACCAACAAAATTACGGAAAGAATTATAAATATGTACTTGATTTTGTTATCAACCCACGAAAAATTTTTAAACTTCAAGGCAAACAGTGGAATTTCTGATACTAATAGGAAGCTCATTACTAAGGTATAACCTATCAGAAAGAGGTTATTATGGATAATAAACTCATAATTTGCATTGAATTCTAAAATTAAAGGGAAAGAGGCTACTACAAAAGCATTGGCTGGTGTAGGTACACCAATAAATGAATCTGACTGACGGGTATCTACATTAAACTTGGCTAACCGCAAGGCAGAAAAAAGTGCCAGAATGAAAGCAATATAGGATAGTGAATGAAATGAAATCTGGGAAACAATAGAAGAAGATACAAAATCTGAAAGTATAGAGCCTTTGTGCATAGTATCGCTGATGAGTTTAGCTACAATAAAAGCGGGCAATACGCCAAAAGTAGCCATATCAGCTAATGAATCTAATTCTTTACCAATAGCAGAGTGTTGTTTGAGCAGGCGAGCCACAAAACCATCTAAAAAATCAAGAATACCTGCTATAAAAATAAGATAGGAAGCATAGGTAAGTTCACCCTGAAAAACAAAGACAATCCCAAAACACCCACATAGCAGATTGCCGAGAGTCATGAGATTAGGAACAGTAAAAAGTTTCATACGATGGTGCTTGGGTAGTTGAAATTAAAGCGCTGAAAATTACGATATTCCTATAAGAATATGTCATGTAATGAGAAATTATTATTTTGAACGGAGGTTTTTATAGATTGTAAATATCCCTGACAGGAAGATAATTAATAATATAAAACCAAAAACTAAATAGCCTTCATTGGTAAGGTGTTTTTTGGACATATCCCTCTGAAGGTACGCCGCAATCCCTCCAAGAATCATACTTCCTGAAAAAATAGTGATGGCAAAGCCGGTAGTTAGTTCAAAGATTTTCGAGAACTTTTTGAAAAACTCATACATAGTTCTTGCGTTTTCAAACCACAAAAAAAGCCCCGTTCATAAAACGAGGCTCTGATTTATTCTATAATACCATTAATGGTATCTATAATTCCACTAATTCCTTTGCGGCTGCCAATTTTTTTTTTCTACGTTCTTCGCGTCGTAATAAGATTCTTTGTTTGAAACTCATCCAACGTTCGTATAAAGGCAACTCTTTCAGAAAATCCCAGTTATCATCCTGTTTACTTGTTTCTTCTTTTTTCTTGGCTTCTACAGGGTCAAAAAGCATACCCGTACATAAGCAGTGCTTACGATTGGTACGTGTGAGAATATCATAATTCACACAACTCGAACATCCTTTCCAGAAAGCATCATCGGCAGGCAACTCACTAAAGGTGGTTGGTTCATAACCTAAATCAGAATTGATTTTCATTACGGCCAGACTTGTAGTTAAACCTATGATTTTAGCATCTGGATATTTTGAACGGGACAATTCAAAGGCTTTTTGCTTGATACGCGTGGCTATTCCACTTTTGCGGAAATCAGGACTAACAATCAATCCTGAGTTTGCTACAAACTTACCATGTTCCCAGGTTTCAACGTAGCAGAAACCTACCCACTTCCCTGTTTTTGTCAGGGCAATGATAGCCTTACCTTCACGCATCTTCTCACGCAAATAATCAGGAGAACGTTTGGCAATCCCTGTACCACGGGCTTTAGCACTTTCGGCCATCTCGTCACAAATCGTTTCGGCTAAGCTGTAGTGCTTTTCGTTAGCTATCTCTACAATATATTGGTCGTCGGAAATTATTTCTGTGTTATTCATCGTCATTTATTGGGCTTTCCACAAACGGAGACGCTGTATCCTAAAATTGTTAAAAATGAAATAAAGAGAAAATTGAATGAAGGGGATGTTTTACCGCACAGGCAAAACGGCTACAGTCTGATCCTTTCGGACCTGACAAATCGAACGGGCGTTATGGGAAGACGAATGTTCATGTATTATTAGACAAGTACAAAGATGTTTGGTTTAAAATTTATATCCAAGATATAGACCCGATTTTTTTACTTGCCAATCAATAACGATACACTTTAGGTTTTAGTTCGTGCATTGAAAAAAAACTGATAACTTTGAAAAAAAAATATATCCTTGAATACGCGATTAGCTAACTTCTTATCCGGCACCTTACACCCACTGTTAATGCCTACTCTTCTGTTTCTGATTCTGTTCTTTCTAGCTCCTGTTTCTTTAGGACTTGAGGGAATGGACATGACATTCAAATGGATAGTGTTAGGCTTTGTATTCATCTATACTTTTGCTATACCGGCTTATCTGGTCTATCTGCTCAAACGCTGGGGGATTATCAGTAGCCTTAAAATGGAAAACCTACAAGAACGCCGGATACCTTATCTGATGACTGCTGTTATCTATGGTATTTTAGGGTATTTTCTCTATACCAAAAATTCAAGCCTTTTTGCCTGTGCTTATATACTCTGGAGTATCACACTTGTTATTCTTTGTGTAGCTATCATTAGTTTCTGGTGGCAAATCAGTGCACATGCCGCAGGTATCGGTGGGGTAGTGGGGGCTTTGGCAGGCCTTATGGTGAAATTTGGTGAGGGAAGCCTCTTTGTGCCGCTTTTGTGTTCAATGATTATCGCCGGATATTTGATTGGGGCTCGCTTGCAACTCAATGCCCACACGCCTAAGCAGGTATGGGCGGGTCTTAGTTTAGGTGTTGTTTTAAGTTTACTCTCTGTCTCTTATTTTTTTTAATATTTTATTCCGCTCATTATCAATGATTTACGTGAGATTTTTAAAAATCTTATGTGATTCGTGCAACATTCTGTTTTTCAAGGCGTCTTTTGTTTGAAACCATAAAACAGCATAACCCTCTGACAAATACAGTATTCATTAACAAGCATGCCGATCTGGTCGAGCAGTGTAAACGTGGCGAAAGTAAAGCGCAGTACGAATTGTACAAGCATTACTCTAAGGCTATGTTCAGTGTCTGTATGCGAATATTGAACCATGTAGGTGAAGCTGAAGATGTATTGCAGGAGTCGTTTATTGATGCGTTTGCCAAAATCGGAGACTTTCGTCAGCAGGCAACTTTTGGTGTATGGCTGAAACAGATTGTGGTTAACAAAGCCATCAATCATCTGAGGTCGAGAAAAGTAGAACTGGTAAATATTGATGATTATAGTTCTGGCGGAGAAGAGTATGAACTAGCCGATTATACCGAAAACGATTCATACAACGAAGAGCATACAAAGCTCGAAGTAGAACGCATACGAAGGGCAATGGAACAGTTACCGGAGGGTTTCAGGGTGGTACTTTCGCTGTATTTATTTGAAGGGTATGACCACGAAGAGATTGGAAATATATTGGGTATAAACGAGACAACCTCTCGGACACAATATATGCGAGCCAAAAAAAGGTTGTTGGAAATTATAGGCAGACAAATGTTTTAACTAAACTATAATTAATTCAATTAAAAAAATCCCTGCAAAGGGTGAGTGATATGAAAGACCGTTTAGAAAGATTCGTGAGAGATAACCGTGAAGACTTTGATAGCTACGAGCCATCAAAAGCCTTATGGAAGAAAATTGAGGTGGAGGTTGCAGAACAACAACCTGCAGGCAAACGCCTGAACGGAAAAGTAGTGAAATTTGGTGGTGCCAGATTAGGTATAAGTATTGCCGCAGGAATTGCTATATTATTGACAGTAGGATACGGATTTTTTATGTATTCGCAGATTCCCAATGATTTTGCCAGTTTAGAGTTGCCACGTGCCTACGAAAAAACCTACGGCAAAGAAATCGTACAGTTTGCCTCTTTGGTAGAGCAGAAGAGAGAAGAACTAAAGGCTTTAGAAAAAGAAGACCCGCAGCTTTACCACCAGTTTGATGCCGAATTACAGGCGTTAGACAAAAATTACCAGAGCCTTAAAAGTGAATTACCGCAAAATCCGAACCCGGAAGATTTGCTGAAGGCGATGGTACAAAACTTAACTATGCAGATCGATCTGTTAAACCAACAGTTACAAATAATTCAAAAAATTAAAGAAGTTAAAAATGGAAAAATTAAAACGATGGTGTAGCCTTTCCACCAAAAAGAGAGGCGTATTCTGGACATTATTTCTATTGACAGCTATACCAACTTTTGCCAATCATGACGATAAAGAATGGATAGAGAAAAAGAAAACCGTAAACCTGTCTTATCCGGTTTCATCGTCAGATAAAATATCTCTGCATAATCAGTTTGGCGATATTAAAGTCAATTTCTGGGATAAAAAAGAGGTAAAAGTTGAGGTACTTATTGTAGCCAATGCTTCTTCTGACGATAGAGCGGCTGATTTTATTAACTCGGTTGATGTAACAGGCAAAAAAGAAGACGGGCAGGTGAGTATTAAAACCAATATCGAACGCTCAGATAACAGAAACTGGAGCAACAAGGGAGAGAAACATTCATTGAAGATTGATTATATGGTGTATATGCCCAAATCAAATCCGCTTCAGGTAAAAAACTCTTTTGGAAATACATTTCTCCCAAGCTTTAATACACCGTTGAAAGTTGACCAAAGCTATGGGAAACTGGTTGCCGAAGATATTCTAAGCCCTGAGTCGGATATCAAGATAGCTTTTTGTCAGAACTCCTATATCAAATCAATGAACGGAGGCAAATTAAATGCTTCTTACTCAGGTATCAAGATGGAAAAAGCCGATAATTTTGATTTCAATAATAGCTTTGGCGATATTGATATAAAGGAAGTAGGCAAGGTTGATGCTAAAATCAGTTATTCGAGCGGCTCAATAGGTATGCTGAAAGAATCGGGTAATCTGAAATTAGACTTCTCCGGCGATTTTAAATTAGGAAGCATAGGGAAAAATGTAAAAGAACTGGACATTAAAGCCAATTATTCGCCTGTCGCACTTCACTTAGATGATAATACCACTTATGATTTTAATATCAAAGCCCATTATGGTGATTTTGATTATCCGAAAGATAAAGGTATCTCGTTTACCAGAAATACAGAAACTGAGAAGAAAGAAAGCTACCACTTTAACCCTACCAAATATTATGAAGGAAAGGTAGGCAAGGGAGCTCCTACATGCAGGATTACTGTAAACGGTAATTTTAGTAGTGTTATATTGAAATAAATTAAGTGTTTTGAATGCAGACAGGATAGACCCGAAGGGTTTATCCTGTTTTTTGTTATAATAGCCTAAAAACGATTCATTGTTTTTTACCCGTCATTCGATTACTATTTCTTCCGTATAAGACGGCTATTTTTGGTGAACTTCTCCCTGAAAGATACCTTTGATAAGTAATATATCTGTCTTAATCTTACCAAACAGGAAATTTCATTTACCCCTTAAATAATTATTTGTACTGCCTACTTAAATAAATAAAACTATGAAAAAAACATTTATCTCATTTATTATTTTTAGTGCTTCTTTGTCAGCTTATGGCCAACTTGATGTAGTGGTTACAGAAGAAGGGGCACCTGGTGGAAAAGTTCAGATAAAAAATGACGACAATAATGCTAATGCTTTTGCAGGCATAACTAACGGAAAAGGTGCTGGTTTGTATGGCTTGAATACATCCATGTCAGGAATTGTAGTTGGTATAAGGGGGTCGAGTGCGTCAATTACTCATGGGAGTAGTGCTATTTCAGGAGTTACAGGAGTTTACGGGCTTATAACCACAGCTTCAGCCGGGGATAATTCAGCAGGTGTAAGAGGCATCAATAATGGTACTGGTTTTAGTAGTGTTGGAGTAATAGGCTATCAGGCAGGATCTGGTAGGGGAGTTTATGGAGAAACTCCAAGTGGTTTTGGAGTTTATGGCTTTGCTTCTGAGCCTGATCATGCAGGTGTAGGTGTAAAGGGAGCAACTCTTGGTAATTATGGGGCTGGTGTAGAAGCAGCGTACTCGGGAACAGGTGTCGGGACTGCCTTACAGATAGATAATGGTACTATAAAAGTATCAGGAAGTAATAGGGCTGCGTTTGTTCATACAGCCACTGTTGCCAATAAAATAGGCACTAATAGTACAGATATAGATAATCCGATGTGCAATGGAGACCCAAATTGTTTAGTTTTTATCACTCAAAGATTAAATCCTGAAGGGTTGATTTATAACAACTCTCCTGTAGGTGTATTTTATAATAGTAACAGAGGTAAATGGGTGATTTTTAATGAGGGTACTTTTCTACTACCTACCAATGCGCAATTTAATGTCTTAATCATTAAGCAATAGTAACAAAATATAAATTTAAGAAGCCATACTAACATTTAGTGTGGCTTTTTTGTTATATACATGCCTGACAGCTACCATCTTAATTAGAATTACTTACTTAATGAGATTCAGTAAATACTGTACAACAAATACTGCAATGGAAAAGGTAGCATTCATCAAAGAATCGGTAAAAACCAACAAAGGTAAGCGCACCGTAATAGAGTCAGAATTTACGGCGGGTGCCAGTATTCCTCCACATTATCATCGGAAATTTGATAAAACTTTTGAGGTATTAGAAGGAGAAATCAGAATATGGAATGGAAGCGAAGAGCTTATACTGAAAGCGGGCGAGTCGGCCACAGTTAAAAAGGAAATGGTACACAACTACCAGATAGGCAATGCAAAAGTTGTGTTGAAAACTACCTTAATACCGGGTAGTCTTTGTTTTGAAAACGCTATAACACTCATGCAAGGCATACACAATGATGGGGAGCATGGAGGGTTGGCCGCTGTTGAGAATAACAACATGGTTTATATGGCTATTATCTCTAAACTGACAGATTCTAACTTTTTGGGTGAGGCAGGTGCTACGCTTGAAACGTTTCTGTTAAGTGAAGAAGGGAAGCAGGTGATGTATGTACAAAATGAATTATTAGAGAAATATTGTGAGTTATAATAACGAATAATAAAACTCTTACTAAAACAGGATAGAATATTGTCCTGTTTTTTTATTTTTGTATAAACTACAAAACAATATGAGCCAGATAAAAGACAGTATTTTTATAGTAACAGGTGCTGCTTCTGGTATTGGCAGGGCATTGGCTATTCAGGCAGCCGATGCCGGAGCAAGGGTAATTGCTACTGATGTGAATGAAATTGGCTTAAACGAAACTATTAATCAGGCAACAGGCACTATTGAAGGATATATTTTAGACGTTTCTGATGCTGAACAAATCAAAACCTTTGCTGCTGAAACTATCAAAAAACATTTTCATGAACGTTTCATATTGGTGAACAATGCAGGAGTAGCTTTGTTCTCAGGCAGTTTCTTAGAAACTTCTCTGACAGATTTTGAATGGTTGCTGAATATTAATCTCTGGGGCGTAGTACGCATGACGAAGGCCTTTTTGCGCCATCTGGTGAAGCAGAATCAGGGACATATTGTGAATGTATCAAGTATTTATGGGATTACGGGTATGCCTGAGAACTCGGCTTATTCTACCGCTAAATTTGCTGTAAAAGGTTTTTCTGATGTGTTGAAATTTGAATTGTTGCGTACCAACGTAAAAATATCAACGGTACATCCCGGTGGTATTAAAACCAACATTACCCGGAATTCACGTGTGGGGCAGCACAGAAATAACGAAGAAGGGAAAAAAGCGATGGCAAAATTTGAACGAATAGCCTTAAAAACTTCTCCCGAAAAAGCAGCGGCTATTATATTAGACGGCATTGCCAAAGACAAGCCTCGTATTCTGATAGGAAATGATGCCAGAACGATGGATATGATTGCCCGTGTTTTTCCGAACGCCTACCACAAAGTTCTGGCAAAAATGCTTAAATTGTAATTAACGATTGGCCACCAGATTAGTAGGTCTATCCAGTGATTTTTTGAGTACGTATTGGGCTACGACAGGGAAGTGGTCTGAAATAGTGATGCCTTTCATTGTCTGGCAAGACTGCACTTTCCAGTCGGAGCTAAAAAACTGTTGATCAATCCGAACCCAGTAAGGGCGACGGTTCAATGTAAATCCTAAGCCTTGTCCGGCTTCTTCAAAGGCATTATTAAAACTCAGGCTCAATTTTCCATACACATATCCAAAAGGAATTTCGTTGAAATCTCCGCAAATAATTACAGGGTACTTACTGCCCGATACATATGATTCTATTTCTTTTATCTGTTCGTCTCTTGCCTCAAAACCCTCTTTCAAACGACGAAAAGTATCAAAAATCTCAAAGGCAAATTCTTTCACATCTCCTTTTTTCAGGGCATCAGTTGCCTGGTTAATACGTACACCCATCGACCACAAATGCACATTTACGACACGTACGGTATCTTGATGATAGGCAATATCGGCACAAATAAAGCCATTGATATTTGGTTGACCTTTTCTATCCCATATTTTGCTGTATTCTTTCACAACCGGATACTGAGAAAACAGCGCTAAACCTATATGTCGGTCTTGGTCAAAAGGCGTCAGTTTTACCAATTTATTGCTGTATTGAGACTCAATGTTTTCATTAGGAGAATATTCCTGAAAACAGGCTATATCCGATTTAAGTGAGGCCCAGTTAACACCTTGTCCGTTTTGTTCTCCAAAACTTTCGCTATTAAAACTTAATACTTTCAGCGATTGAGCGTGGTTCGTTTCGGGTTTGTTATTACGTATTCCAACAAAGCGTTTAATTATCGGGAAAGTCATTAAAAACCATATAAAACCCGCCGAAGCCATCAGTTTCTGCTTTTTATACAATAAATAACAACTCGCTATTAAACCTGCCAATACGGCTACAGGTAAGCTCATCATAATAAATCCTGTTACCCAATGGTCAAAAATCGGATAGTAACAAAAAGCCATAGCAATAAACATATAGAAAACTGCTATATAAGAGCGTGGGAATTTCTTGAATGCTCTGACTGTAATTCTTAGCCCTTCTATGGCTATTTCTCCGAAAGTCTGAAGTATAGCCAAGACAAATATTTTAAAGCCGTTTAATACAATCATATATTTATAATTATGGGTCAACAATAGTTTGCGTGGAGGTAAAAGAGTCATATTTATTTTACTTCAAATGCGCCTTTACCAATTTTAAATCCTTCGCAGTAAATTTCTATTTCATATTTTCCGGGGTTATAAGGTGCCTCTTGTGCATAAATAATATCTACTTTCTGGTCGTTGTTTTCAAACATCACTCCTTGTCTTATACTATAACCTATTTCGTTACCCTCATACTCTAATACACCGCTGTTTACATTATCACTTATCAAGCCCCCGTTTTCATCAAGAATTCTTATATAAATGTCTTTTCTGTTTTTAACAGCAATTGAGTTTGATGGCATAATAAAAGAAACTCTAAGGCGGTTAATACGTGATGATTTAAAAGCATTGCCTTCGCGTGCTTTGCCATTGGCCGATAAAGCGGCTACCTGTACATTAATGGCTTTCATTGAAGAGGCTAAGGTTACCTGCCGTTGCAGGTTATAATTTTCGGCAGAGTATTCGGCTACTGTCTGCGATAAGGTTTCTTTATCGCTCTTTAAAGTAGTATTTTCGCTTAATACCTCTTGTTTTTCTTGTTCAAGCAATTCAGTGCGGGCCTTTAGCTCAGTATTTTCTTCTTTCAGGTTATTAAATTCTCTGTCTTTAACAGTCAGAAAATTTTCGTAGTCTTTTATTTTGGCATTATACTTCTGAATCGAAAAGTTCAAATCAGATTTAAGTAGTTTCTTGTCATTTTCCAGTTGTGCTTTAATCCTTTTCAACTCGACGATGTTACCACCTAATTTGTTGATTTTTGCTATTTTTTCATCTAAAACCTTTGAAATTGAGTCTAATTTTATCTGCGTAGAAGAAAGTTGCTCAACTTTTTCAGTCAGTGATTTCTGAAGCTCAAATGTGTCGTTTCTTGCGCCCATAAACAAGTAGCCAAGCAAGGCCAATATTCCTATCAGCACTCCGAACGAGACTTTGAATATACCTTGATTACTGTTAGACGCCATTTTTGTATCAGTTATTTCCATACTTACAAACTAACTATGCTTAACTTAAATAGCCGTTAAACTGACTTTAAATTTAGCTTAAAATGTAAATTAAGTGTCTTGAAGATAGAGAGTAATAAAAAAGTGTGCCAGCCGTCTTTTTTATACGGTATTTTGTATTGCGAGTAGTTTTGAGTAGTTATAGGGGTATTATCGTGTAAAAATCAGAGTAAAAGTAGTACCCTCAGCAGTAGATTTTACGTTTATTTCGCCTTGATGTAAACGGGTTATCTGTGCTACAATGGCTAACCCCACGCCATGCCCTTGCACCGCCTGGGCAGATGCATTGCTTCTGTAGAATGGTTGAAAAATATAAGGAATATCTCTTTTAGGAATAACAGGGCCTTTGTTGAAGAAAGAAATTTCTATTGCAGAATCAGAGGCTGTAAAGTTGACAATGGCAGTATTATCTTCAGAAAATTTACAGGCATTATCCATCAGATTCATGAAAACTACTTTCATGGCGGCTTCATTGCCCTGAATCATCAGTGCCTCTTCATCATCAGGGAAATCAGTAAAATTTAATTGAATCTGGCATCCTTCATGCCATTTCTGTAATTGACTTTTGGCTTCCCAAAGAAGTTCGTCTAACCGGATAGCTTTGTATTTTACATTTTCGGCATTGGCAACTACTGTAGCCAGATTTAACAGGGTATTGGTCAATTGGGTAAGCGTTCGGGTATCTTCCTGTAAAGATTTAAGACTTTTTTCGTAGGCTTCCGGAGACCGCTTCTGCAAAAGTGCTATTTCAATCTGCGAATAGATTTTGGTTAAAGGATTCTTTAATTCGTGCGATACATTAGCTATAAACATTTTCTGGGTAATAAGCGCTTCTTCAATCCGGTCGAGCAACTGATTGAAGGTGGCTACTAACATACCTATTTCATCGTCGGGGTTAGCATACTCGACCCGTTTTTTTACATTGCGGGGAAAAATCTGATTAACCTGCCTGATAATACCCGAAACTGGTGCCAGGGCTCTGTTGGCAAATATCCAGCCTGAAATTCCTAAAAGGAGAATCCCTACAACTACCATTACAATCAGAATTTTTTTTAAATCCTGCAAGGCAGCTTTGCCATTCAGGTCAATGGCACTCACAATTACCCAATTACCTTTGCCTTCATTTGTCAGATGAATCCCTAATACCTGATATTCTTTAAATTTTGTATAAGTCGCCGGGTTTTTACTTATTACTAATGGGAGCAATTGCTGATGAAAACTGGTATCGGATGGGTGAGTAAAGAAGATAAATTGCTCTAAAGATTCATTATATACCGAAATACTCTCGTTAGTAAGTAGTTCTCTATCTGACACGTTGACTAACTTTAAGACAGTAGTATCGGCCGCCTGAATATCAAACAAGAGTGTAGTAGTAGTAATGGCACGGTCTTGCAGGCGTTTATAAAAACGCTTTTCGAGGTATAATTTACTGAAAAAATAGACCCCGAATGAAAAAAACAGAAGAACGGCACTCACTAATATGATAAACTGGTAAGTGAGCCGTGAGCGTATATTGGTCATCAGGCAACTACTTTGAGAACATACCCCATCCCTATCTGTGTATGAAGTAACTTAGATTCAAAATCTTTATCTATTTTTTTTCGTAGAAAATTGACATATACCTCTATTACATTGGTTCCTGTATCAAAAGTTACGTCCCATATTTTTTCAGCTAATTCTGCTTTGGAGATAACTCTGCCCTGATTCCGGATAAAATATTCTAATAGTGCAAACTCTTTAGCCGTCAGAGTAATATCTTGTCCGGCACGATTTACCGTTTTTGTATCCAGGTCCATTTCAAGGTCAGCTACTTTCAGGGTATTAGCTGTATGTATAATACCGATACTTCTGCGGGTCAAAGCTCTCACTCTTGCCATCAGTTCTTTAAACTCAAATGGCTTGGCCAGATAATCGTCGGCACCTGCGTCTAAGCCTTCAATTTTATCATCAGTAGTTCCTAAAGCTGTCAGAAGCAGGATAGGAGAGGAGACACCTACTTCACGGAGTTTCCGGCAAAGCTCCAGTCCATTCATGCCGGGTAAAATAATGTCAGAGATAATAAGAGCATAAACCTGCCGGGTAGCCAATTGAAAACCCATAGCTCCGTCGTAGGCTATATCAACTTCCCACTGTTGCTCTTCGAGCCCTTGCCTGATGAGTTGAATAGTTCGGACTTCGTCTTCAATTACTAAGATTTTCATTATAGTGGCTTTAGATTTTACCAAAAATAGGAAATTAAATGGAAAACGCAGCTAATTGTAGGAACATAGCTGCGCTTTATCAGAATTTTAATAGAAAAAACAGGAAAATCAGCATTAACGCTTCATTTTATACACCTCGGTGCCTGCCAAGAGAAAACAGCCCAAACCAAAATCTTCAAAGTCAGGAACCTTATCATAAGTAACAGGCTGACCATCTTTAGGCTCTTTACCTGTACCCTGTACGTAACCCAAAAAACCATTCGGATGAATACAGTTATTCATAATAGCATACATGGCTTTTGCAATAGGCGCATAAAATTTTTTCTTGTCTAATAAGCCTTTATTGATGCCCCAGGCCATTCCATACACAAACAATGAAGTACCCGTCAATTCTTTTCCTCCAAAATCTGTCTGGTCAGTAAGACTTACATTCCAGAAGCCGTCTGTTCTCTGAAGTGGGAGCAGTGCGTTCATCATTTCAAGATAAGTCTTTTCATATTCTTCCCGGTGCGGTGCATCTTTCGGTAAAATATCAAGCACCCTTACCAAAGCAGCTATCACCCAACCATTGCCACGAGACCAGTAACAGTTTTTGCCTGCAGGTGTTACATAAGGCGGGTCAAAGTCTTTATCTCTCCACCATAGCCCTTCCTGTGGGTTATACAAACCTTTGTCTCCGTGCATGGTTTTGGTGTGCATGTACATTTCATACATTTTCTCAAAATAGCGGTTATCGTTATAAATAACGCCTAATTGAGCAAATACCGGCATAGCCATCTGCAAGGCATCTACCCACGACCAATCGTCTTTTTTAGGACTATTAATCAGACTGTCTATAGAAGCCTTAATGTCATGAATACGCTCGGGCTTAGGATCAAGTAAATATAAATCTATATAGGTTTGTCCGCAGCACTGGTCATCTGCATTCCGGGTTTTAATACCATTGCGCAAGCCCCATTTATGTGCTTCTCCCCACGCCACCGCATAGTCGTAATAGCGTTTTTGCTGGTCAATTTTATAAAGACTCATTAGTCCCTCATAATATACACCTCTTGTCCAGATATTGCTTGGGCGAGTGCGGTCGGGTCTTACAATAGGTTTACTTACATCAGACCATTTCAGCATAAAGTATTCGTTAGCCAGTGTCATGACTTTCATAAGGTCTTGATTTTTGGGAAGACTTTGTGCAAAAGTTGAGTGAATGCCCCATAGGAGGAGTAGAGATAAAGTAAAGGTGTGTTTGCTCATAGATACTATATTAATCATGGTTGTAATCGCACAAATATAGACGTTGCCACCCCAGGAATGGCTGCTTACAGTACAAAGATAAACTATAGAATGGTAAAACTTTAGTGAAGTATGTAATTGTCTGAAACCACCAGACCCAGTTATTTGTTAAGTAGAAATGATACATAAAAATAGACAACAATGACAGGAACATTTGAAGAACTGATTGCCTCAGAGACACCAATTCTGATAGATTTTTTTGCGGAGTGGTGTGGGCCATGCAAAGTATTGTCTCCCACACTGCAACAATTAGCGCAAGATCAGGGTGATACTATTAAAATTGTAAAAATTGATGTAGATAGAAATCCTAAATTAGCCTCAAAGTACAAGGTTTCAGGTGTACCAACTTTAATGTTGTTTAAAAAGAGCGAATTAAAGTGGCGGCAGTCAGGAGTATTATCACTACCACAACTGAAAGGGATTATTGAGAAGTTTGCCTGATTGGAGAGCCATAAAAAAACAGCGTCTTAAAGAGGTTTTCTTTAAGCCAGATGCTTTTTTTAGGATTTGGAAAGCTATAAGCTAATTTAAGATATTACTTCTTTTTCGATAATATCAGAAGTAGCTTGCTCAAAAACACGCTTAATACCATCAAATGCCCCGCTTACAATGGCCAACGGTAATAACAATGGCATAAAAACTATCCATTGTAAAAACATGGATGAATTAAATTTTCTCATGGAGGTTAGAGGCAAAAATGCACATTAGGCAAAATTAAAATTTAAAATATAATAGCTTATCTCAAATAATATGCCAACATATTTTTGTAAAGCCTATGTAAAATTAAAAAAAATATTTCCTAAGTGCAAAATGTTTAGGCATTAAAATACTTCAATAATAAAAAAAAACTATTTTTCTCCAAACAAAATAGTGATTTATTTATTTAACGGTTAATTATTTAACGCCATCTGCCCAATTGAATCTATCGTCCGGTGGAAATTTCCAGGGAGCCATATTATTTTCCAGACTTGAGAACATCCCATTCCACGAAGCAGGAGCCGAAGATTCTTCCATAATCTTGTATCTACGGAGTTCCAGAATGATGTCGAGAGGCGAAATATTAACCGGACATTCCTGTACACAGGCATTACAGGTGGTACAGGCTAAAATTTCTTCTTCCAAAATATAATCACCTAAGAGAGTTTTGCCATCATCATATTCTTCTCCGTTTTTGAGCCACCCTTTCTGGATATCTTCCAATCGGTCGCGGGTATCCATCATTATTTTTCTTGGTGAAAGCTTTTTGCCCGTAATATTGGCCGGACAAGCCGCTGTGCAGCGTCCACACTCAGTGCAGCTATAAGCATCCATCAGATTCTTCCAACTCAAATCTTTTACATCTTTCGCACCAAAACGGCCTACTTCGGCAGGCGTAGTATCAGGTTGTTCAATGCCCAGCATGATTTTCACCTCTTTGGTTACAGCAGGCATATTCGCCATCTGTCCTTTAGGCTTGAGGTTAGAAAAATAGGTATTCGGAAAAGCTAAAAAGATATGCAGGTGTTTAGAATAAGTAACATATAAAGCAAAAGCCATAATGCCCAAAATGTGGAACCACCACGCAAAACGCTCATAAGCAACCAAAGCAGTGGCGCTCCAGTTACTAAAAATGGGGTGAAGCCATTGACTGATGGCAAAGTTTCCTGTTATGGCTTCTGCATAGTGTCCTACGCCTCTCTCCTGTAAAATTGTATCAGCAGCATTCATGCTTAAAAATGCCCACATCAATAATATTTCAATGGTTAATATAATATTGGCATCGTTCCGGGGCCAGGTTTTCATTTCCCGATGGCGACTCTCCTGAAAGCGTTGTACTTTTAAAACATTACGCCGGAGTAAGAATATAACACAGACTGTTAATACACCTATGGCTAAAACTTCAAAGAAATTGATTAGAAAATTATAGAAACCTCCTAAAAAGGGGAAAAATAATCGGTGAGTGCCAAAGATACCATCTAATATAATCTCTAATACCTCAATATTGATAATCAGAAAACCAGCATAGATAATGAAATGCATGAACCCTATCAGAGGTCGGTTAAACATCTTTTTTTGCCCAAAAGCAATCAATAGCATGGTTTTAAGACGTTCGGCTGGTCTATCCGTGCGGTCTTCGGCATGACCCAACTGAATTGTTTTTTTGATAAGCACTACCCGACGGGTGATAAAGTAGGCAGCAATACCTAATGCTATAATGAATAAGATTTGTGATAGGATTTGCATACGAGTCAGTTTCGGTAAATACTGATGAAATAAGTCTTTGTTATACTGTCATATTAGTATGCAAGCATACTAATACAAATATAGTCAAATTTTGGATAATGCAAGAGTAAAGAAATTTTTTAAGAAATTTTTTGGCAGAAGTTTGTACTTGAATTTTTTTTGTCTACTTTTGCAGTCCCAAATCACGGGGAATGGTGGTAATAGGGTAATGTAGCTCAGTTGGTAGAGCAAAGGACTGAAAATCCTTGTGTCGGCGGTTCGATTCCGTCCATTACCACACTGATATTCAGGCAGTTATAACGAGATGTTGTAGCTGCCTTTTTTCTTGCTACAACAATACTACAACAAATGGATTTTCGAGTAATTCGCCTATCCGATTAAACACGGTACAAAATCATTCAATTTAATACTCAATACAAGTCAGGTTTAAATCTCTACTTTTCTATCTAATAGGTAAATATACAAACTGCGTGTGAAAGTTTTTTCTTATTATTAAGTAATGCGACAAAATTATTTTAAAATTGTTAACTTTGCTCTATGCGAGCAAAACGATATATTAAATTAGAGCCAAGTGAGGTCATCACAATGGAAGAAGGGTACAAAAATGCTACCCATCATCAATTCAAACAACGTTGTCATTGTCTATTGCTAAGTCATCAGGGGTATGATATGTATAGCCTAAAATCTATATTTCAAGTAAGCCACCCTACCATCACTAACTGGTTTGACAGTTGGGAAACGCATGGGATAGTAGGTTTACGCAATCAATTGGGTCAGGGTCGCAAACCTATTTTCAATGCAGCTGATGAATCATTGGTAAAAAGCAAAGTAAAATCAAGCCCTCAGACTCTGAAAAAAGTACGTCAAGAACTGAAAGAAGCATTACAGAAAGACTTCTCTCAAAGAACATTAGAGCGTTTTTTAAAAACACTTGTCGAGCCAGTTGGAAAAGAGCCAGAAAAAGTTTAAAGTCAAAGCAAAACACTTCTGAGTACGCATATAAAGAAGACTGCTTAAATGACTTACTCGAGCTCCACCAACAAAGTCATATTGACTTATTTTATGGTGATCAGGCTGGTTTTTCGCTCAATTGTGTCGTACCTTACTGCTGGCAATTTCCAGATGAACCCGTTTATATTCTGCCACAAAAAGGCAAGAATATCAATGTATTTGGGTTGATGAATGCTGATGGAAATGAACTTTACACTTTTGATGTAAAAGGTACTATTAATGCTGATTTTGTCATCAATTCAATAGAAATATTTATTGATAAAATTAGAAAACCAACAGTTTTAGTAATTGATAATGCCAGAATTCATCACGCCAAAGTTTTTCAAGAAAAGTTAGAATTGTGGCAAAACAAAGGGCTCTATATTTTCTATTTGCCTGCTTACAGTCCACATCTAAACAGAATCGAAAGGCTTTGGAGGCATACTAAATATTATTGGCTTAAGCCTAGTGATTATCAAGATTTGGAA
>NZ_SEWF01000016.1 GCF_004168285.1 Emticicia agri | reverse complement strand
AGATGCTACTTTAGCTGTATAAGGGTGTTTGGAAAGCATGATAGGCAATGAATCCACCAAAGATACATTATCATAGCAATCATTAAAATTCATTTGATTCATCAAATGGGAAATAATTACCTCAAAATGCCAGTATATTGCATTAATTCGTGCATTATAAGCTTGATATGACGGCAATTTTGGAAACCATGATGACCAATGATTGACCATATAATTATAAGTTGAGCGATGGCTATAATGGCCTTCGAAAATACCACATAGGTAAATCGTTATTGCCTCTTGGTCTGTAAATTCAGGACAATTATTATTGCTCTGTCTTTGGAAATGTAAACTCATGTGCGTATCATAGCACTCACAAACAAGGCTGTAAGTTTGTATTAATTGTAAAGGTCGCATTTTGCAATTTAACAAAATACTCCTTGTTTGTTTCTGATAATTTCAACCCTTGATTCACATTTATATTGGATAGCTAAAGGATGAGCTGTTTACATTCAGCATTGATTTTGAGTAGCAACTTCAAAATCAATGCTTTACAAACTGGTTCCGAATGTGGATATACCTTATGGTACATCAAAAGTTTCAACAAAGGTTGTTGATTATCTTTAACAAAGCAACTCAAGACTTTCAGACAATTGTGAACTTATAATGTCCAGCATAACGATTACCAAAGCTGGTTTTAAAGGATGGCGATAAGCTGACTTTTGCCGAAAGTCTTCTATCTTATCCGGCATGAAACTCATTAAGGATGATTCTATCTGAACTTTTTTGGCAATTTAGTCATATACAAAGACCTCATCAATTCTGCCTACTATTATAGTAGCCGCCGTACAGAGAGGGCGGGTGGATGTTGCACGAGGCGAAACCTTGTCAAATAATGTTTAGTACACTATTCTCTTAAGAAACGCTCTTTATCTTTTCTTTCAGAAACGCTGCTGTGTAGTTATTTTCGAGTTTTACCATGTCTTCGGGTGTGCCTTCAAAAGTCACATAACCACCTTTCTCGCCACCTTCTGGCCCTAAATCAATAATCCAGTCGGCTGATTTAATGATTTCCATATTATGTTCAATGATAATCACAGAATCTCCCTGGTCAACTAAAGCGTTGATGGCTTTCAGCAATTTCTTGATGTCATGAAAATGTAGCCCCGTGGTAGGTTCATCAAATACAAATAAAGTCTTACCCTTATCTGCATTGCCTTTGCTTAAAAAGAAAGCTAATTTCACTCGTTGTGCTTCTCCACCAGACAATGTACTTGACGATTGCCCCAGACCAATATAGCCCAAGCCTACGTCTTGCAGGGGTTGTAGTTTGTCGGCCAATTTAGGGTCGCTCTCTTTAAAGAATGCAATGGCTTCATCAACGGTCATTCCGAGAATATCAGCAATGTCTTTCTCTTTATATTTTACTTCTAATATCTCTTGTTTGAAACGTTTACCCCCACAGCTTTCGCATTTCAGGCGTACATCGGCCATGAATTGCATTTCGATGGTTTGTTCACCTTCTCCCTGACAAGCCTCACAACGTCCGCCATCTACATTAAAAGAGAAAAAAGCAGGTTTATAATCACGGGCTTTTGATAATTGCTGGTCGGCCATTAGTTGACGGATATAATCATAAGCCTTGATATAGGTTACCGGATTTGAACGGGAAGATTTACCAATAGGATTCTGGTCTACCATTTCAATCTGGGTGATTCTGTCTAATGAGCCTGTCAGGTCGCTATATTTTCCGGCTTCTTCGCTGTATTCTCCTTTTAACCGGGCAATAGCAGGGAACAGAATTTTACGTACCAACGTAGATTTGCCTGAACCACTAACCCCTGTAACTACCGTAAGCGTACCAATCGGAAACTTTACATCAACTTCTTTCAAATTATTCTCACGAGCACCTTTAATCTCAATAAAATCAGTAGGTTTTCGTCTTTGTAAAGGCACGGGTACTTGATCTTCTCCGGTCAGGAAGCGGATTGTGTGGCTGCCCTCCGCCTTTTCTGTTTTTTTAATATCCTCCCAACTCCCCTGAAAAATAAGATGCCCGCCTAAAGTTCCTGCTTCCGGGCCTATGTCCACAATTTCGTCGGCAGCTATCATTACTTCTTCTTCATGCTCTACTACTACTACACTGTTGCCCAAGTCTCTCAGCGATTCTAATACGCCTACTAATCGGCGGGTATCTCTTGGGTGCAGACCAATACTTGGTTCGTCAAGAATATACATAGAACCTACCAAAGCACTACCTAAAGAAGTAGCCAGTTTGATACGTTGAAATTCGCCACCTGATAAAGAAGAGGTTAATCGATTCAGGGTTAAATAACCTAAACCTACCCGTTCCATAAAATCAAGACGGCTGTTAATTTCTATCAATATTCTTTTAGAAACTCCTTGCTGATAGTCTGGGAGTTCTAATTTTTTGAAAAACTGTATTACGTCAGAAATAGGCATCAATACAATGTCTGTAATAGATACCCCGCCTATTTTTACATAAGCCGCATCTTTACGCAAACGAGAACCCCGACAATCAGGGCAATCAGTGCGCCCACGATAACGCGAAAGCATGACTCTGTACTGTACTTTATATACCTGACTTTCTACGTCTGCAAAAAAGGCATTCAAGCCCTGAAAATAAGAGTTACCTGTCCAGAGCAAATCTTTTTGTTCCTGAGTCAGGTCCCTGTAAGCCCGATGAATCGGGAAATCGAAGCGTATGCCGTTTCGCAGTAAAGGAGCCAGCCACTCACTCATCCGGTCAGTTCTCCACGGAACAATAGCTCCTTCAAAAATGGAAAGGTTTTTATCAGGAATCACCAGGTCAGGGTCTATGCCTAATATTTTACCAAAACCCTCACAACGCTTGCAGGCCCCGTATGGGTTATTAAATGTAAACAGATTGACACTTGGTTCTTCAAAGGTCATTCCGTCTAATTCAAATTTATCTGAAAAAGTGCGTTTTTCCACACCTACTACGTCTATAATACATTCGCCTTCTCCTTCCAGAAATGCTGTCTGAACTGAGTCTGAAAAACGGAACTGCGTATCTTCATCCTCATGTTTTACGGTATTTCTATCAATCAGAATCTCAATTTTATGTTGATTTTCATCAATCACGTACTCTGCCTCTACTATTTCTTCAATCTGCTTGATTTCTCCATCAATCAACACACGGGTATAGCCTTTTTGAAGCAAAAGGTCTAATTCTTTCTTGATTTTACGATTATCCTTGATTTTTAAGGGAGTCAGTACCATTACTCTGGTACCTTCTGCATGTGAGAGAATAAAATTAACTACATCGGTAACGGTATCTTTTTTTACCTCCCGTCCTGTCTGCGGCGAATAGGTAATACCGATACGGGCAAATAAAAGCTTGAGGTAATCGTAGATTTCGGTAGTAGTACCTACGGTTGAGCGAGGGTTTTTAGTAGCTACTTTTTGCTCAATGGCAATGGCAGGCGATACGCCCTTAATGTATTCAACATCGGGTTTTTCCATGCGCCCTAAAAACTGCCGGGCATACGAGCTCAAACTCTCTACATACATTCGTTGCCCTTCGGCAAAAAGTGTATCAAATGCCAATGATGATTTTCCACTGCCTGATAGTCCCGTTACTACCACTAATTTGTTGCGTGGAATAGCAACATCTATATTTTTTAAATTATTTACTTTTGCTCCTTTGATGATAATGAAATGCTTAGGGTCAAGGCCATCAACATCAGGGTATTTTATAAAGCTACGTGAAGAATTTTCCATGAAGAAAAAGCCTGTTTCCTTACCGGAAGGTCAGGTATTTATATTTGGAGTTTGATAAATGTTATAATAAAACCATACAGGAATTGAGAAGAATGGATTGATACTTATTTGAAGACTAAACATTTATTGAAGTGCAAAAATAATTGTTTTTCGTAGAGACGGGGTAACGACCCACCGAATGCGTTGTGTCTCCAAGGGGCTGTAAATAGCAAAAAACTATCTTTTTGGTTGGAAATATCTTCTTCAATCTGAATGTATTGATGCAGATATGCCCTCGGAGACGCAAAGCATTGGGTCTCTACCAAATTCGACAAATTTTTAAAAACAATTTTTAATCTTACTTAATGTTTAATAATCAATTTATTAACCTCTCAATTACTTAGATAAACCTCATCTATTGTAACCAAATATTGATAGAGATAGTTCTTTATTATTGAGTAATAATTATGCGCTCGGATTTCTCAAAATCGGCACCTTTTATTTTTACAATATAGCTGCCGTTTTCTACACTTCTTAAATCAAGTCCTTTGCGTTCGGTTGTATCAGTAATAGTAAATGTATACGCCAATTTGCCTGCATAAGTGTAAAATTCAAGTATTACATTCTTTAAATTTTCTTTGGTTTCAAGATAAATAAGATCCTGAGCAGGGTTCGGATATAAAGTAATATCGTCCGCCACTAATCTTACCAGTAAAGACTTTGATGAAACAGACTCGCACGTGAGTGTCCGGGTGCCTAACTGGTAAGTTCGCACGACAGAAACCTGATAATTGCCCGCCTCCTGCACCTTTAACGAAGATGCTTGAGTAGCAGTAAGCTTTGTATTCTCCCGAATCCATTGAAACTGGTCTGATGGGCCGAGCATTACATTTTGAGCCTGAAGCGTATAAATGCCGAGTTTATCTAAATCAGGTGTTTTCGGGGTTTCTCTGATATGTACAGTACGTGTATCGGATTCCTGAATACAGCCGAAAGAAGTAATAGCCTTTACCTTAAAGGCATAATCACCCACCGAATCTACTGAGATTTCTTTAGCAATGCTATTATTGCTCCAAAGAACGTTTTCATTCGAATCAGTACTTAATTTGATGGCAGTACCCTGGCATGAAACTGTATCTGGAGAAATAGTAATGCCGGGTTTGGCAGGGAGAGGGTTTATTCTTACACTCACATTATCTGATAATGTTTTACAGCCAAACACATTGGTGGCTTCTACATTAAAATCATAAATTCCTACCGCATCTATCGCAAAATCTTTGGCAGTAGAGGCATTATTCCAGAAGAGGTTATCGTCGCTGTTTACGCTCAGTTGAATAGAGGTGCCTTCACAGACCGAAGCATTGGGTGAAACAGCAATCTGAGGCTTAACAGGTGCAGGATTTATTTTGACTGCTGTGCTATCAGAATTAGCCGAATAACAACCAAATTCATTAAAGCCTTTTACAGAGAAGTGTCCGCTATTACTAACTGTTATTTGGGGTGCGGCCGCTCCTGTACTCCATAAGAAATTTTTAAACTCACTGCCTTCTGCTTTCAGATTAATGCTTGATTTGATATTGGCGCAAAACTCTAACTCTTCGTCATGCGTAATCTGAGGTTTGGTAACCGGATAAATAAAATTAGTGTTCACACTCGGTACCAATAACTGATTACCCTGCAGATCTCTCACTTTTACAGAGTAAGTACCTTTATCCACAGTTATCTGATTTGTGTGAGAACCGTTCGACCAGTTATAATTTGTCAGATTATCCGGCAAGGTCAGTACTGCCTTATTATTGCCATTGCAGGCGAGAGTAATATCTACCGCAGACCTTGCCATTACCGGGGTAGAGCTCACAAAAAAATTATTGTCTAAAGATTTATCCCAGGCTTCAGCCAGCATACTAAGCCCCATATTACCCGGCCCTGCATTATTAAAATGTACAAAATCAGGTCTGTTTGGCTGTAAATCATCAGTAAATGGTCCTGGAAATACATTATTCCCTGCCCGACCGATAACAATATTCTGCCCTTCGATAATTTCAGGATTTGATGGATGCAGATAGGTGACTGAGGTACGGGCCACCGCCCAGCTTAAATTACCACTGAATTGTGCACGGGTAATATCTATGACTGTCTGAAGATTGGAGGCATAATCGGCTGCTTTCAGGCCGAAGAGATTAGGGAAGTTATCTGTTTCACCCTGTAGCCACAATAAAGAGCGCACACCTAACAATGCTCCATAATATTGTAAAGTATTGCGCAGATTGGTATAGGGTAAGAGTTTAGGCAGTACCTGGCCAAATATATTGGTGGTAGGTTTGCCTTCCGCACTTTCGCGCCAGTTACCTACTGAAACGCTTAATTCTCCAGCATTAAAAAACATGATAGGTACATTCAGTCTTCTGGCTAATCTATCTCCCAATTCGCCGTAGCACCAGGCTGTATTTCCTGCAGGGGCTATGTTAACTTCTGCCTCTAAATGAACAAAATTGAGGTTTTCAGGCAGCGGGTCTAAAACAGGACTATTACTGAAATTAACGGCATTTACCCGGTCGTCAGTTGCGCTCAAAACCATGTTGCCAGGTAGTTCTGAAAGGGGAAGGCCTGAAGCATTCGACTGTCCTAAAGCTACAAATACCTCACCGATACCTACTTTGTCAACAGTAATGGTTTGGATGATAGTACCACTTTTTACGGCTCTCACTTCCATCTTGTACCAGCCACCAAAGCCCGGCATTCTTCCGGAAAAATAACCACCCTTTGGGTTTTCTTGTATCGAAATCCAATCCATAGGTGTGCCCAGGCCGTCTGCAACCGGAATCAACCTTGCTTCAATTTTATCAACAGGTTGCGAGTAATTACCTATAATATTAATAAAGCCCAGGTTATCGTTGTTTCTTTGAAAAACAGCCCGGTTGGTAGGAAAAGAAAGTGAAATCTGAGCAAAGGAATGAATAGAAAAAAGAAACACACATAAAGACAAAATATGTTTTCTTCTGAAAACTTTAAACACATTACAGAACATCTTAAACAGTTTTAGCAGGGTTTGGTGCAAATTTAAGATTTTTGAACGACATATTGTCAACCATGTATCATTATTAGTAAATAAATGAGTAGTAAACACAGACTAAATGCCCTAATTTTGCAAAAAAATGATTGAAGAGCATGTTTAAAATTTATGATTCGACCTGCAAAGGCATCTTTTTCAGACATACTGCGTTACATTTTTTCGATGTAGCTGCTGGCTACATCTGCAAAATCTGCCTTGTCTGTCTAAAAAATCTGCGCTTTTCGGTCAGAATAACAAAATTTAACATACTCTAATTGAATATTGGAAACACCATTTGCAGTAATATTTGATATGGACGGTGTCATCTGTGACACGAACCCTCACCACTCACTTGCCTGGAAAGCATTCTTGAAAAAATTTGAGATTGTTGCCACTGAAGACGAGTTTATTGCCCATATGTATGGCAAAAGCAATAGTTACATTCTGAAACACTTTCTTAAAAGAGACGTAATAGGTGATGAGTTTATTGCGATGGAGTTTGAAAAAGAAGCACTTTTCAGACAATTGTATGAACCGGAGGTAATACCAATTGCCGGTTTATTAGCATTTATAGACGACCTGAAAGCGAATGGGGTGAAAACAGGTATTGCTACGTCGGCACCTGTAGAGAACCTTGAGTTAATTCTGAGTAAACTGCCATTGGCAGACAAGATGCAGTCTTTATTATCAAGTTCTGATGTGATACATCATAAGCCTAACCCGGAAGTTTATCTGAAATCAGCGGCTAATCTGGGAGTATTGCCTGAAAACTGTGTTGTTTTTGAAGATTCACATTCGGGCGTATCGGCCGGAAAAGCCGCAGGGGCAAAAGTGGTAGGCGTATTGAGTACCTATAAAAAAGAAGAACTCCCTGTGTGCGATGATTACATTGTGAATTATAAGGAGATGAGTTATGAGAAAATTAAATCATTGTTTGAATCATGAAAATTGAGCATTTGGCCATCTGGGTAAGAGATTTAGAGTTAATGAGAAGTTTTTATGTGAAGTATTTTGAGGGAGAGTCGAACGGGAAGTATCGCAATGATAAGAAAAACTTTGAGTCTTATTTTATCTCTTTTGGTTCGGGAGCAAGATTGGAATTGATGCAAATGCCGGGTATTATAGACACAAAAAATGACGGACATCAACAATTGATAGGTATTACACACTTTGCTGTTTCGGTAGGTAGCAAAGAAAGAGTAGATGAACTGACCAAGGTTTTCAGAAAAGATGCTTTTGAGATTGTGGGCGAACCCAGATGGACAGGTGATGGCTATTATGAGAGTGTGGTATTAGACCCCGAAAAAAACAGAATTGAGATTACGGCTTAAATATCCGGAGAAAATTATTTGACCAAAGAAAGTGTATCATTCCTAAACATACGAGTATTGTATGTGTTTCGTTCATTTCCATTATTTATGTTTAAGCACTTATCCACCTTTTTCTTTCATCGTCAGAGTTTAGCTGTTGCTATGGTTTTTACAGCTATGGGAATTTTGTTTGGTAGTTGGGCCACGCTCATTCCTTTTGTGAAACAGAAATATGCCTTAGACGATGCACAATTGGGTCTCCTCTTATTATGTATGCCTTTAGGCGCAGCAGGCATGAATCCTTTCACTACTGTGCTGATTAACCGCTTTGGTATGCGCAATATGACCTTAGCAGGCCTGGTTTTTATGTCTGTGATATATGCTATGCCCGTAAGCATGGATTACCTGCCCCTGGTAGCTATTAGTTTGTTTCTGGTAGGTATCAGTATTTCTACTACCAATGTGTCTATGAATACCTGCGTTACCAGTTTAGAGCATCAGTATAGTATCAATATTATGTCAACGTGCCACGGCATGTTCAGTGCAGGCTTAATGTTTGGGTCTATTTTAGCCAGTTTTACACAGGGTATGAAAATACCACCTGCCTACCATATGTGGCTATTGGCTATCAGTTTTATCTTTTTGGCGTTTTTTATCCGCCCCACAGTTATCAGTATTCATGAAGAAAAAATAGAAAAAAGCGAAGGCGCAAAGTTTGTGTTTCCGAAAGGAGCTTTATTATTAATGATATTGATAAGCCTGTGTACCAATATTACAGAGGGAACTATGGCCGACTGGACAGCCGTGTATATGAGAGACGTGGTACAAACCCCTGATTATTTCATTGGCTGGGGTC
Source organism: Emticicia agri (assembly GCF_004168285.1). Lineage (GTDB taxonomy): Bacteria > Bacteroidota > Bacteroidia > Cytophagales > Spirosomataceae > Emticicia > Emticicia agri. The sequence goes on along the minus strand of NZ_SEWF01000016.1, from coordinate 100,967 downwards.
TGGCAGGTTACTCGTTGTGTATGTCAGTCGGGCGTTTTGCCGGAGATGCACTTATTCCTCGTTATGGTGGTAATACAGTATTAAGGGTCGGTGGTATTATTGCTGTAAGCGGTATTATACTGGCTATTCTCTTACCTTATACTATAACAGCCATTATAGGTTTTGCGTTGGTAGGAGCAGGGGTATCATGCGGAGCACCTATTTTATATGGCAGTTCGGCACGGGTGCCGGGTATGGCAAAAGGTGCCGGGTTGGCAACTATGAATACCTTTAGTATGGGAGGATTTCTGGCCGGGCCTGTACTAATCGGCTTTGTTTCCGAAAGTGTAAGCCTGCCATTTGCCTTTGGTTTAATAGCCACATTGGCATTAGTGTGGGTTTTCTTAGTAAATAAAGTGAAATTATATTAAAAAATACCAAATATTTTTTGGCACGCCTGCCTAATGGAATGATATTTGTTTACAAAAAAGTAATTAACAATACACGAAGAGTCTTAGACTAAATTGCACACAAACGTCGACCTGCCCATATAATTTGTAATTACCATTAAATAAAATTTAGAAGATTTCTTTTTTTTTCTAAATTACACTCATTAATTTTATAATCGGAAAACAGAAAAAATAAAGCAGGATTATATGAAAAAAATTATTTACTCTCTGGGAGTATGCCTTGTCGCTACTCAACTACACGCACAGGTATTTAACGGCACTGATTTTTATGTAAGCGAAGGCGCAGTGGTTAGTTTCAATACTGATGTAGTAAATGAAGGGAAACTTACAAACAATGGTAAGATACACTTCCAAAAAAACTTTGACAATTTTAGTTCGGTAAAATCGACAGGTACTGTTGTTTTTGATGGCAGCACACCTCAGGTTTTAAAAAGCTCAAAAGAACTGTCGTTCGGTCAATTGCTATTAGACAACGATTTAAAATTAGAAGCACCTGTTCGTATCGACGAATCGCTTTCATTCCGTAGAGGTATTATTGAGTCTTCTGCACAAAATCCTTTAGTATTTGGCCAGACAGGTAAATACAGTGGTGCTTCAGATTTCTCGCACGTAAAAGGAGTAGTAAGCAAAGAAGGAAATGAAGGTTTTGAATTCCCATTAGGTGATGGTACTAACTTCCGCTCTTTCAAAGTAGCCAGAAGCAACGAAAGCCAAACCCTTACAGCTGCTTACTTATTCAAAAGCCCATTAAATGTATCAGATCAGGTATCAGAAGGTGTTGATGCCCTGAACCAAAGCGAATACTGGTCGTTAAAATCAGAATCTTCAAGAAGTTCTGCACAGGTTTCAGTAAACAGCAAAGCTGATTTAGACGGAATTGCTTTCTTAGATAAAGGCACATGGTCTATGACTGAAGATGCTAACCTTTCGTCAGCAACAAATCTGAAAGACGGTACTCTTTTCACTTTAGCAAAAAGTCGTAACATTCAACCGGGCATTGGTGTATATCCAAACCCAACAGAAGGTGAGTTCTTCCTGAAACTTTCAGGTATGAACGAAAACGAAATGGTTACTGTGGACATCACTAACCAGGACGGTTCTAAAATTATGCACAAAGAAGGTTTTGTAAAAGACCTACGTAAAGCATACTTATTACCTGAAAACCTTCCTGCTACTGAATTAACCGTAAGAGTTATCAGAGAAGGTTCTAAAAAAGCATTATACCAAAAAATGATTTTGAACAAATAATCTGTTCCAGATAATCTGTTCCAGATAATCTGTTCCACAAAATCATTGCATTGAAAATATTTACAGAAAAGCTGCCTTTATTCAAAGGTGGCTTTTTTGTTTTACAAGCAAAGAGTCACAGTAATATCTCCATAAAGCCAATCAACAGCTTTATGCTTGAATATCAACGGAAAAAAACTCCATCAATATCCAACGGAATGACTCCTATCCCGGAAATCTTTTTAGTAAGAATAATTGTTATAGTTTATGGCCGAAAGCTGATTTACGAAAAACACACAAACAAAGCAGTGTAGATATCGGAAAAGCAAGGATTATACAAATGAAAAATATTTGGGGTAATATGCAACCTTTTCAAATTTTTCTCATCTTATTTTAGTACATACATAAACTATACCAAAATCATGAAAAGACTATTCATTTTACTCATCTTTTTTTCGACTACTGTTTTTGCACAAGAATCTAAACGAACTTTTAACGTATCAGGCTTCGATAAGTTAGATATGGGAAGTGCTTTTGTGATTACGGTTACACAAGCCAGCGATTATAAAGTAGATGTAGCAGGACGTGAACAAGACCTGAAAGACTTGGTTGTAAAAGTTTCAAATGGCAAACTAACTATTGGTTATCCGAATAACTGGGGCGGCTGGAAAAACCGTAAAGAGGTATATATTACCATCACTATGCCTAAATTAGTAGAAGTTGATTTCTCAGGTGCCAGCAAATCTAAAGTTTCAGGGTTTACGAGCGAGAGCTTCGATATTAATGTTTCAGGTGCATCGCAGGCTACCTTTGCTATTGATGCTAAAAACCTTTCATTAGATTGTTCAGGCGCATCAGGTGTTACTATTACAGGTGATGGGCAAAAACTAAATGCAGATGTATCAGGCGCTTCAAGTATAAACGCGTATGATTTTAAAGTTTCTACAGCCAATATTGATGCATCGGGTGCGAGTGGAGCAAAGGTATATGTAACCAGTAAAATTGTAGCCGATGCCAGTGGGGCAAGTAATGTACGCTACAAAGGTGGTGCTACCAATGTAGTTACTAATACTTCAGGTGCAGGTTCGGTAAAATCAGCTAATTAATTTTATTTTTTGTAGAGACGCCAGCATGGCGTCTCTACAAAAATGGATTTATTATATTTTTTACATTACTACCTCTTTATCTGTCATAATGGTGAGTACTTCCGTATCCATCAGGCGAGTGGCCAGACCTTGCGTTTTTGGCAATTCATAATGGAAGAAATACTTCATTGTATGAATTTTGCTTTCGTAGAAGTCACTATCATCTGCCCCGATTAACAGTTTTTGTTGTGCTACATCGGCTTGTTTAAGCCACTGCCATGCTACTACATTCAGGCTGAATAACTCCATATAAAGCGTGGCATCAGCTAAGAATCTTTCTATATCTCCGGTTCCGGCAATGCCGAGCAGATGCATGGTTACCTCTTGTAATTGTTTACTGCTTTCTGTGAGCAAGGTTGCATACTTTTTCAGTTCGCTATGTTCCGAAGCCGCCTTAATGGTTTTGCCAACTTCCTGTGCTAACAGTTTCATTGTTTTTCCTCCCGCCATCATTACTTTTCTACCTAATAAATCCTGCGATTGGATTCCCGTTGTCCCTTCATAGATAGGGGTAATGCGCACATCTCTGTAATATTGTTCAACCGGAAAATCTTCTGTAAATCCATAACCACCAAAGCATTGAACCGCATCACTGATAGACTTTACACCATACTCGCAAGGGAAAGTTTTGGCAATAGGTGTCAGCAACTCTACCAGCAAGTGTGCATTTTCTTTTTCTTCGGGGTCATCGCTTGCTTCCGATAAATCGAAGTACTTGGCCGTCTCTAATAATAATGACAAACCACCCTCAACCACCGATTTCTGGAATAACAGCATCCGCTTTACATCAGGGTGTTGGATAATAGGTACCTGCGGCATATCCAAAGCTGTTTTAGCATTAAGCCTACGGCTTTGTGGGCGTTCCTTGGCATATTCTAAAGCCGCATAGTAAGCCGCAGAAGTAATAGAAACCCCAGTGAGTCCTACGCCAATACGAGCCTCATTCATCATCTGAAACATATAATTCAGGCCCTTATGAGGTTCGCCTAAAAGATAGCCGATACAATCGTCGTTTCTATCGCCAAAGCCTAAGTGCATAGCCGGAACACCCTTCTGACCCAATTTATGATAGATGCCCATTGAGGTAATATCATTATCGGTGCCATCAAGTCGGTATTTAGGCACTACAAACAGCGAAATTCCTTTAGTGCCTTTAGGAGCACCTTTGATTCGGGCTAAAAACAAGTGGATAATATTGTCGGTAGCATCGTGGTCGCCAGCCGAAATAAACACTTTCTGTCCTCTGATTTTATAGGTGCCGTCTTCTAAAGGTTCGGCAGAAGAAGTAATATCAGAAAGTGAACTTCCGGCTTGTGGCTCTGTCAGACACATGGTGCCTTGCCATTTACCCGAAATCATGTTTTCGATATAATTTTTCTTCAACTCATCAGAACCAAAGTTGGCAATGAGCCTGGCACCTCCAGCTGTTAAGCCAATATACATCATCCCGTTATTAGCCGACATCAGTATATACCCAACGGCACTTGTAATGGTAAAAGGTATTTGAGCACCACCGTTTTCATAATCGAAATCTGCACCAATAATGCCCGATTCTCCAACGGCCTTTAAGTAATTTTTGATAGACGGATGAACCTTTACTTTTCCATCATGCAGTTCAGGCTGATTTTTATCAACGTCTTTCACAAACGGAAACATTAAATTTTCGGCAATCTGGGTTGCCGCATCAATAGTCATATCAAATGTTTCTCTGTTGTGGTCAGCAAAGTAGCTATGCTGCACCAGTGTTTCTACCTCATGCACTTCATAAAGTAGAAAGTTCACATTTCGTTTACTGAAAAATTTCGTTGCCATGATACTGTTACTGAAAGGTTTTATGGTATTGAATAGAAAACAGGGGTAGGATTTTACATTAATCCTAACATTTTGGCATATTTCATCATAGCACCTGGGTTCGATAGTTTCAACTTACCCATCATCATGGCCATCATCGGGTTCATATCTCCGGTTGCAATTTTCACGAAATCATCAGCATCAGCCTTAATTACACACTCGGCATTGCCTACCAGGCCCTCTTCTAAGTTTGCTTTGCCATCGGCTACGTGCATAGAGTAGTTGGTACCTCCAAAATCAAAATGTAGTGTGGTGTTTACATCACCAATTTCCGATGCGTTTAGTCTTGCTGCGGTATTTTCTAAATATTCTTTTGCCGACATAGTTTGATAGATTTTATTGAAAGGATTTGAATGGCGAATTTAAAGAGAAGATGAATATTATGCAAGCATACTAATTTTTTTATGAAAAATTTGTCATTTTAAGTAAAAAATTAAATATTTGATACTTAAATATTGGTTGTTTCGTAATAGTTTCGTATATCCTTTTAATTGCGAAATAGCTGATAAAAAAGCAAAAATTTTTGCGTGCTAATAATAACCCAAGAAAAAAATCTTTCCATATCGTTACTTTTCCCTAATCATACTGTCAAAATTGAAAAACAAAGCTTTTAAGGTAGTTGCAGATGAGGAGTTGGTTCGCCTGTATATAGAAACCCAACGTAATTTGTATTTTGAAGAACTTTACGATCGCTATGTCGATAAGGTGTACCGGAAATGTCTGTCTTTTGTAAAAAATGAAGCTCAGGCCGAAGATTATACCCACGATATTTTTTTAAGAGTAGTATTAAAGTTAGGTTCATTTAAAGAACATGCCAAGTTTTCTACCTGGTTGTATTCTATCACTTACAATTATTGTATGGATCAGGTAAGGCAGGTAAAACGGCAGGCAGAAGTGGTCTTAGATGAAAACTTTGATTTAGAAGATGATGCCTATGACCTGGAATTGGTAGAAATGCAGACGCAGGGGCTTAAAAAAGCTTTGCAAAAGATTGATGCTGACGAGAAAGCCATTTTACTAATGAAATATCAGGACGATTTCAGTATCAAAGAAATCTCTGAAACTTTAAAAATAACCGAGAGTGCCGTAAAAATGCGCCTGATGCGTACCAAAGAGAAGTTAAAGAAGATTTATGCCGAGAATATTATTTTCTTCCTTATTGTAGTAATAAAAGTTATCTGGTTCTGGAGAAAATAACTACCGGACTATACATTTTAAGATTGTTAAACCTGCTGAAAGATACCATTAGAAGAGAGATTCTTGAAATGTGAAATACGATTTTCTGAAAAATATTTTTTTATGACTGACGATACATTTCAAGATTTTGATGATGATGCTCAAGCCCCCGCGCACCTGAAAGGGATGATTACGGCGGAAATTGACATTGTCAGAGATATAATGCAGGTCGTACAAATGTTTTTAGGAGAAACAATGGTTACGGGGGTAGTTTTATTGCAGGAGTTGGAGAAGAATAAAAAAGACGAAGATAAATAAGAGAAATTTTTGAATGAGATAGTTTATGGATAAAAGAGTACCAAGTTTTGTAGAGACCCTTATGGAGACTTTTAATAACCTTATTAAAAGCTTTATGAGTTTTATATATAATCTGATTGGAGCATTAGCTATATTGATAATAGGGTGGTTGGTAGCTAAAGCAGTAGCGGCTATTACGAAAAAAATGCTTCAGCAGATAGGTGCCGATAGAATAGGTGAAAAACTGACACAGATTGAGCCTATTAAAAGCATGAAGGTAGAAATAAAAATAAGTACCATCATCTCTAAAATTCTTTACTACTTTATTCTGATATTTATTCTGCGTCCGGCGGCAGATACTTTAGGGGTACCTGCTATTTCGGATATGGTGAAACTGCTGGTTGAGTTTATTCCGAAGATGATTTCGGCAGGTATTATGTTGTTTGTAGGGATATGGCTGGCTGATACGCTCCGCAATTTTGTGGTGTCGCTTTGTAAATCTTTTAATATTGCCGCCGGAAAACTGATAGGTACAGCCGTTTTCTTTTTCCTGCTTATCATATTTGTGATTCAGTCTGTAGCGCAGGTAGGTATTAATACAAGCCTGTTGGAGTCGAGTTTTAATCTGTTTATAGGTGGTATTATTTTAGCCTTTGCCATAGGTTACGGCTTTGCCTCTAAAGAAATATTATTGAATATTATCTCTTCATTTTATAGTAAAAACAAGTATAAAGAAGGACAGGTAATAGAAATAGACGGAGTAAAGGGTGAAATTATTGCTATGGATAATACCTCCTTAACCATACAAACACAAGAATCAAAAACAGTATTCCCTTTACAGGTGCTGCAATCAAAGAAAATTGTAATTTTTGACTGATACAAAAATTAAATCCGTGTTCTGTTACTCTTCTCCTATATAACCGTATATATTTGAAGAAATAAGGCTCTTCTTACGTAATTCAAACTGCGCTAATCGTATATGATAATGATTGGGCGTAACGCTTTTAACCTGAAATATCTAACCCGGATTAATCCAATGAGAAAATTTATTCTTATCGCAACACTTATTTTATCAGCTTCTGGCTTATGGGCGCAAAAAAATGATACCCTTAGTTTGAGAAATGCGAAAACACTGGCAGATTCTTTAAAAATCGGCTTCTGGAAACCCCGGAATACACAGTTTGGGATTAACTTTAGTCAGGCCGCTTTTAACAACTGGCAAGGTGGGGGTATCAATAGCTGGTCTATAGGCGCTTTGTTTAATAACAGGGCAGAATATAATAAAAATAAAGGAGCATTTGTAAGCGATATACAGTTTCAGATAGGAACTATCAATAATAAAGGACAAAGAAGAGCCAAGAGTATTGACCGTTTATTTATGGAGGTAAAATATGCGCATAGAATTAATCCTACCATCAACTGGTTTGCAGGGGCTAACTTTTTATCGCAATTTGCTTCGGGGGTGGTTTATGAAAACGATGGCTTGCCTACCGAGCGTAAAAGAACCATCTCAAGTTTTATGGCACCCGGCTATTTGTCAGAAGGAGTAGGGATTGAGTATAAACCGGTTCCTTATTTTGTACTGCAACTGGGAGGGGCTACACTGCGCCAGACATTTGTAGCAAGCGATAAAGTCTTTACCGATTTTACTGAATACAATAAAAAAGACGATGCTTACGGGGTAAAGAAAGGGAAGAAAGTACTATTTGAGACAGGGTTTCAGTTAGTGGCTGCTTTTGATAAAGATATTGCCAAAAATGTGAATCTGAAATTGCGTTACCAGGGTTTTTTAGCCTATACACCTAAACGGGTAGCACCTGAGAAAAATGCAATTGACCATAATATTAACCTGATTGCCACTGCTAAAGTAAATAAATATCTGAACCTGAACTTTACGCTTTTAGGAATCTACGACCGTGACCAGATTGATAAGTTTCAGATAAGTCAGGGATTTGCCGCAGGATTATTGTTTACGCTTTAACAATTTCTCAATAATTTATAAACCCTTTAAACGCCTGAAAATCAATGCTAAAAGAATTTAAAACCTTTATTGCTCAGGGCAATGTCCTTGACTTGGCTATTGGTGTGGTAATTGGTGCTGCCTTCGGCAAAATCACAACTTCTCTCGTAGATGACATCATCATGCCTATTGTAAATGTATTAACTGGTGGTGGCGTTACAGGTGGTATAGTATTAAAAGAAGCCACTGTTGACGCCGCAGGCAAAGCAGTGCCAGCTATTGCTATTAATTATGGCAATTTTCTGAGTGTAGTAATCAACTTTTTTATTATTGCTTTTGTGCTTTTCCTGGTTGTGAAAGCAGCCAATAAAATGAAGCTGACAGAAAATAATCAGATTGGTGTCTAATAATCCTCTTGTATGTGTTGATGCACTTGCAAGAGGTTTTTTAGTCGGCATCCGGCAAAAAACTGATGGTAAAAGAAAACAAACCATACATAATTTGGTTTATCAGAGAAAAATACAGTAAAAATCAGCAGATATAATAGGCAAATAGCCCTAAAATAAATTTTATTGTTTTTCTTTTTCTTTCAAGCATAATTAATTTACATTTGTTATCAGGTTTAATTTTGGGCATGCAAATACCCGATTTTAAATATTTCGTGCTTATATCCTATAATCTTTTTTGCGGTGTTCCGCACAATACGTCATGGAAACGTGGTTAAAAGACAAACTGCGTGGCGACTGGCAAATCTGGTTTATTATCGCCGTGCTTTCGTTATTCAGTGTACTGGTAGTTTATAGCGCCAGTTCTGCTCTTGCTTACAAAAGAGCCGGTGGCAACACCGAAAGTTATCTGCTCTCACATACAATCCATCTTTTATTAGGTCTGGGAGTAATCTGGTGTATGCACCGAATCAATTACACCAATTTTGCCGGTGTTTCAAGGTTATTGCTCTGGATTACGCCTGTCCTCTTGTTGTACACTTATTTCTTTGGTACAACTGTAGGGGGCACCAAACGCTGGATTAATATCTTTGGTATTTCGTTTCAGTCGTCAGACCTGGTGCGTTTAGTACTCATTACCAATCTGGCAGCTATGCTGGCACGCAGACAAAACGTAGAATATAACCCTAAAACCTTATTAGGGTTAATTTTCTGGTGTGGTTTGCTATGTGGTATGCTGGCAGTAACCAATTTCTCAACGGCTGTTATTCTGGGTCTTACCTGCTTCATTATTATGTGGGTTGGGCGTGTACCTGCACGTTATCTGTTTCGTATGGCTGGCTTTGTAATGGGGGCTATTATAATCGTATTAAGTACCAGTATCTTTCTTTATAACAGAGGTGTTGATTTTGGTCGTGGACAAGTGGTATTAGAACGTATAGAAGCGTTTACAAATACTGATTTAAACAGAGACAAAGTAGTTGGTAATGCTGACAGAGACGACACTTATCAGCGAGACCAGGCTATGATTGCCATTGCCAGAGGTGGAGCTATAGGGATAGGCCCCGGGAAAAGTTTTCAGCGTAACTACCTGCCTGAAGCATTTTCTGACTATATCTATGCTATTATTGTAGAAGAATATGGCTTTTTAGGGGCAATTGTTATCATGTTTATGTACCTTTGGCTCTTATACCGGGGACTGAAAAATGTCGAAAATACCAATAGGGCTTTTGGTGGCCTACTCTGTGTAGGGCTTACTTTCAGTATTGTATTTCAGGCATTTGTTCACATGTTTATCAATGTAGGTTTAGGCCCTGTAACCGGACAAACGCTACCCCTGATGAGTATGGGTGGAACCTCTATCTTGTTTACATCGGTAGCCATAGGTATTGTGTTGAGTGTAACCAAGGGCGAACACGACGAGGGTAAGGTAGCTGCTTTAAAATAATAAACCAATTTTCTATTAATAGCTGAATGAGTAAAGGTGCTAAAATAATTATTTCGGGTGGCGGTACAGGTGGGCATATTTATCCCGCAGTGGCAATTGCTAACGAACTGAAAGCAAAAAGCCCTGATACAGAAATCTTATTTGTAGGTGCCGAAGGTAAAATGGAAATGGAAAAAGTACCTAAAGCGGGTTATAAAATTATAGGATTACCCATCGCAGGTATCAATCGTTCTAATATGTTAGCCAATATAGGATTACCTTTTAAACTCATCAGAAGTTTATGGAAAACCTATACGGTTATCAAAAACTTTAAGCCTGATGTGGCTATTGGGGTTGGAGGATATGCCAGTGGACCAACGCTAATAATGGCTAATTTTTTAAAAGTACCAACGCTGATTCAGGAGCAAAACTCTTTTGCCGGAGTGACCAATAAAAATCTGGCAAAAAAAGCCAGAAAAATATGTGTGGCGTATCCGGGTATGGAAAAATTTTTTCCGGCAGAGAAAATTGTAATGACGGGTAATCCGGTAAGAAAAGATATACTCGAAACTGCTTCTAAACGTGAGCAGGCATTAAAGCATTTTGGACTAAGTGATGATAGAAAAGTATTGCTGATTATCGGCGGAAGCCAGGGGGCGAGAACCATTAATGAGTCGATACTGGCAGGCTTGAATGATTTAATTTCTAACGATTTACAAATTATCTGGCAAACTGGTAAATTGTTTATTGACCAGGCAAGGTCGGCAGTAGAGGCTTTACAAACCCAAAGGGTATTTGTAGCTGATTTTATCTATGAGATGGATTTAGCCTATGCCGCTGCTGATTTGGTAGTTTCAAGAGCCGGAGCTTTATCAGTATCTGAGTTATGCCTCACGGCCAAGCCGTCTATTTTAGTGCCTTTTCCGGCTGCTGCTGAAGACCATCAGACCCAGAATGCCCTGAGTCTGGTAAACGTCAATGCGGCTTGGCTGGTAAAAGATGCCGAAGCCAGAGAAAAACTGGTTGATAAAGCAATTGAATTGGCCGAGAATCCGAAAATCATGAACGAATTGAGTCAAAACATCAAGACTTTAGCAAAGCCCAATGCAGGGCAGGAGATTGCCGCAGAAGTCTTACGTTTAATATAGAATTATGAAAATTTTCTTTTCTGAAAACAGAGTTGATTATTCAAATTATACCTTTGATTATGCCATATATTGCTGGAAAGAATCACAGCAAGAGCTACCGGAGATTTATGAAAAAGGGTTTTTGCCTTACACAGGTGATTTGAGCATAGAGGGAGATATTTTTTATCTGGCCAGAAGTTTAAGGGTAGATTTAGACAATTTTGACGATACGTCAGAAAACCGCAGGGTCAATCGTTTAGTGGAACCGTTAAAGGTTGAATTAGAAGTAGTCAAAAAAGAAGACTTTGATTTAAACGACCCAACCTTTGTTGAGTTCTGTCAGGAATATATATCGCAGCGGATCGGTGATGATAACATGAGTATGGAGCGCTGGCAATATATCTTGTCGAGAGAAATAGGAACCCATATTTTTCGTTTTTCATCAGAGGGTAAGTTTTTAGGGTTTATTCTGACAGCCTTAGATAAAGATATATTACACTATTGGTTTGCGTTCTTTGATACTGAATATATGCGTACACATTCGCTGGGCAAATGGATGATGTGGAGAGCCATACGCTGGGCAAAAGATAATGGGCTGAAATATGTGTACCTGGGTACTGCCTATAAACCCGGTGCCTTATACAAAATCAGAGACCACAAAGGACTGGCGTACTATAACGGGTATGAGTGGAGCAAGGACATTGAAAAATTAAAAGAACTTTGCAAAACCGATTTAGAACCCAAAGAAGCCGACCATTTCAAGATGATGGGAGATAAGAATGGGTTTTTGAGGAATCTTTAATTGTGAATGGCGAATGGTGAATTAGCGAATAATTAGGAGTATGCACGCTAATTTCCCATTTATTGAACCAATTATTCGCTAATTCACCATTCACTAATTCACCATTAATCACTAAATCACCGCAGCGGCGGCCGCTCAATAAATTTTACGTGCTAAAGTAAATGGAAAAGAAAGTTAATTTTAAGAAAATAGGCAGATGGGTCATGGCAGGGAGTGCCTTGATTGGGGTTGTCGTATTAATAATATTTTCGAGTAATACCTTTTCGACTGACCGTTGCAAAAAGATCGAGGTGAAGATTAAGAATGCCAACGAGCAGTTTTTTATTGATGCAAAAGAAATTGAAAGCCTGGCTACCAGACAAGGCAGCGACCAGTTGACCGGAAGGCTTTTTGATAAAATAGATTTAAGAGAAATTGAAAAAAGAATACTGAAAAATAAACAAATTAAAAGTTGTCAGGTTTTCAGAGGTATAGAGGGTAATCTGAATATTGATGTTGAACAACATATTCCGGTAGCCCGAATCCTGATGTCAGATGGGCGAGAAGATGTATATACAGACAACGAAGGGTACTTTTTTCCGCTTTCTGAAAGATATTCCGCAAGAATTATATTGCTTTCGGGCGAATATTTCCGAAATTTGCCGAGTTTAAAGCAAAAAGGTCAGGAAAAATTATTAAATTTCATCAATTTAATAAACGAAGACCATTTCTTAAAAGCTCAGTTTACCCAATTAGACATTAACAAAGCCGGCAATATTACCATTGTACCTTTGTTAGGGAAACATATAATTGAGTTTGGAGAAGCTGAAAACATCCAGAATCGATTGAATCGCTTAAAAATATTTTACAAGCAGATTTTACCTGTAAAGGGTTGGGATGCGTTCTCACATATAAGTGTGAAGTATGACGGACAGGTAGTCTGTAAGTAAAGCAGAGGTCGGCATTTATATTTTATGAAAACCTCCATAAAATAATTGTCATGGATAAATGCCTTAAAAAATAACGAGAATGAGTAAAGGCGTAATAGTAGGTATTGACATTGGCAGCACGAAGATTTGTGCCGTTGCTGGCATAATGGACGAGGTCGGGAAAGTAAAAATTCTTGACATCGTGGAAGAACCTACCCAGAGAGGTCGGGTATCTAACGGTACCGTAGTAAATTTAGAGTTTACAGCAAAAGACATTGACCGTATTCTGAATGTTCTCTCTGATAAGGCTGAAATCAATATCCACAATGTTATTGTCAATATTTCAGGCGAGAATGTAGAGGGTAAAGCACATCAGAGTTTTCTGACCAGAGATGATAGCCGTAGTACTATTCGTAAAGAAGAAATAGAAAGATTAGCTGTTGACATTCGTAAGTCTTTTCGTCCGACTGCAGGGAACATTATTATTCATACTTTCCCACAAGAATTTATCGTTGACAGAGCACATGTACCCGATAATCCGATAGGTCGGTTCGGCATTACATTAGGCGGTAATTTCTTTCTGATTTCGACCCCTAATGACCCACATCTGGCACTACGCCGAACGATTGAAAGTGTAGGGGTAAAAGTACAGAATAATCATCGTTTTGTTCCGCTTAAAATCGTTCATACGTTATTTACACCATTGGCCGATGCGATGGCAGTGTTGAGCGAAATAGATAAAAAATTAGGTGTAGCTGTAGTAAATATCGGTGGCGATACTACCGAGATTGCTATTTTTCAGGAGAGTGGTTTACGCCATATTTCAGTAATTCCGTTTGCAGGTAAGAGCATTACCAATGATTTGGTGAAGGCTTTTCAGATATTGCCTGACCATGCTGAAAAACTGAAACTGATTATGGGTGCTATACCGCCAGATGAGGTAGGTAAGAACGACATCATCAAGATTCCGGGAGTTGAAGGCTTACCTGATAAAGAAATAGTGGCGCAAAACGTAAGCATCATTATTGAAGAACGTGTGAAAGAGATTGCCTCAATGGTAATGGCCGAAATCATGCACTCGGGCTATGATGGGCAATTGATAAGCGGCGTAGTACTGACAGGTGGCACGTCAAATATTGCCATGATAAAAGAAGTATTTACCAAAGTAACCAACGGTATGAATATCCGTGTTGGTAATACTATCAGAAATATCGGACAGACAGCTGTGGCTAAAATTGCAGATCCTAAATATGCTACAGTAGTGGGGCTTGTTTTATCAGGGTTTATGCCATTAGACGAGCGTGTACCGGAAGAAGTAATTTGGGGCGATATACCCGAAAGCCAGGTGAGTATCGGAAGCTATAACAATGGCTTTGATACACCTAATAGCAAATTGAACGGCAAAAAAGAAGAACCACCGCAAGAAGAAGAACAGAGTGGAGGAGGCATATTCGGCTGGTTTAAAAAAAAGGTTTCTTCGGCCGGAAAGATTGACATGGGAGATGATAAAAACTATACAAATTAATTAAGAAGTTGTTTGAGTTAATCTTATTGAATTAAAAAAGTCGTTTTTTGTTCAATACTGCGCTTTAAAAATCCCGCTACGGCGGACCGCTCTTTTTTACTTTCAAAATTTAACTCAAACAACTTCTAACAAAACAAGCGTGCAAAATTGAGTATATATTTAAACAATATTTCGTATTTTTGAGTATATATATTATAGTAAACCAAACCATAAAAACTGATAGTTAATAGACGTATTTGCTGCTAAACGATAATGCCAGACCTTTTAAGAATTTATATTCCGCACAGGATTAATCGTTGCGTTTACGCAAGTATTTATGTTGACTAATAACAAACTTTCCTAATCTACATAAATTCTTACTAAAATGTCTCCAGAGCCAGAATTCGAAATTGTTTCGAGCAAAAACAAATTTAAAAACATCATCAAGGTGATTGGTGTTGGGGGTGCAGGCTGTAATGCTGTTAAGCACATGCATCATTTGGGTGTTCGCGATATTGGTTTAGTAATCTGTAACACCGACCAGCAGGCACTGGAATCTGCTCCGTCGGAAATCCGTCGTTTACAGATAGGTATTGAGCTAACCAAGGGCTTAGGAGCAGGTACAGAGGCCAGTATGGGTAAAAAGGCTGCCGAAGAAAGCGAAAAAGCTATTCGGGAAGTACTGAAAGAACCTACAGAAATGGTATTTATTACAGCAGGTATGGGTGGTGGTACCGGTACAGGTGCTGCGCCGGTAATTGCACGTATAGCCAAAGATATGGGTCGCCTTACAGTAGCCGTTGTAACTGACCCTTTTACATTTGAAGGTGAAGAAAAAATCAGACAGGCAAGAGCCGGTATTGAAGAACTGAAGAAATATAGTGATACCGTATTGATTATCAAGAATGAGCGTCTTGAAATGCAATACGGTGATATGGATATTGAAGATGCTTACCATAAAGCCGATGATGTATTGGCCAATGGTGTAAAAAGTATCGCTGAACTCATTACCCGTCCCGGAATTATCAACCTTGACTTTGCCGATGTGAAGAAAGTTTTAGGCGGTGCCGGACAAGCCGTAATGGGTACCGCAGAAGCCGAAGGCGACAAAAGAGCAGAGGAAGCTATTAAGGCCGCCTTGTCTTCTCCTTTGTTAGAAAGCAATGGTATCAGTGGGGCACAAAGGGTATTAGTAAGTATTGCCTATAGTTCAGAGCATAAAATCAAACTCTCTGACCAGACATTGGTTACCAAGTTTATTGAGAGTCAGATTCAGGCAAAGGCTCAATTGTTTAAACATGGTTTTGCTGTGGACGACCAACTCGGCAAGAAAGTGAGGGTAACCATTGTAGCCGCAGGTTTTGACCTTGCCCCAGAGCCTGAAGTTGTAAAAGAAGTAGAGTTTGAAGTGGTAAGAACAAGCACTGTGAAAGGCGAAAAAGTTCAGCAACAGGCAGAGCCAGTTCAGGTTCCAACGCCAATTTCTGTGCCTGAACCTCCTAAAAGAGACGATATGGAGCAAATAAGAACCATGATTCAGCGGTTTATGAGAGAAGGATACCGGAATCCGGCATTAAATAACCCTACTTATTCCCGCAATAATGTTGAGTTACAGGACATCAGAAAACTAAAGCAAAATAGCAAGGTGCTTGAATATGAATTAGATTATTTGCTGAATATGATGGAATCTGCCCGATAATTTTTTTGTTATCATTCTGAATTATTAATATTATCTATTTGGAAGAATTGCTTTTATAGACTGAAATATAATTTCTTAAGAACTTTTAGAGACACCCCAATAGATTAAATATTTCACTATGTGAGAAAATAATCTATTTTTTGTTACAAGCTATTTGTCACTATGACAAATAGCTTGTAACTTGCTCTTTATGCCTTTAAATAAAAAAATAATGAAAAACATATTTATCACTATTATATTTCTGTTTTTTTTCTGTGCTGGATATAGTCAGGTAAAAAGTAAAACAACATCTTCTAAACAAGAAGTAGAGGTAAAGTCAGAAAAGTACGATTTGGGGAATATAGATTTAGTGGCAGTACTTAATTTATCTGTTTCATATGCTAAAGCAGCAATGCAAATCAAAAACTCTCAAGGAGTAATTGGTAAAAGTAATAGTGAAATAAATAGTAAAAGTAATAAAGATGTAATTGAAGAATTATCTGAAATAATTCAAAAACCAAAACCTGAAGACTATTTCCAGTCTACACAGTATCCTTATCTGGTTGATAATAAAGAATTTATAAATATGTTTCTTAACGATTGCTCAAGTTTTGGGAAGGTTCGTACCCAATTTTATTATCGACAAAACATGTTTCCAATAATTTTTACTAAAACAGAAAATTCGGAATTAACCTTTTTGGTAAATTGCATTGCCTACGATAAGATACTTAATACAGTAGAGACAACACCAAGAAAAAGAGCTTCACGTGTGCTTACAAGCATGATAATACCATCTTTAAAGAATTTTAAGTCTGTATTTGCAATTCCACCTATAAAAAACGTTGCTATTACTGTTGTTTATGAATGCAAGAACTTTTTAGAAGATAGGAAGTTCGCTCTTATAAATGATTCTGAATCTATTACTGCTGTTTTTCCCAAAAATCTTTGTGTTGAGTTTTTGTCCGCAAAAATTACAGAGGAAGAACTTATTAAAAAGTCTACTTTTTACATAATAGATAAAGATATGGAAGGCAATGTAAAAAAAGTAGACATTCCAATTGAATAGATGACATAATTGTATGATTTTTCAGTAAACTCTTGTATCAGACCTCTGTTAAAGTAAAATGAATAATGAACTTTTTATAGAACTGTTCGTTATTCATTTTACTTTTTCTGTATTACACCCAAGAGTATTGAATTTATCTTAATTAAACCTATGATATTAGACCGAACCATAGCACCTCCCTCACAGATAATAGAACAGGTGAGCATACCCAAAGCAGAGAAAGTGTTACTTAATAATCAGGTACCTGTGTATATGGTTAAGGCAGGAGAACAACCCGTAGTGCGTCTGGAATTGATTTTTGAAGCAGGAAGCCGCTACGAAAACCATACAGGCGAAGCACATTTTGCTTCTAAAATGCTTTCGGAAGGGACCTCGAGCCATACGGCTACCGAAATCAGTGAACACTTTGACCAGTATGGCGCTTTTTTAGAAATCGGCCATTCGGTTGAGCGGTTAAGTATTACTGTTCATGGGCTTACCAAGCATTTGCCCAAGCTACTACCTTTATTACAGGAAATGATTGCCGATTCGGTAATTCCTGAGAATGAACTACAGGTTCAGAAGAATATTACCTCACAAAACCTCAAAATCAGCCTTGAAAAAAGTTCTTATCTGGCAGGTCAGGTTTTCAGAGAGCAAATTTATGGACTGAATCACCCGTATGGAAAATCTTTAACGCTGGCTTTAATAGAAAGCATTAGCAGAGAAAATGTAAAAGATTTTTACGACAAAAATATCAGGGGTAAATCTTTCAGAGTATTTATTGCAGGTAAATTCGGAGATGAAGAAGTGAATGCTGTAAATCAATATTTAGGGCAAACGCCTTTAGAGCCGCAAAAAGAGAATACTATTACTGACAACCTGACAGAAATAAAGCACCCTGAAAGTGTATTACTGGAGCGTTTAGATAACTTACAATCATCTATTCGGTTGGGTAAACGGATGTTTGGTCGTACTCATCCTGATTTTTTTAAGTTTATTGTTACCAACACCATCTTCGGCGGGTATTTCGGTAGCCGTTTGATGAAAAACATTCGTGAAGATAAAGGCTTTACTTATGGTATTTCGTCGGGATTAGTGCCACAAAGGTATGGTGGGTATCTGGTAATGGGTACCGATGTAAAGAAAGAATTTACCCAACAAACCCTTGATGAAATTGCCAAGGAAATCAGCAGATTACAAACGATACCTGTAGAGCAGGATGAAATGGATACTGCCAAAAACTATATGATTGGTTCGTTGGTAGGTTCGTTGAATACTCCTTTTGAGGTAGCCGACAGACAAAAAATTATACTCTTAGATGAACTATCGCCTGATTTTTATGATAATTATATTCAGAAAGTAAGAGCAGTAACACCTTTAGATGTGATAGAAATGGCTAATACCTACTTCAGACAGGAAGACTTGTGTGAAGTGGTTGTGGGAGGGAAATAACTCCTCACCCTCTAAATCTCCCTCTCCCACGGGAGAGGGGTTGGGGTGAGGGTATTTTCCAAATAATATTTGGTGCAATTTCCTTTTGAGACACCCTCCCTCCCCATTGTTGGGTCGGGGCGACCGTCGTGCGGTTCTTTAGAATCCAACCCCAACAGTCTTGGTCTGAATCCGTAATAAATACATATCGGCTGTGATATACAGCATTGAGCCATCATTTCCCCAGGCGCAATTAGCAGTTGGTACACCTGTTTCTATTCTTCCTATTAATTTCCCTTGTGGGGTCAATATCAATACTCCTCCTGGCCCGGTGGTAAAAATATTTCCTTTTTTATCTACTTTCAAGCCGTCCGGTAAGCCAGGTAAACCTTCTTTTACCATTGGTGTAGCATCAAACAAAATTTTACCTTTACCTACTTTACCATCAGCCAAAACCGGATACGACATAATATATGCTCGATCAGGGTCAGATTGGGCAACATATAGCGTTTTTTCATCTGGTGAAAAAGCCAGTCCATTCGGGCGGGTCAGGTCTTTTATGAGTAATGTTACTGTGCCATTAGTAGCTCTGCGATAAACCCCAAACAATTCGGTTTCTCTCGTAGGGTCTTTGTCTTTTTTCATCAAGCCATAAGGTGGGTCAGTAAAATAGTAATCTCCGTTCGATTTCTGTACTACATCATTAGGGCTGTTGAAACGTTTGCCTGCATAGTTATCAGCTAATGTGCGTTTGCCGCCTACTGTCAGAGGCATCACTGAAATACGGCGGTCGCCATGCTCACAAGATACCAGCATACCCTCTTTATTGATAATCAATCCATTGCTACCCGGTTCATCGCTATATACGCCGACTCCTGTATAGCCCGATGGCTTCAGGAAAGGCTTGGCACCTTCACCCTCTTTCCATTGATAAACAGTATTGGCAGGCACATCAGAAAATAGCAGATAATTGCCATCTTTAACCCATGCCGGACCTTCCGACCAGTCGTATCCTTCACTCAGAATTTCTATTTTGGCATCTTTGTCTATCAGGTTATCTAAAGCGGGGTCAAGGCGATTTACCTTACCAAGGGTTTTTTGTTGGGCTGTTGCGGTATAGCTCATAGTAATGATTGAGGCGAATAATACTAATGTTTTCATACAATAGGCTTTGAATAGGTTCAGTAGCGAAATTAAGGGATTTTTATGAAAATAGTTATGTATCACGATTTTTTAAATCGTCTTTCAATATATATCGGGTATTCAAATAATTAAGTCATTCCCTTCGGGTAATTAAATGGATTGATAAAATTCTGCCGAATTTTGACGATTTGAAAAATCGTGATACAATAATATCTATCTTTGCCTATAAGTGGCTTCAACCACTCCCTATTTTCAACCATAATCTATCAATACTACCATGCGAACCATTTTTCGGATGCGCTACCTGCTCGTGGCAGCAGTAAGTGTATCTTTACTTTCTGCCTACAATTATGACGAAACCCCTGCCCCTGCTATCAAAGTTCCTGCCGGATTCACCACCACTATTATTGGAAGTGAATTAGGTGGGACAAGACATATGGCTGTAACCAGTAAAGGGGGTATTTATGCTAAAATATCTAAACCAAAAGAGGCGAAGGGTATGGTTTACCTCTATGATTCTAATGGTGATGGCAAAATAGATGCACGGAAAGACTTGTTGGATTATAAAGGCACGGGTATTGTCATTAAAGATAACTATCTATATTCGTCGTCTAATACGGGTGTATATCGCTATCAATTAGATGCCAACGGAGAGATTACCAATATTGACAGCCCCGAATTAATCGTAACCGGATTAGTTGCCAAAGGCCGTGACGAATCAAAATCTATCGCTTTAGATAATGCCGATAATATTTATGTAACTGTAGGCTCTTATGATGAAACCTGCAAAGAAAAAGGTACCAACAAAGGTATCTCACCTTGTGCATTACTTGATTCGGTAGGGGGCGTGTGGCGTTTTAAAACCAATAAATTGAACCAGACTTATGGTGATGGCGTAAGATATGCCACCGGATTGAAAAATATTGTGGGTTTAGACTGGAATACCAAATCTAACAAATTGTTTGTGATGATGCATGGTAGAGGCCAATTTCATGAGGCTTTTCCTAATTATTATACACCCGAAATGAGTACTAAACTGCCTGCCGAAACCATGTATGAATTGCATGAAGGCGCAGATGCAGGCTGGCCTTATGTGTATTATGACCAGTTTCAGAAAAAGAAAATCTTATGCCCTGAATACGGTGGTGATGGTAAAAAAACAGGTGGAGAAAAAGCACTGAATCCTTCTGCGGCTTTTCCGGCTCACTTAGGGCCAAATGGCTTGTTGTTTTATACAGGCACTCAGTTTCCTGCTAAATACAGAAATGGGGCTTTCATTGCCTTTCACGGACAATCACCTGAGTTGAAAAAAGGGTATATGGTAGGATTTGTACCTTTCAAAAATGGTAAACCATCCGGCCCCTGGGAGATTTTCGCTGATAACTTTGCAGGTATTGATTTAGCCAAACCAACAGGCCCGGTACAACACCGCCCATGTGGCCTGGCGCAAGGTCCTGACGGTTCAATATATGTTTCAGACGATTTAGGCGGGACTATTTATAAGATTAGTTATAAAGGGGCGAAGTAAGAAACAATCACAACTTTACCTCTTCCGCATCGTCAGAGTGCCTGATATGCGGAAGGGGATAAAACCAACAACAAAGAATATTCTGAAAAGTCTGATTTCGATATTTTATTCACTCCGATAAGCGCAAAAGCCCATTTCTAAAAATAGTCCTACTTTTTCATATCTTTTTTTGCCAAAACATCGGAATTGTGAAAAATGTGTCGTACTTTTGCACCCGAAAAATTAAGGTATAAACCTGTTTTTCAAATCTACATTTAAAAACTCATCAAAATATAATATGGCATCAGTCAGACCAGATGAAGTTTCGGCTATTCTACGTGAACAATTAGCAGGTTCAAAAACCGAAGCGGAACTTGAAGAAATAGGTACTGTGTTACAAATCGGAGACGGTGTAGCACGTATATATGGTTTATCAAAAGTACAAGCCGGGGAATTGCTGGCTTTCGAAAATGGCTTAAAAGCCCTTGCATTGAACCTGGAAGAAGATAACGTAGGTGCGGTACTTTTAGGAGATGCAACAGGTATCAAAGAAGGTGCAACTGTAAAGCGTACCGGCGAAATCGCATCTGTGAAAGTAGGTGACGGTATCGTAGGTCGTGTGGTTAACACACTTGCAGAGCCAATCGATGGTAATGGCCCGATTCAAGGTGAAACTTTTGAAATGCCTGTAGAACGTAAAGCGCCGGGTGTTATCTTCCGTCAGCCTGTAACAGAGCCTCTTCAAACAGGTATTAAAGCGATTGACGCAATGATTCCAATCGGTCGTGGTCAACGTGAGTTAGTAATCGGTGACCGTCAGACAGGTAAAACTGCGGTTTGTATCGATGCTATCATCAACCAGAAAGAATTCTACGATAAAGGTGAACCCGTTTATTGTATCTACGTAGCTTGTGGTCAGAAAGCATCTACCATCAAAGCGGTTGAGCAAACCTTGCGTAAATATGGTGCGATGGATTATACAGTAATCGTAGCTGCCGGTGCATCAGACCCTTCACCCATGCAATTCTTTGCACCATTTACAGGTGCTGCCATTGGTGAGTATTTCCGTGATACTGGTCGTCCTGCATTGGTTGTATATGATGACTTGTCAAAACAAGCGGTTGCTTACCGTGAGGTATCATTATTACTTCGTCGTCCTCCAGGACGTGAAGCGTATCCGGGAGACGTATTCTACTTACATAGCCGTTTGCTGGAGCGTGCCGCTAAAGTTACTGCCAATGATGCGATTGCGCAAAACATGAACGACCTTCCGCCTTCATTGAAAGGTAAAGTAAAAGGTGGTGGTTCGTTAACAGCCCTTCCAATCATTGAAACACAAGCGGGTGACGTTTCTGCTTATATCCCAACTAACGTAATCTCGATTACTGACGGTCAGATATTCCTTGAGTCGAACTTGTTCAATGCAGGTATCCGTCCGGCTATCAACGTAGGTATCTCGGTATCTCGTGTGGGTGGTAACGCTCAGATTAAATCAATGAAAAAAGTAGCAGGTACTCTGAAATTGGATCAGGCGCAGTTCCGTGAATTGGAAGCCTTCGCTAAATTCGGTTCAGACCTTGATGCTGCTACCAAATTGACTATCGAACGTGGTCGTCGTAACCAGGAGATTTTGAAACAAGCACAGTTCTCTCCGGCTGCAGTAGGTGAGCAGGTAGCTATCATTTATGCTTCTATTAATGGTGTACTTGACAAAGTTTCAGTAGCCAGAACGAAAGAGTTTGAAGTTGAATTTATTACCTTGTTGAAAGCACAATATCCTGATGTATTGAAAGGACTTGCTGCAGGTAAATTAGACGATTCAGCTACCGACACTATCAAGAAAGTAGGTAGAGAGTTAGCTCAAAAATATGCTTAATAACATAGAATGAAAAGCGTGTAAAAACGCTTTTTATTCTTAATTATATAGAAAAATGCCTTCATTAAAAGAAGTTAGAAATAGAATTGTCTCGGTAAACTCAACCACGCAGATTACAAAAGCCATGAAAATGGTATCGGCGGCGAAGTTGCGTAGAGCACAAGATGCTATCCTTCAGATGCGTCCGTATGCTACCAAGCTGAACGAACTGATTGCTACTGTATCTGCTAATACAGAAGTAGGTGCTACAAGCCCTTTTACAACGGTACGTCAGGTAGAGAAAGTTCTGGTAGTGGTAGTAACCTCAGACAGAGGACTTTGCGGTGCATTCAATGCAAATATCATTAAAGCAGCTCTGGCTGTGATTAATGAGAAATACCCTACACAGGCAGCTAAAGGCAATGTAGAAATTCTGGCGTTAGGAAAGAAAGGTGGAGAGGCATTACAACGTCGTAGTTTCAAAGTGAATGATACTTATATGAGTATTTTTCAGAACCTGAACTTTGCGCATGCCCGTTCGGCTGCTGAAGCCATCATGACTGCTTTTTCAGAAGGCAAGTATGATGTAGTTGAACTGGTTTACAACG
This sequence comes from Emticicia agri, assembly GCF_004168285.1. Lineage (GTDB taxonomy): Bacteria > Bacteroidota > Bacteroidia > Cytophagales > Spirosomataceae > Emticicia > Emticicia agri. The sequence continues at coordinate 77,379 of NZ_SEWF01000016.1, read as the reverse complement.
AATTCAAAAACGTGGCTACACAGATTCTTCGTGTTGACCAGATGTTGCCATTAGTAGATAAGAAAGCAGATGCTTCAAAAGCCAGCAAAATCGATTATATTTTTGAGCCTTCGGAAGAGGAGATTGTATTGGAGTTGATACCAAAGGCCATTAAAATGCAATTGTATAAAGCGGTATTAGAATCGAATGCTTCTGAGCACGGCGCCCGTATGACAGCAATGGACAAAGCAACTGACAATGCCAATGAATTGCTTCGTGCATTGAAAATTGAATATAACCGTAGTCGTCAGGCCGCCATCACCAAAGAGATTCTGGAGATTGTAGGCGGTGCCGAGGCTTTGAAAGGAGATTAATCTCTTTCAATAGATATAAAAAAGGGGCGAATCGAAAGATTGGCCCCTTTTAATTGAGTGATTTAGTGAATGAGCGATTTAGTGATTATTGAATTGACTTAATTACAAATCTTCGCCTGTGCAAAGGATTTCTCTACATCTCCGTCACACTCATCACGCCAAGGCTTTCAAATAATTTTTGCCAGTAATGCGTAACAGTCGGGTTATTTTCTTTAGACGAACTCGTAGGTTCAAAAGGAAGAATCATTGATATTTCCGGGCTGCTTAGCTGGTAATTTTTCAACTTTTCAGCATCTGCTGTGGCCCATGCTTCTGCTTCGGCATCGTCTTTAGGCGGACGTATCTGAAAATCTCTGCCGTTTTTTACGCTCTCAACCATATCACTCAGGTAATAAACTCGTACATCACCAGGATTTTCTGATAATTTGGCTATTACAGGGATACTTGCTGTAATATTGGTTTCAAGGTTGGAGGCATTGTCATTCTGCGCTTGCAGACGATTCAATGATTGCTGGATAACAAAGTTTCTTTCTTTGCGGATAGATAAATCATAAGAGGTTTTAATAGCCTCTAAATCGGTAGCATTTACCCCTTCTGTATCTTCCATCTCGGTACGACAAACCAATGACAGGGTACGGGCTTTAGAGGTATTCTCGTGGATATAATATATCTGGTAAGTATCACCTGCTTTTCTGAAATTCTGCTCAATGATAGAAGTGAGCGCCTGTTGATACTTATTGGCAACAAACGGTTTCTGCACATCAACACTGGCAGTTTTATCAATAAAAATCAATGTATGGATGCTCGGACTATTGGCTTGATTATCAGTTTTTTGGGCTTCTTTTTCTCCGCAAGAGAAAAGTGCCGATGAGAGAAAAAAGGAAGTAGCGATTAAATAAACAAAATTGCTCTTTTTCATCAAAATTGAGTTATGTTCTTAGATAGGAACGGAATACAGAACCTTGAACGTAAATTTGAGAACAAAATTATGAAATCAATACTTCAATTGTAACTTTTTTCTATAAATGGTGTCGGCAGGCATATTTTTCTGCCAATAAGGATTTTGAATGGTGGCTTTTAACACTGCTCTTGATGTTAATGTCTTGTTATGCGCACGATAACTCTCTTCCCAGCCTACAATTTTATGTGGGAAATTCTTCTCAAATATGATTCTCAGACTTCTTTTACTTTCAATATAATTCACCCGATAGTCAAACAACGAGTCTCCTCTGAAAGTTGAATCGCCTTTATAGGGTTCCAATGTTACATCGGCAATAGCCGGAGCCGCTTTTTCTCGCCTTAAACGCAAAGAACCTAAACTGGGTATCAAAATAACTTTACCTATGGGCAGTTGCTGACAAGGTACTAAACGGATACGTGTCCATAACTCGTCTTCTAAAATAGCCTTATCTATGTGGTAATCGTCTTCAATCTCTTCTTCAAAATAAGATTTGCCCAATACTTGATAGCCATTATGACGAAAGTTTAGCTGCAAGAAAGTCTGTCCGCTCCAATCCTGATTGGTATTGGAAACCTTTAGCGTAGAGGTGATGTCTTGCGTCTGAACGGGCGTAAAAACAGAAGTGTACATAGAAAAATCGTGAACACCCGTTACGAATCGCTTGATGAAATTGAGTTTCAGTACTTTTACTGCTTTTTCTTTGGCGTCTGATTCCAGTTTTACATGCTTGTCTTTACGGAAATCTTCGGTATTGAATACCATGATAGCCTCACCATCATTCAGGTTGCCGAATTGTGCCTGTTTCAGACTATAACTGCTGATTTCGGCGATGTCAGCATGCCAGTATTTCTTAAAATTCTCATTATCGCAAAGCTGTGATTGTTTGTCTGATTCTTTTTTATTGCAAGAGGACCATAGGAAAACACCTGCAAGGAAGCACATATACTTCATAAATTGTAATTTTTGAAAGCATCTTTCAAATTTAATTAATACCCTGTATTGGCTTAATTAAATCTCGTATTTGAAAGATAGGGGTCGTTAACTGAGTTATATTATTTTTTGCCTTTCCAACTTACCAGAAATACTCCTGTCAGTACCAAAATCGTGCCTACGATTTGTTCCAGCCAGATAGGTTCTTGCAAAAATAGAGTTGCTAAAATTATGGTAAAAATAGGGCCTATACTTGCAATGATTGAAGCATTACCGGAACCGATACGCTTGATACCTGCCGAGAACATAAAGGTTGGCAAAACCGTAGAAAAGATAGCCATTGATAAAGCAATAACGTAAACCTGAGCTGGAAATTGAAAAATAGCTAATCTATTATAAAAAAAACTGTGTATCAGCGTAGGTACCAGTGCAGCTAACATAGCCCAGGAGGTGAAGCGGGTTATACCTAATTTATTGACTAACTTTTCGCTTCCGACCAGATAAAATGAATAAGTAAAACCGCTCAGAATCACAAGGAAAGCACCTAAAGCAATATTTTTCTGCTGATGTACCTCAAAGTGCTTCATAAAAGCTACAAAGATACCTGCATAGGTAATCAGAAGGGCTACCCATTGTAATCTGCTTACTTTTCTTTTAATTAAAAAAGCGTTAATTAATAATACAAAAGTAGGATATATAAATAATAAAATCCGCTCCAGACTGGCAGAAATATATTCAAGTCCTAAGAAATTAACATAAGCTGATACATAGTACCCAATAAAGCCGATAAAGGCTACATAGAGCCATCGCCTTTTGGCAAAGATAGGATGAGACTCTTCTTTATATCTTTTACGAAGAATAATAAACAAATAGAAAGGAGCAGAAAACAAAAACCTTAATGATAATAGCGAGATAGAATCAATGCCATATTGATAGGCAGACTTAATAAAAATACCTTTTAAAGCAAAACCAAAAGCCGCCCCAAAAATCAAAAATGCGCCAATCAAGTACTTTGTGCGGTCTGTCATAAAAAATAAATCCTCTTATGGTTTTCAAAAAGGTAAAAATGATAGCTTTGTTTTTATTTTTTACACACCGCTTACCCATTTAGTTCGTCAGTATTTGAAAAGTTAAATTTTTTATTGTTATTGTTAAAAATTATTGTATAATTCACTCATCGGAATAGATTAAATTAATTAACCCACATGGTAACGTCCAAAAAACTTAGAAAAGAATCAGAAGAAACTGTTAGTATTCAGCCCCGAGAGCAAAAGAAGCCTTTATTGATGGAAATAGCGTGGGAGGTGTGTAATCAGGTTGGTGGAATTTATACGGTTATTCGCTCAAAGGTGCCTTCAATGGTAGAAGAATGGGGTGAGAATTATTGTTTGATTGGTCCCTATTTTCAGAATACTGCTATGGTTGAATTTGAACCGATTGAAGATTTGGAAGAATCTTATTTTGGCAGAATTGTGAAAAGAATGCAGGAAATGGGCTATGAAGTACATTATGGCCGATGGCTCGTAACAGGCAAACCCAGAATTGTTTTATTGGACTTTAAGAACCTATTATATAAAAGCAATGACCTGAAACATAATTTATGGAACCGCCATCAGATTTCGACACTGAATGCAGAAGCGCTGGTTGACCAGGTAATTGTTTTGGGTGAAATGATAAGAGTATTTCTGACAGAGTTTGGCGAAACTTATGGGCATAAAAACGATGTAGTGGCGCATTTCCATGAGTGGATGGTAGCATCGGCTCTGATAGATATTCGTACAGATAACGTACCGATTTCAACGGTATTTACTACGCATGCTACCATGCTTGGGCGTTATATAGCAGGTAATGAACCTGATTTCTATGAAAAACTACGCTACTATAACTGGGAATATGAAGCACAACATTATGGGGTAGAAGCACAGGCTAAAATTGAGCGTTTTGCCGCTCAGAAATGCCATGTACTCACAACCGTAAGTGATGTAACAGCTAAAGAATGTGAAGTGTTTTTTGGTCGTACCTGTGATTTGATTTTACCAAATGGCCTGAATGTAACCCGTTTTGCAGCCACGCACGAGTTTCAGAACCTGCATTTAAAGTATAAAGAAAAAATCCATCAGTTTGTGATGGGACATTTTTTCCAGAGCTATTCATGGGATTTAGACAATACCCTTTATTTCTTTACTTCAGGACGTTACGAGTTCAGAAATAAAGGCTATGATTTGACTCTGGAGGCCTTAAAAAGGCTCAACTTCAAGATTGTGCAGGCAGGGCTTGATACAACCATTGTGATGTTTATTATCACTAAAAATCCTGTCTATTCTATTAATCCTGAAGTTCTGCAGTCAAGGGCGGTGATGGAAGAGATAAGAGAAACCTGTGAGGCCATAGAAAAGCAGGTAGGGGAGCATTTATTCCACTCGTCTGCTTCAGATGAAAACCATAATCTGCCTGACCTGAATGAGTTTGTAGATGAATACTGGCGATTAAGATTACGCCGCACGATTCAGACCTGGAAAACCAAGAAACTGCCACATACAGTTACCCATTTGCTGAAACAGGAAGATGATATTACGAATTATCTGAAATACACCAACTTGCTGAACCATCAGCAGGATCGTGTGAAATTTGTGTATCATCCCGACTTTATTTCGCCTACCAATCCATTATTCGGTATGGAATACAGCCAGTTTGTAAGAGGTTGTCACTTAGGTGTTTTCCCAAGTTATTATGAACCCTGGGGTTATACACCCTTAGAATGTGTTGTACGTGGGATTCCAACCGTTACAAGCGATTTATCAGGTTTTGGAGACTTTATGATTCAGTTGATGAAAGATTATGAAAGCGTAGGGGTATATGTGGTAGATCGTAAAGAAAAAAGCTATGATGAAGCCGCTGACCAATTGGCCGACATCATGTTCAATTTTGTAACCATGAATCGTCGTGATCGTATCATGCAACGGAATCGTGTAGAAAATATCTCTGAGATATTTGACTGGACAAACCTGCGTTCGTATTATGATACGGCACATGACCTGGCATTGAAACGCAAAGGTGTTACCAGATTATAAGTCATTAAAAAAGGGAAGACTTTAAAATCTTCCCTTTTTGCTTTTATACCTTATGTTCTATTATTTCACTGCTTCGTCTACCCACTTGGTCATTTCCTGTAGCACTAATTCGCTTGAACCCATAAAGCCGGTACTTTTGAATTTGATTTTCCCTTCTTTATCTATACAGAATTTGGCCGGAATTCCATTTACGCCATAGTTAAGGGCAACAACACCGCCCATATCCAGAATAACCGGGAAAGTATTGAAACCTCTCTGATTAACAAAGTTGCTAACCGTTGATTTCCATTGGCTTTGGTCAACTCTTTCAAAGGTGTTTACAAACAGGAATTGTACATTCGGATTGTTTTTGTATTTTTCCATTGCTTGTTTCATGCCCGGAAAAGACATAATACAAGGCCCACACCAGGTAGCCCAGAAATCAAGAATCACTACTTTTCCTTTCAGTTCTGATAGTTTTACATTTTTGCCGGATAAATCTACTAACGAAAAGTCAGGTGCTTCTGAACCTACTGAACCTGCGCTTCTGCGTTTTACATCTTCTATAAAGAGTTTAGCAAAAAAATGGTTCTGCCCTTCTTTTTGCAATTGCTCCGCAGTTTTGGCAAAAATTTCGTAATCTTTTTCAGGATTTAGAAAATTGTTGATAGCAATTAAACCCGCCAAAGAAGTACCTAAGTCTGCTATGATAGGTTTAATTGTATTATGATATTTTTCTTCAGCAGCCATATACTGGGCTTGCAGTTCTTTTTTCTTCTTGTCGTCTTTCTTAATAGCATCAAACTGCTCTTGCAAAGTAGTTTGTGTCTGACGGAATTTCTGTGCCTCGGCAACTATCTGATTAAATTTAGCCATGGCAGGTGAGCCATCAACACTGAATGTAGCCGCTTTGTCTGGCGTGCTTACACCATCTGCTATTACATTAAGATTTTCGCCACCATCTAAAATTAAACCAATTACCTGCTGATTGGCGATATTTACCTGATAAATTCCCGGTTCAGCAATATTACCTTTAAGCGAAAAAGTCTTGTCGGCAGCAATACTTACCGAATCTATTTTCATCGGAATATTTCTGTCGTTCATTTTTTCAAGGTAAACTTTACCCGATACCAGATTATTCAGTTTACCTTTTATAGTAAAAGGTTTTCCATCGGTAGCGGTTGCTTTTGTTTCAGTGCTTGCATTCTGTGGCTGAGACTGGCAAGCTAAGCCAAAGGCCAGAAAGCATATAGCAAAAAGAGATTGTTTCATATATGTGTTATTCAATTATTCAATAATTCAGGCAGAATGGCTTATTTTAAGGCTTCTATCAATAACTGATTGGTTAGTTTTGGGTCAGCAGTTCCTTTTGATTTTTTCATTACTTCCCCAACAAACATGCCAATCAAACCTTTTTTGCCACTCTTAAATTCTTTTACTTTATCAGGGTAAGCAGACAGAACCTCGTTGATTAACGTCTGCAAGGTGTCTGTATTGCTTTGCTGAATCAAATTGTTCGATTCAGCTAAAGATAACGCAGTTTGGTTCGGGTTATCTAATAATAACGGAAACAGTTTTTGTGCGGCCGTAGAACTGCTTATCTTGTTTTCATCAACCAGTTTAATCAACTCCGCTAACTGATTAGGCTTTAGGGGTAACTCATTGATTTCTATATTTTTTTCGTTCAGATATCCTTTAATAGTAGAGGTAAGCCAGTTGGCAATAGCTCTATGGTTTTGCGTAAACTTAGCTGTTTCCAGAAAATAACCGGCTATATCTTTGTTATCTGTAAGCACTACTGCATGCTCATCTAAAATACCGTATTCTTGTGTAAACTGTCTGAACAATTCGTGGGGCAAGGCAGGCATTTGTGCTTTTACAGCGTGTAGCCATTCATCAGAAATGCTGATAGGTGCTAAATCCGGTTCAGGAAAATAACGATAATCGTTCATGGTTTCTTTCACACGCATGCCGTACGTTTCACCATTATCAGCATCAAACATACGGGTTTCCTGAATAATCTCTTCGCCTGCTTCTACCATTCTCACTTGTCGCTTAAACTCAAACTCTACCGCCCTTTGCAGGTTACGGATAGAATTCATGTTTTTTACCTCTACTTTTGTTCCTAACTTCTCTGTACCTACCGGACGAATCGAAATATTCAAATCTGCCCGCATAGAGCCCTCTTCCATATTACCGTCGCAGATATCTAAATAACGAACTATCTTTCTTATTTCGGTCAGGTAAGCTCCGGCTTCTTCAGCACTTTTCATACAAGGCTCCGATACAATCTCAATCAGCGGCGTGCCTGCTCTGTTGTAATCGAGGCGTGTATAAGCACTTTCGCCCTCATGCACCGACTTCCCGGCGTCTTCTTCTAAATGTATATGGTGTAGTTCAAGAAATCTTTCTTTAAAGTGCTTGCCATCTTTCAGGCGTACAGTTACACCACCGCCTTTACAAATCGGGTATTTATCCTGCGATACCTGATACCCTTTCGGCAGGTCGGGATAAAAATAATTTTTGCGGTCAAAATAATTATTTCTGTTTATTTCACAGCCACAGGCAAGCCCCATTCTGATAGCATATTCTACGGCTTTTTTATTCAATTTTGGTAAAACACCAGGGTGTCCTAATGTAATAACACTAATATTGGTATTTGGCTCGCTGCCAAACTGGTTAGAATCTGAAGCAAAAATTTTACTTTCAGTAGAAAGCTGGCAATGTACTTCTAATCCTATAACAATTTCGTATTGCATGAAATGAGGTTAAAATATTAGGGGCTTTTACTTATCCAGGCCCGGTCTCACAAATTTACGAGCATTAGGGAAATCTTTTTCTATTTGTCGGCGTAGTTTTTCAAGCTGAAACAATATTCTGGTAATCTTATTTACTTTTTCCGGAAAATGCACTTGTAGCACCAGCCATGCCGCCAGACTCCTGTCTATACTCACAAGCGTTAGTTTGGCTTTGCCATTGTAATAATCTACCATAAAATCGCTCAGGTCTTCTTCAAAAAACAATTGGCAGGCATTGCGTATTTTAATATAAATAAGACTCTGATACCAGTTAATTACTTCAAAAGCATCTTCTATCTGTAATAATGCTTCTTCTGCCTCTTCAACCGAAATAATTCCTTTATTCAATTCATTCTGAAACTCAACACCTTTGCCACGCATAAAACCCTGTTCTTCTTTCAGAAACGAACCATATAAGTATGTATATTCTTTGGCTGCCCTTACATTCCAATGCTTATCGGCTTCTTTGTGTGGGTCAACTGTATGAGTTTCTTTATCTGCCTCACTTGCCACTTCTTCCCAACTCATGCCTTTGTCTTCAATAATCTGCTTAATCAAATCAGTTGTCTGTTGAAGAACCTCTGTCAGGTTATCGCCTGTATTTGTTTCACTTTTATCCTCTTCCTTGTACTTCCGCATCGCAAAATTCATACATTTATCAGTAAAGGCACAGCGCTCACACCAACTATCACAATAGTTGTAAATCCCGTCTATAAAATCAGGATTCTTCAGAAACTTCAGAAAATCTTTAGGCGTCTGACCGCTCATTTTCAAACCTTTATTTAACAACAAATGAAATTTACTTCAAACTTAAAGCTATTTTTCAAGAAGTTCAAACCCTAAAGTACTAAGTCTAAACTTCAATAAAACCGTTTATCCATTTCTTGTGGCAGGCATACAGGATTGTTTCGTAAGATTGTCTTATCAAAACTTGTATAAAGCCTTTTAAGTTTCATCGAATTGGTTCTTAGAAATGAAAAATATTTTCCTTATGAAATTTGCTAAAACCTTATTACCTACCCTATCGCTGCTATTACTGGTTAATGTTTTTGTTCAGGCACAACAGTCGTCTGCCGTTACCACAAGTGCCAATACTAACCCGGCAGATAAAATAGGCTTACAAGAGGCCGTAGATGTGGCCTTAAAGAACAACCTTTCTATCAAACAAAGTGGCCTGACAGTAGAAAGCAACCTGAATACTTATGAGCAATCTAAGTGGACAAGATACCCGAATCTGAACGGAAGTGCCAATCTGAACTTGTTTTCGGGACGTAACATTAACCCCTATACCAACGGTATCATTACCAACACGGTTGGGTCAAATGGTTTTGGTCTTTCATCAGGGGTTACTATTTTTGATGGTTACCAGACCCGTAACAACATAGCTTTAAACCAGACCAATGTTGAAATAGCAAAGTTAGATTTACAAGCTATGAAAAACACAATTACGCTGAATGTAGTAGTGGCATATCTGAATATACTCTCGCAGGAAGACCTTTTAGCTATTTCTCAAAGACAGGTAGAGGTGTCAAGAATACAACTGGAACGCACACAAAAAATGGTAAATGCAGGGTCTGTACCTGAAACCAACCTTTTTGATATTCAGGCACAGTTGGCTAATGATGAAGTACAGGTAGTAAATGCCGAGAATGCCATTATATCGGCTAAGTTGACTTTGAAACAATTGTTAAATATAGCTGCTGATAGAAATGTTGATGTAGTAAGAATAGAAGTGCCAAACCCAAACATAGCCGCTTATCCTAATTCTTCTAATGAAGTATATGAAGTAGCACAGAGTTTTCTGGCTGATGTGCAGGCGGCTGATATGCGTATAAAGGCGGCACAAAAAGCAGTGGATATTGCCAAAGGATTAAAATATCCGGTGGTTTCTGCTTTTGCCAATGCCAATACTTCTACGACTACTGCCGCAGAAAAAGTATTGGTAACACAAAAAATTGTTGAGACAGAAGCAGGGTACGTAGATGTAGGAGGGGTGCGTTATCCGGTTATTGCTTTACTGCCAACCTCCACGGCTACGAGCGAGAAAATTGGTTATTTCCGTCAGTTAGGGGGCAACGTAAACCTCTCAGCAGGGATAAGTGCCAGAATCCCGATTTTCAATGGCTATAACGCTAAATACCGTACAACCGGAGCAACTATCCAACAAAAACAGGCAGAAGTTCAGGCCGAAAACGTGCGTTTACGTTTGCGTCAGGATATTGAAACAGCGTATGTAAACATGAGCAATTCGGCAAAAAGATATTCGGCTTTAGGCAATCAGGTTCGTGCTTTAGAAGAATCTTACAGAGCCGCAGAGTCTAAGTTTAATGTAGGCTCACTCAACTCGTTAGATTATAGCATTTCTAAAACTAATCTGGACCGTGCCAGAGCCAATCAGATTCAGGCAAAGTATGACTATATTTTCAGAATCAAGATTTTAGATTATTATCAGAACAAACCACTTAATTTCTAAGCCTTTCACCTTTTAGTTGGCATAGAACTATTTACTTACCTTATTACTAATTGTATACAAATTTATTTTCTCAATGAAAAAATCAAATAGAATCTGGTGGATTTTGGGCGGTGTAGTAGCCCTACTTGTAATATTTCTATTCGTTGCAAAATCGGCAGGTTGGATAGGTAAAGAAAAACCTACTGAAGTTGAATTTGTAAAAGTAGGAAAAACAGATATTATTGAAACAGTTTCGGCTTCGGGTAAAATCCAACCGGAAGTTGAAGTAAAAATAACACCTGACGTACCCGGTGAGATTATTGGTTTATATGTAAAAGAGGGCGATTCTGTAAAAAAAGGACAATTATTGTTGAAAGTTCAACCTGAAAACTATATTTCAATCACACAACGGGCCGAAGCGGTTGTTAACCAATCAAAGGCAACTACAGAACAGGCAAAGTCTGCGATTGCACAGTCGGAAGCACGACAGATAAGAGCACAGGCTGAATATGACCGTCAGAAAAGACTATTTGATGATAAAGTAATTTCGGCTTCTGACTTAGAAATTGCCGAAACTAACCTTAAAGTAGCTAAACAAGATGTAGCTGCGGCTAAAGCTAACCTGGAGGCATCTACCTTTAGTATCAGAAGTGCAGAGGCCGGATTAAAAGATGCTTCTGAAAACCTGCGTAAAACAAGTATTTATGCACCAATGAACGGTATTGTATCCAAACTGGCGGTAGAATTAGGAGAAAGAGTGGTGGGTACCTCACAAATGGCAGGTACCGAAATGCTTCGCATTGCCAATCTGAACAATATGGAGGTAAGAATCAACGTAAACGAAAACGATATAGTAAGAGTAAGTTTAGGTGATACTGCCAATATTGATGTAGATTCATACTCATTAACAGGGAAGAAATTTAAAGGCATTGTAACTCAGATTGCCAATACAGCGAATGGCACTGGCGGAACGTTAGCTGCTGCATCGGCTGCTACTGATGCCGTAACAGAATTTGAAGTGAGAATCAGAATTCTACCTGAATCATACCGTGATTTGATAGACAGACAAGCAAAAAAAGTATATCCGTTTAAACCGGGTATGACTGCAACGGTTGATATTATTACCGAGAAAAAAGAGAGAGTGCTGAGTGTACCTATTGCGGCAGTAACTACGCGTGATGGTAGTAACGAAGAGAAAAAAGACCAGCAAGGCCCACCAAGTGAAGGCGTAGCCTCAACCGAAGAACCAAAAGCCAAGAAAAAAGAAGCACCTAAAGAAGTAGTATTTGTAGCCGGAGCCGACAGTAAAGTAAAAATACGTGAAGTAAAAACAGGTATAACAGATACCGCTGCCGGAACCATTGAAATTAAAGATGGCTTGAAAGAGGGTGAAGAAATTGTTTCAGGGCCGTTTATTGCCGTATCAAAAAAACTGAAAGAGGGTGATGTAGTTGCCAAAAAAATAGAGCCGAAAGACAAGGGTAAGAAGAATTAATTTTAGCTATAAACATCAGACAAAAGACTGCCGGAAAGCAGTCTTTTTGTTTTTTCAAGGCTTTTGGTTTATTTAGCACCATGAACTAAATCCTTTCAGGTAAAACTATGAAAATAACGATTATAGGAGGCGGCAGTTGGGCAACGGCTATTATTAAGATTTTAAGTGAGGGTAATGTACATATTAAATGGTGGATGCGGAATAGCGAAGATGTAGAGTATATCAAAAAGCTACACCATAATAAAAATTATCTGAGCAGCGTAGAGATTCACCCCTCAAAAGTAAAGCCTTATACCAACTTAAAAGAAGCCTTACGTGATACCGAATGGATAGTACTGGCCGTTCCGGCGGCTTTTCTTTCAGATGCACTGAAGAGCATCAATAAAAACCATCTGCAAGGCAAAAAGGTTATCTCGGCTATTAAAGGTATGATTCCGGCAACCAACCAGTTGGTAACCGACTGGATAGAGCAGACCTATGAGGTACCAGCGCATGATATTGGGGTTATTGCAGGGCCTTGTCATGCCGAAGAAGTAGCTTTAGAAAAGCATTCTTACCTCACCATTGCTTCTCCTAATCTGGTATTGGCAAATGATTTTGCCAACTTACTACGTTGCCGTTTTGTGAGTACATCGGCATTAGCCGATTTATATGGCGTGGAGTATTCGGCAGTAATGAAAAATATTGTCGCCTTAGCCTGTGGTATTACACATGGATTAGGCGGTGGAGACAATTTTCAGGCAGTAATGGTATCAAATGCCATGCAGGAAATCTGTCGGGTAGTAGATGTGATAGACCCTATGAAACGGGATTTGAGTGCATCGGCATATCTCGGTGATTTACTGGTAACTGCTTATTCTCAGTTCAGCCGTAACCGTACTTTTGGTAATATGGTAGGGCGGGGCTATAGTGTGAAAGCTGCACAACTGGAAATGAATATGGTAGCTGAAGGCTATTATGCCGTAAAATGTATTTACGAAATGCTGAAAGGTTATGAAATAGACATACCTATTACTAATTTTACCTACCAGATACTTTATCAGAATGCACCTCTGAAAAAAGAGTTTGAAGATTTGAAAGAGAAATTGAAATAATCTCAAATCATCTATTCATAACAAAGAAGTGTATGAAAGTAAAACGCCTGATTTTAGATATTGAAAAAGAAAACACTACTTTTTATGAAGAAATGGAACATCCGGCTTTAAATGATGTTTTGGTGAGTATTGATAGATTGAATGGAGAAGATATTACAATGCTGAATCTTTCATGCGAAGAAGAGAATCATCTTTTATGTGTGGGAGGTGGGAAAGAAGATTATATTCTTTTTATTACTTTTGACAATGAAAATTTTGATTCATTATGCGATGAGAGCAAAAGCAGCCTGAAAGAAAAAGAACTAATCGTAGGTGGGCAACTGGGTGAGTATGCTGAAAATCTTTGTAATAGTAAGGCTGATGTAATGAAGGCAGTTGCGTATTTTTATAAAACCGGAAAACCTAATCCTGCTTTGTCGTGGATTAAAGAATGATTATTTTTAAATTTACTTTTCTGAATGAAGCCTGTACAAAGTGTTTAAATGCAATACCTGATTTTAATGAATATATAACCTTTTGAATTTCACACTTATGCCTACGTACGAACAAGTATTCGAAAACAATCAACAATGGTTGACCGAAAAAACCAGAACAAATAAAGACTTTTTTAAAGAACTTGCCAAAGGGCAAAATCCTGAATACCTGTATATAGGTTGTAGCGACAGCCGTGTTACAGCCGAAGAACTGATGGGAGCAGGCCCGGGTGAGGTTTTTGTACACCGGAACATAGCCAATTTAGTGAATGCTACAGATTTAAACGTAATGGCGGTTATTAACTATGCTGTGCGCCATCTTGGTGTAAAGCACGTAGTTGTGTGCGGACACTATGGTTGTGGAGGGGTGAAAGCTGCTATGCAACCGGTAGATATGGGGATTCTGAACCCTTGGTTAAGAAATATCAGAGATGTGTACAGATTGCATAAAGATGAACTGAATGCCATTGAAAAGGAAGAAGACCGCTACAACCGTTTGATTGAACTGAATGTACAGGAGCAATGTTTCAATGTAATTAAATTGGCCAGTGTTCAGCAGGAGTACAAGAAAAAGGGGTTCCCTATTGTACACGGTTGGGTATTTGACATCAAAACAGGAAACTTAATAGATTTGAAACTTGATTTTGATAAATTACTGAAAGATATAGAGGAGATTTATTCTTTAGGATAATAAAGATGAAATAGAGGGGGTATGACAAACCCCCTCTGTTGATTATACCTTATCTAAAAACCTCGTTACCAGAAAAACCACTCCTGACATAATGCCTTGCACGGTAGTAAGTACTCCTAAACTCATATTTGCTTTATCGCCTATACCATCGGTCATAAAATGATGGATACTTACACTAATAGAAACGATAATAATACCGCAGAGAACGGCTGTAATAATGCTCTTCATAAACCCTGAAATCTTAGGGTTTTTTCTCAACAAATAAATACATCTGATGGATAAAAAGAGGGGTAAAAGGCAGATGATGACTGCGTAAGCTATTTCCATATTTTATAAAAAACTCTTGATTCTGGCTGCTGTTTCTGCTAATTGCTCTTGCGAGAGTTTCAGTTTATTGTTAAAATTCATATCACTCATGCTATTCATCGGTATCAGATGTACGTGTGCATGAGGTACTTCCAGACCAATCACAGCTACACCCACACGTTTACACGGCACGGCTTTACTGATGGCAGGTTCTATTTGTTTGGCAAACTGCATTAAGCCTGTATAGAGTTCGTCATCTAAATCGAAAAGATAATCTATTTCTTTTTTGGGAATAACTAATGTATGACCTACTGCACATGGAAAGACATCAAGAAATGCGAGGAAATCGTCTGTTTCCGCAATTTTATGAGAGGGAATGTCTCCTGCTACTATTTTTGAAAAGATAGAGGGCATAGTGTATGATTGATAAATTTGGGCGCAAGGTAATAAATTTTACTTTCGGTTCTGAGAAAAAATTACTTTAGCAAGTCTTCCAATGCCTCTTTAATTGAAGTGAACTGATAAGAAAACGACAGTTCTTCTGAAACTCTTTTGTTTTTTATATAACTACCTCCCAGAACCACGACAGACATTTCGCCAAAGAGTAGTTTCAACACAAACGCCGGAACATTGGGCGCCCATAAAGGTTTTTTCAAGACACCTGCCGCCACTCTGGTTATTTCTTCATTGCGCACAGGGTCGGGCGCTACGGCATTGTAGGCACCCTGCATTTTTTCGTCTTCAACGGCCTGTAAATATAACTGGCACATATCATCAATGTGTATCCACGACATCCATTGTTTGCCGGTACCTAAGGGCGAACCTATGCCCATTTTAACAGGTTTTATCAGTTGAGCCAAAGCTCCTCCTTTTTCGCTTAATACAATACCTGTGCGAAGACTCACTACTCTCTCAGCCTGCGTAAATTTTTCTGCTTCTTCTTCCCAGATTTTAGTGCAGGTTGCCAGAAAATCATTACCTGCGGGGCTATTTTCATCTAATCTTGCTTCTCCGGTATCGCCACCATAATAACCTGTGGCCGAGGCAGATATAAAGGCTTTCAGTTTTATTTTCTGTTCTTTCAGATGTTTATTCAGTAACTGAATAGGTTTTACACGTGAATCTATGATTTCCTGCTTACGCTTGTCGGTCCAGCGTTTATCGGCAATTCCGGCACCTGCCAGATGAATAATATAGTCAGTATTTTTGAGGGCATCATCGTCTATGAGTCCTTTTTCAGTGTCCCAAAGATAGACTTTTACATCAGGTACATTTACTTTTTCACGGCTTAGCAAAGAAACCTTATGGCCTTTACTTAATAAAAGTTGTGTCAGATGCTTACCAATAAGCCCTGTGCCACCGGTGATTAAAATATTCACGCCTTCATAGGAATTAGTTGTAGTCTTAAAACATAAAAATTTATGCAAATGTTTCTATCAATTTCCTGACTCTGATAGAATAGCTAAATCATGATTGGTGCAATCATCTCTTTTCTTTTACAAAATAACCCAAGACAACTGGTAGTATTATTTTTCAAAATCTCACTACCTTTGGTTATCGTTTACCTGACCCATGCCCTAAGCACTTTAAACTCATGACCAAAGCATCACCGCAAGACTATATTAAGCTGCATCTGATTGTTATTATTTTAGGTTTTACGGCCATTTTGGGTCGCCTTACTGATGTTTCAGCTTTGGGAGTAGTGTTTTATCGAACTTTTTTAGCTTCATTGGGAATGTTTGTCGTGGCAAAAATTCAGAAGAAGCATATTCTTATTCCGTTTAGAGAAAGTTTGCCTTTATTAGGCGTAGGTGCTATTATATCACTGCACTGGATGTGTTTCTTTGGCTCTGCAAGAGCTTCTACCATTGCTATCAGTCTGGTAACTTTTTCGGTTACTTCTTTCTTTACAAGTATTCTGGAACCTCTCGTTAAAAAAACAAAAATCAGCTGGATTGAGGTATTATTGGGCGTTCTTGTAGTAGCAGGGATGTACTTTGTATTCAAATTTGAGTATCAGTACCTGACAGGGATTATTATTGGCATTATAGCAGCTTTTTTAGCTACTGTTTTTTCGGTAATGAATGCACAGCTTGCCCAGAAATATGAGGCACAAACCATTACTTTTTACGAAATGGCAGGAGCTTTTGTTGCCTCATGGGTGTTTATTCCTATTATTGTTTATGCCGCACCTGATACCCATTTTCAATTAATTCCAAGCGCTAAAGACTGGATATGGATAGCTATTTTGGGTCTGGTATGCACGGTATATCCTTACAATGAAATGGTAAAGCTGTTGAAGAAAATATCGGCTTTTACGCTTAATCTTTCAATCAATATGGAGCCTATCTATGGTATCCTGCTGGCTTATTTCATCTTTGGAGAAAAAGAACGCATGACTACCGGTTTTTATATAGGCGGAGTACTGATATTGCTATCAGTGATTCTCCACCCGTTTTTGAAGCCAGCGAAAGGATAAGGAATGAAACGTTAATTCCCAACCCGACTTTCTTCTTCATTTCGGGTGTTTTGTCTGATTTTATAGCCTGATTTTCCGAAATTATAGGTGAGTGAAAAAACTACACGCTGATTACCCCCCCAGTGTGAAAACTCATTGTCGATGATACTTTTTTCTCTGAAAATCAACTGAAGGTAGTTGTTATTAAAGATGTCATAAAAATTCAGTCTGGTATTCAGTTTGCCTTTTAGCCACGTTTTCTGTAAACCTAAATCTACGTAGTAAATAGGTTTAAAAATATAGAGTCCATTCCCTCTTTTTGAGACATAGTAATAGTAAATATCAAACGTAAAATCTTTAGCAAGTGTAAAAATCTGACTACCATTAATCATAAAGTTTGTAATCGGAATTTCATACACTACTCCATGATAAGGTGTTTGTTCCATTCTATAATACAAGCCCAGATTATGAGTCATACGCCACCATTTTTTTACGCTAACAGACCAGTTAGTTTCGAGCGTAGCAAAATCATTATAAGGTAGATTGGTACCTAAATATTCTAAGACATTCGTAACCCGATTATACTCAGGGTAACGAGCCATCGGGTCAACTTCCCGGCCTATATTCAGCAAAGTATAGAAGTTCTTTTTTGTGTAAGTAATGCTTATTTGTTTGGTAGTAGAAGGCAGTAAATAAGGATTCCCAATCCAGTAATTCAAAGGACTCAAATAGAATCTAAAGGGATTTAATGCGTCAAAAGTAGGGCGTGTCATGCGATGGGTATAAGCCGCTGTAATTTGTTGCTCATGAGCTAAAGGATAAGACAAGTTGATACTTGGCAGCCATCTCAAATACTGCCGTTCTGTGATTTGCTTGCTCGTAATGGCGTTGGCAATGCTATGGGTATGCTCTGCCCGTAAGCCTATCTTATAGCTGAGTTTACCCCATTTATGCCCATATATCAGATAAGCTGCGGAGATGTATTCATCATAATGAAAATTGTTGCTTCGGCTCAGGTCAAGTACAAATATGTTATCTTTAGTAAGGGTATCATATCTAAGGGCGTTTTTAGTGGCAATGGAGGCAAACTTGGCTCCGACCTCTAAACGACCTTTGCCTATATTACTGATAAAATCTGTCTGAACAGAACGGATAGAAATATTGTTGACTAAATCAGTTTTCCAGTAATTCAGCAAATTTCCGTTAAGCGTCTGGGTATTCTGAATATCTTCTGTTCTTGCATTATTTACCTGCGAAAGAATGCCTAATACATGTAATTCATTTTTACCCATACGGGCATCATAACTTAGATTGACACCATAATTGGCTTGCGTTGGTTTATAATTGTTGATACTATGGATATTCGACAACACCATTTCATCGGTTGAATTGGTGAAATGTAGGGTATTATCAGCCCAGGCCTTTCTATTCAATTGAGTTGTGCGCAGTATCAGGCCAAGATTATGATTCTTTTTCAGGTGATAATCGGCCTCAAACTGAAGATTGAGGTTATCGTGCATGGTCTTCTGCCAGGTGTCTGTTCGCATAATATTGGTATTGGCCTGATGTTGCAATGCCCGGTAACGATAAACTGTAGCACCCGTCTGATAACCTATTCTGGCAGTATAAGCTATCTTGGGGGTGTTATAGTTTAGGGTCAGGTTATTGTTATTATAAGTATATACCCCTTGTTGCAGATTACCCACATAGTTGCCTACCCAGCCTAATGCTTTATCACGTTGTAGCCTGATATCGATAATAGCCTTGTATTCGGCATCATATTTGCCTGATGGATTGGCGATAATTTCAATAGAAGCAACCATTTCGGGGGTAAGGCTATTCAGGTAGTTTCGTAGCTGCTCTACACTCATAGGCATAGGTTTGCCATCTATAAAAATGGTAGGAACTATCCCCCCAGACATTGAAAGGCTACCATCGTTATTAATTTGGATACCGGGCATTTTCTTCAATATATCAAAACCATTGGTTGAAGTATGAAAGAGTTTATTATCGGCTATATTTACAATCAGTTTTTCGTCAGCCTGTTGTAGCTGTATTTTATCTGCCCTTACATTTACTTCATTCAACACCTGATTATCGGTTGTTAATACAATCTCATTTAATTGTAAAGCAGATGAAGCAGACTTGTCTATTACGATAGTCTGATAGTGTTTTTGATACTCAACAGAAGAAAAGAGTAAGAGGTAACTACCTTCAGACACAGCTAATAGTCGGAAAATACCTGTTGAATCGGTAGTACTTCCTTTCACTAAGGCTGAGTCTTTTGCAGCAAGCAAAGAAACATTTACAAAAGGAATGCCTTGTTTTGATACATTGTCAATGACTTTCCCGGAAATAGTACTCTGGCCAAATGAAACTGAATAAACAAGAAAAAATAGAATAGTGGCAAGCGATAATTTAGACATGAGATATACATTTAAACAAATAACATGTCAAATGTAATTTTTGAAGAAAGAAGCGTAGTTCGGAGTTTATGATTCAGGAGTACGGAATTATAAAACCGAACTCGTATAAATTTTTAGCTGGCTGTAATGAGTTGATATTTAGTAAGTTATGAAGTGATGCTTTTTTCGGCCTTTTCTTTGTAAAGCATCGGCGTTGTATATCTGAGTTTTTTGAAAGTTGTATAAAAAGTAGATTTAGAGTTAAACCCTACCTCATAACCGATGGCTTCTAAGGTAAGATTTGGCTGCTCAATAATCATTTTGCAGGCTTCGTTAATGCGGTACTCGTTGATGTAGGTTGAAAAACTTTTGCCTAAATTATAATTCAATAATTGTGATAGCTGATGCCCCGAAATATTAATTCTTTTCGATAAATCATTCAATTTGAGGTCAGGGTCTTTGTAGAGTTCCTGTGTTTGTAATAGTTGCTCTAATTTCTGCACCAATGCAGTAGCCTGTTCATCTCCGATTTTTTTATTGGCATATTTGTCCTGAGGGCTGAATATCTGCATGTCCATTTTTTCTTTTTTCAATAAGAACAGGATGCTGATATATAGAATAAAGGTAAATGAGAGTGGGCCAATTATGTAAAAAAATCCAGGAATATTAGTAAGAGAGAGAAAATAGCTGATAAAGATAATAGTGTTGCCTGTGAAAAGTAATAGCTGAAACTGTTCGGGTAGATTTAACTTTTCTTCTTTATTGAAAAGCTTTATAAATACTTCTTTCATTTTAATACCTGCCGCAACTGTATAAACAAACCATTGTAGGTAAATGAACCTGATAAATTGACCCCATAAGGCCGGATATTCCTCATACGTAAATAAAACGCCTATCGGAACAATGATGGCAAGATGAAGGGCAAAATTCAGTTTCCAGTACTTAGGAATTTTAACAATATGCTCACGGATAGATTTAATGAGGTAAAAGAGCGTGGGTCCAATGAAGAAACAGGCAGATAAGCCGATTTGTAAATAAGTTTTGGCTAAATCGGGCTTGAAAATCAGAAATACTGATTTACCGACCCTGATACTGAGGCATAACAATAATAAACCTAATAATAATGCGGTAAAAGTCCTGGTTTTCTTGAAAAACAAAAAATAAGCAGCTAAAAGCAGACTGTTAAAAACACCTAACCCACTAAAAAAAAATAGTATGTCTTGCCTGATGTTCATATTTCCCGGAATTTTAGCATAGCTTTTCTCTACAAAAATATCTAAAATACATAAAGCAAGTCTTAAAACAAGGCACTTTTTTCAAATGAATTCTTGTGTATGATTAAGAAACAAAAAAGGTCTTTCAGAAAACCCTGAAAGACCTTTTTTGCACGTAAATCTGATAATTATTTTTTACCATAACGTTTGTTGAATTTATCAACACGTCCGGCTGTATCAAGCAATACATTTTTACCAGTATAGAATGGGTGTGAGTTTGAACTAACCTCCACTTTGTAAACCGGGTATTCGTTACCATCTTCCCATACAATATTTTCTTTCGTATTAACACAAGAGCGTGTTAAGAATTTGTAGTCCGACGATAAATCCCAGAAAACAACTGGTCTATAATTTGGATGAATATCTTTTTTCATTGCTGTATTTGTATTGAACTTCTTAAAATCGCTAAAACGGGTTGCAAAATTAGAAATATTTAATCAAAAAACAAAGTTTATATACAAAATAATGCGTCAATACCTATATTTTTTTCATTAGTTATAGCAAGTTTTTATTTCGGCTCTGAAAACCGCCTGATTATCTACCTGAAACCCTGCTCCTAAAATAACCGCATTACCGGCCTCATAACTGATATTTGACGGAGTAAATATCTTATTAGTGGCGTTGATGGTCTCTCCGGCTTTTTTAATAAGCGTAGCTCCTGTATAATTATCATCAGGGCTTACTAAAGTTAATGCACTTGAGGTAATACTGATGGTAGTACCATTAGAATTGCTATTGATGGTAGGGTTAGTAGAAACAACCCTGATTTTATACTGATTACCTGCTATAACGTTGGCAGGAATAGTACAAGCAACATTTCCGGCATTATTGGACGTACCAATCACTACAGGGTTATCGAATGAACTGTATAAGTCTGATAATTGCACTTCAAACTGGTTGCCCGGTGCAAATGTGCCTGTGGTAGAAAAATTAACATTAAAAGTATTAGAACCACCTGCACAGAGTGAATTAACGTCAAAGGTTGGGGTAGCAATACTTACATTACCGGCAACGATGCTGAAATTAATAACAGTAGGGCCATAAGTAATGCTGCCCTGTGCGTTAGCCTGATTATAACCTGTTACGGTAAGGGTATAATTACCCACAGGTAAATGACGCCCTAAGACATTGTTGCCTGTATTGTTAAAGAGGGCATAGATAGGGACACTTTCAATAGTTTCATGATTCTGAAATGGAGCAGGGCCTTGTAAAAGCATTCTGAAACTCTCGATAGTTACAGACTCACAGATAGGGTTAATCACAATAGAGGTTTCTTCAGGCACTTGTGCAATCACCATATTATTAACTAATGGAAACTTGTAATCAAACGGATTGCCTGCCAGTACATAATCAAAATCTACTACTTTACTACAAGGATTGCTATCACTTACTGATACGAGGGTAGTAGCACTTGCCGAACAGGAATTTTGTGTAACAGTTACGGTATAAGTTCCTGCCATAGCAAGAGTAGCATTGGGGATAGTAGCCGGATTATTGCTACTACTGAAAGCATTCGGGCCTGCCCAGCTATAGGTACTACCTCCGGTGGCTGTTAGCTGAATAGTTTGCCCTACATCATAAGGACCTGTATTGCTGGCTGTAGCGGCAATGGTAGTAACAGTAATGGTGGCAGGAGTAGCATTGGCTTCGGTACAAGACCCATTTTTTACTACAGCTCTGAATTGCGTAGTTTGTGTCAGATTCGAATAATTCTGTGTGGTAGTAGTATTGTTGATAGTGGTAATGGTAGCAAAATTGTTGACAGACGATTCCCATCTGAGAATAGTACCTGTATGCCCCGATAAAGTTAAGGTACCGCTGTTGTTGCCCGCACAGGCATTTGTATTCCCATTTACTGTACCTGCCTGTGTTACACAGCCCGGAACAATAGTCAAGGTAGCAGGTTTACGAATGCTTGTCTGACAACTTAATCCGCTACCTGCGCAATTAGCTTCGGCATAATACGTATAGGTGCCGGGGCTGGTATTAGTTGGAATATACTCATTACCTGTGCCTACCTGTGTGCCATTAGATGGGCTATCCCACCAGGTTATAGTACTGGCTACTCCTGTACCATTGGTATAAACCGTAACAGAAAACCCTTCTACACACAGAGGGTCTGCCGCCGCATCATCGTTGGCTATCAGTTTCCATACACCATTAGGATTTCTTCCATCTAATAAACTCAGACTTTGAGCCGGATTAAATGTGCCCGACGCAGGAATAGTGCCTAATACGGCGCCGCCGTCTTCAAATACAGTAGTAACGGTACCTACATAACTTCCCGAAAATGAATAAGTATTGGCATTAAGCAGATTAATAGTGGTATTATCTGGCGCTATTAACTTGAATGATACCTCATCATTAAACGGATTATTACTACCACCAGTAGTTCCGCAATCGTTGATGGTTCCACCGCTTCTTTTACGCCACCTGATGGACACTCTTGTGAGTAAAATAGTGCCGTTTATTCCGGTAACTGTTGCAGTGGGGTCAGGACCATTTTTATTGCCATTGTCATAACCTATGGTAGGCCCCGCATAAGTAGCGGTTTGATGAGGATGGCAGTTGCTACTGGCCTGTAGCCCGTTTCCGGTTGTGATGACTGTTCCCTGACTAATGGTTTTGCTGACAGTAGTGGGTGCAGGAACGCCTAATTTGGCAGTGGCTCTGATAGCTATAGAAGACAAGGTACAATTGATATTGGTAATAGCTACTGAATAAAGCCCAGATTCTTTAACTATCAGGCGAGCTTGTGTTTGATTGGGTAAGTCAGTACCGTTTCTTTTCCATTGAAAAGTATAGCCTGAAGCATTGTTGGCATCAAAAATTACAGAATCTCCTTCGCAAAAAGTAGTGGCTCGGGTAATGGTAACATTGACTGGCGGACAGTTAGGGTTCAGGGTGCTTAAAACAGCCGCATCGGCTCTAATAAGGCCATTGCCGGTTGCATAATCAAAACCTGTGTCAAAGCCTGGTGTGGTAGTGTCGTCCATATCCACGCATGAATTTATCAGGGCTGTTTTTATGCCGCCCGGAGTCAGGCTGGGATTCCCCTGTAACATCAGACCTGCCACCGCCGCTGCATGAGGAGCAGAAGCAGATGTGCCGTTAAAATTGGGCTTGCCATCATTTTCATAGTCATATCCGGCAATGAAAAAAGAGGTATTGGCATTATCAGGGGCCACTATTTCGGGTTTTTGTCTGATAATGGGAGTCGGAAGCAAATCACCCGAGATAGACCTGTAAATGGGCGTACCACCACGAGAAGTATAGGACTCAGCAACAGGAGGATTCACCCCATAGGCAGGTGTTTTGTCATAACTGGCAGCCCCTACTGCAATGGTATTAGTAGCATTATGATGCCCTATGATGGTTGACGCTTTAATACCTGCGACAGTAGTGGGAGTAACAGCCCAGCTTAATCCACGAAAACCTATGAATTTTATATTTCTGGGGTTAGTTCCGCCTTTTTTAGTAATCAGAATATAGGCCGTACCTGAACCATTTATACCGAATAATTCTGCCGGGTCAGCACCAATATTGCTATCTATACTGGAAGCTACTACCTGATAACCATTCCCATTGTTTATAAGCAAATAAATATTAAGGTCGGAGCTTGCACCGAGTGAGCCATTTCCCGTACTGAAATAAGGGTCGTCCCACTCCAAGGTTAGCGTCATTCCGCCTATCACCTGAATAGGCAGATAATATAAAGGGTTGCCAGTAGTGCCGAAATTATGGGCGGTTTCAGTACTATTTGAGAACGGCTGAAAAGTCGATGCCAGATAGGGGGCTTCGTAAGAACTATTGCTTGAATTTCCTGCCGAAGAATAGTACGATACGCCATAGTTGGCGGTTACTTCATCAACCGCCTGTGCAATTAAGCCATCCTGAAAGAAAGGCTCAAGCAGATAGGTGATGTCATCAACAATAATTTTACAGCCTGCCGCCGCCAGGGCTCTGATGCCATTGGCAAAGTCAGCTTCACCATTGAAAGCAGAATAATAATACAACTGGGCTCCCGGAGCTACATCGTGTATAATTTCTATCATGGCTCTACCTTCATCTGCGCCACCACTTAACGACTCGCTCAAAACTGTTACAGGCGTAGTAAATCCATCAGGATTGCCTGTGCCCGGTAATTCTCCGGCAATTACACCTGCATTGGCTCCTCCTAACAAATCATAACTATCAGAAAGAACGCCTATTTTTACACCTGTGCCGTTAAGCCCTGTTATCTGGCGTGCAATACCCGAGCGTTGGGCAGAGTCGCCCTGAGACATAACCGGCCCCGAATTATTAAGCGGTTTTATGACAGGCTGAATCCATGAAATATTTTTTGCTGTTTCGGTTAATCCTGTAATTTTATCTATTTCTACCCAGCAGGTAACTCTTTTTTTAGAGGCACTTATCATTTCAACTGCCGCAGCGTTGAGTTCTTTCTGCAAGGCGGCTATATCAGCTTTAGCAATTACATCAACTAAGATTTTTTCATGCTGGTCTTTAAACTGATATAGATTGTAATTATTGAGAGAGCGACTATCAAGCAGTTGATTATTAGCAGCTAATACAGCAATTTGTGCTAACCCTAATTTTAATTTCGAATTTGCAGCAGGAGGCGTAAAGCTTATCTGTTGTGCCTTGCCTGAAAAAGGAGAAATGCCTAAGGCAAGTATGATAAGTTGTAGAAGTTTTTTCATAGGTACCGACAAATGAATAAGAAAACAAAATTGGAGATTTAACAGCAAGAAAACAATATAGTTTTCCTTAATTGATTCTGTGGTAAAAGAAGTCTTATGTTTAATAAAAGCTGTATTTATCTGGTTGCTGGTAGCGCTGGCATAGATATTTCTGATAAACCGTAACGTCAGAGCTATTTTTTATTGCCGATGTAATATATTTCTTTATCTCAATTATTTTATGAAAACAACAGCCTTGGTTTTTAATGTTCTTTGGGTGCTTGCCCTGGTACCTGCTATTATGATGGCCATGATGTCGCCCATGATGTTCGATGCCCCGGGTTCAGAAAAAAACACACTGCTCTGGGTAATTTTATGGGCCACATTTTTATTGCCGGTATTAATTCTGATTACACAGATTTTTGCCTGGATAAAGTTCTTTTCCGGTAATTATCCTTTGTCGTTAAGAATAGGATTTATTCCGCTGATTGATGTGGCCTTTATATTTTTCTTATACCTCATACTCGGAAGTAAATAAAGCCATCGGGTTAATTATTGGCTGAATCTGGTACGACAGGTTTGGTAGAAACAATTTTGTATTTAGCTCAGTACCTCTCGTAGCACCTGTAAAGATTTAATGTCGCCGAAATCTTCTACATGCAACTGATAGAATAAAATAATCACTTCCAGTAAATGATTCCGTGCCCCTCGACTCATCGGAATCGGTGTCTGATAATCTGCGACAATCAGGCTGTTCATCAGGGCTTTATAGTCTGAATCAAACGGAATGATGATATTCGCTTCACGAAACTGGGTCATAATTTCGTTAGCATCCTGCGGAGAAAATCCTAAAAAGAAAGTATATTTCAATAAAAAAATCAGGTGAAAATTCTCGAAATGCTGCTCGGTTTCATCGAGGAATACAAAAGAATGATAAAGAAAATCGAATAAGACCTGATTTTCGTTGCTTTCTTTCAGCGTTTTATTCAGTATTTCATCTAAAAACATAGCAATGCTTGACTTATATACGTCATAAGGCAAGGTTTTGAACGGATAGGCCGATTTGATTTCGGAAATACGATGAATCTCTTTTTTATCGTCATGATACAAAACTAAATCCAGCAAAGTGAGTGGCTGAAAAAGGGCAATCCTGTTTTTGCCTTTACTGCTTCTTACGCCATTTTCTATATATGATTGTATACCAAATTTTTCTGTATAAATTTTGGTAATGATAGACGTCTCACGGTAACGAATATAATTAATGACTATTCCCCGGGTTTTGTGAAGCATGGTATAGTAGAAAAATAAATAAAAGAAGCCATAAGGCATCAATAAAATGCCAGTAGATGCTGATTAACCGCAGTTTTAACTGGTTAGGAGGATTTACGCTATAAACATAAGAATCTACATATTCCATGCGTTTAAAGGCGTCGTTATTAGCCACAGCCAACGCAATAATACCACCTAAAGCATGAGCCAGATGTAAACCGGATAAAATATAAATAAACATCCCTCCGGTACTGTTGCTCATGGTTATTCCTTTCATAAACATCTGTCGCCACCCCCAGGCTTGTAAAACCATAAAAGCTATGCCACACAACAAAGTCAGACTGATATTTAGCCGATAACTGCGAAATCTTTCTTGCCTGAATGCCTTATTGGCCCAATGAAGTGTTGAGCTACTTGTTAAGATTATACAGGTACTTGCCCAGAATACCCCAGGTATTTTCAGGGTAATGGGCTGATTACTGACTTCTTTAGTAATAAAAACGAGAATAATGAAAAAAAATACCAGACTACTTCCCACAATGCTTAGATAAAGCATGAATGAAAATGGTTCACGGCGTTTTGTTAATTCTTTCAGCATTCTCTTTGGTAGTCTTACATCAGTTTAAATAACCCTGCCAGATAGCAAAGTCAGGAAATTTTACTTTTAAGTCTTTTTCTGTTTCAAAAATACCATAGACAGTAGAACCGGAGCCTGTCATAGAAGCATAGAGGGCACCTTGTTCATACAGTATTTTTTTAGTGGCTGCAATGGTCGGATATTTCCATAACAAATTTTCTTCAAAATCGTTTTTAATAATGCCCTCCCATTTATTTAACGGTAATTTTAATGCTTCTTTTAGCGGTATTTCAGCTTTTTTTGGTATTACTCCGGCATAAGCTTCGGCGGTTGAAATATGAATTGACGGATTAACCAGTACGATAAATTTATCTTTTAAATTTAATGAAAATTCTTCAAATTCGTCTCCTTTATTGAAACAAAATACCGGACGATTTTCAATAAAAAAAGCGCAGTCTGAACCTAACTGACGTGCATATTGCTGTAAATCGGCAGTGCTTAAGCCTAATTCAAAAATTTCGTTGAGTATCTTCAGCGCAAAAGCTCCATCAGCCGAGCCACCCCCTAATCCGGCACCCATAGGTATTACTTTATGCAAATGAAAATGAGCAGATTGCTTACTCATTTCCGGGTGATTATTAGCTAAGAGATGATAGGCCTTTAGGCAAAGATTACTATTCTCGCTGCCCGGAATTGGCAGGCCTGTACTCTGAAAATGAAACTGTGGAGCGTGTACAATTTCTAAAGCATCGCACCAGTTTACAGGATAAAAAACAGACTCAATGTTGTGGAATCCATCAGGGCGTTTTTCAGTAATAGTAAGCCCTATATTTATTTTAGCGTTTGGGAAAGTAAGCATCTGTCAGACAATAAAAAATCAAAGTTAGCAGCCTCAATTTAAATTACAGCAAATCATTTTTTGTTTTTCAAAAAGTGCCTATATTTCTTGAAATTTTACCCTTAAACTACTTACTAATCATGAAAACTGTCAAACTACTGGCCTTATTACTGGCTACCACTTTTTTATCAGCAGGCTGCGGAAGTAAAGACGAAGAAGAAAAGAAAGAAGAACCTAAAACTGCGGTAGAAGCTTTAGAGAACATTGCACAAGAAGCCGAGAAAATGTCGAAAGATGGCCCCACTGAAGTAGTAGATGCCAAAGTGTTGAAAGAATTGCTCCCTGCCGATGCTGACGGATTGCCTCGTACTGAGGCATCGAGTGAGAAAACAGGTGCCATGGGCTTTAAGGTATCAACTGCTAATGGAAAATACCGGGAAGGAGATAGCTCAATAGAGGTAAGCATTGTAGATGTGGCCGGCACCGGAGCTATTATGGGTATGGCTGCCTGGGCAATGGTAGATGTAGATAAAGAGAATGAATCGGGCTATGAAAAAACAACTACCTATAAAGACCACAAGGCATTTGAAAAATACAGCAATACTAACAAAGACGGTGAACTGGCAGTGCTACTTGCCAATCGTTTTGTGGTGAGTGTAAAAGGCAATAATGTGTCTATGGATAAAATCAAGGCAACCCTTGAAGATATTGATTTAGGAAAACTGTCTGCTATGAAATAACGCTTATCTTCTGGCACTTAGCAACTTAGCTATTGTGCGACCAGGACCCGAAAAATTATTCTTAACTATTGAGAACTTCTACCGAGGCTCCCGGCGTTAGTTATTTACCTTAGTTTCTAATTTTGTTTCTGAATGTCGTCTCATCATATTGTTAGAGAAAAACAAGAACCTGCATTGATTATTGCCAATGGTGAAGCATGCAGTTTTGAGTTGTTGGGACACTTGCTGGAGTGGAGTCCTTTCGTGGTTGTTTTAGACCAGGCTATTTATCGGGTAATTGAATTAGGTATTAAAGTTGATGTACTTTTAGGCGATTTTGATGTTAACATTGACTTAACAGAAATCGAGAAAAGTCAATATCCGATTGAGGTTATTCATACGCCTGACCAGGAAAAAACGGATTTGGAGAAAGCCTTCGATATGTTGATAAGTCGGGGGTTCCCTGCCGTGAATGTAGTATGGGCAACAGGGCGCAGAGCCGACCATTCTATCAGTAATATGACCAATATTGTACGTTACAAAAGTAAACTTCGGGTCGTTCTAATAGACGATTATTCAGTAATATACCCCTTATTACCTACCCCAAACACCTTTGAGAAGTGGTTTACGAAAGGTTCACCCATCTCTTTGATACCTGTTGGTACTGTTGAAGGCATACGAACAGAAAATTTACTATATAAGCTTGATAATGAATCACTTATGCTCGGTTATAGGACAGGAAGCAGTAATGAAGCAGCCGAAGACGGAATTGTCAGGATTTCTTACGAAAAAGGTGATCTTCTGCTGATGGAATGTCATGATTAAGGAAGGAATTTTCAATGTGGATAACTTTTTCAGAATTTTCTTTTTTTTCTGAAAATTAAATATTTACATTTGTCAACCAAAACCTTACTATACACTACGTAAATTTTTACTAAGAAAACCTATTAAGAGTTGTGTACAACTTTGTGGATAACTTTTTAATTTGATTTTTTCTACCTTCCTCAATACTAACTGTTTGATTATTAGGTCTTAACATTTTCTTAATATTAGACTTTTTTACTGTTGCTAAAATGGTATAGAAGTACGGTTTTTTCAACCCTTAAGATTTTGTTAATTTTACACAACTGTCTTGAATACCAAACCATGTATTCAGGTCTTTGTGAAAACCTGAAAGACGAGTTCTGACTGCTTTACAACCCAAAAAATTAAACCCAAAAAGTGACTGGCGGTCACCATAACTATAAATAATTTTATGTTGCTGTATA
Source organism: Emticicia agri (assembly GCF_004168285.1). Taxonomy (GTDB): domain Bacteria; phylum Bacteroidota; class Bacteroidia; order Cytophagales; family Spirosomataceae; genus Emticicia; species Emticicia agri. Next base: position 47,286 of record NZ_SEWF01000016.1, on the reverse strand, counting down.
TTGAAACTAAGTACAGACCATACGTGCGTGGTCTAAAAAATATTTTTTCGAATCCAAACCCCTTACTGACTGCCTTATGTATGTAATCAAACGAGACGGACGCCGCGAGTCGGTGAAGTTCGACAAAATTACTGCTCGTATTGAGCGTTTATGCTATGGCCTTGAGCCGGCATTTGTCCAACCCGTTGAAGTAGCCATGAAAGTTGTAGCAGGTATTTATGATGGAGTTAGTACCTCAGAATTAGATAACCTTGCTGCGGAAACCGCCGCTTCGATGACCACCAAGCACCCTGATTATGCTATTTTAGCTGCCCGGATTGCTATTTCTAATCTCCACAAAAACACTTTGAAGTCTTTTTCAGGGACAATGAAAATGCTGTATCAGTATGTTGACCCTAAAACAGCTCAAAATGCGTCATTAATTGCCAAAGAAACATGGAAAGTAATTCAGAAACACGCAGCCACGCTTGATTCTGCTATTATTTACGACAGAGACTTTGGTTATGACTATTTTGGTTACAAAACCCTTGAAAAATCGTATTTACTTAAGCTCAATGGCAAAATCGTTGAACGTCCGCAACACATGTTGATGCGTGTGGCTGTGGGTATTCATGGCGATGATATTGACCGCGTGCTTGAGACTTACGAATTGCTTTCTGAACGTTGGTTTACACATGCCACGCCTACATTATTTAATGCAGGTACACCTAAACCTCAACTTTCGTCGTGTTTCTTATTGACGATGAAAGATGACAGCATTACGGGTATTTATGATACGCTTCGCCAAACTGCTCAGATTTCACAATCGGCTGGTGGAATCGGTCTGGCAATCCATAATGTTCGTGCAACAGGTTCTTACATTAAAGGTACTAACGGCACATCTAATGGTATTGTGCCTATGTTGCGAGTTTTCAATGATACTGCCCGTTATGTTGACCAAGGCGGTGGCAAACGCAAAGGTTCATTTGCTATCTACATTGAACCGTGGCATGCCGATATTTTTGAGTTTTTAGAGTTAAAGAAAAATCATGGAAAGGAAGAACTACGTGCTCGCGATTTGTTCTACGCTCTCTGGATTTCTGACTTATTTATGAAACGCGTTGAGGCCAACGATACATGGTCGTTGTTCTGCCCTAACGAAGCGCCGGGTCTGTCAGAATGTTACGGAGAAGAATTTGAAAGATTATATCAAAAATACGAGACCGAAGGTAAAGCTCGTAAAACCATTAAAGCTCAGGACTTGTGGTTTGCCATCATGGAGTCGCAGGTAGAAACAGGTACACCATACATGCTCTACAAAGATGCGGCTAATCAGAAATCAAATCAAAAGAACTTAGGTACAATCAAGTCGTCAAATCTATGTACTGAAATTATTGAGTACACAGCACCAGACGAAGTAGCTGTTTGTAACCTGGCATCTATTGCATTACCAAAATACATTGTAAAAGATGCTAAATCGGGCTTTTTGAAATTTGACCATCAGAAATTATACGAAGTTACGAAGGTAATTACCCGTAACCTCAATAAAGTAATTGATGTCAACTACTATCCTGTTCCGGAAGCAGAAAAAAGCAATCTTCGTCACCGTCCGATTGGTTTGGGTGTACAAGGATTAGCTGATGCGCTGATTGTGTTAAGAATGCCTTTTGAGTCTGACGAAGCCCGTCGATTGAATAAAGATATTTTTGAGACTATCTACTATGCTGCTATGGAAGCATCGATGGAGTTGGCAGTGAAAGAAGGACCTTATGCTACATGGGAGGGTTCTCCTATCTCAAAAGGTATCTTCCAGTTCGACATGTGGGGTGTTTCACCTGACTCAGGTCGTTGGAACTGGGAAGAACTTCGCGAGAAAGTGCAGCAGAATGGTGTGCGTAACTCGCTTTTGGTGGCTCCGATGCCAACGGCATCAACCAGCCAGATATTGGGCAACAACGAATGTTTTGAGCCTTATACTTCAAACATCTATACCCGCCGTGTATTGTCGGGTGAGTTTGTGGTAGTAAACAAACATTTGTTAAAAGACTTGGTAAAAATTGGTCTTTGGAACGATACCATGAAAAACAAGTTGATTGCTGCCAATGGCTCGGTACAGGCTATTCCTGAAATCCCGCAGAATTTGAAAGATATTTACAAAACTGCCTGGGAAATCAAGCAAAAAACTATTATTGATATGGCTGCTGACCGTGGCGCTTACATCTGCCAGAGTCAGTCTTTAAATATCTTCATGGAAAATGCTAACTTCGGTAAACTTACTTCTATGCACTTCTACGCATGGAAAGCAGGTTTGAAAACCGGTATGTATTACCTACGCACCAAAGCCGCTACTGATGCTGTGAAATTTACAGTAGACAGACAAGCGATTGCAGAGGTAGTACCGGCCGTTACAACCGTAGAAGAAAAACCATTAGATTATGCTAAATATGCCGAAGAACAAACGGCAAAAGTAGCATCTGCCGCAACTTTTAATAGTGATGAAGAGTATCAATACGCTGCCATGCAATGCTCACTCGACGACCCTGAAGGTTGCGAGATGTGTGGCTCATAGGGATTCCGACTTTCTTTCTTTCTTAATCTTTCACGAAAAAACCACCCCAAAAGGGTGGTTTTTGCTATTAATAATACCTCTCCCGAAACCACTTCTTCAAAGCCTTATACTCTGCATTATCTTTGGCCTTAAACCAGAGTTCTTTAAATACCTGTGCGGCCTGTGCTTTTTCGTTGGTTAGAGCGTCTTTTTCCTGGGGCAGTATGGGGTTATCCTTAAACTTGCTGCCACTTGAATACGGATATTCGACCGCTTCTTCTCTTGGCGTTTCCTGAGCATATTTTTGTCCGCTGGCATGATTGGCATAGCGACGGGCACGGGTAAAACCCATTTGCAGGTATTTGCGAGCCATATCTGCTCCTACAAAATCTTTTTCTTTCAGGTATTCTTCAAATAGCTTATAAATAGCCTTGCTTGATTCCTTGGCCACTTCTACTGTTTTAAATCGCCATAAGGGCAGTATTTCAGACTTATACGGCTCTACCAGCAAAACTCCCTGCTCACCTACACCAATCCGATAGAGTTCCGGGTTTTTTCTGAAATCAGTTTTTTTAAAATCTAAGTTGTAGTTGAATTTATTCATAGTCTGAGAATTTACTCAACTATGATAACCATGAATAAGTTTGAATGTTTTAGCCTTTAGAATCAGGTGCCTTATTTCTCAGAAAACTTGTCAGAATCATAGGTAGAAAAAGCGATTTTGCCAAAATCTTTCTCTGTTTCAATGGTTGTTTTTATCTTTTCCGGGTCAGATGCATGAAAGCTTTCATAGCCTTGTTTATATAAATACCAGTCGCTAAGTAGAGGATTATATTTGAAAGTAGTAGTTACTCCCCATCTCCAGGCACTTCCGCCATAATGTTCAATAGAAAAATATCCTTTCTTTATCACAACTCGTACGAAAGGGTCACTCATCATTCCACCACAACTGAAACATAAAACGGCCTTGTCATTGCGGGTAACAACCTTATAGGAATTATCGGCTTGACCAAGCAATAATAACAGAGGTCTTGGCGTAGGATGTTCTATTATATCAGAAGTTTCTTCTTCATTTGGCTGTTTAAGAACCAGTACTATATCTATATACGGGTCACGATTTAAATCCCCCAAAGCCGAATCAAGCAATACATATCCTTTAGGAATATATGAGGCTAGTTGAGAAGAATCAATTGAAGAAAACAGATTCTTAGAAGTTTTTTTCTTCTCTTTAGATTCCTGTAGCTTATTAGCCACAGACTCAGCAGTCTTTTCTTTTTTATAACAAGACCAGCAAATAATAATGAAACTCAACAAAATAAATATTCTATACATGCCACAGATTATTTTAGCACAATATAATTGAATAATTGCTTGGGTTATATTTACTATTGAGTTTTTTGTATAGCCTATGCCTTTCTCAACCCAAAATCATACCGCTCGTGCACAATCCGTTTCAGAATTCCTAATTGCCCACAATGCCACATGGTATGCTTAATGTTCCAGTCAATGGCTTCAAATCTGGTTCTGGCAATAGGGTGGGGCATGGGTGTAGGTACTAAAGGTTTTTCGAGTTCATCGGGAGTCAATGATTGAATAATGCTGACTGATTTTTGCGCTATCAATTCCAGATGCTGTTTTAAATCGTCCGGCTTTGTTTTGCCAGTGGAAACATGTGCTGAGGTATTATGAAAAAGCTGAGAATAGTCCTTCATAGGGATTTGCTGCAATATATCCATCTGATGACCGACTGTTACCATAATGGTATGGTAATAATAACTGATAACCAGATGCCCTATCTGCCAGGTTATGCTTGATTCCACTACTTCGGGAATAATATCCCATTGTTCATCAGGTATCGTATAAATTAATTTATTTGCCCAATCATAAGCTCCTCTGGTTTGCTTTACCAATAATTCAATCTGATTCATTTGTTTTAGGTTTTATGTGCTTTTACACAAACTTACTCACTCAAACGAGGCGTTTGCATTGACTTAGGTCAATAAAGTGTGTTTACTAATCTTCCTTCTGATTCGGCTGATGGTTTCGGGTTTTACGTGCAAATAAGAAGCAAGCATATATTGTGGAATACGTTGAGCGAGGTCTGGTCGTTGGGCAAGCATTTTTTCATAACGTTCTTGTGCAGATTCAAGCAATAAAGATTGAATCCTGTCATGTGCCCGCAGGAATAACTTCTCATTCATCATCCGGCTCATTCGTTCAATGAATGGATATTGATTCCCTAATTTCTCTAAACTTTGTCTGGTAATAGTATGTACAATACACGGTTCAAGCGTCCGGATTTCCTTTTGTGAGGGTGATTGTGTCAGGAAACTATAGTAGTTGGTGATAAAGCCATTTTCAAAACCAAACTCATCTATTATCTCTTCGCCGTCTTTGTTATAAACGCATACCATCAATCCTTTTTCTATCAGGCCTACTACATGGCATATTTCTCCCTCAGCGATAAAAACTTCGTTTTTCTGTAATTCTTTTCTCTTGAATTCAGATAGAAAAATCTCGGCTTCCTCGCTGCTTATGGCAAAAAGTATCTGGATTTGTTGTTTGAGTTTTTCCAATGGTTAATAAGGTTTAAACCTTTAAAACTAACTATCTGGTCTTAATCTACCAAAGGTATATCCAACCTAAGTGCAGGATTTTCAGTCATAAAAGAAAATGAATTTCCATGCTAAGGTACTTTCTTCTTTTCTTTTACAATTGCCTGACTGTACAAACAATTTTTGCGCAGCAGCAAATTACTGATTTTCCGAATGAGAAAATGCTAACCCCCAGCAGTTTTCAGTATTGCGGGCAGGTAAATGACAAAGTGGTGTTTCTTGCCTATAGACCTGAATACAATTCGTCTGCTCTTTGGGTATTCGATGGAACGCAGAAAGGTACCATTTTAATAAAGGATACGGAGAAACCTAATTACTCGTTCAGTAATTTTGTTTCTTATGATAATCAACTCTACTTTTTGGTGAATAATGAATTAAAAAGAGAAGTATGGAAAACTGACGGTACCGTAGAAAATACAAAGAAGATATTTGAGTCAGATTCGCTCAAAGCAATGCATATTGTTCAGGATAAATTATTAATTGTTTTACATGGGAAACAATTCTACGAAGAAGTAAAATTTGCGTTGTTGAATGAAGCAGATGAGGTGAAAATATGGGAGAATAGTGCCTGGTATTACACTATTTTTGATGATAAAATTCATTATCTCTCATACAATACCCCTAAATACGCACAATTGAAAGTATATGATGGTAAAGTAAAAACCGTAACAGGACTTCTGAAAGATAAACCTTACTTTTCTGGGCCTATCAAATATCAGGAGCACTTTTATTATTATTTGTATGGTCGGGATCAGGGCGAAAAGAAAATTCTCATTTCAGACCTGCAAAATCCTGAGAAAAACCAATTGTATGATTGGACTGACCATTCAGATGGTTTCGGGATATTCGTTAATGACACTGCCCAATCACTGCATTTAATAAAATATCTTCAAGGGCATCTTCAGATTTATAAGGTTAGTAAAAGCAATACTTTGATAGAAATAGTAAACATACCCAATAGTACTATTACTACTACATTCTCTTACTATTTTGGTCAGGTACAAAACCCGGTTCTTTATAATGATAACCTTGTTTTTACTACTGTGTATGGAGCAGAAGGAGGGACTCATGATTTTCGGATACATAAGTACAACATTAAAGAAAATACCCATAAATATAGTGAGAACCTTGTGTCTAAATTTATTTGGGATGTTAAAATAACTCCCCGAAATGGTGATGTCTATGAATTGGATGGATGGAATTACAATTGTTTGTACGATTTCAGTAAGAATCAATTATATGGCTGTGTGAACTTTTCTTCTACCAATGATTCCTATTCACGTGTTCAGGTTCAAACAAAAACGGAGACCTTTGAACTTTCCGATAACCTTTATCTTATTAATCAATATAAGAAAACACCCCTGCTTCAAACACAAACTTTGAATAACCCCCTGATTACACAATTCTATTATCAGGATACACTCAATAATCAGCTACTTTTCTGGACATATAATAAGACAAAAAAAGCAAATCAGGTATGGGAAAGTGATGGCTTAAAGACTAATCTGATTTTTGAGTATGAAAACAACGATATATATAATACCGGACTGTGTATTGAAAAGAGATTATTGCGCTCACTTATTTTTTCTGTATATGATAGTAAAGAAATTAGAATCTTTAAAACCAATGGAACAATAGAAGGATCAAAGCAACTGATACACTTGGAAAGTATTAATTATTACTTGATAAACCCTGCTGGCAACGACAAACTGGTAATATATCGGATTGATTCGAAGGATAAAATAAAAAATAGTATAGTACAGAAGCTAGTGGTAATTAATATAGAAACCGAAGAACTGAAGATAATTGATGTATCTGCTCTGGCAAGATGCCAGGTGTTTGCTACTACTTCAGGTATTTATGTTACCAACCATAATGACCTTGGTGAGTACACCTCGTTTTATGTCTTAAACAATGGTAAATTAGAAGATATAACAGTTAAGCTCAAGGGAAATGGAACTGTCAGGAATTTATATACCTACGCCAATAAATTATACTATCTGCATACTGTAGAAGATACCTACAGAGAAATCAGATATATTGATAGTTTAATGCATATCAGAATTTTATATAAAGATATTAACAGCTTTTTTATTGATAATAAATTCCTATTTATCTCCAATAAGATGGGTTGGGTAATAGCTGATTTAGATTCAGGAGATACAGATATAATTAAGCAGGAGTATGATTTTTTCCTGGGGAATATTAGTTATCAGTATGAAAAACTGATTTTTTTTAATAACACCAATCTGTATATATTTAATAAAGATTTCAACAAACAGGATGTTTTTGTCGGAGATAAAATACGAAGCTTGCAAATAGTAAAGAACGGCGTTTTTATCATTACTAATAATAACAATTCGATAGTATCGAAGTTATGGTTTTACAATTTCAAAACCGGCATACTGAAAGAAATTATAAAGGAAGAAGATGATATATCTATTGAACTTGTAGATGAAGAACTAATATTTATAAGAGATAAAAGAGGTGCTAAAATGCGGGCGTGGAGCGCCATACATGAACGCTTTATAATGCTACCTGATGGGATAAACCAGAAAGTTTCAATTGTAGGAGATATAATAATAGTCACGAAAATATCTGACTACAATAATGTTTATGTCTTGGTAAGACATGATTCAGTTTTCGAAGAAAAGTATAAACTGAACAACCAGTATTATAAAACTAATACCATAGTTAAAACACCTACTTCTTTCTATCTTTCTTATTATGAATTTCAGAAAGGACAAGAACTGGTTTGCCTGACTAAAGATTCTATTGAGTATCTGCCTGAAATCGTAAAAGGAAGAGAGGGAATAGAACCGTTTAGTATCTTCAATTTTAAAAATAATATATATGTTGTGGCCTCAACCTATACCTACGGAACACAAATATGGAGAATTAATCAGAGTTCAGACGAAGCAACGCCTCAAGACAAGTTAAAAATGCAGAGTGAACCAGAACCTGAAAAAATTAACATCTACCCAAATCCCACACAAGGCGTTTTAACTATTGAAGCCGCAAGCTTTTCGGATATACAATTGTTTCAATTGGATGGTAAACAAGTTTTAAATACTAAGACAACAAATGCTACCACAACGCTTGATATAAGTAGCTTACAACAGGGGATATATCTGCTTAGAATCTTTAATGAAAAAGGAGTTTTTACCAAGAAAATTGTAAAATTCTAACCCCTGCTAATCTTTTACAGTACCTGTAACGCATTGAAAGAGAGACTGGCCTAAACCATTCCAGACAACTCCCCAGAATGATTTAGTAGGGTCACGGGTAAGATTCACATTTCCTGTGACGAGTTTGCCACTCTTACGTGGGTTAGAGTCTTTTAGTATCAGATTATTGATTATAAAAGTAGGCAGAGGTTTTCGCTTGAATATGCCTAATAACCGCTTTCTGGGTTCTCCTTTTTTCTCTTCCAACTGGTCGTCCTGTACTTTCAGAAGAGTGGCTTTCAGGTTATCATAATACAAGGTACCTGTACCTGTTACCCGATTGTCATCACCTTTTAGCTTAAACACATATTTACTTATCTGAAGAGACTGGATACTTACTTTAGCCAGAGCAATTGTAATCTTATTAATGGAAGTACCTTCAAAATAGCCTAATTGTCCTTGAACAGTAAAATCTCCCTTTTCAGAAGGTGTATTAAAAGTAAAATGCACATCAAGGCTTCCTTTATTCATAAAATACGTATGAAAATCTGCGCTACAGACAGGGTTTTTCAGAAGCGGAAGGGTATCATTGGTGGCATTGTATATTGTGCCTTTTATTCTTTCAAAACTGATATAGCCTGTGAGTCTGGCTTCAGGGTCAAACTCAGAATAAGTAACTTTTACATCGCTTATCTGAACAGTGTCAATTTTTAGCTTAATATCCAGCTTTTTTAACATTTGGTGAGGATATTCACCTACTTTGTTCCGTTTTTTTCTTGGATACCTTTTATCATTAAATACCCTTACGAATCCTCCTTTAATACTCATCTGAGGCGCATACAATTTATTGTCAGGAAATAGCATTTCCGGTTGAATACCTTTTATGATAATATTCTGGAATAGGACTTCTGCACGATCTCGTCCGCCTGATATTTTACCAAAAGTCATGTTATCTGCTCTTGGCTTCAAATGGTATTCATCTACTTTTAGCTGCCTGTTTCTCAATGAAAAAACGACATTTCTGAAAAGATTATCATTCAACTGATTTTTATCAGGCAGTGTAATGTCTTTAATGATGAAAGTATAATCGTCGGCATAATAGATTTTCTGTGTCGATTTATCAGATAATGAATCTAATACAATATTGGTAATTTCGACATAGACATTCTTAATGACATTTGTTTTGGGTTTCTTAAACTCCTGATTTTCGTAAGTAAAGTCAACATCATTTAACAAAACCCGATCAATTTTTAATGACTTGACAAACTTTGAAATCAATTGATAAGGGGTTTTTCTTTCAACAGAATCAATGGACTTGTTATAAGGCTGGCTTTTATGCAAAACAGTAATCGTGGGTTTATCAATGTTTACCATCCCCATATCTAAGATTTTAGTAAAAATGACCGATAGTGGATAAACACCTGTGAGTTTTACTGTGGGCACATGAATCTTCAGTAAATCGTCAGGAGCTTTTTTGATGGCGTGTAGCCTGTTGTAGATAAGCGTATCGGGCAAGAAATCTACGTCAGAAATAACAATATTGCCTAAAGTGGGATTATAGGTAATATCTGAAAATGAAATACGGTATAAACTGTTAGTGGCTTTCGATACCCCCTTTTCGATACGACTGGTTACTATGGGTTTAAGAAAGAAAAAGCCAACGATGGTCAAAATAATCAGCAGAATTAAAATGCTACTTATGATTCCAATTGTAATTTTCTGCCATCGGTGTCTGATTTTCATAGTGGTTGTGAAATTTATAGAAATGTGCCATACACTATTGGTATGGCACCAGATTTCTTAGTCTTGTGAAAGTACAAGAGCGCTATAAGGACCTACACATATTTCGCCCATAAGCGTATCATTGTCAGCAGTTACATCAACTTCGGTACATTCTGTATGTGTAAAGTCTGGTTCGTATGATTGAGAATCTCCGTTAAAGCGTACCAGCCATTTTCCTTCAGATGGGAACTTGATAGGATAATTTAAAATAGTCTCATGCGAGAAATTCATCACTACAACCGTTGTATCTCTGCTACCACCCTGATGCCATCTCTGGAAAGCAATCAGTTTTTTATCGTGGTCTAATGCCAGAATTTCAGTATGCTGCCCCATTAATCCGGCTGAAACACCTGTAAGATTTCTGCGTAGATGAATCATATCTTTATACATATCAGAGATACCCGACAATTTCTTCAAACGTCCCCAGTCTAAAGGCTCAGTATCCTGAAACCAGCTATCCTGCTGAATGGTTTGCCCTTGAAAAATCATAGGTATTCCCGGCGAAGTCAATACCATTACAGCGCCCAAGGTAGCTTTTTTGCGTGCATACCAACCGGTAGCATTACCCGGCTCTACTTCTTCTGCTACTCTGGCTTTGCCGTTAGCTACTTCATCATGTGATTCTGTGAATATCACCCGTCGCATGGCATCATCGCTATATCTTCTCAATAGGGCAGATGCCACTAAATTCATGTCCACATATTCGTCAGAGGCTTGTGTCAATACATTACGCAGTGGGTGTACAAAGTCAGCATCCCACTGTGAGCCATAACCTAAACCACCTGTCTGTACCTGGTCAGTAATAAAATGCTGTCCGTGCATATCTTCTGCTACAACCAACGCATTCGGGAATCTCTCTCTGACTTCACTATTAATCCAGCGTATCATATTCAAACCCTCCTGCAAATCGTTGGAAGGATTACCATCGGCATGTACATTTCTTATATAAGGTACCATATCCATACGCAGTCCATCTACTTTGTAATCTTCCAGCCACATAATAGCATTATCTTTGATATAACGTCCTACCTCAGGGCGTTCGTAGTCCGGGCGTGTATCTCCCCACGGAGTTGTCGAACGCCAGTCATTATAAAAATAAATACCGCCTTTGCCGTTTTCGTTCCAGCCGTCAAATTGCCACAAATCCAAATCAGATGGGCCAAAGTGGTTATAAACTACGTCGAGTATGACTGCTATACCTAATTTATGTGCTTCTTTGATAAAGTCTTTGAAAGCCCTTGGTCCGCCGTATTCGGTTTCAATGGCATAAGGATGCGCAGGGTTATAACCCCACGAAACGTCTCCGGCAAACTCGAAAGGAGGCATTATTTCGACCGCATTGATACCCAGCCCTTTCAGGTAAGGCAATTTCTTGATTGCATCATGAAAAGTACCTACTTTCTTGGGGTTGCTACGATTAAAAGTACCAATATGGAGTTCGTAGATAACAATTTCATTCCACGACGGCATCTGAAAAGCAACATCTTCCCAGTCATAGGCTTTCGGATTATATACAACCGAATTCCCTACCGAATTAGTTACCTGTCGGGCGTAAGGGTCATTTTTGTAAAGATTTAATTCGCCATTTTTAATAAAAAATTTGTATTGGTCTCCTTCTTTTGCATTTTCTACATTTACTCCCCAGCAGCCACCTTCTCCGGCAATCAGCGGGTTTGCTCCCTCGTTCCATTCATTAAAATCACCAACTACCGATACATAGTCTGCATGTGGTGCCCATACTCTGAAAAAAACTCCGTGTTCGTGGGGGGTAGCTCCCATTCCATTAATGTAAATTTCGGTCTGATTTTCTACATTTCTCATATTATAGCAGATGTTTGTGTCTAGCTATAGATTAAAAATCTATGCCATTAACAAAAGCCGATTGCTGGGAAAAAAAATCTACATTCTACCTTTTAGTAATTGCTATTCTTTAATAATTCTTTAATTTTGGCTGTAGTAAAATTCCCCACTATATAGAAAATACGTATTCAAATCAAGGAATTCCAATGTCAGAATTGGCAAAAAAAGAACCTGTTTTTACTACTGATTTTAATCTTTCTTTATTTATCCTGTACGGGTGTATCAGGAGGAAATTATTGTTGGTAATAAGCCTGTTTTTTCTAACGTATCTCACACATGCCCAAACCCGCCCAAGACCCGAAATTAATCTGGATGCGTTTGTACAAAGGATTTTTCCTTTGCAGCAGGAAAATATTAATTATGAAGACCTATACGAAAGCCTGTTTCAACTCTATCAGAATCCAATTGATTTAAATACAGCTACTTACGAAGAACTTTCTTCTTTATACGTTTTATCAGTTATACAAATCAAAAACCTGATTGCACACCGTACACAATACGGCGATTTATTGAGTATTTATGAATTGCAGGCCATAACAGGTTTTGATTTGAATACCATTCAGCAATTACTGCCTTTTGTAGAGGTCAGACAAAAATTCACTACAAGCGCTTTAACACCTGATTTAAACAAGGCTACCGACCATTACCTGATTTTGCGTAGTAGCCAGACCTTAGAAAAAAGTAAAGGCTTTATAGAAGATAAATACCCCGGTTCGCCACAACAATTATATATGCGTTATCGGTTAAGTAGCCCCAGAGATTTTCAGATAGGATTGACCGCTGAAAAAGATGCAGGCGAAAAAAATTACCTTGATTTTTACAGTTTTCATGTACAACTAAAAAACAAAGGTCGTCTGAAAAACCTTGTATTAGGCGATTATCAGGTACAGTTCGGACAAGGGCTGGTATTGGGTGCAGGATTCTTTTTAGGTAAAGGCAGTGAGGCCGTAACAACCATCAGGCGTAGCAACATGGGTATCCGCCCTTATGGTTCGTTATTAGAGGGAGGCTATTTCAGAGGTGCCGCTGCCACTTATCAAATCGGGCAGGTTGATGTAACAGCCTTTTATTCATTTACCAAACGAGACGCCAGTATTGATGAAACAGATGGAGAAAGAGAAGAATATTTCAGTTCTATTCTTACATCGGGCTACCATAGAACAGAAACCGAATTAGCCCGAAAAAATCAACTGACCGAGCAGAATACAGGCGCAAATGCCACTTTTCGATTCAGAAATGGCTATATAGGAGCTACCCTGCTGCATACCCAGTTTGATGCAATACTGATGCGCCGGCCAAGGCTCTACAATAAATTTGAATTTACAGGTAAGCAGCATACAGTAGCAAGTACCAATTTTAGCTATACCTGGCAAAACTTCAATTTTTTCGGCGAAGCCGCCCGAAGCAGTAGCGGTGGGGTAGGATTGACAGGTGGCTGGGTGGCTGCTCTGAGCAAACAGGTAGAATGGGCAATGCACCTGAGATACTACGACAAAAATTTTCATAGTTTTTACAGCAACGCCCTCGCTGAAGGTAGCCGGAATATTAACGAACAAGGAGTATACTGGGGCTTAAAATATTCGCCTAAAAAGAACCTTACTTTCAGCGGATTCTATGATAGATTCCGGTTCCCCTGGTTGAAATATCTGGTTGATGCCCCTTCCCGTGGATATGATTATCTGTTAAGAGCTTCTTATCAGATTAATAGCAGAGCTTTGTTATATGCACAATACCATGCTGAACACAAAGGCAAAAACTTGCCCAATAATACTACCCCTACTGATATTGTAGTAACTATAGTCAGGGAAAATGTACTAACTAATTTTGATTATAGGGTTAGTCATAATCTTCAATTACAAAGCCGGGTGCAGGTGAATACTTTCCAATATGAAGGGCGAACTAAATCGGTAGGATATGCCATTATGCAGGATATAGAAGGTTCTGTTAAGAGATTATACTTAAAAGGTAGAATCGCTTATTTTTCTACTGACGATTATGATTCAAGGATTTATGCCTTTGAGAATACAGTATTGTATGCCGTTTCTTTTCCTGCCTATTCTGGTAGAGGTACAAGGGTTTATCTGATTGGCAGGTATGCGGTTAACCAACACTTGGATTTATGGATACGCTATGCCCGCACTCAACTAAAAAATCAGAACAGCATTGGTAGTGGAAACGACCTTATAGAGGGCAATCATAAATCGGATATTAATTTACAGGTGAGGTATAAGTTTTAATATTTGCTGTGTGGTAAAAGAATTTTACTTAATTTGCATAAAATTACTCATAAACATTTCATTAAGGCGGAATATGTCCACCAGTCTTCTTCAAATCTACTCGTAAGAGTCAGGCTTCTTCAAGCTTCTCACGCTCGCTTATAAGCGAACGCTCTTTTTCTATTGTCTGATTTTTTATTTGAAGAAAAACAATGAATCAATATATTTCGGGTGTTGTCGAAAACAACACGACTTTGTTGCAATGCCCCATTTGTAACAAGGATTTTGAGAACCATGCTATACAACTGGTATGCATAAACAACCATAAATTTGATATTGCCCGCCATAATTATATTAACCTTTTTCATAAGGCAGTTAAGAGTCATTATCATAAAAATCTGTTTCAGGCACGTAGCCATCTGATAGAAAATGGCTTTTTTCAGGCCCTGGAATCAGTGCTTGTAAGGCTATTAATGGCAGAGTCAGAACGCAAAACTTCCTTAACTATCCTTGATATAGGCTGCGGAGATGGAACCTTGTTTTCTAATACACTACTTTCGCTGAGGTGGGATAAAAGGCAGGTAAATAGCTTTGGAATTGACATCACCAAAGAGGGCATTCAATGGGCAAGTAAACACTATAGTAAGACAACCTGGTTAGTAGGTGATTTGGCTCATCTGCCTTTTAAAGATCACTCGGTAGATGTAATTCTCAATACCCTTTCACCTGCCAATTATCAGGAGTTTAAACGGGTTTTGAAACCCGATGGGATAGCTATAAAAACCATCCCTGATGTTACTTATTTAGAAGAGTTGCGTCTGCTTCTGAATAAAAGTCCCTATTCTAATGCAAAAGTCACCAGCCTTTTTTTAGAACAAATGCAACTTTGTAAGCAAATACAGGTCTCTGACAAAAAATGTCTGACTGATGAGGAAAAAGCAGAGGTATGGCAAATGTCACCCTTAGCCTGGGGAAATCAACTGACAGCGGAAAACATCAGGCAAATGGATACAATAAGCATTAATTTGCAGGTATTGGTTGGACACACGAAATGAGAGATTCGTAGCTGCACACCAGATAAAAGTGTGCAGCTACACTCATCAACAAGCACATTCAATATTTTCCCCCATTACAGCTTTAGTCCCTTCAGTAGCATAACCATCAAATTTCCACCATTCAAGGCCGCCCATGAGTTCCCTTACATTAAAGCCTAAACGAGCCATATTCAATGCTCCTTTGGTAGATGCATTGCAGCCGATACCGTCGCAATAGGTCACATAAATAACGTCTCGGTCAAGGTGTTGGGTGGTGATCTCATTCATTTCCCGATGGGGAATATTAATAGCTGTCGGGATATGTTCTACTTCATAGCCAAACGGTTTTCGGGTATCAAGGGCTACTATTTTTTCTCCTTTATTTAAGGCATCGAATAAATCTGATGGATCCATTTCATAAGCCAGTTTATCTTCGTAATGTTTGATTTGTGCATTCATATTATTATGTTTTGTTTTTGTGATTGACTGTGCAAAACTACAAGGCAACCGAAAGCAAGAAAAATGAAAAGAATTGATACGTTTCATCAATTCTTTTCATATAAATCTGATGTCTAAATTTTGTTAATTTGCTTTCTATTCATGAATCAGGTTATGGAAATCAGACATTTAAGGCTCATTAAGGCAATTGTAGAAGAGGGTAGCATTACCAGGGCTATCGATAAACTGCATTTAACCCAGTCGGCATTGAGCCACCAGCTCAAAGAAGCTGAATATCAGTTGGGGACAAAGATTTTTTTGCGTACCAACAAAAAACTGATTCTTACGCAAGCAGGAGAAAAGCTCTACCAGACTGCCAAAGAGATCATTGATAAACTGTCGGATACTGAAAAAGAAATCAAGCAACTGGTATATGGCGAAATCGGTGAAATCAGAATCAGTACCGAATGCTATTCGGGTTACCATTGGTTGCCCTCGGTAATGAAACAATTCCAGAAACTTTATCCAAACATCGATTTGAAGATTGTAATGGAGGCCACACATTATCCACTGCAAAAACTATTAGCTAATGCACTTGATATTGCCATTGTGAGCGACCCTCTAAAAGATAATACGATTAAATACCTGGAGCTTTTTCAGGACGAAATGATGATGGTGGTCTCTGAAAACCATGCTTGGGCAAATAAGAAATTCGTAGTGGCCGAAGACTTTACAAACGAGCATTTGCTTATACATTCATTACCATTGGAAACCGTCACAGTGCATCAATTCTTGCTGGCACCTGCTAATTTGAGCCCGAAGAAAATTACCCCTCTGCCATTGACAGAAGCCTCAATAGAAATGGTAAAGGCAGATATGGGTATTATGTCAATGGCTAATTGGGCATTGAAGCCATACCTGAAAGATACAAGCCTGAAAGCAATTAAAATCGGGAAGAATGGCTTAAAACGAAAACATTATGTAGCTATTATGAATAACAGAACCTATCCGCAATACTTTCATCATTTTATAGAGTTTTTGCAGACTGAAATTAGCCTCCAATGGAATACCAGATAAGAGTTATTCAAGCTCAAGACTTGTCTGCCTTAGTAGAATTGTGCCGCAAACATGCTGAATTTGAACAGGCAAGTTTCAACCCAATCAACAAGGAAAAACTATTAGCCAAGGCACTCTTCACTGAAAACCCAAAGCTATTTTGTTGGGTAGTGGAAAAAAATCAGCAATTAGCAGGCTATGCCTCTTACACTTTCGATTATTCAACCTGGGATGCAGGTATGTTTCTATATCTTGATTGTTTGTACTTGGAACCCGAATGCAGAGGCTTGGGCATTGGCGAGGAAATCATGCAAAAACTCAAAGCAATTGCCCAACAAAACAACTGTGTGAATATCCAATGGCAAACGCCTGATTTTAATTTGAGAGCGATAAAGTTTTATGAGCGTATGGGTGGAGTCAGGAAGAATAAGATGAGGTTTTTATGGGATATATGAAGAAATTAAGCTTGGTCTAAATCAAAATTTTCTATCTTTAAGCAATACTTGCGAAAAGCTATAAATAATTGCAAAACAACAAAATGCAGCAAAGAGAACAACTCATACAACACTACATTGAATCTTATAACAACTTTGATGTTGACGGAATGTTGAAAAATTTAGATGAAAATGTTCAGTTTGAAAATATCTCAGGCGGAGAAGTGAACCTTAGCATTAAAAGCTTATCTGCTTTCAGACAGCAAGCTGAAAACGCTAAAGCCTTTTTCTCTTCCCGAAAACAGACTATCAAAAATTTCCAACATGAGGCAAATCAGACGGAAATAGAAATTGACTACCATGCTGTTTTAGCCATTGATTTGTCTGATGTTTTGAAAAAAGGCGATGTACTCGACCTGAAAGGAAAGTCTGTTTTTAAGTTTGCAGAGGCAAAAATTATAGCCATTACCGATATTAGCTAATACCATGACAACAAAGCCTACACAAAAAGAAAAAGCACTAAAACTCTATGCTTTACACCATACAGGAAAATTGTTGATTTTACCCAATATCTGGGATTCATTAGGGGCACTTCTCTTAGAAAGTCTGGAATTTTCGGCCATAGCTACGGCCAGTGCTTCGGTGGCATACGCAAACGGATATAATGATGGTGAACAATTACCTTTTAGTGATGTATTAATCCGGCTGAAACAAATTGCTAATAGTGTAGAAGTTCCGGTAACGGCTGATATTGAAAGTGCTTACGCTGCTACAGACGCACAATTGCGTGAGCATATAGCACTACTTTTAGACACCGGAATTGTGGGCATTAACATTGAAGATACCAATACTGATACCCATAGTATTTATTCTATTGAAGAGCAATGCCATAGAATCAGCATCATTCGGGAAGTTGCACAGGAAAGAGACATTCCGCTTTTTATCAATGCCCGTACAGATGTACTGATTCATGGTAATTTATTTCCTGGGGAAGAGGCAAAACTTGAAGAAATAATCAAGAGAGGTTTAGCCTATAAAGAAGCAGGTGCAGGGTGTTTTTATCCGATTCTGATGAAAAAAGAAGAAGATTTAAAGCAACTGGTAGCAGCTATAGATTTCCCGATTAATGTGCTGACATTCCCCGGTATTCCATCATTGAAAACACTTGAAGAAATAGGAGTTGCCAGAGTAAGTTTAGGCCCGAATTACCTGAAATTAGCCCTTAAAACCATGAAAGACATGGCTTTGAAATTGAAAAACTATGAGGGGCTTACCGAGATTATTACCAATGATGTAACCAGCGATTATGTGAAGGGATTGGTGAATAAGGAAAAGTAAACAGAACAATTGATTTAGAAATTGTTTGAGCTAAATTTTACTACCACTGCTAAAAGACTATGGCTGAAGAAGATGACCCTATCTCTATAAAACAGAAGTTTGATGGATATACTTTCCTGCTTGCTGTTTTCTCTCTATTGAGTCTCTATCTTTTTGATAATTATTTTTCAACTACAGAAACGGCTAAGAATGCCTTAATGAGATATAAAGCAGTTGTTGAAAAAGCACCTGAACTGCAAATTACATCGTCGGGCAGGTCTAAAAGATATTATGTAGCATTTAAAATCAGAGGGTCAGAAAGAAGTGGAAATTGATGAGCATGCGGCTTTTAAAATGCAGGAGTTTATTGATGAAGTAAGAAGCGGAGATACGGTTATTATAAGAACACATTTTCGTTCACTTACCGAAGAAAATAATAAAATAAGATTAGGTTCAAGCGCTGACATCATAGGTATTTCTAAAGACGGAAAAGAATATATTGATTATGAAATCTATTACCGGAGGCAAAAAAGACTCAAACTCTCCTGGTTTTTTTGTGCTGTATGAGGTAGCCTTTGCTCACCTTATTTCAGAGAAGCAAAAAATCCGCCTGAAATATTTGGTAAAAAGCTAAGGTTTAAGGATACATTGATTTTTGGCGGAATGATTATTTTCTTCTTGACGAATTTTCTCTTGGTGTGAGTGCATAACTGAAAATTCTTGTTTATCAATGGTTGGTTTCTACAGTTGGCATAGAGTTTTTGCTATTACTGGCAGAAAAATGATTTATCAACACAATTGATTAAAATTATGGAAACTACACACAAAAAAACAAAGAAGAATACCAAGGATGTGTATTCTAATGCCACAAATGATGATTTCTCGGGAACACAAGGGAAAGAGTATGCAGGTAACAGAAGCTCAGAGGCAACTATTAATAATCCCGGTAGTGTAACACGCACAAGAGGGTTAAAATCAGATACGAATGCCAAAACAACCGGAGCCCGTTCAGACAACAGGCTTTAGTAACTGATACCAGCAAAAACGCGATTCAGCACTTGCCATAATTGAATAATAAAATACGAATTGGTCGGTTTTTAAAATATAGAATCTATGTTCGATATTAACTGGTTCCATGACTTTATTTGTTTAATTGTGTGATAAGCTTTATCGCGTTTTTGTTTTTTATCAGATTTATCACAAGGCATTTTGAACAAACAAATAGCCTTATTAATAATCTATAAAAAACTATACCAAAACTACTTCTGAACGTTTAATTAATTGTTTTTACACAAAAAAACTATTAAATAGCGCTTGTTTTCCAAAAACACAATGCTTCCGAAGAGCTACTATTATACGTGTGTTTATTCTTCCTCATCATTATTTTATCTGTTGATATTCTGCTACAAAATGGGCTTTTTTCTAACTGTATTTTGGCGGGTATGATTTTGCAGGATTTTATTCTGAAGTTTCATAGCGGGATTATCAGTTTTATGAAACAAACTGTATCAGATATAGTTTAATAACTAATAGTAGAAAATACTTAAAGAAGTGCTTATATGAAAACCAAGGCTGTAATTTTATTAGCAAGTAGTGCTTTTCTTTTAAACGCCTGTATAGGTCCTAAAACGTGTTTATATTATGTGAGTTTCACCAACAAATCAAGTGAGCCTGTGCAATTTGGATGGGGAAGCCGCTCTGGCGGAAAAATAAAAATGGTAGAAGTAAAAGATCAGAATACCATTGATTTTAGTTTCTGGACTGATGAAATGCCTTTAGGGAGTTTTCCGCAAGATGGCGATTCTGTGGTGGTTATCTTAGGCAATGGCAAAAAAATTATTGATGTAAAGCAATGTGAAATATTGAACGGAGAAATTAACTGTCAGCAGGACGCCCGGAGTTTTTTTAACCCTAAAGCCTATTCGAGATACCAAAATAGTATGCTTAACAGAAGTTGTGGAGGCGTAGAGTATGTATTTACAGATACTGATGCCATGCGGGCGAGGTAAAAGTGACTTTAAGCATGAAGAAGAAGTTGCAAATAGTATTTTTGATAGAAATTATCAAAATAAGTCTGTTGTCCACTTGAAAAATAAACTAAACGTTAAGATAGACTAATAAGTAATTTTTACCGATAAATACCAATATAAGTAAAATTACGAATTAGGGATTTTGTCTTACAGTATTTATAGATAAACCCTTTGATTTAGATTTTTTTCGTTTGGCCAAAAAAATACTAAATGCTTTTTGTTCTTCTTCTAAAGGTACAGTGCCACTAAATTCTATATCTGAATGGTCTAAAATTTTAAAATTAATTTTTGTTTTCATCTTTAAAGTATTTTTTAATTAAAGTAACTGCCTCTGGGGTATCTATAAACATATAATTTCCCTTAAATTGTTTTGCACCTAATGTTTTTTCATAATAGTGAATTAATCTCGTTTTCGAAATAAATGAAACAATGCCTTCGAATCCCAATTCAAGTGATTTTTTACAAGCAAAGGCAATTAAATTTCCAGCTACTCCTGCATATAATTTTTCAGCACCCTTATTAAAGAAGGAATTTTCTATAAGGTGCATAAAAACATGATCGCTCTTTTTTCTATCGAAATTAGTCCATGAATGACTCCTGGATTTTCTTCTGTAACTAACTTATATATTTCTCTTTCTGAAAATGCTAACTCCTTATTCCAGTTAAATACCCATTTATTTGCTGAAAACCCTTTTTCTCTTTTTTTGAATGATAAAATTAAAGTAGCGAATACTTCACCTGATATAGTATTTTCAATAGAGTTGGTTAGTTTATCTATTTCGATATCTATTCCTTTCATTTAAAATAATGATGATATATACCATAAATTTAGAAAAATTATCTAACATAATCACTTATTTAGAATTTACTCGAATAATTAGGTGGTGTCAATATTAATTTTACCAAATACCGATTAACTTTCAATAACTTAAAACCTTTAACTATAAACACCAGCATGAATAAAGTTTTATCTATTTTATTTTTTCTGTTATATACTACTTCCTATGCACAAACGACCAGACTCTGGACAGAGCAGGACCGGAAGTATCTGCTTGATAATTTAGAGCGTACCAAAACAGAAATAATTGCAGAAACGAAAAATCTGACATTGGCTCAGTGGGCGTTTAAAGAAACACCCGATAAATGGTCTATCGGACAGGTATTAGAGCATTTAGGTTTGTATGAAAGGATATTTGAACAAGAGGCTGACATTATGCTTAGTTCTAAGCCCGAACCTGAACTCAATGCTACTGCTAAACCTGATAGTGTCTATTTAAGTTGGATGGGAGATCCTAATCCGCATAAGGCTGAAAGAAATGCTGAACCTTTGGGCTTGATGAAAGGAGAAGATAACCTCAAATTTTTTCTTTTTGGCCGGGAAAATATCATTCAGTTTGTAAAGGGCACTACTTATGACCTGAAAGCGCATTATACTTTTCGTTGGGGAGATGAGAAAAGAAGAAGTATTCATGCCTTGATGGTTGTTCATTTCGGGCATACAGACAGGCATCTTCGTCAGATTCAGAAAATAAAAAACAATCCGGGTTTTCCGAAATAACAGGCTGTTTTCCTGACTGATAACTTTTTTACCTGAGTTATTTATAGCGTACGATAAAGGCATCTGTATTATCAGAACAAATTGTATAGATTTGGCAAATATCCGGTTACTAACAAAATATACTAATGAAAAAAGCTATTGTATCCATACTTTGCACTTTCTGGGTTAGTCATTCATTTGCCTACAACGCCCCACCCAACAAAAAACTTACCATTGCTATCAATAAAAATGTTGAACTCTTGGGTTTAGCCTACTTTATTGGTTTTGAGGGAGTAGATATTGAGACTAAAACAATTACTATAGACAGCAAAAAAATACCTAAAAAAGACTGGCATAACTACGGATACTTTATTTATGAAAAATATAAAAAGTTTGCGGCTAACGAAAGCCTGCTCAATAGCTTTACAGTAGCCGACCATCTGTGGTTAGACTACATCATTGCCTTGTTGGTACAGGTAGAAGATTTTCCGAATGCCAGACTCACAGATGCCATTGCTGAATCGTATTATATCAATTTTTCTAAAACCAGAAATCTGAAAGAGGCCAAAGAGAATGTAACTATTTTTTTAGGCGGACTTAATTCTTTTTATACCCAAATCAATTTCAATCAATACCTGATTGATTCGAAAGCATATTACGATAAAGCGCTTGAAGAAGTAAGAAGCGGACTTCCCCAGACAGACTTTATCAGTAAGATGGAAGAATTTTATAAAAATAGCTTTGAAACTTACACTTTAGTGCCGAGCCTTACTATACCCAAAGGAATGGGTTTTGGAGCAAGGTATTCTTCTGCTGGAAAAACGCATATTTTTAATGTATTTGGAGGAATTGATTTTCAGCAGTTTTTAAATACTGATGAGTTGAAAATGGGATTCACAGATAAACAACGATTAAGAGAACTGAGTGTACACGAATTTGGCCATTCGTTTGTAAACCCAAGTATAGATAAACTGCCGGAAAAAATAATAACAGATACAGAACTATTGTTGGAACCCATGAGATTAGCGATGTCTGACCAGGGTTATAATACCTGGCGAGCGAGTTTATATGAGCATTTTGTGAGGGCAGGAGAGATTATTATAGCAGAAAAATTAGGCGATAAATTGGGTGCTGAAAACCTACTGGAACAATATGTCGAAGAAAGACAATTCAGATATATTCCAACTATTCTGATAGAACTAAGGAAATATGACGCAGGGCAATATAAATCGTATGACGAAACGGTGCTGGAAGCTATGAAAGAGATTGAAAAGACCAGATAGTCTCAGACCATCAGAAATAATTACCTTATAATAAATACTACTTTTATGAAAAACATAAGCCTGTATGGCATC
Organism: Emticicia agri; assembly: GCF_004168285.1. GTDB lineage: Bacteria > Bacteroidota > Bacteroidia > Cytophagales > Spirosomataceae > Emticicia > Emticicia agri. Next base: position 23,918 of record NZ_SEWF01000016.1, on the reverse strand, counting down.
TACCCAAAAGAAAACCTTGCAAATAAACTCTGCGTATATTAATAATTACCCAATTTCGTATAGTTATCTACTGGTATAAATTTTTTATGGGATTATTAAATCCATTTAACTTTTAAAATAAGTTAGCCATGAAAAATCACATCACAGAGAATGTTAAACATAATGGGGCTAAACTAAGAAAACTACTTATAAACGGTTTGAGAGATATGCTTTGGGCAGAAAGAAAATTGGTGAAATCGTTGCCCAAATTAGCCAGGTCGGCTACATCAGAGGACTTGCAGGTAGTTTTTGAAACCCATTTGACAGAGACGCAAACACATATAAACAGGCTTGAAAGAGTATTTAAAATGATTGGTGAGCCTGTTAAAACTAAAAAATGTATGGCCATGATAGGCCTGTTAAACGAATGCAATGAAATAATTGATTCGACAGAAGAGTATAGTACTGTACGAGACTGGGGATTAATTTTTGCATCCCAGAAAGTAGAACACTATGAAATTGCTTCGTATGGTACGCTAAGAACTATTGCAAAGATTTTGAGACATGGAAATGCAGCAGAACTTTTGCAGATGACATTAGATGAAGAAATACAGGCCAATCGTAAACTGAATGATCTGGCAGAAGCCTATATCTATATGGAGGCACTCATGGATTAAAATCCTGAGTGATAGGCTATCATAAAATTGATACAAAAATAAACCTTGCCGGGTCGGCAAGGTTTATTTTTTATAGAAAGTAGCTATTTTTAATTTAATTATGCCTTATTGATTTCGTCTAACTCTTTTTCTTTTACTTTAGCTTCTAAACCCTCTTTTTTAATGCCGATTCGGATATTAAAAAACAGACTCATGTAAATATTAGCTATCCATACCAAAGAAAAAATAGCAATCAGGTAACCACGCCAGTCAGTAAATAGTAGCTGATAATCGGTAATGATAATAAAAAGAATACTTACATAAAAGCTAAAGCAGTATTCACATGTGAAAATATAAAAGAATTTCCTTTGGATTAGCCTTTTGGCGGTTTCACTTTGGTTTTTGCAATATTCTCTTGGTTCTCTGAAAATCTCTTCGTGGGTAACAGTCCATGCAACACAAGAAACAGGTATTGCTAATACAAAGAGCCAGATAATTTGTGTGTAAAGTGCCATATTTTGAGAAGATTAAGCATATTTCTTTGAATGAAGAAAAAAACTATGTTCCATATTTTTTTGAGGAATTTTTTCCCCAAAAATTACAAAAAAATTAAAATAGCTGTTTTACCCTTTCTAAAAATTACTAATTGTCTGCTAAATTACGCACGTATTAGCTGAAATTTAGTGTTTTTACTTGGCAAAATAAGGGTTTTCCCTCTATTATCGTTGGTTTAATCATGCTATTTTTGTTGTCTATACTGCTGATTTATACCATAAAATATAAACGCGTTAGGTATGAAAAAAATAATTGTCAGTATTCTACTCATATTTTTTATAGTGGGTTGCGGTTTGAAACAAACTATAAAGGATACAGCTCAGGACCTTACTAATAATACAGTTGCTCTGATAGACGATGCCATTGATGAGATTACACATGAGTCAGAGTCATGGCAGGCTACTTTGCAGGAACTAAGTGATAACCTTACTGATGAAGCCCAAAGTACAATACGTAACGAAGTGCAAAACCTTGCTACGAGGACCATAGCTGCCGCAGGGTCAGAGATCCGTTGTAATGTAGACTTTTTAGGAGCAAGGGTGGTGCAGGCTTTACAGAGAATCAAGGCCGAGTTACTGAATAAACCGATTCCACAACGGAATCCTGCCATTTGTCAGGTAATACCAACAGCCATTGATATGAACCTGACACCTAACCGAAGAAACAAAGTGGATATTTCTGGCTACGATTTTGACAATCAACCGCTGAAATTATACCTGATAACGAATGACAACCAACGCACTGATGTTACGCACGCCATTAACAGATTATCACATTATCATCTGGTTTTGAATTTGGGCAGCAATGGCGTTTTGTTAAACGAAACCAGTAGCAGACTTGTATTAGAATATAAGGATAGCCAGATGTCTTCTATTGCCATTACACAACCTGTTACTCCTGACTGTAAAGAAGAAGAAATCTCTTTCTCGCCGGATATAATTACCTATATGCCTACCCATACCCGTGGCGACAGAGACTACGGTGGTCATGGACCTGCCATTACAGCAAGGGTAAATATCTATGTTGACAATAATACCATAAAAGCAAAAATTTATATGAGAGCCAGAGAAACCAAGAGCGATTGGTCAACTGCTGATGGCTCGGGTGTTTTTACTATTTACACAGCACCCTCAAAAAGAAGAATTTTAACAATTGTAAGCGATAAAGAAACCAGTACAAATTATATAGATAGTGGCCACGCTGAAGATTTTTTTGAAAAAGGGAGCGGAGAACTCGTTAAGAGATTTGCATTTGTAGGCGATACTGACGGCGACGAAGCCGGAACCCGTACCAGAGTAAAGGTTACTTTTAACCGGGTGGTGGTAAAACTGAAAGAAATAGGCAATTGTAAAGAATAATTTTTTGAAGAAACGCAACTTATTTACGTGCAGGAATATCAAATAAAATAAGTGTCTTCGGTTTAGATGCCCTGAAATGATTTGTTGAGAACATTTCAGGGTTTTCTTTTGGCCATTCAATAGAAATACAGGGCAGTTGGATACATTAAATTAGATAGTAAGACTTATTTCTGCCAGATTTATTGTAAAATTTAAATTGTATCTGAAATGACTTTATTCTGGATTTTCTGGGGGATTGATGCTATAGTGGCTCTGATAGCTTTATATTTTTTCTTTATCGGTTTATCAGATGGTTCAGTATCATCTTTTAATATAGGTATGTGGGTTGTATTATTAATTGTATTGGCAGCACTATTGTTAGGCACACTGGCTCTGAAATCTGCAGGCAATCTGTCTTTGGCAAAAATTTTAGCAGGGCTTTTAGCTGTTCCTGCCTTATTATGTTTGTTGTTTTTTCTTGTCGTGATAGTTTCCGGTGAAAAATGGAATTGAGTTAGTACTTAATCTGGCTTTCGAAAATAGGTTTTAAACTGTGTCAAATAAAGTTTTAGCAAATTTATAGCTTTACTTAAACACAGTTTTTTGGGGTGCAACTAATCAAGACTTCGAGCAGGTCGCTGCTGCGATTCAAGGCTTTCAATGCCATTAGGCATGCTATTTCACCCGCACATATTTTTCAATATTCAGCCTTTCTATGCCCTGGCTTTCTATTTTCTCAATACCTCTTTGTATTAGCGTATCGTTTTTGATTTCTACAGTAAAAGGAAAATCATGCCCTTCCCATTCTCTGGCATTACAATATTCCAGATGCTCGGTATAAGTATTATCTTTCAGGGTATAGGTACCAGCCCCAGCCGAAAAAGCGGCAGTTGTTGAATCTTTGCCATGATTCAGGTCATGGTTGGTAAAGCTGAAATGCGTATCGTTAATGATTTTAATGAAAGATAAACCCTTTGTGTAATCGGTTACAGTGGTATCGCCCTTTTCAATGAGCGTCCCTGACAGTAATTTCCATGTTCCTACAAGCGGTAGTTTATCGGTATTTTCTGTTTTAGTCTCTTTTGTGCATGCAGCTACAATAGTCATAATGACTATCAAAAAAGCTATTCTTCTGAAGTATTGGTTAATCATGATTTTATAATAATTGAGGTTGCACCCGAAAGCTAACAGATTTACAGATGTAGAGCAAATTTATTTGAATACGCTATCAAACAGGTACTTCAATAAAATTTTCTGAGGTCTTATAGGCCTTCGTTTGCATATCCGAAACCTATGCGCTAATTTTAATCGGTTACCTGAAACACTAAAGAAAACTTTTATGAAAACGACTGAATATCCTATCGAAATACCTCTAAGCAAACAAAAACTGATTCTTTTACTGCTAAGTGCTATTGCTTTTGTAGCCATTGGTATATGGTTTGTTGCCAAACCCGAATCATTTAAAAACGGTCTTCTGGGCAACCCTACTATTGTTTTAAGTATAGGCATTTTGTCTATTGTAGTTTTTGGGCTTGCTGCTTTTGTGATGGCTAAAAAATTAGCTGACAATGCCCCCGGACTAATTATTGATAAAACAGGTATTACCGACAATTCTACGGGCGTTCCGGCAGGGCATATTCCCTGGAGCGATATTAAAGAAATCAAAACCAGCAAAGTATTTAGCCAGAAATTTCTGGTAATCATGGTTAGTAAGCCGGAAGACTACATTAATAGGCAAGGTAGCACGGCCGCAAAGAAAGGCGTAGAAGCCAATTATAAAATTTCCGGTTCACCGGTCAATATCCCCTCATCTACCCTTAAATATAATTTTGATGAGTTAGAAGTGCTTTTGAAAGCAGAATTCGCAAAAAATAAGGGCAAATAACCGGATTTTTTGTGGAAAAACTTTGCTTAAGAGTTTTTCCATTCAACATTTTCAGATAAGGTCAATATCTTCTTCTTTCTTCGCATTTATTGGACACAATCTTGAGATAGTGTAAAAATCTCATTTTAATTTCCTATTTTTGGTTCAATAAACTATACCTACCTATGACAACTGACCGCAGAAGATTCTTAAAGAATCTGAGTAAAACTACTATTGGAGCTGCTACCATAGCTGCTACGCCACTCACCGGAATTCAGGCCGCTTCTACCTCAAACACCGCCGCCAATGTTGTAAATGTCGGGCTTATTGGTGTGCGTGGTATGGGCTGGGCAGATTTACATTCTTTTCTGAAAAATGCAGATACCAAATGTATTGCCCTATGTGATGTAGATGCTGATTTGCTGGCACAAAGAGCCGCCGAAATAGAAAAAAAATTTGGCAATAAACCACAAACCTTTAGCGACCACCGGGAATTGCTGAAAGTGAAAGACCTGCAAGCCGTTATGATAGGTACTCCTGACCATTGGCACTGTTTGCAGGTATGTGATGCCTGCGCCGCCGGAAAAGATATATATGTAGAAAAACCAATTTCGCTAAACCCGGAAGAAGCTGACCTGATGGTGAAAATGGTAAGAAAACATAATAGAATAGTACAGGTAGGGCAATGGCAGCGCAGCGACAGACACTGGATAGATGCCCTGAAAGAGTTGAAATCGGGGTCAATCGGAAAAGTAAGACAAGTGAAAGCCTGGGCAGATGTAAATTATGGCCGTGATTTTGCGATAGTACCTGATACAGAAGCACCTAAAGGAGTGGATTATGACCGATGGTTAGGACCTGCCCCGAAAAGACCTTTCAACAAAAACAGATTTCATGGTTCTTTCCGCTATTTCTGGGATTATGCAGGTGGATTGATGACCGACTGGGGTGTGCATATGCTGGATATGGTACTGGCCGGAATGAATGCCAAAAATCCTAAATCGGTAATGGCTATCGGAGGTAAATTAGCTTTTCCGAATGATGCGGCCGAAACACCGGATACACTGACCACTGTTTATGATTTCGGTGATTTCAGCCTGGTTTGGGAGCAATTTATGGCGATGGGTACTTCGCCTTATTTAGAAGATGTCAGCGAGCCGGGTGTGGCATTTATCGGAGAGAAAGGGATTTTAGCTATTAACCGAGTTCACTGGAAGATTATACCATTAGAAGACAATGGCAGGTATCTGATGAATCCGATGCCAACCCGCAGAAGTTGGGATTCAGGTTTAGATGCCCATACCAAAAACTGGTTAGAATGTATCAGAGACCGGAAAGACCCTAATTGTACGATAGAAATGGGTAGAGATACCGCAGTGGTAGCACAATTGGGTAATATAGCTTACCGAACAGGCAAAAAATTAGATTGGGATGCTGATAAACGTCAGTTTAAAAATGATGCTGAAAGTAATAAATTATTGAAAGCCAATTATCGTGCACCCTGGGAATTGCCGAAGGTTTAATCGGGAATAAGCACAAAGAAAAGGTACGTTTATGATTGCGTACCTTTTGTATTTTCAGTTCAATTTCCTAATCTATACCATCTGCCCCATACAAATAATTTCAGAACATATTTTTGAATTGAAATAAAAAAATGCCTAATTTTGATAGTAGGTATAAAACTATAGTATAAGGCTATATTGTGAGGCCTGATGAAGAAAATCCATACTTATAATTTATACCGCCCAAATTCATCTGAACCTAAAATCTGCCCTGTTTAAGCATCTTATTATTATCAGCTAAACCCGGATAATGCCGAAAACTATTGTCTTCCTTATTGATGATGATTTAGACGATCAGGAAATTTTTTCATTTATTCTATCAGACTCTTCTTCTGAGGTAGTATGTGTATTTGCAGACGATGGACTGGATGCGCTGGAGAAATTACAAGATGTTTCGTTTAAGCCTCAAATAATTTTTATTGATTTTAATATGCCTCGTCTGAATGGTCTGGAGACATTGAAAGAAATTAAAAAAATTAAACATCTTTCTGATACCCCTGTGTATATGTATTCTACCTCTAACGAAAGTTCTATTGTAGAAGCAAGTAAAATAGCAGGTGCTACAGGTTTTATTAAAAAACATATTGATACCGATATAGCCAAACAAGAGTTTCAAAATATTATTGCAAAGCTCAACTTGTAAAAAAAAAGTTTATGTCAGACAAAAGAATCCATGAGTTCCTGGCCGGGGGTGGAGAAATGGGTGAACGTATTCGTAATTACGACTGGAGTCAAACGTCATTGGGTAGCCCGGAGCATTGGCCGCAGGAATTAAAAACCTGTGTCCGTATCATGCTTAGTTCGCAACAACCTATCTGGATTGGTTGGGGCAAAGAGCTTATCAAACTCTATAACGATACTTATATTGATATTGTACGTGGCAAACACCCTGTTGCATTGGGCCAACCTGCCTCTGTTGTCTGGAAAGATATATGGAAAGACATAAGCCCCTTACTTTCAAAAGCCATGCTGAAAGATGAAGGCACTTATGTTGAGTCACAGTTATTGATTATGCACCGGAGTGGTTTTCCGGAAGAAACCTACTATACATTCTCGTACACTCCTGTATTAGGCGATGATGACAAGCCTGCCGGGATTATCTGCTACAACACCACCGATACTGAAAGAATCATTAATGAGCGTTCGTTGAAAACTTTACAGCAATTAGACAGCCTTGTACAGAAAAAAACTGAAAAAGAAGTGTACATACAGGCAGCAAAAGCTGTTGAGTTTAATAAATGGGATTTCCCCTTTGCTCTGATTTATAAAATAAATGATACAGGCGATACCGGAGAATTGGTAGCCACAGCCGGATTTGAAGAAAAACACCCCACCTTACCGGATATTGTTGAGGTAACGAAACCAACCATAAACAATGAAAGTTTTTGCAGGGCAGTTACTGAAAACCGACTGGTAGAATCATATAATAATGGCCGTTGGGGTGATTTACCCAAAGGCGCATGGGATGTGGTTCCTCATCAATTTCTTCATGTACCTATCAAAGGTGCCAATAAAAAATTTCCTTTGGCGATTCTGAGTATAGGTCTGAATCCTTACAGGCAATTTGACGAGGTTTATAAAAACTTTATCCAGTTAACAGCCGACCAGATTTCTTTAGGGGTAAATAATGCCCTTGCTTATGAAGAAGAACGCAAACGTGCGCAGGTATTAGAAGAACTTGATAAAGCTAAAACCCTGTTTTTCTCCAATATCAGCCATGAGTTTCGCACACCTATTACGTTGATGCTCGGACCTTTAGAAGAACTACTTAATAAGCCTGATATTCACCTGAGCCCTTACGAAAGGCAACATGTAGAAGTAACTCACCGCAATGCCCTACGCTTATTAAAATTAGTGAATACCCTACTTGATTTCAGCCGGATTGAGAGTGGTAGGCATCAGGCTCACTTTGTACCAACCAATTTGCCTGATTATACCAAAAACCTGGCTTCTAATTTCCGTTCAGTGATAGAAAAAGCAGGTTTAGGGTTAGTTGTTGATGAAGGGAAGTTCAGCAAGCCTGTGTATGTAGATAAACAGATGTGGGAAAAGATTGTATTCAATCTGTTGTCAAATGCGTTTAAATACACGCTTCAAGGCACTATTACGCTTAAAATATATGCTGAAGGGCAACAGGCAATGCTAAGTGTAGAAGATACAGGTGTGGGGATTCCGGCTAAAGAATTACCACATATGTTTGACCGTTTTCATCGGGTACAGAATACCGCCGGACGTACACACGAGGGTACAGGTATTGGTCTGTCGTTGGTGAAAGAACTGGTTCAACTGCATAAAGGAGAAATAAAGGTAGAAAGTAAGGAAGGCGTTGGAACTAAATTTACGGTAAGTATTCCCTTGGGTAAAACCCATTTACCTAATGGGCAAATACAAGAAACAGCCGATTTTACCGAAGCCATTTCAAATTTGTATATTGATGAAGCTACCTCTTTTCTGCACAATAAAACTGATAAGTCAATAATTGAGCAGCATAGCTTTGATGCAAGTCTGGCAACTATTCTAATTGTTGACGACAATGTAGATATGCGGCATCATATTGAGTCGATTATTAGCACAAAATATAACACGCTTACAGCAGGAAACGGAAAGGAAGCCCTGCAATTGATAGAACAAAATACCCTTGACCTGATTTTAAGCGATGTAATGATGCCCGTAATGGACGGTATTGAATTACTGAAAGCGGTAAAAAACGACTGTAAAATAGCACATATTCCGGTAATTCTGATTACTGCCCGGGCAGGAGAGGAATCGAGAATAGAGGGTTATGAAACCGGAGCCGATGATTACATGACCAAGCCTTTTTCGGCCAATGAGTTATTGTCAAGGGTAAAATCTCAATTAAAAATTGCTCATACCCGCCAGGAGGTCGAACAGCGTTTAAGAGGTTTTTTAATGCAGGCTCCTGCGGCTATTGCTATCCTTGAAGGCCCTGAACATGTATTCAGTTTAACCAATGCCCAATTTCAGCAATTGATTGGACGCCAGGCTGAAGAGATGTTAGGGTATAGTTTAAAACAACTATTTCCAGAGTTTGAAGGGCAGGGCATCTATGAAATTTTCTCTTACGTATATAACAGCGGTGAACCTTTTGCGGCCAATGAATTTTTTGCTTCTTTTTTATATAAAGGCAAGCCCCGTTCAGGTTATTGGGATTTTGTGATTTATCCTATCAAGAACGAAAATGGCATCATTAACGAGCTGATGGTGCATGTAATTGAATCAACTGCCCAAGTAGAAGCCCGCAGAAAAGTAGAGTCGAGTGAAAGACAGTTCAGAAATGTATTGGTACAATCACCAAGTATATTTCTGCTTCTGAAAGGACCGGATATGGTCATTACTTTTGTCAATGAGCCCTTGCTTGCTTCATGGGGAAAAACCAGCGATATAGTCGGTAATAAATTATTAGAAGTATTACCGGAGTTGAGAGGGCAGAATTTTCCTATATTATTGCAAGAGGTATATGAAACTGGCGAGGTACGTTACGGCAATGAAGAAAAGGCAAGCATTATCAAAGATGGCCAAATCAAAGATATTTATTATAACTATGTCTATCAACCCATCTATGATTTAGACAATAGTATTTCAGGCATTACGGTAATGGCTACCGATATTACCGAACAAGTATCGGCTCGTAAAAGAGTAGAAGCCAGTGAAGAGCAGTTCAGGACATTAGCAGAAACATTGCCTCAATTGGTATGGATGACGGATGCCCGGGGAAACCAACAGTATGCCTCCGGTCGCTGGGTGGAATATACAGGGCATGAATCATCGCCGGAAAACTGGGTAAAAACGCTGCATCCGGAAGATTTTGAAAGAATGTTTCAGGCCTGGAACCATAGCCTCAATACAGGTAATATTTATAAAATTGAGCTACGTCTGAAAAGCAAAACCGGAGAATATCGTTGGCATTACGGGCAAGGCGAACCCATCAGAAACGAGCAGGGAGAAATTATTAACTGGATTGGTAATTTCATGGATATTCATGAGCAAAAACTCTTTACTGAAAAATTAGAAACCATTGTTAAAGAACGAACTATCGAGCTTATAGAAAAAAATACAGCACTCGAAAATTCAGAATCGTTCCTGCAACAATTAATCGATTCTTCGGTAGAGTTTATTCTGGTAATTGATAAAGACTTTCAAATCATTACTGTTAATAAGCGATTTGAAGAAGAAATCAAGAAGAAAAGAGAAGATATTTATGGTAAGCATTTATTTGAATTTAATCCCAAAGCAAAAGGGACAGAAGAACACGACGCTATTTTAAGCGCACTAAAAGGTGAAACAGTTCATTTCAACAAAAGAAGGGCTATTGCTTTAGATAATTACTTTATAGATACCTATTTCATCCCGTTAAAAATTCAGAATAAGATAGAAGGGGTAATTATTATGTCGAGAGATGTAACCGATATTGTACATTCTGAAATGATGCTCGAAGAAAAGAATAAAGCACTTGAAAACACCAACAAAGAGCTTGAATCGTTTAATTATATTGCCAGCCACGATTTACAGGAACCTTTGCGAAAAATCAGAACTTTTATTCATCTGATTGAAAAAAGTGGTTTTGAAAGCGAAAGTAGCAGAAAATACTTCGAAAAAATCAACTCTTCTGCCCAGCGCATGAGCGATTTGATTCAGTCAGTCCTTACCTATAGTCGCTTGTCAAAAACGGGTGAAGACTTTACAGAAACCGATTTGAATAAGATACTGGCAGATGTACAAACTGACTTTGAATTGTTGATAAAAGAAAAAAATGCGACCATTAAAAGTGGCAACTTGCCTACTATCAAAGCCAATAATTTACAGATAAACCAACTTTTCTCCAATCTGATTAGCAATTCATTGAAATTTTCAACAGAAAAACCAAAGATTAGTATTTCTTCAAAAATAGAAAAAGGGAAGCAGGTAAATAGCCTGGCTGACCCCAAACAATCGTTTGCACACCTGATTTTCAAAGATAATGGGATTGGTTTTCCGGAAGAGTTTAAAGAGAAAATCTTTAATCTTTTCCAACGTCTGCACGGCAAATCTGAGTATTCGGGTACAGGTATCGGCCTAAGTATCGTGAAGAAAATAGTTGAACAACACAAAGGCTATATCTCTGCCGAATCAAAAGACGGTGAAGGAGCTACGTTTCATATATGGCTGCCAGTTGGGTGAATGAGTGATTGAAGGATTAATTATTATAAACTATAAATGTTTTGCTATATGAAAAAAGTTATTTCCTACACTTGCCTTGCAGTGTTATGCACTTTTATGTTAAGCTGTGAAAGTGAATCCAAACCCGAGGACGTTAAAGTAGTTGAGAAAGCCATTGAAGAGACCGATGTTTATGAAAGATATGGAAGTAGTCCTGATATTCTTGGTAATATATATGAAGAACTCCTTAAAACAGATACAGTATTAGCTAAATTAGAAGGAACTACAAACTTACTGTTGTGGGAGAAGGATAGACTTGAGAAGCCTTTCAAGTTATACGATCGTAAGAATAATATTTACTATGAAAATGCTAAGGCTGTTGTAGAGAACATTAATGATTCTCTTCTAAAAAAAAATACGCCTCTATAATCCAGAAAAGTCTGGAAAATTATCATGGTAAAACAAGGGAATTAAGAGATATTGTTGATAATCATGACTTAAAAGTGCAAAAAATTGAAGAATTAAGGTCTATTTTAAAACTTACTAAAACTTTGGTCTATATAGAAAAGTATCAGGATAAAGCTAAGCCTAACAAAGATACTTTACTTACTATAGATAAAGAATTAGATGTTAAAATCAAAGAAATTCAGAAATTCATACCCATTAGTCAGTGAATTATCTGTTTTCTACCTAAACTATCAACTATAACATGGATCCCCTCAACTGGTTATTGGTTTCTCAACGCCTGCAAGCATTAGCACAAACCGGATTGGCCTATACAGAGAGTGTCTATGACCGTGAACGTTACGAAGAAATCAATACCATTGGTCAGCAGATTTTAGCACAGCTAAGTAATGTAGCTATTGAGCATATTGTTCAGCTTTTTCCTGATGAAATAGGGTACCGGACACCCAAAGTAGATATACGGGCAATTATTTTTCGTGGTACTGATGAACTGTTGATGGTGCAGGAAAAAATAGATAATAACCGCTGGACAGTACCCGGAGGCTGGGCAGACATAGGCTATACCCCATTTGAAGTAGCCGAAAAAGAAGTATGGGAAGAAACAGGATTGAAAGTAAAAGCGACAAGGCTCTTAGCAGTATTCGATAAGAAAATGCACCCACACCCCTACCAACCCTGGTATGTATATAAGTTTTTCATTCTATGCGAGGTAACAGGTGGTCAATTACTGGCGCAAACCAGCGAAACTTCAGGTACAGCCTGGATACCTCAAAAAGAATTAGCTGAGTTATCTCTTTCTACCGATAGAGCTACTTATTCGCAATTAGCAAAGATGTTTGAGTTTCATTCAAATCCAGATTTACCTGCTTTGTGTGATTAATAGCCAAAAGGCCATATAGTAACAGCTAAACTTAACGTTTCATCATATTCTCTTTTTTTGTCGAAGCACAAAGGGGAGTAGAACCGATAGTAAATTTAATAACTATAACAAATTAGATGGAAATATATCTGATATGATGATGCTACAACCGAGAGTCGAAATCTTACACGAAAAGAAACTTATAGGCAAGCACTTGGCTATGTCTTTTGCTGACAATAAGACCAGAGAATTATGGCGGAGTTTTATACCATACCGAAAAGAGATAACAAACGCCGTTGGCAGTGAACTTTATTCATTGCAACTCTATTCGCCTGCGTTTTTCAGTCCATTCAATCCTCATGAACTCTTTGAAAAATGGGCAGCCGTTGAGGTAACTGATTTTGATGCCATTCCAGAGGGAATGGAAGCCTTTACGCTAACGAGGGGATTATATGCGGTATTTCTGCATAAAGGCTCCAGTACTGATAACAGTACATTTCAATACATATTCAGCAGTTGGCTACCTGATTCGGAGTATATGCTTGATGACCGCCCGCACTTTGAACTATTGGGTACTAAATACAAAAATGCTGACCCAAATTCGGAGGAGATATGGGTACCTGTACGACTCAAGTTTTAGTTATTCAATTTTTGGATTCAATCTGATATTTGCAAGAATCAATCATGAACGAAAACCTAAAGGGGTAAGCGAGGTTTGTTTCTTAAAGAAGTTGGAAAAATGTGCTACTTCTTCAAATCCTAAAGAATAGGCAATCTCTGACACATTCCAGTCGGTTTGTTTTAATAAGATTTTAGCTTCTCTGATAATCCTGCCGCTAATCAGGTCGGTGGTAGTTTTACCTGTATTTTCTTTTAGTACTTTATTCAGATGATTTACATGCACAGCAAGCCTGTCGGCATAATCTTTGGCCGTGCGCAGGTTTAGTTTTTGCTGTGGCGACTCTATCGGGAACTGGCGTTCTAATAATTCGATGAACAAAGAAGAAACACGGGCAGAGGCATTGTGGCTTGTATAAAGGGCTGTAACAGGTTGCAGTTTTTGTCCGAAGTGAATCAGTTCTAATACATAATTTCGTATTAAGTCATATTTATATACATAGTCAGAAGATAATTCTTTGTGCATTTTTCTGAATATATAGTTAATATCTTCTACTTCGCCTTCTGATAATTGAAATACCGGATAGCCACCTGATTTAAAAATGGGAAGATCGTCTAATACGACCCCACTCTTATTCTTCATTAAAAACTCCTCGGTAAATACACAGAAGTGGCCCGCCTGATTGGTATCTTCAGGCACATAGTGGTAAGGTATTTTGGGCGAAGCAAACAGCAAGGCATTCTTTTCAATATGAATCACCTTATCAGCATACTCAGCCTTGTTTCTACCCCTGATGAGGCTGATTTTATAGTAGGCGCGTCGGTTATAGGGCATTACAGGTTTTTCTCTGTATTGTCTGGTGAACTCTTCTATATTAAATACATTAAAATGCCCGATTTCCCGGCTGTAATCTCTCGGTAAAAGAGAGATAACTTCGCCATCGTCATTTTTGTAGCTTGTTTGTTTATAAAACTCTTCTATTGAAACTGTTTCCATACACTTGTTGTAAAAATCAAATAGATATTCATTTCAAATATATAGCAGTAATGAATAAAACATTGCAAAATGTGCTTAAAATTTCGCTTCCATAATTATTCTTTTAAACGGATAAAATACCGGAGAATTCGGAAAACGCTCTTTTAGACGTGCTTTATAAGCATCTATAAACTGCTCTTTTATAGCTCCGCTCAATCTTTCTGTATAAGGTATGAGTGCCGTGCCTGAAACCCAATCAAATAGTGCCTCAGAATCTTTTAACACAAGCGGGTAAATTTTTTCAAAAACGGTCATTTGCTGGCTGCCATTTTCAAAAAGAATCTGGGCATATCTGTCTATGGTTAATACAGGCGTGTTTCTTTTCCAGTTATCTAAAGCAGCGCAAAAGGGTTCTTCGGCAGCTAATTCATCTAAAATAAGGTTAGATAGATTCTGTTTCTGGTCAGGCAACTGAATCACCAGTTGCCCGCCGGGTTTTATCATAGAAATTATCCTGGGCAGTAATGCTTCATGATGGTAAACCCATTGAATAGCCGCATTTGAAAAAACCAAATCCCATTTAGTGTTTTCAGTTGCCTGTTCTTCAATGCTTTTCAAGGCAAATTTTAACCATTCATTTTCAAAAGCCTTTGAGTCATTCAGCATTTCCGGTGAAGAGTCGATGCCTACTACGTTTGATTCCGGTAAAGCATCGGCTAATTTTCTTGTCAGTTCTCCTGTGCCACAACCCAAGTCTATGACATCAATTCGTTTTCTGATTTCTATTAAATTCAGACAATCATAAAACGGAGCAAATCTTTCTGACTTGAACTTATTGTAGGTATCCGGATTCCATGCCATATTTCTCTTTGTTAATAGTGTGTTATTTTATAATGCAAATTACAAAGGAAAAAGATTTAAGAATTTAAAACCTAAACATATTTCAGACCCTTAATACTGATATTTAGTGATGGACAATTGAATAAATTTAAAAAAAATCTATACCTTTGATTTCTCCTAAACATGAAAGTTTTACCTGATATTTTTCAGTATATAAACCTTACCCACTTGACTTGATTAACCCTTGTCCATTATGAGTAAAAAACGTTCCGCACCTCTTCCGAAGGTTCCGCAAGATTTCACAATAGTTGGTTTGGGAGCTTCTGCCGGAGGAGTTGAGGCTTTTCAGAAATTTGTTGCTGCTATTCCCAAAAACTCAGGCATGGCCTATGTGCTGGTATTACATTTACCTCCAGACCATGAAAGCCTTTTACCTGAAATATTTTCTAATTATACTGATATTCCTGTACTGGAGATAAGCGATGAGGTCAGTATAAAACCTGACCACATTTATACTATTCCTAAAAATAAAATATTAATCACTGGCGATGGCGTATTAAAGTTATTACCCCGTGACAATGAAAATCCGGTAGTGTACTCCATTGATATATTCTTTCATTCATTAGGTGAAATTTATCAAAACAATGCCGTTGGCATCGTACTTTCGGGTATGGGTACAGATGGCACCTTAGGCTTACAAGCCATTAAAAAATGTGGGGGTATTACCCTTGTCCAGGAACCCGAATCAGCTAACTTTCCAGGAATGCCACAGAATGCCATTGAGGCTCAAACGGTAGATTTTGTTCTGAAAGTCGAAAAAATACCCGAACAATTGATCAAACTTCAACAGTTGGTCAATAAAAACTATCCTGATGAAGAAGACAAGGCTATTCCCCGTAGTTATGAAGAAGTTTTAAAGCAGATTATCTTTCTTGTTCGTCAGCATAAAGGCATTGATTTCAGCTATTATAAGGAATCTACCTTACGCAGAAGAATTGCCCGCCGGATGGGGCTTTGTCGTTGCGAAGACGTAACAGAATATTATGAATTTCTGAAAACCAATAAAGAAGAATTAGAGTTACTGCTGAAAGATTTTCTTATTCCGGTAACCTCTTTTTTTCGTGATTCTAAAACTTTTCAGTCGTTAAGCGAGCGTGTATATCCGCATTTATTGGAGAGTAAATTAAGCCAGAGTACTATACGGGTATGGGTGGCAGGGTGTTCATCGGGCGAAGAAGCCTATTCTATTGCCATCAGCCTACACGATTTTTTAGCTCGCACAGCTCCTGAAATAAAAATTCAGGTTTTTGCTACAGATATTTCTGAAAGTAACATCGCCAAAGCCCGGTCGGGCACATACAATGCGCTGGACGTACAGGGTATTCCACCGCATTTATTAGAGCGGTATTTCATTAAATTAGATAATAGTACTTATCAGATAAACAAAACTGTTAGAAATAGCTGTGTTTTTGCCGTACACAACTTTCTGAAAGACCCTCCTTTTTCAAAAATTGATTTAGTTTCGTGCCGGAATGTACTTATTTATATGACTACATTTTTGCAGAAAAAGGCTCTTACTACTTTTCATTATGCACTCAAAGAAAAAGGGGTATTGTGGCTGGGTAAATCTGAAACTGCCAATGTAGTATCAGATTTGTTTACATTAATCAGTAATCATGATAAATTCTTTAGCCGGAAATATACAATCAGTCATTTTACACAAGATTCGCCCGAAAGTATGGACGAGACAAAAAACCATAAACCCGATACAATCCATACACCTCTGATAAGTCAGACTGATTTTCAGAAGAACGCTGATGATATATTATTAAATCATTATACACCACCTTGTGTAATTGTAAGTGACCAGAATGATATTATTCATTTCAGGGGCGATACCTCCTTATTTTTTATGCCATCGCCAGGCAAAGCCAGCCTAAATATACTGAAAATGGTTCGCAAAGAACTGGCTTTTGATTTACGTAACCTGTTGCACAAGGCACATGTTGAAAAAGAGACTGTAACCAAAGAAAATATACTGGTTAAACACGGTAGCGAATCTTATCTGGTATCTATAGAAGTAATTCCTTTGCTCCAGTCGGTGGCCTTGCATTTTCTGATTGTATTTAATAAAAGGGCTATTTTACCGGTAGAACCGGAATCCTATAAAAGAGGGACTACCAAGGCCAAAAAGAGTCTGGCAGAATTACATATTGAACAATTAGAAAAAGAATTAGCACAGATACGGCAGGATATTCTGAATATTACAGAAAGTCAGGAGGCTGCCAATGAAGAATTGCAGAATGCTAATGAAGAACTACTGAGCAGTAGTGAAGAATTACAAACCCTTAACGAAGAATTAGAGACTTCAAAAGAAGAATTACAGTCTGGCAATGAGGAACTGATTAGCATGAATCAGGAACTCATTAACCGTCAGGAACACCTGAGCCGCACGCAAGCCCAATTAGAAGACCTTAACAAAAAACTCATTATTCAGAATAAAGCCTTTGAGGGTGCACAGGTTAGCTCAAAAATGGGAAGTATGACCTGGAATCTGCAAAACGATGAGTTTACTTATTCTGATAACCTTTTCCGTATTTTTGGGTATAAGCCTAAAGAATTTACACCTACTGTAAAGAAACTGAAAAGTTTTGTACACCCCGACGACCTGCCGGAATTAGAGAAAATCAGTAAGAAGTTTTTGGTAAAGAAAAAGATTAGTGAGCTATCATTTAGAGCCTATACCAAAGATGGCTCTCTCAAGTATATCAAAGGTACAGGTGGTATCTTGAATTTGGGTGCAGAAACTATGTTAGTAGCCAGTTTGCAGGATGTAACCGAAGATGTTCTACTAAACAGAAATCTGCAATTACGTGAAGCACAGCTATCAGAATCGCAGCGCATAGGCAAAATAGGTAGCTGGGAAATTGACTTTACGACAAATACCATTCAGTGGTCAGACGAGAACTATCGTCTATATGGCTATAAACCCAAAGAAATTGTGATTGATTTCAATACTTTTGGAAATGTGCATCCCGATGATATTGAGATACTTGGTAATGCGATAGAAAAATCAAGAACAACCGGAGAACCTTTTGAGGCTGAGTATCGTCGGTATGATAAGCAGGGTGTATTAAGATATATTTACTCTAAGGGCGATGTGCGCAAAGATAAAAAAGGCGTTGCCACGGGTATGCTTTGCATCAGTATTGATTTAACAGAGTTGAGAGTAAAAGAACAGAAATTGCTGGAGACTTTCCAACAGCTTGAAAGCAAAAATATAGAATTAGAACATAGTAATGCCGAATTAGCTTCGTTCAGCTATATTGCCTCTCATGATTTAGGTGACCCATTGTATAAGATTGAGGCATTTACAGAGCGTATTTTGCTTAAAGAAGAATTATCTGACACCGCCAAAGATTATTTCTCTCGCATTGTCAGGTCAACGCAGCGCATGAAGAGTTTACTGGCAGATCTGCTGAACTTTTCACGCATGACAACCGATGAAGCCATCTTTGCTAAAACCGACCTGAATTTATTGTTAGAAGATGCCAAACAAAGCCTTAGCGAAAGAATTGATGAGAAAAAGGCGGTTATTGAATCTGACGTGTTGCCAACAATCAATATTATTCCTACACAGTTTTATCAGTTATTTTCCAATATTATTTCCAATTCAATTAAGTATAGTAAGGCTGATGTTCCGCCACGTATCACCATTAAAGTCAGCCGGATGTCAGGCGACGAGATACGTGATGCAAGAGCTATTAATAATAAAAAATACTGGAAACTGAGCTTTACTGATAATGGTATAGGTTTTGAACAACAATATGAGCATAAGATATTTGAGCTATTCCAACGCCTGCACGGAAAAACAGAATATTCGGGTACAGGCATTGGCCTGACTATCTGCCGCAAGGTGGTGCAGAATCACGAAGGTCTTATAGAGGTTTTTGGTAGGCCCAACAATGGCGCTACTTTTAATGTATATATACCCGATAGAGAAGTAGAAACCAAGTAGAGGTAATACTTGCTATGTATTAACCGCTGATTATCTTCTGAGCCATTCCAGCAGAAAACAGCAGAGTAATGATGCTGCTTATGAATTAGCTCCTGAACTTAAGTTGCACCTGTTTACTGGTTCATTTTAGGGGTATCAGCACTTCGATATTTTTAGCCATAAACCTCCCGGTATTATTAATATTGCACTTTACTTTTATAACGGATTTCCGTAATTGACTGCTTTTGCAATTGACCATAGCTTTGTAAGAAATTAATTGCCTGATACTAAACCGGGCATTATTGAATTTTAAATTTTTAAGCTATGAAAAAACTTGCCTTTATTCTGATTTGTATTTCTTCTTTTAGTTTTGGACAATCTATTGAAATAACACCAGTTTCTTCGCTGAATTCGCCAGCTTCCATTATTAAAAAAAGCGGGCTTGGATTTGAACATTCAGGCGATAATGGAGCTGTAAGGGTAGGTACGTACGCAAGTAATGTAGATGCTTTTATTCAGACACACTCGAATCATCCTTTAAAATTTGCTACTAATAACAGATTCCAGCAGTTAATCATTAATACCGATGGAAAAGTGGGTATAATGGGAGGGATACCCGATTATTGGTTAGATGTAAGAGGTCGGGCAAGAATAATGCATGGCAATGGTGAAACAGCGGGTATCTGGTATAATAAATCTAACAATGAGGAAGGTGCATTTGCCGGGATGTATAATAATGATATTTTTGGCCTTTTTGGTATGGGTACGGTATCAAACTGGAAATTCGGTTTTGATATGGTCAATAATAAAATGGGAATTGGTATGATGACACCCAAACATCCTTTAACTTTTGCGAATACTGTAGGAGACAAAATTTCTTTATGGGGCGGTAGTAATGCTGATACCGATAATCACTACGGAATAGGGATTCAGGTGGCTGCCCTTCAGTTGTATGTACCTGATGCAAGCACTAATATTCTTTTTGGCACAGGCAGAAGTAGTGCCTTTACCGAAAGAGTCAGAATAACAGGGGCCGGAAATGTTGGCATTGGTACAGATAATCCGCAGGATAAATTAGATGTTAGTGGTAATATAAGGTCATCAAGTCTGGCAGGTGCAAATATAGGGTATCTTGGAAGTGATAATAATGGTACAATTATGAAAATGGCTCCTGTGGCATTTTCAGTAAAGAATTTCGGAGGAGAATCTCTCACAGTACCCGGTTCAGGCTTTACAACTATACCATTTGGTACTGAAGAATATGACTATGGAAGTTTTTATAGTACGACAGATAATAATTTTACTGCACCCAGAAACGGTATTTATCATTTTGATGCTGTTGTTGGATGGAAAGCTACTACCTCTACAACCGGCCAATATAGCCTTTATATGTATCTGAATGGGAGTCTTCATACCACTGTGCGGGAGAAAATATTCGCTAATACGCAAACAACCATGAATCTGTCAATAGACATAAAAATGAATGCCGGGCAAAAAGTGCACTTAGTAGTGGCACAGAATTCAGGAGCCGACCAACATATCCTGCTGACAGCTTATGATACCAGATTTTCAGGGCATTTTGTGATGCCGTTTTAAAACTCCGGTAAATGCTCAGGAAAATTTTCAGAAGATAGACATAAAATGCCATTGATTAGTATTTAACAGGTGATTTACGTATTTTCGGAGCATTATATTCGAAAAATCAACCTACACCTATGAAACACTATCTCTGTACATTTATACTGCTGATAAGCGCATATATAGCCAGTGCAGCTATTGTCAGGGAAATTAATTCTCCCGACCAGTCCATTCGTCTGTCAGTTAATGTAGCCGATAAATTAGCTTATAGTATTTCTTATAAAAATCAGCTATTGGTTGCTCCATCGGAAATTGATATGATTTTATCAGATGGAAAGAAATTGTCAGACGGATTAGCCAATCCTGTATTTTCACAGCGTAGCAATAAAAGCATCATCATTTCGCCTGTACCCGAAAAAAGAAAACAGATTCCTGATGAATACAATGAGCTGACCTTGAGTTTCCCTAATTCATTTGGCGTAATATTCAGAGTTTATAATGATGGAGTAGCTTATAGAATTACGACCAGCTTCAAAGATGACATTCTGGTAAAAAATGAAGTGGCAGATTTTTATTTCCCCACAAATCATCAAGTATATTTCCCGAAAGTAGTGCCTGATGCCAAAATGGATAAATATCACACCAGTTTTGAAGAACTCTACACTATTCAGGCAATGGATAGTATTTCTGCCAATGATTTATTCTTTACTCCTGTATTGATAGCTCCCGAACAATCACCAAAAGTAGCCATTACCGAATCAGATTTGGAAGATTACCCGGGAATGTTTTTAGTGGGCACCATGAGTAATGCTCTGCGGGGGAATTTTGCACCGTATCCGGCAGAAGAAACAGAATCAAAGGAGTTATATTCTTTAAAATACGTAACCAAGCGAGCAGATTATATCGCCAAAACCAAAGGGAACCGGGTTTTCCCCTGGCGGGTCTTAATGATTGCCCCACAAGACAAAAACCTGCCTGCCAACGACCTCGTTTATAGATTAGCCTCTCCATCAAGAGTGGCAGATGTATCGTGGGTAAAACCGGGTAAGGCAACCGATGAGTGGATAATTACTTCTAATATTTTCAACGTGCCTTTCAAGAGTGGTATCAATACTGAAACCTATCTGTATTATATCGATTTTGCGAAACGCTTTGGTTTCGAACGTATCATGATGGACGCCGGATGGAGCGATAATAATGACCTCTTTAAAATCACGCCTGAAATTGATATGCAGAAGATTACGAGCTATGCAAAAAGCAAAGGAGTAAAAATTAGTATGTGGACATTGGCTCTGACTTTAGAAAAGCAATTAGAACCTGCCTTAGACCAGTTTAATCAATGGGGAGTAGATTTTATCATGACAGATTTTATAAACAGAGACGACCAAAAGGCCGTACAACTATTTTATAGAATTGCCGAAGCCTGCGCCCGTCATAAAATCATGCTCATGTTTCATGGTGCTTTTAAGCCTGCGGGCTTTAACCGGACTTTTCCTCATGCCGTAGCACGTGAAGCAGTATTAGGCTCTGAATACAATATCTGGAGCAATAAGGTAACACCTGAGCATAATTTAAGGTTGCCCTTTATCAGAATGCTGGCAGGGCCGCTTGACTACGAGCCGGGTATGCTGAACAATGCCACTGTGCAAGGTTTTAAGGCACATGCCGAGAATGTAATGTCAATGACTACCCGAACGCAACAACTGGCGATGTTTGTGATTTATGAAAGCCCTATCCAGTTTTTTGCGGGCAATCCCTCACAGGGACTAATGGAACCGAATTTTATGGAGTTTTTAGGAGGTATTCCTACAGTCTGGGATGATACCAAAGTACTTGATGCCAAGTTAGGTGATTATATCGTAACAGCCCGTAAGAAAGACAAAACATGGTATATAGCTGCCATGACTGATGCTACTGCCTGTGATTTGACCGTACCGCTTGATTTTTTAGAAGCAGGAACCTATACTGCTACCGTTTGCAAAGATGGCGTAAATGCCGATAAATACCCTGCTGACTATAACCTATCTACGGCTGTACTTACCAAAAAAGATATACTAAAAATTCATTTAGCACCCGGTGGAGGGTATGTGATTAAGTTGGTGAAGAAGTGAGGGTTTAAATAACTTATAAAAACGTATATTTGTGCCAATAAATAAAAGAACATGGCTGTATGGTTATTAGTGTGGGGGCGTAACCCTTATGATTTAAGTGATGAAAAAGTAGTAGAGGAATTAAAAGAAAGGATAAAAAAAAGTTGAATTGAACTTTGATTTTTTAGCCTATTTTTCTTTAGTAAACCCTCTCCTTAACTATGACTCTGATGAAAATGCTCAGTATTTCGGACCTGAATTCATTGAAGGAATCAATACATATTACGAAAAAAAGCAGGGTAAGTTCTTGAATAAAGAAAATCAGGTAAAAAAATATAATCCTGATAATTGGGAAATTGACGAAACTGAAGGCAAGTGGTTACGTTTTACTTACTATTTTGATGAATTAGAGACTATTAATGATAAAGGCATCGCTGATTCATTCAGGTTTTTTATAAGTAACGTGAATTCGATGTTTATTTAATGATGAAAGTAGCTGGTTTAGTCTCATAAAAGCAATATGCAATTAGTCCACCAAAAGTATGAGCCATAGCATTGATAGGATTTCTATGTCTGGTATGATCTATGTCAAAAACAGTCATTAGAATGTCATTGACAGATTCTATCAAAGCCCGTTTTTTTAGGTTGATTTTGTCTTTTATTTTCATCAGTTTATTTTTCATATTTTTTCTGACTTTAGTAATCAATAAAAGCCCTCTGAGATAGTATTGTTCAAAGAGTTTAGTTAGATATCCTTTATCACCAAAGCATTGTCCTTTTAGACCATCAAACATATAATTCATAAGTCTGTCATCATTATCAGAGATATTGGCTGGTGTAAGGGCGAAATTAATAATTTGACCTAATTCATTGATTATCAGGTGGGTTTTTAGTCCATAGAACCAACCAGTAGAAGATTTTCCACGACCAGCAAACCCTACAAAGACTTTATTTGAATGAATTCGTCTATTATCACAAACGGGCATTTTCTTACTATCAATAAAATAATTACCCGTCCTAATAGAAAACAAAGAAAGGTATTTTAAGAACATTTGTAATCTCAGAGTCTGATAGGGAATTAATTCAATAAAACGATTATATGAAGGTATTTTAGGGAAATCTTTCACTAAAACATTCCTTACTAAATCTTGATAATAGTACTGAAAGCATTTATATCCTGAATAATGATAGAATATAATAAGTGTCAAAATTTCACTATCACTTAAGGTACTTAAGGGTTGGTTTTGGTTTGCAGGTACCCCCCTTTTTGCTAACCAATTATCAAATAATTGACAGAAATCATCGCATCTCACAAAGATTTCAATTAGCTTATTTTCATTATATTGCATAAGAATTGGGGTGATTTTTGAGGTTTATGGACGGGA